>NZ_LGDD01000011.1 GCF_001279695.1 Streptomyces sp. WM6378
GTACCGATTTCCCGCCTTCGGAAGGCGAGTTGTCCGGTCAGGTACTGCAGGGTGCGGCTGGACAGGCCGATCGAGGACGGGCAGACAAGCACGCGAGGCTCCTGGCAGCAAAGTGGATCTTGGTCGTGACACCGTCTACCAGGAGCCTCGTCGTTACGCAGGACCGTCCAACTCGTGGCCCAGACCGCCAGATTGAAAGAGCTCCATGTCTTGCCGACACCGAACCTTGCGGGGACCGACGTCCGTTTGTACTTCTCGGCGAGACCATCTGGTCCGAGCAGCGCGAGATCGTCGACGCGGTCCCCGTGACGCAGGGCCTGGTGGCGGCGCCGTAGTTGAACTCCGTGCAGGGCTGCATCCCGCCGACGCGGTAGCTTGCCGGGCCTCGGCCGTCGCACCAGCCGGAGGTCCTGGTGGTGTTCTGCTCCCACACGTGGCACTTGGGCGATGCCTCCGCGCCATCCCCACCCCCAGGCGGCCGCACGATGTTGATTCATCCACCCGGCGGCCGCAGCACCGCTCGCGCACCGTGGCTGGGCGCGAAAGCCGAACGGAAGTGGTGCACCGCCTCCCTCGTCCACCCTCCCAAGCCCGCCGTCGCCGACGCCTTCGCGCAGGCCGAGGCCCGTGTCCCGCACCACCGGCGCACCTGGATCGTGCTGGGCGACGGCGCCCGCCACCAGCTCGACCTGATCCACGCCGAAGCCGCCCGCCGGGACGTTACGATCCACGCGCTCCTCGACTTCGTCCACGTCAGTGAGTACGTGTGGACCGCGGAGCATTCCTTCCACAAGCCCGGCACCGCTGAGGCCGATGCGTGGGTTGCCACCCAGCAAGACCGTCAGCTGGACAGTCGGAGCCGATGACAGTCTCATACCGTTCTGCGGTGTCTCGGTGGGATTCGAGAAGGAAGGCGTGCCACCGCTGCGCACCGGGCGGGCGGACATGACAGAAACCGTGGGCTTCATCGGAGCGCGACCCGCTGACCGGTCAACCTCAGACGCGACCCGCTGACCGGTCAACCTCACAACAGACGGGACGTCAGCCGTCTCGCTTCGCTCATTGCGGGATCAAGTCTGGGCGGGGCGGAAGAAGTCGGTACCACTCCTTGCTGGAACCGCCCGGCTGACCGCCGACGAGAGGCAGGGGACGGCGACTCAGACTGAAGGCGCTGCAGGATTGGCCAGAAAGGCAGGTCCCTCCCGCATTCGTTTCCGACAGACTGGCCGGTGCTGTGGGCGGCACGGCCCCGCTCTGACATGCCCTGCAGTGCCGCCGCAGTATGGGCGTAGGGGCCCGTGTGTGTGACGCCGGTTGGCGACGGGAGCGAAGCGTGTGAGGGTGCAACACGGGCCGCGTATCCCCGCATCGCGGCCGCGGGCGCTGCTGGTCCATGGGTTGGCGCCGGACAGCGGGCGCCTCCAGCCAGGCAGGTGAACAATCCGCTCGGTGCTGTGATTCTGTCCGGCTCTTCTTGTCTCTCGGCCGTCGGCGTTGCGGTGCCGGCTTGGTAATGGCCTGGAGTCTGTGGGGAGTTGGGTGTTGGCGGGGGCCGTCTCGGCATACGTTGGACGTGCACATGATCCGGTCTGGCCATCTCCAGAGGGAGGGCGACGTGCGTCGTGCGGCGCGAAAAATGGCTGTACTGGTCACCAACACGGCGGCGCCAGTAGGGCTCTTCGGGGAGGCGGCCCTGACGGCCTCACCACCACGGCTGTTGGAGGACAACGGGTGACGCACGCCGGCAAGTCGGTCCGCCGGTCGTTGACCGGCTCGTGGTCCCACGGGGACCGGGACACAAGCCACTGAAGTCAGGATCCGGAACACCATGTACCGATCACGGCAAGCTACCGCAGGCCGACCGGGCGCGGTGGGCGTATGACCGGCCCGTCGGCGCCCGCGGTGCTGCCGCCATCGCTGCGCGCGTGGCTCGGGCTGATGGCGGTGCTCGCCACGCTGGTGGTCGTCGTGCTCGGGGTCCTGTACGTCGGCCACGACAAGCCCGGCATGATTGACCTGCGGATCCAGTCGGCGGTGGAGGGTGTGCGGCCGCCGTGGCGGTCCGTCGCTCTGGCCATGGACTTCTGGGGGGAGCCCGCCGGAGCGGCGCCGCTGGTCGTGGCCACCGTGACGGGCTGCCTGCTGCTTCGGCGTCCTCGCACAGCGGTGCTCGTCGTCGCCGGCGTCGGCATCACCGTGGGGACGGCGACGCTGCTCAAGCACCTGGTGGGACGCACCATCCACGGCGGGAACCTTTCCTACCCGAGCGGGCACACCGCCTTCTTCACCGCGCTCGCCCTCATGGTGGCGCTGCTCGCGACCGGCCGGCTCGGCCTCGGCAGGACGGCCGACAAGTTACTTGTGTTCGCCTCGGCGCTGGTCGCCGGCGCAGCCATGGGCTGGGCGCAGGTCGCCCTGGGCGCGCACTACCCGACCGACGTCCTCGGCGGCTGGTGCACCGCGCTGGTGGTGATACCGGCGACGGCGTGGCTGGTCGACCGGGCGGCCGACCGGCTGGGCGATCGGACGGCCGACGCCGCTCGGCGGGAGCATCGCTGACGCTACGTCACGCCAAGCGACGGAATGCGGGCTTCACCGGCCGTCCGGCCAGCCAGGGGGTGGGGTCGGCGGCCTCCAGTGCCTTCCGGTACACCGCACATGCCTGGGCTGCGACGTCGACGGTGCGGTCGATGTCGGTGTCGCTGAGCGCGCTGCTCACCACGAACGACGGGGCAAGCACTCCGCCCGCGAGCAGTCGGCGGAGGAACAGGGTGCGGTACTGCTGCGACGGTTGCAGGTTCTCGTCAAGGGTGGCGAAGACCAGGTTGCTGGCCCGGCCCCGGACGACGACGTGGTCGCCGACGCCCATGCTGGCCGCGGCCTCGCGGACGCCGGCGGCCAACCGCTCGCCCAGGGTGTGCAGTTGCGCGGTGATGTCCTCCTCGACGTAGGTGGTTTGCACCGCCATCGCGGCGGCCAGGGAATGCGTTTCCGCACCGTGCGTCGTGGACAGCAGGAACACCCGGTCTCCGGGGTGCCGCAGCCCGCCGCGCTCCATCAGGTCGCGGCGCCCGGCCAGGGCGGAGACCGCGAACCCGTTGCCCAGCGCCTTGCCGAACGTGGAGAGGTCGGGCACGACGCCGTACAGGCCCTGGGCGCCCGCCTCGGACCAGCGCAGGCCGGTGATCATCTCGTCGAAGACCAGTACGCAGCCGTGCCGGTCGGCCAGTACGCGCAGGCCCTGGAGGTAGCCGGGCGGCGGTTCGGTGTGGGTGGCGGGTTCGAGGATCAGGCAGGCGACCTCGTCCTCGTACCGGGTCAGCAATTCCTCCGTGGCGGTCAAGTCCCCGTACGGGAACGCCACAGTGAGCTCGGTGGTCGCCGACGGAATGCCGGCGGACATCGGCGTCGTACCGATGAACCAGTCGTCGACCGAGAAGAACGGATGGTCACCGCAGATGGCCACCCTCGGGCGCCCGGTGACGGCGCGGGCGAGGCGCACCGCCGCGGTGGTGACGTCGGAGCCGTTCTTCGCGAACTTGACCATCTCGGCGGTCGGTACTGTGGCCAGAAATCGCTCCGCGGCCTCGACCTCCACGATGGACGGCCGGGTGAAGTTGCTGCCGCGGTCGATCTCCCGCCGCACTGCCTCGAGGACGCGTGGGTGAGCGTGGCCGAGGCTGACCGACCGCAGGCCGGAGCCGTACTCGATGTAGTGGTTGTCGTCGATGTCCCACACGTGGGCGCCGCGGCCGTGGCTGATGACCGGGGCCAGGTTCTCGGGGTACTGGTCGTCTCCCTTCGCGTAGGTGTGTGCGCCTCCGGGGATCAGGGCGTGCAGGCGCTCGTTGGCCTGGCGCGACCGGGGCAGCGGGAGCTCTTCGGTGTCCAAGTCGACGTCACCCTTCCTTGTGCTTCAGGACGTGCTTCAGGGCCTCGGCGAGGCCAGGTGCCTTCCGGTCCCGCTGGGACATCGATGTGACCGGCAGCGGCCAGGCAATGGCGAGTTCCGGGTCGTCGAAGGCGATCGTCACGTCCTCGGCCGGATCGTGCGGGCGGTCGATCCGGTACGAGGTGTCGGCGGTTTCGGTCAGCGCCTGGAAGCCGTGTGCGCAGCCCGCCGGGATGTACAGGGTCACCTGCGTCTCGCCGGACAGCTCGAAGAAAGCCTGGCTGCGGTAGGTCGGTGAGTCGGGCCGCAGGTCCACGATGACGTCGAAGATCTCCCCGTACGAGCACCGCACCAGCTTGGCCTCGCCGGCGCCGGAGCGCAGGTGCAGGCCGCGCAGCACGCCCTGGACCGAGCGGGACAGGCTGTCCTGGACGAAGGCTTCCGGGTCGAGGCCCACCGAGCGGACCACGTCGGCGTCGAACGTGCGGCAGAAGAAGCCGCGCTCGTCGGCGTACGGCGTCGGCTGGAACAGGAACGCCCCGTCGATCGCCGGGACTTCGATCGCTTTCATGGTGACTCCTGCAGGGCGTGGGCGTGGTCGGCCGCCGGGAACAGGGCCGAGGTCAACGTGGTGAACTGGCGCTCAAGTTGCCGGACGGCGACCAGGTTCCGCTCGGTGAGGATCCGCCGCAGCTCCGCCGATCGCTGCTCCAGCGACCGGAACTGCTCCAGCAGCCGGCCGGCGTCGACCTCGCGAGCCGGGTGGCAGTACGCGGCAAGGCCCATCTGAGCCATGAGCGCGTCGCTCTTCGCCGCATAGCTGAGTGCGAGGGTCGGCACGCCGACCTTCAGCGCGCAGACGAGGTTGTGGTAGCGAGTCGCCACCACGGCGTCGGCGGCCGCCATCTCCTTCATGAGGTCGGCGAGCGAGGCCACCCCGGCAGCGGTGACCAGCGGCGAGTCCACTGCGTCGAGGATCGCGACGACCACCGGCGCATCGCACTCGTCGCCGGTGAGTAGCCGGACCGGCCTGCCGCCCTCAACCAGCGCGCGGACGAAGCGAGTTGTCCCGTCGAGATAGCGCCGGTGGATCTCCTCGGCCCGCTCGCGGTCGTCGTCACTGCCGTGGAAGTCCATGACGCCGACGCAGACCGGACCCGGCCGGCCCGGCGGCTCCGAGGGCGTGCCCGTCTGCGGCGTCGGCAGGGCGAAGGCGAGGTCCGGGTAGACCTCGTCGCGCGCGGTGTCCACGCCCATCTCCCGCATCGCGTCGCGGGACAGGTCGTCCCGGTAGGACCGGTACGTGGCAAGCCGCGCCGACCAGCGCACCAGGGACCTGGTCGGCCGCTTGCCGATCGGAGCGGCGCCGACGCCGACCAGCGCGACCCGGGTGCCGAACAGTCGGCCGGATGCGCAGAGCAGGAACAGCGCGTACGGAAAGCCCCACGGCCGCAGCGGCAGGGTGGCCTCCAGGACGCCCATGCCCGGCACGATCACCACGCTGTGCCGGCGCACCCAGGCGGCGGTGCGGACGGCGTCGACGACTTTGCCCAGGCCCTTCGCCGCGATCGCGCCCGCACGCGACGCGGTCCGGTACTCCCCGCGGTACCAGTGCAGTCGCGTCGCGGGGATCCGGTACCGGGTCGCGACGACCTCGGGTCCGCCGCACAGCGCGTCCACGACCGCCTCCGGGTGCTCGGCGCGGAGGTAGCCGAGTACGGCTTCCAGCGACCCGTCGTTGCCGAGGTTGCCGGAGCCCAGCAGACCGAACACCCCGACGCGCACCGGAGCTTCGTCCGCGGACGTCATGCCTGCCTCCCCTCACGTCCGGCGACGAGAGCGTCGACGGAGACGGTGATCCGGGCGGGGTCGACCGGGGCGCGGTCCTCGACCCGCTCGCCGGCGCCGGGCCGGGCCCGGCTGGTCATCCATGCGGCCAGGTGCCGGTGGCACGCGCGCCGGTCGGCCGGGGACAACGGTGCCCGCCGGATCGCGGAGGCGAAGCCCCAGACGTACTCGGCGAGCAACCGGGGCGTCGGGTGCAGCAGGCCTGCCCGGCGCGGGTCGAGGTTGACGCACCGGGCGCGCTTTCCGGGGTTCGCCCGCTCGGCACGGGTGGGATGGTCGCGGCGGAAGTACAGCAGCTCCGGCACTTGGTGGAAGGGCCCGTGCAGGACGATCTCGGCGACGAACGTGCGGTCCGCGTGGTGGTAGCTGTCGTGCGGCTTCACCCGGCGCAGCATGTCGGCTCGCATCACCCCGTAGAAGTCGTCACCACCGGGCTCGAACAGGAAACTGCGGAAGCGCTCCGGCGCGTTCGGCGAGTCGGTGGCGATCTTGTACTCGTACGGGACCTTCACCTGGCCGTCGCCGTCGATGACTGCCTGACCGGAGTGGGCGAGGATCACGTCCGGCCGCTCGTCAAGCGCCTCCACGCAGCGGCGCAGCAGGTCCCGGGCGTACAGGTCGTCGTGCGAGGCCCACTTGAACAGCTCGCCGCGGCACTCGGTGAACACGTAATTGTGGTTCGGCGCGGCGCCGATGTTCCGGGGCAGCCGGAGGTACCGGATGCGCGAGTCGCGCGCTGCGTACCACCGGCAGACGACCGGAGTCCCGTCGGTCGAGGCGTTGTCGGAGATGACCAGCTCGAAGTCCTCGTAGGTCTGGCCGAGGAGGGCGTCGAGGGCCTCGGCAAGGTACTCCTCGCCGTTGTACACAGGCAGGCCGATGCTCAACCGGGGAAGGGCGGTCATGGTGTCCTCGCTTCGCGGATGGGGGTGCGGTGGTGCTCGCGCAGGGCGGACCGCAACTGCAGCCACCACACGGCCGAGCCGCAGACGGTCGAAGCGGCGACGCCCCAGGCCGAGCCCACCGTGCCGGCCACGGCCGCTCCGCCGAGGCCGCCGCCGACATAGAAGGCGGAGGCGAACATCTGGCAGCGCAGGCTGCGCCGGGCCGCTGCGAGCGCGCGGAGCCCGGCCGCCGCGCCGGTGCCCAGGCCTGCGCCCGCGACGCCGAGCGTGACCGGCGCGATGAGCGTCGAGGCGGAGCTCCAGACGTCGCCGAGGACGAACTCGCCGAGCCGGTCCGGCATCAGCAGCAGCGCCGCGCCCCACAGCAGCGCGGCGACGGCCTGCACGCCGCCAAGGACGAGACAGAAGACGCCGAGGTGGTGCGGGGCCCGGCGCAGTACCCGTGCCGCCTCGGCGACGGTGACCAGTGAAAGGCCCATCAGCACGGCCATGAACGGGCCGAGCAGGAGCTCGGCGCCCCGCACCACGCCCACCGCGCTGACCCCGACGATCGCGCCGAGCCCGTACGCCCGCAGCTGGCCGGCGCCGCTGACGCCGACGTTCTCGACCAGGTAGCGGTAGCCGAGGTCGCGGTGTTCGCGAAGCCACTCGTGCGCTCCGGTCATCCGGGGCCGGATGCCGGACTGGACGCAGCCGTATGCGGCGGCCACCGCGGCGGACGCGCCCCAGGCGAGCACGAAAGCGGCCACGCTGCCCACGCGGGCGGCCACCACCATGGCCGGGATGAGCGCGATGCCCCACACGATGTCGTTGACGAAGGCCCTGCGCCCGGTGCCGGCGGCGAAGAACGCGTACCGCCAGGCGTCCTGCAACAGCAGCCCCGGCAGCATGAAGCCGAGGCAGGCGAACGCGGGCCCCACCCGCCCGCCGAGAGCGAGGCCGAGCACCACACACGCCGCCCCGATGGCACCGCCGACGCCGAGCGCGGTGCCCGACGACCGGGCCACCGCCCTGCGCCAGGACCAGTCCGGCACGCCGCTGAAGCGCACCACGAGAGGGTCGGTGGCCAGGCCGCGGGAGACGCTGAGCACCACGCCGTAGGTCACCCAGGCCAGGCTGAACACGCCGAACGCGGTGAGTCCCAGCGAGCGGGCGACGTAGATGCCCACCACGAAGTTGGACAGGCTGGAGGCCGCCTGGTCGGCAAGGCCCCAGGACAGCCGGCCGAGGATGGCCCGCTTGGCGGTCCGCCGGGCGTGTCGGGCCGGGACCGCCGCTGTCGTCTTCTCCCCCTTGGCGGTCATCGACGTCATGCCTTGATCAGCCCGGCGCCGCGCAGGGCGTCGGCCGCGACGGCGACGGTGTCGAACGGCAGCCCGGACCGCTCGGAGACATCGAGGAGACTGTGCTCGCCGTCGGAGAGGCTGAGCACCCAGAGCACGGCCATCTGGGCGTGCTGCGTGTCGCTGCGGCCGCCGAGCGAGTCGTACAACCCGCGTCGGCCCAGCTGTGGTTCGCCGTAGGGGCTGAGGTTGAGGTACCGCCGGTTGCGGTCGAGGACGGCGAACGCCTCGCGGCAGACGGCGAGGGTGTCCGCCATCGCCTCCGGGGAGACGAAGTCCGGGTTGTCGGCCGAGGTGTGGTACTCGGCATAACCGGCGTACGGGGTCCGGCTGAGCGAGCCCACGCCGAGATCGAATCCGGGCGAGCAGTACTGCCGCTCGTCGTAGCCGTACGGAGTGAACTCGGTGACGCGGTGCGGGCGTTCGGAGGCCAGCAGCACATGCCGCATCACCCGGTCGATCTCCGCGTCGCCGCGCCTGCTCTGCTTGTAGGTCAGTTGGCCCCGGTCGCCGGCACAGGCCAGCACGAGCCCGTGCTTGACCTTTCCCCCAGCTCTCGGCTCCGCTCGACCAGGGGATGCCCCATTGATGCGCTCCGCGTTGCGGGCCAGCCAGGTGATCGCGCCGATGGTGCCGGGCGCGTAGATGAACCGGTAGGTGTAGTAAGGGGTTTGCTCCGCCAGCGCGCGGGCCAGGAACGTCGCCACCGCGATGCCTGCCAGGTTGTCGTTGGCCAGCGAAGGGTGGCAGACGTGGCAGGAGACGATCACCTCGTCCGGGACCTGACCGGGAATCACATGCTCGGCGTAGGTGAGGTGGCCGTCTTCGAGCGTGGAGTCGATGCGTACCTCGTACTCACCGTCCGGCAGCGCGTCCAGGGTCTCCTGGGACAGGCAGAACCCCCACTCCGGCTTGTAGTAGCTGGTGCGGTACGGCACCCAACTCGGGTGGTCCGGAAGGGTGTGCAGGTGTCCGCGCAGCTCGGACAGCGGCATGGTCTTCGACACGGGCACGCTGTAGCCGAGCACGTGCAGGCTGGACGCGGCGAAGTCGACGACCCGGTTGCCGGCGGTGTCGGCGATGTACGCGTCCCGGATGTTCCACTCCTGCGGCACGGTCCAGTCGAGCACTTGAGTCCCGGTCGCCACCTCGTGCACCTGCAGCGGGATGTACTCGCCGACGATCTCCAGGGTGGCGCGCACCCCGTCGCCGGTGATGCTCCGGCAGAGCGGGTACAGCCGCTCCACCAGCGCGTGCATCTGCTGGCCGGCCGAGGTCATCGGCTGTTCGCCGGGCGCGGTCATCGGCGCCACCGCAGGGTGTCGTCGACGGTGCCGGCGTCGGACGCCGCGCGCAGCACGGCAAGGCGGATGAAGCGTCGCTCGAAGTCCTCCCGGGTCAGCCCGAACGTCCGGTAGGCATCGGCGAGTTCGAGTGCGCCCTGCTTCACCGTCCACTCGCAGTCGAAGCCGGGCACCGCGGCGCGGTACCGGGAGAAGTCCACCCGGTAGGAGCGCGGGTCGGCGCCGGTCTCGCCGGTGATCACCACCTTCGAGCCGGACACCGCCTCGGCGACCTGCTCGGCGATCTCGGCGACCGTGACGTTGTTGATCTCGCTGCCGATGTTGAACGCCCGGTCGTGCACCGCTTCGCGCGGCGCGGTCAGCGCGGCCGCGAAGGCCCGCGCGATGTCGGCGGCGTGCACCAGCGGACGCCAGGGCGTGCCGTCGGACATCACCAGGACTTCGCCGGACAGCAGCGCGTGGCCCACCAGGTTGTTCAGCACGATGTCGGCACGCAGCCGGGGCGAGAAGCCGAAGGCGGTGGCATTGCGCATGAACACCGGGCTGAAGTCGCCGTCGGCGAGCGCGTGCAGATCGTCCTCCACCCGCACCTTGGAAACCGCGTACGGCGTCACCGGGCGCAGCGGGGCGTCCTCGGCCACTAGATCGGCGCCGCCGGCGGCGCCGTAGACGGAGCAGGTGGACGCGTACAGGAGGCGCCGCACTCCGGCGTCGCGCGCCAGCCGGGCAAGGCGTACGGAGGCGTGGTGATTGATGTCGTACGTGAGGTCGGGCGCCAGCGATCCCAGCGGGTCGTTGGAGAGCGCGGCCAGGTGGATCACGGCGTCCACCCCGGCCACGTGTTCGGCCGTGACATCGCGCAGGTCCACCCGGGGCCCCGGCGGGTCCGCGGGCGGCGGGCCAAGGACGCAGTCGGCGAACAGGCCGGAGTCGAGGCCGACGACCTCGTGCCCGGCGGCCGTGAGGACCGGAGCCATCACGGTGCCCAGGTAGCCCTGGTGTCCGGTCAGCAGTACGCGCACGGTTCATCCCCCAGATTGAGCGTGAGTTTGGTGACGGCGAACGCCTCGGCATAGCGCGCGGAGCATTCGATGCCGCGGATCCGGGCAAGGCCGAGGAAGGCTTCCCGGTCGTACCAGGGCCGGTGGCGTTGCGAGGGATAGTGCTCCTGCAGCAGCCGCACTTTCCGTTCGGCGATCTCCGTCGACAGCGGCTGGTACGCCGCCGGACGGCCGAGATCGCCGTCCCACTTGACGATCTCGTAGCCGAGCACGAGGTGGTCGCGGAACGCGGTGGTCACCAGCTTCGCCAGGCTCCGGTGGTCCTGGTGCGCGTCATCGGTGCGTGGTGCAAGGACCAGATCCGGCTCGGTCTCCGTGCGCAGCTCCTCGACCGAGGCCTTGGCCTCGTCCCAGTGCGCGGGCAGTCGGCCGTCCGGCAACTTGTCTACGGTCAGCCGCAGTTCGGCACCCGGGCAGAAGGCGGCGAGTGCGGCCTGCTCCTCCTGCTCCCGCTCGCTGCCGCCGCCGGAGAGCACCAGCGCGTCGATGCGGATACCGGGCCGTGCGAGGCACGTCGTGAGCAGCGTGCCGCCGGCGCCGATGGCGATGTCGTCGCAGTGTGCTCCTACCGCGACGATCCGGTTCAGGGGCCCGGCCCCGAGCCGGATCACGCCGTCGCTCCGGCGCTCGCGCCGTCCCGTTCCCACACGGCCCACGGGCGGTCGCCCCGGGCGTACGCGTCGTCGAGCGCGGCCCGCTCCTTCACCGTGTCGGTCGGCTTCCAGAAGCCGCGGTGCTGGTGCGCCACAAGGCGTCCCCGCTTGGCCAGTTGGGCACATCCGTCGGCGACCAGGTCCCCGTTCTCCGGGATGTGGTCGAAGACCTCCTGGCGGAGCACGAAGTAGCCGCCGTTCTCCCACAGCGGCAGTTCGCTCACCGCGGTGATGCCCCCCACCAGGCCGTCCTCGCCCAGGTCCACGCAGTGGAACGACGACTGCGGCGGCACCACCATCATCGACGCACCCGCGTCGCGCCGGGCGAACCGGTCGATCATCTCCGGCAGTGGGGCATCGGTGAGCACGTCGGCGTAGTTGGCGAGGAACAACTCGTCGCCGTCCAGGTGGTGCCGCACCCGGCGCAGCCGCTCCCCGATCGGTGACTCGATGCCGGTCTGCGCGAACGTGATCGTCCAGTCGGCGATGTCGGTGGACAGCAGCTCGGTCTTCCCGCCCCGCAGAACGAAGTCGTTGGACGTCGTCTCCTCGTAGTTGAGGAAGAAGTCCTTGATGTGGTGAGCGCCGTATCCGAGGCACAGGATGAACTCCGTGTGCCCGAAGTACGCGTAGTAACGCATGACGTGCCAGATCAGCGGCCGTGGGCCGACCATCGCCATCGGCTTGGGCACGTCGTCGGACGCTCCGCTGCGCATCCGCAGCCCATAACCGCCGCAGAACAGAACCACCTTCACGGCTTGACCTCGACAATGCTCAGTTCCGGGATGGGAAAGACCAGGCGGCCGCCCCAGTCGTGCACGAAGGACAACTGCTCGACCAGCTCGGCTCGCAGGTTCCACGGCAGGACGAGGACGTAGTCGGGCTTGTCGGCGGCTATCTGCTCGGGCGGCAGGATCGGGATACGGGTGCCCGGGGTGAACCGGCCGTGCTTGTAGGGGTTGCGGTCGACGGTGTAGGGGAGCAGGTCGGGTCGTATGCCGCAGTGGTTGAGGAGGGTGTTGCCCTTGCCCGGGGCGCCGTAGCCGACGACCGCCTCGCCGCGCTCGGCCGCCTCGATGAGGAACTTCAGGAGGTCACGGCGCACCTTGGCCACCCGGGCGGAGAACTCCGTGTACCCGGACAGTTCCTGCAGACCGGCGGCCTTCTCCCGGTCAAGCACGTCGGCCACCCGCTGGGACGGCTCTCCCGCCACCTCGGCAGGCCGGGCCCACAGCCGGATGGAGCCGCCGTGCGTGGGCAGCAACTCCACGTCCACCAGCGAGAGTCCACCGCTCGCCAGCGCGCGGATCGCGGACGCGACCGTGTAGTACTGGAAGTGCTCGTGGTAGATCGTGTCGTACTGGTTCTCCTCGATCAGGGTCAGCAGATGCTGCACCTCGATGGAGACCCAGCCGTCGTCGGCGACCAGGGCGCGGAGCCCCCGCGTGAACCCGACCACGTCGGGGACGTGTGCGTACACGTTGTTGGCCACGACCAGGTCCGCCGGGCCGTGCTCGGCGCGGACGGCCGAGCCGGTGTCCGGGTTGAGGAACTCCGTGAGTGTGGGCACACCCGCATCGCGCGCCGCCGCGCCGACGTTCACCGACGGCTCGATGCCCAGGCAGCGGATCCCCCGGTCCACCACGTGCTTCAGCAAGTACCCGTCGTTGCTTGCCACTTCGACCACGAAGCCGTCGGGGCCGAGACCCACCCGCTGTACGGCATCGGCGACGAAGGTGAGCGCATGCTCCACCCAGGAGGCGGAGTAGGAAGAGAAGTACGCGTACTGGGTGAACGTGTCCTCCGGGGTGATCAGCGGAGGGATCTGCGCGAGCCAGCAGTCGGTGCACACCCGCAGGTGCAGCGGATACCCGGGCTCCGCCTTGTCCAGTTGGTCCGCGGCGAGAAAACTCTCGCACGGCGGGGTCGCCCCCAGGTCGACGACGCTCTCCAGCGCCGCCGAGCCGCAGAGTCGGCATCGTGTCATCCAGTGCCCCCATCCCTGCTCGCGCGGGTGTCCCGCCGCGAGCCGTTTCCGTTCCCTACCGGCGGCGCGCTTTCCCCGCCGCCGGACCGACCGGCGATCGCGGTTTGGTACCCCTCCACCAGGCGATCGAGGCCGACGGCCGGGCTGAACCCCTGCTCGTAACGGCTCCGGGCCGCCCGGCCCATCTCCCGGTTGCGGTCCTGCTCGGCCGTGATCCGGCGCAGGCAGGACGAGAGCGAGGCCGCCTCGCCCGGCTGGTGCAGCAACCCGGTCACTTCGTCCTCGACGAGTTCGACGAAGGCGCCGTGACCGGCGGCGACGGCCGGGACCCCGGCCGCCATCGCCTCCACGACCACCAGACCGAACGCCTCCAGCCACGTCGAGGGAGCCACCACGGCGACCGACCGTGCGATGGCCTTCTGACACTCCGCCGTGTCGTACAGCCCGACGTAGCGCACGTCGTCCCGGCCCGCTGCCCAGGCGATCACCTCTCGTTCCAGCGGCCCCGTGCCTGCGATCACGAGCGGCACGCCCACACCGCCGCCCGCCGCGATCTCGTCCCATGCGGCCATGAGCAGCCGCACGCCCTTGGCCTCCGCGAGCCGGCCGAGAAAGAGCACATGCTCGCCGTCGGCCGTCCGGCAAGTGCCGGGCTCTGGCACGAAGTTGTGCTTGACCGCGAGCCGGTCGGGTGGCATGCCCGCCCGTACCAGGACGTCGCGCTGCGCCGCGGAGATGCAGAAGAACCGCTCCACGCCGGACCACCACCGCCGCCGGTTGACCGACAGACTGACGGCGAGCGGCACCGTCGCAAGACGGGAGTTTCGGTAGCAGCCGTGCCGGACGGCGGGCAGTGGCACCGACCCGACGCACTCGGTGCACGGCCGGCCGTCCCGTTGCAGTGTGCCGGGCGGGCAGAGCTGGGTGTAGTTGTGCAGCGTGGCGACGGCGGGCACATCCGCGTCGGCGCAAGCGGCAAGCACCGCGGGCGACAGGAGCGGGAAGACGTTGTGGATGTGCACCACGTCCGGCCGCTCGGTGCGAAGGCGGGCGGCGAGTTCCCTGCGGACCGCCGGGTTCCACGGCACGAGCAGTGGCACCGCTACTTTGCCCGGCAGCGTTCGGGCGGCGATGTCGTCGCTGCGCCGCCCGAACACCTCGACCCGGTGGCCGGCCGCGCGCAGCAGCTCCACCTCCTGGTCGACGACCTTGTTCTCCCCGCTCGGCTGTGCCGAGGAGTAGCGGTTGTGCACTACGAGGATGTGCATGCTTGAGGTCACCTCCGATCCTTGGCCCAGCGCGGGAGATGCCGCCGAGGGACTGTGGGCGTCGATGGGGGAGCGGTCGCGGCGGGTGCCGCGAGGAGAGAGGCGGCCACGGCCAGATGCAGCAGATAGGGGGAGGCGTCGCCGAGTCCGGCTTCGGTGTACGACGCGATCGCGCAGTAACTGATCAGGAAGATCGCACAGGCCCTCGACAGCGAGGGTGGCCGCAGCAACGCGACGCCGGCAAGGACGATGATGATCGCCGCGACCAACCCGATGCCGGTCAGACCCTGCTCGTTGTAGACGGCCAGCCAGCTGTTGTCGATCGGCAGCCCGCCGAACGACTTGTCGCCCAGGCCCACGCCGAACAGCTGCTCCGAGGTCGTCCGGGGGGCTGCCAGCAGGGCGTCCCAGACTTTTTCCCGGCCGGTGAGGTTCGAGAAGTTCTCCTTGCTCTGTCCGCGCAGGAACCACGCCTGAAGTGCGGAGCTGAACCCCACCGCGGCCACGGTGGCGCACAGCACCGTCCAGGTGAAGAACCGGCGGGCTGCGGCGCTGCTCAGGACGAGCGAGCCGATCGCCAACGCCAGCCCGATGAGCAAGCCGAGCGTGGCCGTCCGGGTATGGGTCAACGCGAGCAGGACCAATGACGGCACGATGACCACCGCCGCACTGGCCCTGTCGGTCCGACGGCCCAGTAGGAGCAGCACGGCGAGCCCGGTGATCACCGCGGCGTACTGTCCGATCTGCGGCGGAGTGAGCGGCCACAACGCGCCGACAAGGCGCCCGCCGTAGAGGTCGGGCATGGCCGCGCCCGGTGAGACGACCAGGCCGGCGGCCACCGACGCGAGCACTGCGAAGTACATCCGGATGTGGTGCCGGACGAACGTCGGGCCGCCGTCCCACCAGCGGCTGAGCAGCCACAGCGTGCCGACGAAGAGGGCAAGCCGGGTGCACCGGAACAGCGCGCCGAACCCGGACTCCAGGTGCGCACTGGAGATCACGCTCGGCACCAGCAGCAGGGTCAGCAGGAACAAGAAGGCGCTGGCTTGGATACGCAGCCGGAGATTGAGGGCGAGCGCCAGAGCGAACGCGCCGACCAGTGAGCCCATGGTGACCAACTGGATGAGGGAGCGGGGCAGCGGGATGATGGTCCGCGCCCCGGCGGAGCCGAGCGTGTTGAGGACCAGCAACCCCCAGACGACGCCTACGGTCCTCGGTGTGCCGACCGGGCGCGGTTCGGCGCCGAGCCGTGCGCCCGCCGTGTCCGGTCCGCCCGGCAGCCCACCGGGCATCAGGTTCCCGCCCATCTCAACCACCGGCCCGCGAGGTGAGGGTGCTGCCCGTGTCCTGCTGGTACGGCGTGGCCTGCCACTGCCCGAAGTCGAGCACCCGGCTCGGGTCGTGGGCGACGAATTTCCACGGTCCGACGTAGACGTTGTCGTGCCAGCGGTTGTTCTGCTTGAGGGTGACTGCCTCAGCCACCCGTTCGCCCTGGTACGGCGACCAGTCGGGGTAGGTGCCGTAGTTGGCCAGCACTGCCATGCGGTCGCACTTCTCCGTGCACTTGACGACGGACGGGTCCAGCACGAAGCGGTTGTCGTGGATGTCCACCCGCTGGGTCTTCCACCGGCAGTCGGTGTACAGCGGCGCGGCGGCGATCGCGGGCTTCGCACACCGGTCGGACTTCGGCACCAAGAGCGTGCAGTCGCCGGACGAGGTGTTGGCCGGGCTGTTGCAGAACCGGTCGGCGTTCTCCCACAGGGTGATCCCGGACCAGTTGTTCTCCAGCACGTTCCGGGAGATCTCGATCTTGTCCGTGCGGGCTTTGATCCGAGGCTCGCCGCCGGACTCCGACACGTAGACGGCCGGATAAGGGAAGGTGTCGCCGCGGTTGGCGTACTTGCGGCCCTCGACCCAGTTGTTCCGCAGCATCGTGTTGTTCCGGACGACCGCGTTGTAACTGGTCTCGTAGATCAGCGCGGCACCGTCGTTGGCCTCGATCACGTTGTTCTCGATGCGGAAGTCGTTGTTGTTGGTGTCCGCCCACAACCCGGTTCCGTGGTTGTCGTGCACCCAATTGCCGCGTACGTCGGCGCCGTTGACGGCCCAGAACTTGACGCCTCCGGTGCAGCCGCAGCCCGGCTTCCGCCGCTCCCAGTCGTCGGTGTTGTTGGCCGCGATCTCGTTGCCCTCGACCACCAGGCCGGTGAGGGGGGCACCGGCCTTGTACGCGTTCATGCCGTACTGGCCGTTGCCGCGCAGGCAACTGGCGCGGACCTGCTGGCTGGCACCGGCCATCAGTCCGGCGCCGGAGTTGTTCTGGATCGTCGCGTGCTCGATCACCCACCCGTCGGCCGATTCGTGGTTGACCACGCCCTCGTCCTGCGGCGCGACGAATCCCTGGACGGTCAGGTAGCCGATGGTGACGTTGCGGGCGGCGCCGCCGAACGCGTACTGGTTGGTCTTCCGGCCGTCGAGCACCGCGCCCGGCGCGCCGAGGTAGCTGTCCCCCTCCTTGGGGATGACCTGGGCGTAGCGGTCCGGTTCGAGCGCGTGCTTGCCCGGGCGGAGCCAGAACGTGGTGTTCGGGGGGCTGCTCTTGGTCTTCGCGGCCAGGTCACCGACCACCGCGGGGTCGACCGTCACCGCTCCGGCCGGCGCGTCCGCCGGCCCGGCCGCAGGCTTGGCGCACACCCGGGCCACGGACGTGGAGGGAGCGCCGGACGCGGATGGTGTACCGGACGGCTCCGCCGGGGCGTCCGACGTACTCGTACAGCCGGTCGCCGCCAGCAGGGCCAGCGCCAGCGGTGCCGCCGTCAACGCCCAGTGCCGCCTTCTGATCCCCACGCGCCCCCCTAGCCGCGGAACCTGAGTACGGTGGTGAACCCGTCCGCGCCGTCGGTGAAGCCGGTGCCGACCAGCGTGGTGGTGGGTTCCTTGCGCCCGAAGCCGGGGGAGTACCAGCCCAGCGGCGGGTCCGTCTCGCCGCGGTGCGCCCGCCAGCACAACTGCCCGGGCAGGTCGAGCCGCCCGGTTCCCCACCAGGTCCGCGCCGATCGCCGGGCCGAGGTGGAACGCCAGCTGCACCGCCCGGCGCGGGCCGCGCACCTCGTCGACCACCCGCAACTCCTGACTCGCGGCAGTCAGCTCCACCTGACGGCGGTGCACGGAGGGCTGGTAGCCGTCGTGCTCGGCACACCAGCGGACCACCTGCTCGCCGGATGTGTCCGCGACCAGAACGCGGCTGCGGGCCTGCCGGGTCCACAGGAACGGGCCGCCGGAGACGGACTGGTCACCGCCGTCCAGTTGCAGGGTGTTGTGGCTGAGGGTCGACCGGAAGTATTGCCGCCACTCGGGCTGCCCGTGGTAGCAGAACGTCCCCGGGTCGGCGAGCACGTCGACCCCGTCGTACCGGACCTCCACGGACAGCGCGTCCGCGTGGGCATGCGCGGCGATGGACAGGAAGCCGTGCGGACCGCCGTCGCAGCGGCACCAGATCTCTCCCGGACCGCGCAGGATGGTCATGCCCGCGTCGGCGAAATGGGCCGGTCGGCTTGCCGAGCGGGCGACGGACGGTGCGGTCCCATTTTTGGGGTACGGGCGGATGAGCGCGGCAAGGAGCGGGGTGCGTACATCGGTGCCGGCCACCTCCGGCCACCAGGCGAGACGGCCGAACACGGCGTCCCCGGTGGCCAGGAGCGAGCCCCAGCGGTCGGTGCCCGTGCCGTCCACGACCAGACCGTGCCCGTCGTCCGCGTCCCCCTGGCGCGGTGGCCGGAACCGGCCGTCCACGACGGCCGCGAGTGCGTCGGTCATCCGCAGCAGCACCAGGCGGACGGACTCGGGGACCGGCACGCCGGCGGCATCCGCTTCGGCCACCGCGGCCAGACCGAGCTCCAGCACGAGTCCGTGATATTCGGTGGCCAGCTCGCGGTTGAGGCCGGAGGCGAAGGTGTTGCCGCGCAGGTGCCGCTCCAGTGACCGCAGCGCGCCGAAGCGCCAACGCGCCGAGGAGGGGAACCATCCGAACGCGCAGGCCGCTGCGAACTGTCCTGCGGTCTCGGCGATGACGTGGTTGTTCGCCGAGGACCCCCGGCTGGGGAAGGCGGCCAGCCAGCGCTGGTGGTGCCAGATCTGATTCACCGCCACCGGGTTGCCCTCGAAAAGGCCGGCCGCGCCCGGCCAGCCGTCGAGCAGGCGGCGGATCCACACCCAGGAAAGCAGCCGGATGCCCAGCTCGATGCCGCTGATCCAGTGCACTCCGCGCAGCGGTGGGTTGGCCGCCCACCACGATCGCAGGTGCCCGGCCACGCGCTCGGCGTACCGCTCGTCCCCGGTGACCGCGTAGGCGGCGGCGAGCACGGTGAGGTACTGATGCCGGGACAGCTCCCAGATCTGCTTGATGTCCCCGACCGCGTCTTCGCTGCGGTACGGCACGTCGAAGGCGTAACCGGACGGAGCCCGGCGGCCGGTCTTCGGGTCGCGCCACCAGTCCGGGTCGGCCAGGTCGTCGCGGACCACGCCGAAGTACTCGGCGTGCCCGTACATCAGCCGGTCCGCCTCGGCGACGAGACGTTTCGCGGCGTCCGGAGGTATGGCGGTGAGTGTCCCGGCGGGCAGTACCGCGGTGAACCGGGCGCCGGTCACGCGCGGGCAGTCGGGCACCGACGACCGCCACCGCCGCCTGCGCACCGCGTCGCCCACCCGGCCGCCGACCTCCCGCGGCTCCATCCGGGAAAGGCGTCGCAGGTACCAGCCGGTGCTCATGGTCATCGAGCCCTCACCAACTTCACCGGCGCGCCGCCGACCAGGCCGGCTTGCACGGCGAGGGTGGCCGACGTGGTGGCGACCAGCGACTCCAGCGGCACCGGCATCGGCCCGCCGGTCCGCACGGCCTTGATGAACGCGGCCAGTTGGGCGTTCTGGCCCTTGTCCCGGGCCTGGGGCAGCCGCGAGCTGACCCACTTCTTGGGGCCATGGACCGAGGTGCGGACGAAGTCGTCGAGCCGCAGCACCCTGCCGTCCGCGACGAGGTCCAGGGTTTCTTTGGGGAAACCGGACGGACCGGTGGTGACGTAGCTGATGGTGGCGGTGGACCCGTCCGGGTAGCGCAGCACGACCTGAAGATCCTCGTTGCCGGGCGTGGCGACCGCGTACACCGAGACCGGATCGGCTCCGAGCAGACAGCTCGCCGTGTCGATGAAGTGCCCTCCCTCGCCGACGAACCGCGAGCCCTCGGTGCCCTGCCGGAGGTACCAACTGCCGTGCTGCAGACGGCCCGCGTTGACCAGGTAGCGCAGGCTCGCCGGACCGGTCCGGGTGCCGAACCGCTTCCTGGCCTCTTGCAGCAGCGGCGCGAAGCGGCGGTTGAAGCCCACCTGCAGCCGGTCGTTGCCGGATTCCTCCACTGCCGCGAGTACGCCGGTCAGCTCGTCCTCGGTGAGGGCCAGGGGCTTCTCCACAAACACCGACTTGCCGGCAAGGAGCGCCCTGCGGGTCAGTTCGGCGTGCGAGCTGTGCCGGGTGACCACGAACACAGCGTCGACGGACGTGTCGCCGAGAACGGCGTCGAGATCGGTGGTCGCCTCGGCGAAGCCGAACTTCCGCTGGGCGTTGGCCGCGGACAGCGCCGTCGTGGTGACCACTGTCGACAACTCGACGCCGTCGCGCTGTGCCAGGTGCGGCAGCAGCATCGACGTCGCATAGTTTCCGGCGCCGACGAACGCGAGCCGCACCGGAGCCTTGGCGGCCCGGACCGGGGTGGAAACGCCGCCGCTGCGTCGCACCGCTGGCACTGCCACCGCCGGGGCCGCCGCTTCCCCCTTGTGTTCGGGGTACCGGAACAGCACCGCCACGGCCTTGAGGCCACCGTCCTGCAGGCGCTGGTATGTCTCGACGGCGTCGTCGAAGTCGGCGATGTGGGAGACCAAGGGCTCCACGTCGACGCTGCCGCGAGCGAGGAGATCGAGGAAGCACGCCAGATTGCGGCGTTCCGTCCAGCGGACGTAGCCGATCGGGTAGTCCCGCCCGTCGAGCTCGTACGCCGGGTCGTAGCGCCCGGGGCCGTACGAGCGCGAGAACCGGACGTCGAGCTCCTTCTCGTAGTACGCGTTCCACGGCAGGTCCAGGCGGCACTTGCCGATGTCGACGACCCGGCCGCGGTCCCGGCAGAGCCGGGCGGCCAGCTCGACGGGCTGGTTGCTGCCGCCGCCGGCGGCCAGGTACACCTGGTCCACGCCGTGACCGCCGGTGAGTTCGGCGACGGCGGCCTCCACCGCCGCGGACGCGGGGTCGCCGCAGGCCGCGGCGCCCAGGCGCTCGGCGAGCTCGCAGCGCACCGGGTCGGGGTCGACCCCGACGACGCGGACTCCCGAGGCGGAGAGGAGTTGCAGCACCAGCTGCCCGATCAGTCCGAGGCCGATGACCAGCGCCACCTCGCCAAGCTGCGGCTCGCCTTGGCGGACGCCCTGCAGCGCGATCGACCCGACGGTGCCGAAAGCCGCGTGCCGCGGCGCGAGGCCGTCCGGGACCCGGGCGTAGAGGTTCTTCGGCACCCAGTTCAGCTCGGCGTGCAACGCGTGTTCATTTCCGGCGCAGGCCACCAGGTCGCCGACCTTCACGTCGTCGATCCCGGTGCCGACCTGCTCGATCACCCCGCACAGCGAGTAGCCCAGCGGTGTGTACGAGTCCAGCTTGCCCATCACCTTGCGGTAGGTGGCGGGCACCCCGTTGGTGGCCACGCTCTGCATGACCTTGGCAACCTGGTCCGGCCGGGAGCGGGCCTTGCCCAGCATCGACATGCCGGCTTCGGACACCTTCATGAGCTCGGTCCCGGTGGATATCAACGAGTAGGCGGTCCGGACAAGGACACCGCCCGGCTTGCACCCCGGTACCGGCACGTCGAGCACCGCCAGCTCGCCGCTCTTGTAGTTCTGCACGACCTGTTTCACCCGAACTCCTCTGTATTCCTAAGCCGATAACCGAGTGCTCTGGCCGGACCCAGAGGTCGCGTCGCGGTACCAGTACTCGAGGGTCAGCACGTGCCAAAGTTGCTTGGAGAAGTCCCGCTGTCCGGCGGCGTCCTCGGCGACCATGCGCGCCAGCGCGTCGCGGCGCAGGAGCCCGGAGTTGACGAGCACGCCGTCGTTCACCACCTCGCGCACCAGCGGTGCCAGATCCCGGCTCATCCAGGCGCGCAGCGGGGCACTGAACAGGCCTTTGGGCCGGTACACGATCTCCCGGGGAAGGATCGAGGTGGCCGCCTCCTTGAGGGCGGCCTTGCCCTGCCGTCCGACGATCTTGCGATGGCCGGGCACGGCGAACGCCGCCCTGACCACCTCGACGTCCACGTACGGCACCCGCACCTCGGTCGACGCGGCCATGCTGGAGCGGTCCGTATAGGCGAGGTTCAGGCCCGGCAGGAACATCCGGGCGTCTCCCAGGCACATGCGGTTGACGAAGTCGTCGAGGTCGTTGTCCTGGTAGATGTCCGCGTGTTCGGTCAGCACGTCCTCGACCGTCCCGGCCAAGTCAGGATCGACCAGGGCGAGCAGCTCGTGCTCGTCGTACATGGTGTAGCTGCGCCGGAACGCGGTCTCCTCCGGCAGATCTGCGAAGGAGAGGAACCGCTTCGCGAAGCGCACTGACCGGTACCCGCGGCGGGACGTGGCGACCGGCAGCCTGTCCACGGCCCGGGACAGGCCCCGCCGCAGGGGGCTCGGGATGCGCTGGTAGCGCAGCGCGAGCAGGTTGGCCAGGTGCTTGCGGTACCCGGCGAACAGCTCGTCGGCTCCCATTCCCGAGAGCATCACCTTGACCCCGGCCTCCCGGGCGGCCGAGCAGATCAGGAAGGTGTTGATCGCTGCGGGGTCGCCGATCGGCTCGTCCAGGTGGTACGTCATCCGCGGCAGCAGGTCGAGCACGTTCGGAGCGATCTCGATCTCATGCAGGTCGACGCCGAACCGCTCGGCCACCCGCCGGGCATGGCGCAGGTCGTCCGGCATCGCCTCGAACTTGGCGTCCTCGGCGCGGAATCCGATGGTGTAGGCGGAGATCCCGGGCTGGTGGCGGGCAGCAAGGGCGGTCAGGTAGCTGGAGTCGAGACCGCCGGAGAGGAAGGTCGCCACGGGTACGTCGGAGAGCAGGTGCTGCCGGGTCGACTCCTCGACGATGGCGGCCAGGTCCGGCTGTTCGCCGCTGCGGGCCCGCTCCCGGCCCTCGGCGGCGACGTCCTTCAGGTTCCAGTACCGGCCGCGCTCCACCCGGCCGTCGGGCCGGCACCTTAGCCAGCTTCCCGGCGGCAGCTTCTCCGCCTCGCGGTACGCGCACCGTGATTCCGGCACCCAGTAGTACAGCAGCGAGGCCACCAGCGCCGCTTCGTCCACCTGCAGTGTCCCGCCGGTGGCGGTGGCGAGAGCCTTGAGCTCGGAGGCGAACATCAGGCCCGCACCGCGCCGGAGCAGGAACAGTGGCTTGATGCCCAACTGGTCACGGGCCAGGACTAGTTCACCGGTTCGCTCGTCGAAGATCCCGAATGCGAACATGCCGCGCAGCCGGGGCAGGCAGTCCGTGCCCCAGCGCCGCCAGGCCTCAAGGAGCACCTCGGTGTCGGAGGTTCCGCGGAAGCGCACCCCGGCGGCCGCCAGTTCGGCACGCAGCTCGGGCGCGTTGTACAGCTCGCCGTTGTACGTCAGGGCGAGTCCCCCCGAGACCATCGGCTGGGCGCCGGTCTCGGACAGGTCGATGATGGCCAGCCGGCGGTGCCCGAGGTGCACTTCTGCGTCACCGGCGGGGTGGCTGTATCGGCCCGCCCCGTCCGGACCGCGGTGGGCGAGAGTGTCGGTGAGACGGTCGGTCACGGCCTTCCCGTCCGCCCATCGGTAAGTCCCTGCGATGCCACACATCTCCTACCGGGCCTCCTGGTCGTTGTCCGGGACGCGTGAGGCCAGCATCGGCGGACGCTCCGTCCGCCGGCGGTCCGTCGCATTCTGCCGTGCCAGCCGCTCGTTGTGGCCGCGCAGCGCGGTGTGCAGCCCGTCCCACAGCGTGCCGTCGGTCCGGTCCCGCGGATCGGGGTCGATCAGCACCACACCGATCACCGGAATCCTCAGGTCCGCGAGCTGTCGCGCCACAGTGTGCAGCCATGCGGCGTCGGCGTGCCCCGCACGCACGACGAGTACGGTCTGGGTACCGAGGTACGGGAGGTCGGTCCACGCAGCGCCCGGCGCGACCGAGCCCACTCCGAACCGGTACTCCTCACGTGACACAGCCGCGGCACGCCCGCCGGTGACCACGGCCGGGCCTCCTGGCTTTTGGCGGAGGTGGGCGAGCGGCAGGCCGGGCAGACCATCGATGATCACCACTGGCCCGTCCGGTGCCAGCGCCTCGGCAAGGTCCAGGGCGATCACGCTCGCGCTGCGCGCACAACCCAGTTCGAGCAGCGACACCGGTTCCAAGGAGTCGCGCACGGTGCGGGCCAGGTTTGCGGTGAGCCGTTCGCGTGCCGCCGGGGTCCGTCTGCGCCGCCACAGCCTGCCCGACCCCAAAGCCGCGTGGCGCAGCTCCGCGATGACCGAGGCGCCCAGGTTCGCCGCGATCTCCCGGCGCAGCACGGGGCGGTCCGCCACCACGGCGCCGATCGCGGCCACCGCGAGTCCGAGGACGAGTCCGAGGACGAGCCCGATCGCGGCGTCGGTGCCGGCGGCCTTGGGTAGGGAGTGCGCCACCGCGCGCGGGCCGTCCACGATCTGGGTGCCGGCGACGAGTTTGGGCGTGCCGGTGCGCGCGTCTGCGGCGCGCTGGTCGAAATCGGTGATCCGTGAGGTGAGTTCGGCCCGGCGGGCGAAGAGCGACTCGATGCTCGCCGACGCTTTCGGGTCGCTCCCCGGCGATCGATCCCCGATCGCCTTGTTGACCTGGGCGAGGTCGTCCTGAATGCGGTCACGCTGGTCGAGCAGGGCCTTGGCCTCGGCCGCCGCAGCCTGCTGCATCCGGCTCACATGGTCCGCGACGAACGCATCGGCCAGCGCCTCGGCCCGAGCCACCGCTTCCGCGTCGCTGGCACCTGTCACATCGATCTGCAGCAGGTTGTTGGTCAAGCCGGTACCCCGGTAGTCCCGTATGAAGTCCTCCGGTTTTTCAGGAGACTTGAGAGTCTGTAGGGCCTTGTCGGCGATCCGCGTGGTCCCCAGCAGTGCGACGTCGGTGCGGATCAGCGTTCCGGGGTCGTTCGGCTGGTCCGCCTGATGCGCGACCAGCACCTTGGCCACCGCGGACGGAGGCGGCGGCAGCAGCACCGCTATCGCCGCGCCGACCAGCAGCCCGAGCAGAGCCATGGAGCACCAGAGGCGGCGGCGCCTGCGCACCGCCACCACCAGTGCCTGGAGGTCAAGCAGCGGAGCGGCGGCCGACGACTCCGGAGTCTTGCTCGGCGTCACACAGACCCCCCGTTCTCGTGGCCGCGCACCGCGAGGGCCGGAGCGGCCTTGTCCGGAGGATGGCCGACAGGTCGCTTCGTACGGGCTCGGACCGCGCCGGCGGTGACGACGCCGACGACCTCATGTCCTGCGTCCGCACACGCCTCGGCGACGGCGGCGAGCTGCTCCGCGGTCCAGCTGCCCGGGCTGAGCACGACCAGGGCACCGGACTCGGAGTCGCGGTCCGGCACCATCGGCCGGGACACCGAAACCTCCACCACCCGCAGCAGCG
Organism: Streptomyces sp. WM6378; assembly: GCF_001279695.1. Lineage (GTDB taxonomy): Bacteria > Actinomycetota > Actinomycetes > Streptomycetales > Streptomycetaceae > Streptomyces. The sequence continues at coordinate 24,969 of NZ_LGDD01000011.1, forward strand.
GACCGCTCCTGGCCTCCGCGGCGAGCTGCCCGGCGGCCCGGCGGGCGATTTCGTCTCCGTCCAGTACGACAACCAACAGCCGCCGGGGAGCGGGGAGTTGGTCCCGGAGGCGAGCGCATACCCGCTGGTAGCGGATCCGCCGGCCGGCCTCGTCGCCGGACATCCGCGGGGTCGGTATGTCCCACCGGGTGTCGGTGCCCATCAGCCGGCGGAGCCAGGCCCGCGGGCGCACGCCCTTCTGCCGGGGTGCGGGCCGTTCATCAGGTACGTCGACGGTGCCGAGCAGCACCGAGTCCAGTGCCGCGGCGATCTCCGGTTCGGTGCGCAGTCGGCGATTCACCCGTGCGGCGCCGAGATGGCCGATGACCGCGAGCAGGAGGAACAGCAGCGCCCCGGCGACGACGAGCTGCATTCTCGTCGGCGGCGCCTCGCCGGTCGGCCGGGCCGCCGGTCCCATGACGACCATGCCGGCCTTGTTGGCCGCCGGGTCGGTCTGGTCCAGTTTCTTCATGGCTTCCTGCAGCGTGGTGCGCAGCTTCTCGAGTTCGGTGCGGGCCTGCACGCTCTCCACGGTCTGCCCGGGATTGGCGGCGTTGGCCAGGTCGGTGATGCGGCGGTTGGCGTCCGCCACCTGCTGCCGCAGTGCGTCCGGCCCCGTAGCCGTGTCGGGGTTGGCGCCGTCGCCCGCGATCCGCGCGGCGAACGTGACGAATTGCTGGGCCAACTGGTCGCAGAGCCGCTGTGCGCGCTCCGGGGTGTCGGCCGTGCCCGAGATCTTGATGATGTTTCCGTCAGAGGCCTTGGCGCTCACTCGATCCTGCAGCTCGCCGACGCTGACGCCCTTCCAGCCGAGCGCGGCGGCCGCGCGGTCGACCACCGCCGAACTCGTTGCGATCTCCGCCTGCGTCAGCAGCGCGCGCTCCTCCCACTGCCCCGGGAGCAGTACCGATGCCGACGCCGTGTACCGCGGCGGAAACAGCATCGAGGTGCCGTAGCCGACGAGCGCGCCCACCACGGTGAGGATGGCGAGAAGCCGCCAGCGCCGACGGAGAATCCGCCCGATCGTGACCAGGCGTATCGGGTCATCGCTCAACGGCGCGGCCTCCACCCCGTCCGTAGCCGGCCGCCCGTCGGACCGGAGCGCGGTCACGGCAGGCAGCGGCGTAGGCGGCGAGCAGCGACGCTTGCGAGTTCCGCCAGGACAACTGCCCGCTGATCCGATCCTGGCCGATCTTGCCCATCCGGGCCCGCTTCTCCGGATCGTCAAGGAGCAGCGCGATGAGCTCGGCGAACTCCGCCTCGTCGTTGGCGGGCGCGTAGACGGCGGCGTCACCGGCGGAGACGCGCGCCTCCCGGAGGTCGAAAGACACGATCGGCCGCCCCATCGCCATGTACTCCAGGACCTTGTTCATGGTCGACACGTCGTTGAGCGGATTGCGCGGGTCGGGGGAGAGGCACACGTCGGCGGTGGACAGGTAGCGCACCAGATCGGCGTCCGGAATGCGCCCGGTGAACTGCACCTGCTCGGAGAGCCCGAGTCGCTGGGACAGCTCCACCATCGCGTCGAAGGCGTCACCGGCGCCGACGAACACGGCGTGCCAGTCGGTCCGTTCCAGCTCGTCGCGCATCTTCGCAAGGGCCCGCAAAGCGTAGTCGACGCCGTCCTGAGGGCCCATGACGCCGAGGTAGCACAGCAGATGTGGCTTGCCGCGCTTCAACTCCGGTTCAGGCGGCACCGGTTGGAAACGGTCGATCTGCGGCGCGCTGCGCACCACGAAGACGTCCTCCGGCCGCCGACCGCCACGGCGTACCGCGACGTCCCGGTAGCTCTCGTTCGTGGCGAGCACGATGTCCGCGGCCCGGTAGGTCAGCCGTTCCAGTGCGCACACGGCGCGGTAGAGCAGATCCTGGCCGCGGTCGAACCGGGAGAGGTACAGCTCGGGTACCAGGTCGTGCTGGTCGAAGACGAACCGCGCGCCGCGCCGCTTCAGCCGCAGCGCCGGCAGGAACAGCAGGTCGGGTGGGTTGCAGGCGTGGACCACGTCGACCGGGCCGACCTTGCGGGCCAACCGGGCCGTGTGCCACAACGCCGATCCGTACTCCCGCAGGTAGCCGGCCGGCCCTCCGGTGGCCGCGCGCAACGGGTAGCGATGGATCCGCACCCCGTCGATCTCTGCCTCCGGCTCCGTGTCCCGCGTCGTCCCCCGGGGACAGATGACGTGCACTGTCCAGCCCGCGTCGCGCAGCGTCGTGCACTCCTGCCACACCCGCCGGTCGAATGGCACCGACAGGTTCTCCACGAGGATCAGTGCGCGCCGGCCGTGCCCGACCCAGCCTTTCTCACCGAACGATGTGTCACCAAGCAAGGCCCATGTACCCCGGTTCGGCCCGGCGCGCCTCGGCGTCGGGAAGGTGGATGAGATCGACGATCACCGGGCCGTCGCCATGGGGGAGCGCCGAAAGGACGGCTGGATCCCTGCTCCCGACCAGGCACACCTCGGCGTGTTCGAGCACCTCGCCGACGGACGCGGCGAGCAACTGCGCGAGGTGCGGCAGCCGGGTCTCGATGTATTCGCGGTTCGCGCCGAGCAGCCGGGAGAGGTTCACGTTGGGGTCGTAGATCCGCAGGTCGTAACCCTTGCCGAAGAGCCTCTCCGCCAGCTCGACGAGCGGGCTCTCGCGGAGGTCGTCGGTGCCGGGTTTGAAGGACAACCCGAACAGGCCCACTCGGCGCTTGCCGGTGCGCTCGACCAACTCGACCGCGCGCTGCAGATGTTCGGAGTTGGAGGGCAGCACGTGGGCGAGGATGGGCACCGAGACGTCGGCCCGCTGCGCCGCGTGGACCAGGCTGCGTAGGTCCTTGGGCAGGCAGGAGCCGCCGAAGGCGAAGCCGGGCCGCAGGTAGGCGGGGCTGATGTTCAGCTTGCGGTCGGCCAGGAACACGTCCATCACCTGGTGTGAGTCCACCCCGAGCGCCTGGCACACCGCGCCCAGCTCGTTCGCGAAGCCGATCTTGAGGCCGTGGAACGCGTTGTCCGCGTATTTGATCGCCTCAGCCGTCGGGACGGGCACCCGGAACACCTCGCCCGGCAAGTCGTCGTACAGCGCCGCCACCACGTCGCCGCTTGCCGGGTCGAGCTCTCCGATAACGGTCTTGGGCGGGTCGAAGAAGTCCCGCACGCTCGTGCCCTCGCGCAGGAACTCCGGATTGACCGCGACCCCGAAGTCCACCCCGGCCGTGCCGCCGACGTACTTCTCCAGGATCGGTACCAGCAGGTTCAGGCAGGTGCCCGGGAGCATGGTGCTGCGGAACACGACGGTCTGCTGCCCGCCCCGCTCGGCCACCGCGGCACCGATCTGCTCGGTGACCCGCTCCAGGTAGGTGGTGCACAGGCTGCCGTTGGGCTCCGACGGCGTGCCCACGCAGACCAGCGACACCTCACTGCCCATGATCGCTTCGCGGACGTCGCCGGTAGCGCGTAACGCTCCGGCCCGTACGACATCGGCGATGAGCTCGCCGATCCGCTCCTCGACCACCGGGGCCCTGCCGTCGTTGACCAGGTCGACCTTCACCTGGTTCACGTCCACTCCGATGACCTCGTGTCCCATGCCGGCTAGGCACGCGGCCGACACGCAGCCCACGTAGCCGAGCCCGAAAACGCTGACTCTCATTACCCGTACCTCCCCCCAGGCAGGCCCTCTTGGCCTGCGGTTCGCGCGCCGGCCGGACGACGACCCCCGCGCATCAATACGCCCCCTGGCCGTAGAGCACCGCACGCAGCGTCTTCCACAAGATCACTGTGTCCAGGGCGAGCGACCAGTCCTCCACGTACCGCAGGTCGAGGCGGACCGCCTCCTCCCACGGCAGGTCGCTGCGTCCGCTGATCTGCCACAGGCCGGTGAGCCCGGGCTTGACAAGGAGCCGCCGCCGGATGTCCGGGCCGTACGCAGCGGACTCCTCCGGTAACGGAGGCCGCGGACCGACGAGCGACATCGATCCGGTGAGCACGTTGAAGAGCTGCGGGAGCTCGTCGATCGAGTACCGGCGCAGCACTGCTCCCACTCGGGTCACCCGCGGATCCCGGCGGAGCTTGAACAGCAGACCGGCGCCCTCGTTGCGGTCGGCCAGTTCGGCACGTGCCCGGTCAGCCCCGGCGACCATGGTGCGGAACTTGAGAATGGTGAACTCGCGGCCGTCCTTGCCGACCCTGCGCTGGCGGTAGACCGCCCCACCTCGGCTGTCGACCAGCACGAGCAGCCCGACGAGCACCATCAGCGGCGCGAACAGCAGCAGCAGAATCGCCGCGCCCATCCGATCGACGATCTCTTTGACCGCACGGCGGCCCCCGGTGAAGGCCGGCATGGTGACCCGCAGCAGCGGGATTCCGAGCACCGCGTCGACGTGCAGCCGCGGGCCGGCCACCTCCATCAGCACGGGGGCCACGACCATTTCGGCGTCGCTGCCTTCGAGGTTCCAGGCCAGCCGCTGCAGCCGGTCCGGTGACCAGTGCGCGTGCGGTGTGACCGCGACGACACGGTAGCCGTCGCGGCGGACATGGTCGGCGACGTCCGTCAGTCGGCCGACGACCGGCACTCCGTCCAGTTGGTCACCGTCGAGCCCGAGACCGTCCGTCGTGCACACCGCGTCCACCCGCCACCCGAGGTGCGGGAACTTGCGGGTTCGGGTGATCAAGTCGCGCACGGTGGCGGGGCTACCGGCAGCGAGCACGGGGCGCAAGCATCGCCCTTCCTTACGCTGTTTGTGCAGCCAGAGGCGCAGCAGATACCGCTCGATCATGGTGATGAGCGCGATTGCGGGGATCGCGACGAAGATCCAGAGCTTGATGTTGCGCGAGGTGAGGGCGATCCCGCCGAGCGCCAATACGACGACCGCCGTGAACAATGAGCGTCCGAGCCGGCGGAATTCCTCGGCACCCTGGCCGAGCACGGCCGGAGCCCACGCCCGGCTCACCGCAAGCGCTGCCAGCACCAGCAGCTCGGTGCCGAAGGCGAGAATTCCCCACTTCTCGTGCCAGTTGGCCGCGTCCCGGACCCCGAAGAAGCTGCCGATCGCCGCCACCACGATGGCGGTTGCCACGGTATCGCTGGTGATCACAGTACGGCGATACCGCTGCTCCCAGTCGATAGCGGGCTGGCTGATTGCCCCGTTCGCCGGACGTCTTCGCTCCGACGTAAGCGGGCTGACTAATTCGCCCTGCCGCACAGGACCCCCCAGGTCACCAGTGGTTCGACGTGTTCGCCCAACACTGTTCCTCCCCCCCGGGAGGCCCCCGCCTCCCCGCACTCTCTCCCTCGACAGGCCCCCGCCCTCGAATGACATCCCAGCCATTTCGGTGCTACTTGAACAACCCACCCTGGCGGAACCCATCGAGGCCTCGGGCGCTCCCCGCGCCAAAGGCTCCCTGTCGGACTCCAAGAGTTTCTGACTGTCTGTAGCTGGACCTATAGATCATTAACGGTCGTCTCGTACCCGAGCAGCTGAAGCAGGGACAACTTAGAGCACCGGAGACAATATGTAGAGAGGTTGTGTGTAATTCGTGGTCAGCTTTGAGACTGAATCCACCGGCCGGTGACTGCTTACGAGTGGCTTGATGCCACCGCGCGCTCGAGCAGTTCGCCCCGCACGTGGGCGCCGCCATCTGGGTCTTGAGTCAACTCCGCAGCAGCTCGCCCCCTCATTTGAGGCGGCGGGCTGCGGTGCTGTTATGGCGGGTTTATTGACGGGTGAGGACGTTGATCTCGGTGGCGGAGGCCCAGGGGTGAGGATGATCGCCTGGAGTGGGCACCCTGGCATCCCTGAAAAGTCGGCCCGGAGCAAGGTGTGAGCAGCTTGCGGGCCGCGGCAACCTTGGCGATGTTGCGCGCCGCGGCGCCGCGGCGGGCCTCGATCCGCTCCCGGTGGGCACTCATCGGGGTGTTGTGAGGGGCGTGCCGGATGGCCTCAACGGCCGCCCAGCGGACCAGTTTCGAGCCCTGCTCGGGATCCGTCCGCGCCCCGTCCTCACCCTCGACCAAGCCCTCGACAACGCGCAGAAGCCCAACACGAGGCTGTGCTCCCTGTGTGGGGCGGCCGGCGAACTCGACCCGATGCTCAACGGTTTCGAGCACATCGACGACGAGCGGTGAGAAGGCGCGTCGGAGCGTCTCGCTGAGCTTCAGGACTGTAGACCGCGGTGCCGGGCCGCGGCCATGATTTGCCGATATCCGACGATCGAGCAGACCAGCAGCGTGGACAGGGCTGCACCGCCCACAGCCAGGGCAGCTCGTATCACCCACGACAGCCCTGGGTTGGTGAACGCGCCAGCGAACACGAAGGGCCCGGCGAGGAGAGGCAGAAGCATCCGCCAATTCGCCCACTGTCCCCAGGACTCCCGTTGATGACCGTCGAGACCGACGGGGAAGAGCCAGGCGGCGAACCGCATGGACCTGGACGGATTGTCGTGTGGGGCACCGAACATGTGATCAAGTGTCTCAGACCGTGCAAATCGGAAAGCGCACAGCGAGGGTTCTCCCCGTTGCCGATCTCCGATACGGCCGTTCCTGTGGTCGAGCTCTGCCGACCAGCGGCCGGGGCCGCGCAAGGGGGGTTTCCATGCTGCCGGTAGCCGGGAGGCCCCCCGAGGCGTCCGTGTGGATGGTTTCGGCCACCAGTAGGCCGCAGGTGCGGGAGCATGGCTCATGCCCAACACTGCCTGGACGATCCTGGTGGCGGCGATCACCGCAGTGGCGGCCACCACTGCGACCGGCCTCATCGTCACGCCGCGGATGGACGCCCGTAAGAAGAGGCTTGGCGAAATCCATTCCGCCCGAGACTCCTTCAGCACGCACATGACGATGGTCGTCTGGGCGTGCACCCGGCTGCTCAATGTGCCGCCTGTGGCCGACGATGGTCCGGAGTGGACACCCGTCATGCGCGGGCGCCTGGCAGCCGAACGGGCACGGTGGCTCCAGCAGATCGACGATGCCACCCGCTGGATGGTCGACAACGTCGCGACGTACGCCGGGAGGTGGCCTCTGCGCCGCCTCATCGTGTTCGCCACTGCCTACGCCGCGAACGCCCGGATGGTGGTGCTGTCCGAGCGGGAGGAGGCCACCAAGCTGCGGCACCTGCTGGTCCTCACAATGCCGGTGCAGCGCCAGTTCTTCGGCTGGCCGTGGTCTCGCGCGCGCTACTACTTCGCCGACAGGCGTGCCTTCGCTGAAACCATGGCCCGCCTCGAACGCGAGGCCACCGCACGGTAGGCCAGTGGTTCGGGTCCGGCATCGAGAGACGTAAGGCCGCGGCTGCCGGCATCCTCCCCGAGATGTCCCGTTCCTCGGCCGCTCCCCGCTGCCCGCGGGGCTCACACGGAACGGAGATGCCATGAAGCCCACCGTGCCACCACCTCCCCCCAGCCCGGGGCTGCCACTACCAGCGGGCACGCACAGCCGCCGAACAGCTGTCCGCCGCCGTGCACTTCACCCAGCACCTCCGGGACCAGCGCACCCCGACATCTGCCGACCGATAGCCGCCGCACCGCTCGGGGCGGCGGTATCCGCGTCCCACGGGAAGGTCGTGCCGGCGGGGTCGCAGCTGGGTAGGGTCCCGGCAGCAACACAGAATGGGGCCGCGCATGACCCGACGACCTGGTGGCCGTGTGTGATGTCTGCCTGGGGGAGGTAGCGGACGGCTCGTCTGCCCGGGCCGCTACAGCTTCGCCGCCCGCCCGCCACGCGTGGGCCTGCGCCCGCTGCGTGACCCTGCGACCGTCCACCTCGACCAGGACGACGAGGGCACCGGCGAATGACGCGGCGTTAGGGTGCGTATCAGGCCGTGCTCAATGAGCATCGCGGCTTGCCTGCCGGGACGGTGTGTCAGGCCATGGCGAGCCGGTCCGCGAGGAGCTCCACCCTCTGAGCGGCATCCTCCGGCAGCAGCCGTCCCGCCCGGGTCAGGGTCGCAAAGCCGTGCAGGGACGCCCAGAACACCTCGGTGAACAGTCCCGGGTCGACGCCGTCCCCGGCGACCTCGCCCAGGCTTTCCAGTAGGGCGGCGAAGGCGTCCTTGAGAGGTTCCGGGGTGTCCTCCTGGGCGTATGCGAGACCGCCGTCGAGCTGGAACAGGGCGTCGTAGACCGCCGGATGGCGTTCGGCGAAGTCGAGGTAGGCGCGCGCGAGGGCGTTCACCCGGGCGCGCGGGCCGTCCGCGGCGGCGGTCGCGGCCCGTACCGCGGAGGCCATCTCGGCGGCGCCCTCCAGGGCGACGGCGCCGATGATCTCGCGTTTGCCGCGGAAGTGGCTGTAGAGGACTGGCTGGCTGTACTCGATGCGCTCGGCGAGCCGGCGGGTGGTGACCGCGTCCCAGCCCTGCTGCTCGGCGAGTTCGCGGGCCGTCGCCACGATGAGGCGCTCGCGCTCCGCCCGTTCGCGCTGCTTGCGTTCCTGTACCGACATGATTCGATCCTAGCATCGCTAGACAATCGAGCGGCAGCAGTACTAGCTTTGCCTCACTGCCTAGCAACGCTAGATTCTGGGAGGGTCATCATGCTCAACGCACTCGAGGTCATTACCACCGTGGTCGTCGGCGTGATGGTGGGGGTGGAGTTCTCCGTCGCCTTCGTCATGAACCGGATCTTCAACGCCCTCCCGGAGGACAGTGGCCAACTCGGCCGCGCCCACGGGGGCCGGATGCTCGGCGCCGTGATGCCGGTCTGGTACATCGGTTCGCTCGCCCTCGTCGCGGTCTGGGCCGTCGCCGGATGGCGCCACCCCGGCACCGGCCTCGTCGTCACCGCCGGCGCGCTGCTGATGCTCAGCGTGATCATGTCGATCCTGCTGCTCGTCCCGATCAACAACCGGAACAAGACGTGGACCCCCGAGAATCGGCCCGAGGACTGGAAGGAGCAGATGAACCGCTGGGACCGCTTCCACTACTTCCGCGTCGCCGTCATCATCGCCGCCTTCGCCCTGCTCGTCGCCGCACTCGCCTGAGCCCGCGGGTCGACACCGCGCCCGGTGGCGCACGATCCCCGCCCCCCCCGGGCGGCAGCGGGCCACGGAAATCCCGACATCCGGGAGTACAGCTGCCGCTCAGATTCCACAACGGCGATCCCGACAAACCACGCCCCTCGACCAGCCGCGTCCTTGGGGTCTGATCGGGCCCCACACGACTCGGCAAGCTCCACGAAGCTCACCAAGCCGACGAAGACCCGCAAGGAGAAGGACATGTCGCTGAAGAAGATCAACACCGTCCTGGCCGCCGCCTTCATCCTCTTCATCCTCTGGTTCGGGTCGGAGTTCATCCTGAGCCCGGAGACGATGGCGCCGGGCTTCGGCCTGCCGAGCTGGCCATCCGGCGACGGTGGCGGCTTCCTGATCATCAAGGGAATCCGCGACGTCGTCCTGGCCCTGGTCCTGGGCATCCTGCTGGTGACGGGCCACCGCCGGGCGCTGGGCTGGGTGCTGCTGGTGGAGGCCCTCGCCGCGTACGGCGACATGACCACCGTGCTGGCTCACCACGGTTCCGTGGCCACCGCACTCGGCGTCCACGGCCTGACCGCGACACTGATGGTGGTCAACGGCCTGCTGATAATGCGGGAGCCCCGCAAGGTCGCGGCCGCTCCGGCAACGCCCGCCCCGCAGCCCGCCTAAAGAACACCGGCCCGCAACGTCGCGTCGCGTGTCCTGGGCGATGACCTCCGTCATGGCCCGTCGGCTCACCGGCGCCACCCTTGCCTCCTGGAGGACAGCGTGAGCGACAACCCGCAGATCAGGGCCATCCTGGAGTACGTCGAGGTCCGGGAGGCCGAACTCGGCGAGCAGGCCGGAGGGATCCGCTCCCGCATCGAGGAACTCACCACGCGGTGGGTGAACTCGACGCGGAGAGCGAGAACTTGCGAATCACCCGCAAGACCCTCCTCTCCACCCCCGCACCGGAACCGCCGACGAACCGTCGGTGCCCGACGTGCCAGACCACCCGGCCTACCGGCAGATCCTCGCCGCCTTCGCTGCTGCAGCGACCCCGCTGCGGGCCCGCGATCTCTGCCCGGCCCTCGACCTACCTATCGTCCCGAAGAACACCGAAGGCAGTTGACCTGCTGGGATGCCAGGTTGTTTGAGAAGCGGAAGCCCGGAGTTCTCGAACGACCTGGCATTCGCGGAAGTCGCGTTCGCGGTAGCGGCAGGTGTGCCCTTTGCCGGGTCGTCACAGGCGCGAGTTACCAGCCGTTCATCAGTGGGGCCTCGCTCACGCGAGGCCCCTCGACGGGATCAGACGGTGAGGACGAGCTTGCCCTGGAGGTGACCGCTGTCGAGGAGCCGGTGCGCGTCGGCGACGCGCTCGAAGGGGAACGTATCCTGCACGTGGACCCGGAGCCTGCCCTGTTCGACGAGTTCGACGAGGCCTCGCAGGGCGACCGGATCGGGGTCGACCGCGATGCCGCTGAAGTGCATGCCGGCCACCTCGTACTTGGTGGCGAGCTCCGAATCCTCCTCGGCGACTGCCGTTACCAGGTGACCGCCTGGGCGGAGCACTTCGAGCGACCGCTCGACGGTGTCGCCGCCGATCGTGTCGAGCACGACGTCGATGTCGCGGACCGCCTTGGTGAAGTCGACCGCCGTGTAGTCGATCACCTCGTCGGCACCGAACCCCTCGACGAACTTCCGCTTGCCCCCGCTGGCGGTCGCGATCACGTACGCGCCGAGAGCTTTCGCGATCTGGATCGCGACGTGGCCGACCCCGCCACCACCGCCGTGGACCAGGACGCGGTCGCCCTCACTCACGCCGCCGAGGTCGACGAGGCCCTGCCACGCCGTCAGCCCGGCGACCGGCAGCGCCGACGCCTCGACATGTGAGAGCGACGTCGGCTTGCGTGCCAGGTGCAACGCCGGCGCCGACACGACCTCGGCGTACGCGCTCGCCGCCCGGGGGAACAGCGGCATCCCGAACACCTCGTCGCCGGGCCTGAACCGCCACGTCCCCGGCGCCTGTTCGACCACGCCGCTGATGTCCCAGCCGAGGACGAACGGCGGTCGGCCGATCAGCGGGAACTCGCCGGCGCGCAGGCGCGCCTCCAGCGGGTTCAGCCCGATCGCCTTGACGCGGACGAGAACCTCGGTCGGGAGGGGCTGAGGCTCGGGCACGTCCACGATGGTGAGCACCTCAGGACCGCCGAGCGTCTGCTGGGTGATGATTCGCATGACTCTCCTGGTTTGGGAGGGGGGAGAGAATCCAGGCTAGGTTTCCGATGGGAACCAGCAGGTACCTTTGGCGCCATGAGCGGTTTCGGTCCCGGCGATCCCTTTCTCTCCGACTGTCCGGCGCGTCTGGCGGTCGAGCTCATCGCCGACAAGTGGACCGTGGTCGTGCTCTACGGCCTCAGTAAGGGCCCGGTACGCCATGGCGAGCTCATCAAGCTGATCGGCGGCATCTCCCGCAAGATGCTCACTCAGACGCTTCGACGGCTTGAGGCGCACGGACTCATCCGCCGCCACGCCTACGCCGAGGTGCCGCCCCGCGTCGAATACGAGCTCACCCCGCTCGGGGCGACGCTGATCGACCCGATCCACATGCTGACCGAGTGGGCGAGGGCGAACGGCGACGCAGTGCTCGATGCGCTGGACGCCGATCCTGGCGGCGAAGCGGCGCTTGAGGCCGGGCAGATGTAGCGGGTAACCATCAAATGCGCCGAGAACGAACAGACGCCCCACAGCGCCCATGTACACGCCTAAATCGATCCTGACAGGTGCAGTGGGAACGAACCCTCGAAGTGGGATCAACCTGCACGGACGAAGCAAACGCCGAAGTGTCCCGTCGCGTTTCAGGTGGCAGGTGACAGGGCCCTGACCTGCTGGGCTGCCAGTTAGAGTGGGAATCTAGCCCGCCCAGTTCTCAGTCGAGTTGGCCTTCGCGGAAGTGGGGGGATGCCCTGGTCTGCAGCAGGCGGGTGGCGGGGCTGGGTTCGTAGGCAGGGGCTGATCCCGCGCAGGCGGCGCGAGCTTGACTGTGGGCTGCGCGTCGTGATTGCCGAGCTGGTGACGTCAGCGGCTGGGGGGGAACATGGGCAAGAGCGGACTCGATGGCCGTCTCGTGTCGGCGGTACGGGCGGGGGATGCCGAGGCGGTGCGGGCCCTGTTGGAAGGGGGCGCGGACCCCAACACAGCAGACAGCGACGGGCTGCCGGTGCTGTGCTCGGCTGTGGCAGCGTACGACGCTCCAGTCGCCGAGGCATTGGTGCAAGGCGGTGCCGACCCTGACTGGACGCTGCCCGACGGGACCACCCCGCTGTGGCGTGCCATTGACGGCGGCTCCCCGACGGTCTTCTCGGCGGTACTGGGCGACGAGCCCCGGTTGCGGCTGCCGGAACCTGTCCGTGAACAACTCCTTGCCCTGGCCCGCAGCTGGCATGAGACGGGCGCGGCCGAACAACTGCGGCGCCGGACCGGGGCGCGGGGCCCCGTTGTGACAGCCCCGGTCCAGGACGGCGAGTACGTCTGGGAGTCGGTCGATCAAGTCTCCTTGGGCGGCCTCGTCACGCGGTCCGGACACAGCGCCATCCTGACCTCGCTGGAGTGGGCTTTTCGCATCCTCACCCCGGTGAGCGAACTGATCTCCCGCGCCGCCGAGCAACCACATGAGGACCAGATGACCTGCTGGGAGGTCTGCTCAACCCTCTGCCAGCGCCGCGGCTTCGAGACCTGGTCGGCCGTGGTGGCCCATCGCCACCACCCCGACCCCGCGCACCGCCGCGTCGTCGCGCGCTACCTGTGGATGCGGGGAGTCACCGACTGCGCCTCGTCCTGCGCGACGAAGGAGAGCGAAATGCTGGCCGCCTGGGCGACTGAAGAGACCGACAGCACGGTACTCGCGAACGTACTCAACGCCTTCACCGAGTACGAACACCCCGACCAAACGGCCATCGGGCTGCACTACGCCGGCCATCTCGATCCCCGCGTACGCCGCGAAGTCCCCGCCGCTCTTTCCGGCAACGACACTCCCCTCAGCCCTGCAACCAGGGCCGCACTGCTCGCTCTCACCCGTGACCCGGACGCCACGGTAAGCATCAACGCATGCCGAGCCGGCAAAGGAGACGACAGCCTCCTCCCACAGATCACCCAGACGCTACTGCTCTTGGCCGAAGACCCGGACGCCGACCTGCGGGGCGCGGCGGCAGTTGAACTGGCCGCCTCCCCAGACCACAGCCCCGCCGTCGCCGACACCCTGTGGACCCTGCTCGACGAGGACAACCAAGTCATCCGTCTGGAGGCCGCCCACGGCCTGGCGCTACGCGACGATCCGCGTACTGCCAGAGCCATCGAGCGAGTCGGTCCCTTCAACGGCCGCTTCGAGCACGACCACCGTGCCAACGCGCTCTGGGCATGGCAGTGGCGAAGGGAGAACCCGCCCACAGGGCGCCCCCTGGCCTCTGGCCTCGCCCCTACTGCAAGGTCTGGATCGGGCAGGCCGTCATGAGCGCGACGCAGCGAGAATCCGATGACACGGATGAGAACGGTTGAGAATCCGCCAGTTGCACTGCGACAGTCCTCGTATCGCTGACGTGACGCCTTGCAGCCGTGAAAATGGGGTCGGTGGCTGCCCGCGACGTCGATTTGTCCTTGGGCGATCGATCCCGCGCGACAGTCTGATGCCGGAGCCGGCTTGAGGGGCTGCGCACTGTTGCCATCGAGCACGCCGTTCAGATTCTCGTTTCCCCTCCCGCTCCCGGGCGGTCACCGCCTGGAACGACGGCTGCGGGATGAGGTGGGCTGCAATGACAGAACCGGAAGAGATCAGCACGTCCGAGGATTTAGTGGACCGTGTCGCGGCGATCGACGTCGCCAAGGCAACGGGAATGGTGTGCATGCGCCTGCCGCACGCGTCCCGACCTGGGCGCCGGGTGCAGGAAGTGTGGAACGTGGCCGCCACGACCAATGCGATCCTGGAACTCGGCGACCGCCTGGTGTGCCAGGGCGTCACCCGGGTCGTGATGGAGTCGACGGGCTCGTACTGGAAGCCGTTCTTCGTCCTCCTGGAAGCCCGCGGGCTTGAGTGTTGGCTGGTGAACGCGCGCGACGTGAAGAACGTCCCCGGACGGCCCAAGACCGACCGGCTGGACGCCGTCTGGCTGGCCAAGCTGACCGAACGCGGCATGCTCCGGCCCTCGTTCGTCCCGCCCAAACCGGTGCGGCAGCTGCGCGACCTGACCCGCACCCGTACTGTCCTCCTGCAGGAGCGCACCCGGCACAAGCAGCGCATCGAGAAGATCCTCGAAGACGCGCAGATCAAGCTCAGCACCGTGGTCACCGACATCTTCGGCGTCTCCGGCCGGGCGATGCTGGAAGCCCTGATCGCCGGCGAGCGGAACCCACGGACGCTGGCCGAGCTGTCCCGGGGGCGGATGAACGCCAAACGCCCGCGGCTCATCGAGGCGTTCACCGGCGGCTTCGAGGACCACCACGGCTTCCTGTGCCGGACCCTGCTGGACACCGTCGACCACCTCACTGCCCAGGTCGACCGGCTGACCGAGAGGATCACGGCCGCGATCGAGGGCCTGCCCGGCCCCGACGGCGAACCCGGCCTGGGGCCCTCGCTGGTGCAGCGGCTGGATGCCATCCCGGGCATCGGACCGACCGCCGCCCAGATCCTGCTGGCCGAACTCGGCCCCGACATGCGCGTGTTCCCCACCGCCGACCACCTCGCGGCCTGGGCCAAGCTCACCCCACGGACCGTCCAGTCCGGCGCCAGCAACGCCAGCCGCCCCACCGGCAAGGGCAACCCCTGGCTCAAGGGAGCCCTCGGAGAGATCGCCCTGGCCGCCTCACATAGCGACAGCTTCCTCGGCGCCCGCTACAAACGCCTGGTCAAACGCCGAGGCAAACCCAAGGCTCTGGTCGCCGTCGCTCGCTCGATCCTCGTCATCGTCTGGCACCTGACCAACGACCCGGACGCCGTGTACACGGACCTCGGCGCCGACTACCACCAGCGGCTCATCGACCCCGCCCGCCGTACACGCGACCTGGTCCGCCAGCTCAAAGCCCTCGGCCACGACGTCACCCTCGCCCCCACCGCGTGACCCCACTCCTCAAAGCTCAGGCCAACGAAGGCGCCGCCATGGCCGAGCACAGATGGATTTTCCGTTCAGTAGTTGGGGCCGCTGCGCTGGCCGCCGTGATGGCGGGAAAATCGGCCTGTGTCCGTCCGGGACGCCGATGAGTCTGTGATGCGTT
>NZ_LGDD01000012.1 GCF_001279695.1 Streptomyces sp. WM6378
CTGATCCGAAAATGAAAGCTCCGCAGGGCGTGCACCGTCGCCCCGCAAGTCGGTGAGTACGGCCGGCGGGTCGGCGGCGGCGTCTGGTCGCGGACTCAGGCGGCGGGTTCGATGACGACGCGGTAGCCGAGGGCTTCGAGTTGGCGGATGGCGGTGCGTTTCACGCGGTCGGGCTGGTGTCGGTGGCGGTCGTAGTAGTCAGTGCCCAGGTCGTGGAACCGGGCCTCGGGATCGGCGAGCAGGTGCCAGATGACGACCAGCAGGGACCGGCCGACCGCGACGACAGCTTTCTTCCGTCCCCGGCGTCGGGCTATGCGCCGGTAGCGTTCGCCGAGGAAGGTGTCGGTCTTGCCTGCCGCGACGGCGGCGTTGCCCAGGACCCGGGCCAGGTACGGATTGCCGCGTCCGGTGGTGGACTTGCCCTTCTTCTTGCCCGCGGATTCCTTCACTCCCGGGGCGAACCGGGCCCAGGACACCAGGTGCCCGCTGGTCGGGAACCGGCTCATGTCGACACCGACCTCAGACAGGATCACGCGGGCGGCGACCGGGTTCACCCCGGGGATCTCGTCGAGCCGTTCCACTGCCGAGGCAAAGGACGTGATCTGCTTCTCGATCTCGGCATCCAGCGCCTGGATATCGACGTCGATCATGTCCACCCGGGCCAGCATTCGCCGCAGCAGAAACGCGTGGTGGTCGGTGAAGAACCCCGTGAACGCCTCCTGCAGCGTGGCGGCCTTCACCCGCAGCCGTCCCCGTGCCATCGACGCCAGGACACGCGGGTCACGCTCCCCGGCGACCAGCGCCGCCATCATCTGCCGCCCTGAGATGCCGAAGATGTCGGTGGCCACCACGCTCAGCTTGATGCGGGCGTCCTCGAGCAGCTTCTCCACCCGGCTCTTCTCCGCCGTGCGGGCCGTCACCAGGTCCACCCGGTAACGCGTCAGGTCCCGCAGCTGGCGGAACTTGGCGGGCGGGACGAAGCTGGGCCGCAGCATCTGGCGTTCGGCGACCTTGCAGAGCCAGACTGCGTCCAGCCGGTCGGTCTTGGGCCGGCCCGGCAGGTGCTTGACGTCCTTCGCGTTCACCAGCCAGGTGTCGAACCCGGCGGCCTCCAGCACATAGAACGCCGGCTTCCAGTAGTCCGAAGTCGACTCCATCACCACCCGGGTCACCCCAAGACAGCGCAGGTGATCGGCCATCTCGAGCAGCGACCGGGTCATCGTCGGGAAGGCCCGCACCTCCTGCAGCCGCCGCCCGGAGCTGCCTTCCCCGGGCACCCGGGCGCAGCACACCAGCTCGGCCTTCCCGATGTCCAGCGCCGCTACCCGTTCGATGATCTCCTCATAATCCTGGACCTCTGCCAGCACCGTGCATCCCCTCCTCGCGGGAAGCGGACCGCTGCCCGGGGAGCCATGGGGCTGATGAAGAAATCTGATCCTCGTGCTCGAAGCAACACTGAAGCGCCCGTCGGCTGGCTCCCGCGTCCGGCTACGGAACGACTTCGAAGATCACATTCGATACGACGTCACCGGGCAGCGGCCCCACCCCATTTTCCGTCCGGAAGGGGCGTCGCCGCAGGGATTCAAAGGGCTACGGAGAAGAGCCCCTTGGTCACCGGGAGTTGGGCCGGTCGATGCCCGGACCGCGACGTGCCAGGCCGAACCGTCCCGGCACGTCCTCGTCCAGCCACCCCCGCTCCACCAGACGCTTGAGCTTCACCCTCGTGCCCTCGATCTGTCGTCGCCGGCAGCCCGATCCGCGGCACAATCTGCTTGGCCTGCAGCGGGCCCGGTGCGTCGGCGATGACCTCCATGATGTCCCGGTACACATCCGGCAGCACCGTTGTCACCAGACCCTCCCGCCAAGGCGGGACCATCATCACCGCCGCCCCGTGCGGCTCCGACTCCCGCTCAGGCTCCGCCGACACGTCCAACTCGACGTCCATATCCGCGGCCGACAACTCAGCCAGCACCTTCGTGACGGTCTCCCGCGTGATCTCCAGCCGTGACAGGTCCTCCCGAGCCTTCTCCATCCTGAGGGCCAACTCCGCGGCCTCGGCCTGGAGTTCCTCGACACGCCGCCGAGCCGCAGCCTCCCGCGCCTCAAGCTCCTCCGGCAAAGACACCATGGCACCCCACCTCCACCTCGCCACGGTAGAAGCACGACAGCACCGCCCACGCGTCAATCAGCATCTTCCCAGCTCAGCTGTCCCTCGAAAGGATCCACACCCAAGGGAGTTGATGTGGTGTCAGCGATGGGGCAAGCCGGTCGCGATTACCGAGTTCGGCACCTGTGCCTATGTGGGAGCGCCGAAGGCAGGGGGCATGGGCTGGGAGGTCGTCGACTGCACGAAACAGCCGAACGAGAGCAAGGGCAACCTGGTCCGCAGCGAACGGACGCGATCCGCCCATGTCGCCGACCTGCTCGATGTCTTCGAGTCCCTGGGGCTGTACGCGGCGGTGGCGTTCGAGTTCGTCACACCCGACGCCCCGCATCGGCCCGAGCCGCGTCTGGACCTCGACATGGCGGGCTGCAGCATCGTCAAGACGATCAAGGACGGGCCCGACGACTTGGCCTCCGCCTGGCGCTGGGAACCGAGGCAGGCCTTCCACGCCCCGGCCCGGCACTACCGCCGGGCGCGACACTGACCCCGCCCGCGTGGTCCGGCTCCGGCTTGGCCGGTGGTGTGCGCCGGGGAGTGCGGGGGTGGGTCGTGCGTACGGCCGGAAGGCGGCTGGGTAGGGTACGGGCGGTATGTACCTACAAGGGGTGGGGTGGATGGTGAGCCGTCAGCAGACGTGGGCCGCAGCGGGTTTGGCCGTGGTGATCGCGCTGGGTGCGGTCGGCTGTTCCAGCGGGGACGGCAAGAAGTCTTCCGGTGATGGGAAGGCCTCGCCGTCGGTCTCCGTCTCCGGTGGCGCGACGGGTGCGGGTGGCGGACCGGGGGGTGTGAAGGCGTTGCCCGGCCTGCCCACCGTGTCGATGGCGCGCACGGAACTGGCCGGGCTGAAGGTGGTTCCGGCGGGCTCGATGGCGGGGTACAGCCGCGACAAGTTCCAGCACTGGATCGGGCAGGGTGCCAAGTGCGACACCCGCGAGACCGTACTGGACCGGGACGGCACCGGTGTGAAGAAGGACGCCGAGTGCAAGCCGGTGTCGGGGAAGTGGGTCTCCCGCTACGACCACCTCACCGTGGACAGCGCGTCGAAGATGGATATCGACCACACGGTTCCGCTGGCCAACGCCTGGCGCTCGGGCGCGAATTCATGGATGCCCGAGCAGCGCAAGGCGTTCGCGAACGACCTCACCCACCCGCAGCTCGTCGCTGTCTCCGCGACCAGCAACCGGGCCAAGGGTGATCAGAGTCCGGACCAGTGGGCGCCGCCCGCGAAGGACTACTGGTGTGCGTACGCCGAGTCGTGGACCGCGGTGAAAGCCACGTACAAGCTGACCGTAACCCAGGCGGAGAAGGCCAAGCTGACCGAGATGCTCAACATGTGTGCCGCCTGAACGCCTGGTGCGCGTCGGGGTGGAGGGCGGTGCAGGATGGACAGCATGAACGGAAACCAGGAGCACGCGGCCGCGGGCGGGGCGGCGCGGTCGTTCACGGGCCGGGTCATCGCAGGCCCCGGCGGGGCGATGACGGACGAGGTCGGCGTGATCACCGGCGACCTCACCCTCACCACGAGCCTGGGCGACGACGACTTGGCCCGCTTCGCCATTCAGTACACGGAGGCGGAGGACTGGTACACCCTGACCGGCAGCCCCCGGGCGCTTCCGCCGGACGGCCTTGAGGCGCTGCACGCCCGGACCCTGGAGGCGATCCGCGCAGGCGGCGCCGCCGAAGCGCCGACGACGTAGGCGGGCCGCGGCCGGAAGCGGGGACCAGGCCTCCTTTGGCTTCGCGGCACAGAGCCCTGCCTCAACGGCCTGAAGACTTGCGCCTGCCGTGGCAGGGTGGACGGATCTTCGTTGCTCCGGCTCCGGGGCAAGCAGGGCGACAAGGCTAGGGGAGGGGGCGCGGGTGGCGGCGACTCAGCTGACACGCACGCACCGCATTCTGATCGGGGTGGTGGTCGCCGGGATCGGTTTCGCAGCGGGCCCTGGAGTTCGTCCAGGCCCACGGCAAGGTCACCGCCAACCCGGCGAAGGTGCTGGAGGTGGCCTACCAGGTCGCCGCGTACCTGTTCCGCGACCGAAGCCGGCACCTGGCAGTGCCTGCTCGACGGGCACGGCTTCACCGGCACCGCGGTGCTGCTCGTGCAGGGCCCCGAGGGCAGCCCCCCCCCCGCACCGCACCCTGGTCATCCGGGCCCACCGCACCTGAGGTCACGTC
This sequence comes from Streptomyces sp. WM6378, assembly GCF_001279695.1. Taxonomy (GTDB): domain Bacteria; phylum Actinomycetota; class Actinomycetes; order Streptomycetales; family Streptomycetaceae; genus Streptomyces. Next base: position 4,337 of record NZ_LGDD01000012.1, read on the forward strand.
CTGCTGAGCTCGATCCCGCCGTCCGTCTGCTCGACTGCCACCGGCCGGGACAGGCCCCGGGATGCGGCCCAGGCGACCAGCCCGGCCGCCATGGTGAGCGCGTAGCCCGCCGCGAAGGCCACACGCGGCGCGTTCCAGCAGCGCGGGCAGCACCAGCATGCTGGACATGCTCGCCACGTGGATCTTGATGGAGTCCGCGGTGAACAGGTGCAGCCGCTCAGGTCCCGGCATGCTGCCGATCTCCGCATTCAGCGTGATCGAGGTCAGCGGCACCAGCGCGCTGGCCGTCGCCGTCAGCAGCAGCACCTGGGGGAAGCTGGTGCTGACGGCGAACGCGGCGAGCAGCAGACCGCGCACCGTCCACACCAGGCAGTACCCGCCCGGGAAACCGCCCGGCAGGGCCAGGTTGCCGGTCAGCAGGTTGCCGGCGACGGCGCCGATCCCCATCGCGGACAGCACCACCGCGTACGCCCCGGCCCCGGCGTGCAGTTGGCTGGGCAGCTAGATCGGGATGCCGATGGTGAGCACCGTGGAGCAGAACTCCCCGACGCCACTCAACGCGAGCGTCCATCCGATCCGCGGATGCCCCCGCAGTACGGTCAGCGCCCGGGGCACCGCCTGCTCAGACGCCAGCTCCGCGTGGTCGCTCGGGCTCGTTGCTGCGGGTGCGAGCCCCGCCGTCACGGTGCGGCCGAGCCAGGCGAACGCTCCGGCGGACACCATGAACGTGCTGGCGTCCACCAGGAACAGCTTCTCCGCGGGCATGAACGCCAGCAGCACCGCCGACGAGCCCGGCCCCACAAACCACGTGAGCCGGCCCGTGACGTCCATCAACCCGGTCACCTGCCGCACCCGGCCGGCGTCCACCATGCCCGGCACCAGCGCCGACAGACTCGGCCCGGTCACCGCGTCGCAGGTCCCCGCCAGCACGATCACCAGCAGGACACGGCAAGACCCAGGGAGGGCCACAGCCACGGCATCGCGCCCACCACGAGGATCTGCGCCGCCTCCACCCCAGCCAGGGCGCTAAACGACGCGAACCGGGCGACCAGCTTCCGGCCGAAGGCGCCGATCAGCAGGTGCGGCACCGACTCGACCACCACGACCAGGCCCAGCGCGACCGCACCCGATCTCTGCCACGCTGTCCATGCCAGCGCGAGGGTGAAGATCCTGTCGCCGAGCACGGACAGCGTCTCGGCGAGCCACAACACCAGAACCGGGCGCTGCCGCATCAGGCTCACATAACTCACTCGCGTGACTGTAGGAGCCAAGCCAACATCACGAGATGCCTTCGGCCACTCCTCCCCCAAAGGCAGTAGACAACTGCCAGTAGCACTCCGGGTGTTGCTGTATCCGAAGAACTGACCTGCCCGGTGTAGCGCCGGTAGGCTGCTTGGACCTTCGGGTACGGATGTACGAGTGTGGCCCGGATCCCCCGCATGCGCCGTGGGGGAACCGGGCCACACTCAACTAACAGTGGATCAGGCCTTGGCGTACTGCACGAATGCAGCAAACGCGGCCGCGCCGATCCTGAACGCCGGACCGGCCGGCACCTTAGAGTCACGGACGGCGACGCTGGAGGCCAGGTCAGCAATCTCGACGCAGTTCTGTCCCGGGTCGCTGTAGGACGACTTGACCCAGACGTCTTCTGGGGCCAGGTCGTACGCGGTGAACGTGGCTTCAGTCATTTCGCTGCTCAATCTCTCGGGCTAGTCGTTGCATGATCGCCGGAGTCTTCTCCGGCGGGTGCGCCGAGGCCGCCATGGACTGGAAAATCTCTCCGAACCTGGTGACCTCGGACGGTTTATCGGACATGGAGATGGCACCCCATGCGCTGTCGACCTGAACGGTGGCGGGCAACGTCTTGCCCAGGTCAAGGATGGTGAAGTTGTAGGCGAACTGAAGTGTCCAGGCCGCCGTGGGCAGCACCTGAATCCGCACGTTCTCTCGCTCCGCCAGTGCTGTGATCTCGGCGTACTGCTCGTGCATCAGCTGTACGTCACCAACTGGTCTCTGCAGCGCGGATTCCCGAACGATCACCCAGGCTCGGACAGGGTCATCGGGTCGCAAGATGGACTCCGCCTTTCGGCGCTTCCTCACCTCGACGTGCGCTCCGATGGACGCTGACGTCCAGCCTTCGATCGACCGGACTTCTTCGAACAGGGCTTTGGCGTAGTCCTCGGTCTGAAGAATCCCAGGTACCAGCGTGGGGTGGTACAGGCGCAGAGTGACGGCCTCAACTTCGATGCCTGCGTACGCCTGCATCTCCGGCTTGAGACTGCCGCGATACTGCGTGAGCCAGTCCTGACTCGCTGCTCCCTTGTGCAGTTCTATGAGGCCGTCGAGCACCTCGACGTCGTCCACCCCGTAGAGCTCAGCAAGGTTCTTCAGGTCCCCGATGTAGCGCAGTACGGCGCGGCCCTTCTCGACCCGCTGCAGCATGCCTTCGCTCAGGTGACGCAGTCCTAGCTCCTCGACAGCTTCCGCGATGGTGTAGCCGGAATCTGTTCGGAGCTGCCGCAGGCGCAGGCCGAGTTCGACCTTGCGGGCCGTCACGCCTACTGGCTTTGCCACGTTTGCACCTTCCTGTCGAGAGCTTCCCGTCTGGGAACGAGAGTCTCCCGGATAAAGGTGAGAGCTTCCCATGCCGTTCCCCAAGTCCTCAGTCTGGCACGGCGAGTTGGCCGACTGACAGTCGAGCTACAGCTAATGGCATATGCCAATAAATATTCAAGAGGGATCTGGTGGAGATTCGCTTGCGGGTGAAGTTCCTCTGGCGCCAACGTAGTTGGTGAGCGCCTCGGGCATCGCAAGCGGGACGGCTCCCGGGAGGGAGCTGTTGCTCGGTTGGTGGCCCATGCCCCCGCGAAGGCCGACCATCCAACTCGGATCATGAGGCCCGGGGCACTCACCGGAACCTTCCCTGCCGCTCTTCTACGGAGACACCCCCATGTCACCGATCCCGGCACGACCCGCAGCGTTACGAGACACCTCGTGGATGGACAAGGACAACGACAGGCACTGGCGCTCAGCGCGGGCTCCGCGCGTCCCGGTTGACCCCGGGCTGTTCCTGAAACGGCTGCGGAACGCGCTCAACGAACCCGCTCTCACCTTCCGCTCGTCGGTGCGCCCGCGGAGAGTCGTCACCTACGTGCGGACCCTGCCCGACGTCGACCCGAAGCCCATGCAGGCGCTGCTGCGCGTCGAGGCCGCACGCAGGGGCTGGGAGGTACGGAAGTGGCACGAACTGGTCGACGCGTGCGGCCCTCAGGCGCCGCAGGCGTGCGAGCAGTGGCTGAAGGCCCGCAAACTCCTCCACGAGGGCTTCGCCGACGGCGTGCTCGTGCTCGACCGCAGCCACATCAGCCGCAATGACCCGGAGTACGAGGTCGAGCTGCGGTTCGTGCACGAGCGGCAGTGCTTCACCGCGCTCGTCCATCCCGAGTCGGCCGCCGCATGAGGTCCCTGGTCCGCTACCTGGACAAACGCCGCTGGGGCTGGCGGCAATGGTTGGCCCAGATCCTGATCGTCGTCGCTGTCGGGGCCGGAATGACCCCGCTGATCCTGTCCGCCCGATGAGGAGAGTCCGTTGATGCCGAGTGCGCTCCCGCGCCGCGAGCCGGGCAAGGAGCTCGCCGAGCTCGTGCCCGACCCCGCCGAGCCCGGTCCCGTGAACCTGTTCGGGGGCCCGTCCGGTGAGGACATGCAGCGCCGATTCAACCCCGACCGGCTCGCCCGGTTCATCGCCAGCGGACCCATGGACGGAGCGGCATGAACATCAGCGTGCAACGGTCACCCGCGCACTGGGACACGGCGTACCAGCACGGCCAGCAGTTCCGGCCCGTGTCGGACCTGGAGGTCTACCTGTTCCAGACCCACGTAAGGACCAAGCCCGGTGTGCGGGTTGCCGACATCGGCTGTGGCACCGGGCCGTGGACGCGGACACTCGCCGGGATGGGCATGGACGTCATTGGCTTCGACTTCTCGGAGGTCGCCATCGCCAAGGCCCGCACGGAGTCCGAGGGAAAAGACAATCCGCGCTACAGCGTGTGGGACGCGAACTCGGACGCCGTCCCCGCGAACCTCGCGCCCCGCTCGTTCGACATCGTGACGTGCCGCCTGTCGATCGCGTTCTTTGACCGGGCCCGGTTCCTGACCGACGTGGCGCGCTGGCTCACGAAGGACGGCGTCGTGCACATCGTGACGCCGGTCCACGAGAAGCTCGCCGCGACCGAGCCGCACCGCGGACTCAACGAGCAGGACATCAAGCTCCTCGGCTCGGGCTGGCAGCACGTCTTCACGTACAACGTCGTGTCGGACGGGTCGATCAGAGCGGTACTGCTCCAGCACCGCGTATAGGACTTCTGCCTGCCGGCCGGTTGCCAGGGCCCGATGCCCGTGACGGAGGCCCGGCCGGCAGGCGGCCACAAACCCCCGGAGCAGCGCGTCCGTTGGGCCGAGCCTGAGCGGCCTCCCCTGCGCGCGACCGCGCTGGTCCGGGCCCACCGCCTCTAATGATCGGAATGTCATGCCCCGTCTGGTCTCTGCCGCCGCCCGCACGACCCCGAACGTCCCGGCCGGTCAGCGGGTGCCGCTTGCCGAGCGCGCCCACAGGCAGCACGACGGCGACGTACCGGCCGTCGTCGGCCGCGTCACCGATACGGCGGGCAACGCGCCGACGACGTCGTCGTTCCAGTCCACTCTCTGAAGGGAATGGGCCCGGTGAGCGCGACAGAGCCCGAGGGCCAAGGCCCGGCGTGCTACGACGGTTACGCCAGTGAGGAGGCGTCCTGGGACGCCTACGCCGTGGATGGCAGGCATCTGCTGTGGGCCCGGGACGAGGGGAGGTTCCACTGGACTCAGTGGACCCGGCATCCCGAGCACGGGCCGGGTCTGGAGCTGATCCCGCACGGCCGGGGGACCCGCGTCCTGGAACTGGGTGTGGGATCCGGCGCGAATCTGGGGTCGTGGCCGCGTGCGGCGGCCGTTGCGTCGGCGTCGACATCTCCGGAGCCCGGATCCTGGCGGCCCGGAGGCAGCACGGCAATCTGTTCAAGCTCGTCCACGACGACGCCGCCTCGTTCCTCGACGCCCACACCAAGGAGTTCGACGTCATATACAGCGGGTTCGGTGCCGTCTGGTTCACCGCGCCCATGGTGCTGCTGCCGAAGATCCACCGGAGGTTGCGGCCCGGCGGTGTCCTCGTGTTTTCGCACCGGCCGCCTGTAGACGGCGAGCACGGCCCCGTACCGCACCCGAACCGCGAGCCCGTGCACCACTGGGCGTACGAGATCGGCGAGTGGATAGATCTGCTCCGCGACGCCGGCTTCGACGATGCCAGCGGCCGGCAGATCGGCCCACCGGCTGGCAAGGAGGGCCACGTGGAGACCGTCATCCTGCGCGGCTCGCCGGCCCACCCCTCTCGGCGGCTTCGCCGCCTGAGAGCCCCAAGGACGGTCTGGGAGCTGACAGGGCCCCGGACCGGCATGGAGCAGGACAACCAGAGCTACGGCTCAGCTCTGGCCCCCTTACCTGCTCCGTGCCCGCCGCGCGGGTGTCTCATCCGGACACCGGCGCGGCAGCTGCCCGGTTCGCCGCCTCGCTCTCTATCTCCCGAGGTGGCGGCGGGCCGGTCAGCACACAACCTCCCCGCCCCGGCCTGGGGCGGGTTCGATGACCGGAAGGACACGGGCATGCTCGACGAGCAGCATCAGCTTCACGGACGGCAGGCGACGCCAGTCACCAAGCGCATCCGTGACCGCATCCAGCACGGCGCGCTCCACCGAGGCCAACGCCTGTTCGCGTCGCGGATCGCGCGCACCTTAGGCGTGTCCACGGCCGATGTCACCAACGCATTTGCAGAGCTGTCCCGCGAGGGCCTGCTCACCCCCACTTACAGCGCCGATTTCTTCCGCACGTGGGTCGTGACCGGGAAGGCCGAGCGGTGACCGTCCGCCACATACGCCCCGCAACGCCCGGTGGTGCAGCGTGAGCACCACTTTGGCATTCAGTGTCGTCAGCCGCGTCCTGCTGCGCCAGATCCGCCGCTGCGACCTGCCCATCGGGCGTCCGGTACCTGATGGAGCCGTCCTTGCTCGCGACCTCGGGGTACCGGAGATCGCTGTGGACCAGGCGCTGCGTGAGCTGCACGCGGCCGGAGTCGTCGCCGACGGCGTGGCGGGCCGTGTTGTCGCCCCGGTCCGTCAGTGGGGTTTCTCCCCGCCCGTGCCGACCGCATCGGCCCAGGCCGCCGCGCGGACCCTCCGCGTCATGATCTACAACGACATCCTGCGGCCCGGGGAACTGCTCACCCCCAGCGACGTCGCCGCGTGCCTCGCAGTCCGATACAACCGGCTCGACATCGGTGACGCCCTGATCGAGCTGGCCGCGGGCGGCCTGGTCACCCCACAGGCAGAACCGCGCGGATTCATCGTCCGCTGCCGCCAACACCCGCGCCGGCGGCAGCAGTCATGACCCCCAGGGCGAGACCAGCCAGCCCACCGCCGCCGCGCCCCCGCCCCTGATGTTCCGTCAAAAACTCCTCTGCCTCGGGAGAGCCCGTGTGCCGGCAGCTCCAGCACGACAAGACCGCGTCGTGAATTCCGGCGAACACCGTGCCCTGGACGTGCGCCCTCTTGCCGGCCTGGCGCATCTGCTGACCATGGCCCAGGAGAGCGGCAGCGTGGCAGACCGCCTGCCGGGCTGGATGTTCCGGCTCGCACTGTGCGAGCAGGCGGCTACGTCGGCTCTCATCTGCTCGGGATGGTCCATGCCCGCCCTCCTACGCACCCTGGCGTACGAGGAGGCCTGGCAGCAGGACCAATTCCCGGCGCACCGGGCTGAGTTCCGGGCGTGCTGCCTGGACCGGTCGCTCCCGGTGCGCCATGACCGGCGCGTCAGGGTCCTGCTCGACGAGGCGATCCTGATGCGTCCCGTCGGAGGGTGGCAGGTCATGGCCGAGCAACTCGGCCACCTGGCCGACCTGTCCGAGGCGGGAGCCGTCTGCGTCCGGGTCGTACCGCTGGACCGCTCGGCGCTCGTGCCGTACTGGAGGGTCAGCGCCCTGCTCCTGCCGGGAGTCCTCCACCTCTACATGGTGGAGAGCGATCACACGGTCTATTGCGCGGGGCTGGACAAGGGCGCCAGGCAGCAGCACCTCCTCAAGAAGGTGCTCGATGCGGCCTTGCCGCAAGGCCAGAGCATCGACCTGCTGCGGCAGGCCCGGAAGGCCTTCCGGTTGGCGCACGCACGTTCCGCAAGCCCTGTTATCGGCACGATCACCCCACATCCGGACGGAGACGATTCGCTTTGAACGGCTTGCTGCTTCCCCCGGTCGCCGTGGCACTCCTGGATCAGGGGAGGCGCCGCAGCAGTCCCGGCCGGCTCGTCTGGACGAGTACCGCGCCATGCGCCGCGAGCTCAGGGTCCCAGGAGTGATCGGGTGATGCGCCGCCGGCCGGTATGGAAGAGGCGGTCACCGCCCGCCCGCTCACGCGACACCATGGGCGCACCATCCGCATCACCGGCGAGGAGCACACCGTGAGCACCATTCTGACGCTCGATCACCCGGCCTGGCATTATTCCGACACCGACGTCCCGGTCCGCGCCGTGCGCAGTGGCAGCGGCCTGTGGGCCCTTGCGTGGACTGCCGTCGGGCTGGAGGCGCGCTGTGTCGAAGGCGGCGAGGACGCCAAGCCCCGCGTCCTCGTGACCGATGCGCGCGACCTGCCTGACCGGGTGCCGGACGCCCTCGCTGCTGCGTTGCGCCGGCTCGGGCAGACGCACCGGCTGGCCAACCCGTGTCTGTGGGACGCGGTGACCACCGCGATCCTGCGCCAGGTCGTCCGCGCCGACCAGGCCCGCAAGGTCTACCGCCGCTGGTGCAGCACCCACGGAACCCCCGTCGCCGCACCGCACGGATCCCTGTCGGTTGCCCCCACCCCCGACCAGGTCCTGCACCTGACCGACACAGCGTTCGAGTCGGTCGGCGCGAAATTCCACCGCCCCAAGCTCCGCGCGGCCGCCACCGCCTACCTGGAGCACGGCCAGTCCTGGGCATCCATGTCGCCCGCCGATCTCGTAGCGGCGCTGACCGCTGTCCCGGGGATCGGCCCGTGGACGGCCGCGGCCGCCGCCGCCGACTTCACCGGCGACTTCAGCGTCTACCCGCACAACGACCTCGCCGTGCGCACCTGGGCGGCCCGCATCGCCCCCGACCACCCCTGGCCCGATGGCGACAAGCAGTTCGGCCGGCACTGGCTGGAACTTGCCGGACCCACGGCGCACCACCTGCACACCCTCACCCTGACCACACTCACCTGGGGGGCTCATGCCCGCGCCACAGAGCACACAGAGCACGGAGTTACCGCGAACTGACCCGCTCGACCTCATCGCCGGCGCCAACCCGGCCCGGCCGCTGGACGCCGTATTCGTGAATGCGCCCCTGCGCGACTACAGCCTGCGGCCGCGGGTCAATGACTACACGCTGCCGGTCCTGGGCCTGGGCTACATCGCCACCTACGCCAAGACGCAGGGCTTCAACACCGGGGTCCTCGACGCCGAAGCCCACGGGCTGGGGATCGAACAGACCGCGGCCCTCATCAACGCGGCACGGCCGCGGTGGGCTGGCTTCAACCTGCTGGCCCCCACCTACGCCATATCGGCGCGCATCGCCTCACTCCTGGACCCCGCCGTCCTGGTCATGGCGGGCGGCCACCACGCCAAGGCGGCCCCGGAGATGGTGCTGCGTGACGACCGGTTCCGCAGCCTGGCCGCGCTGATCCTCGGCGAGGGCGAGACCCGGGTCGCCACCCTCCTTCAGGACGTCGGCCGCCGCGCCGAGTTGCCCAAGGTCATGTGGCGCGACCGGCTGCTCAACACCACGGCCTGCGGCATCCCCGACCCGAAAACGTCCGCCCGCTGGCTGGCTCCCGACATCAACGACCTCCCCTTCGTCGACCGGTCCTTCCTGCCCCAGGACCCCTACCGGGCCGACGACGGCCGCCTGGAAGCCAACCTGGTCTGCTCGCGCGGCTGCCCGTACGAGTGCGGGTTCTGCGGAGCCGCAGCGAGCATGAACCCCGAAGTCACCATCCGCACCCGCAACCCGCTCAACATCCTGGCCGAGATGGACGCCCTCCACGACGCGTACGGCGTCACCGCGTTCCGCGCCGTCGACGACCTGTTCCTCGGCCTGCGCCGCGTCATCCACCCGGCCATGGACGTCTTCACCCAGGCCCGGGTCGGCGAACGATACGTGTGGGACGCCACCGGCCGCATCAACGTCCTGGCCCGCGAGGACGACGCCATGCTCGACACCCTCGCCCGCAACGGGCTGCGCGAGGTCGCCCTCGGCATCGAATCCGGCTCGGACCGGATCCTGAAGGCGATGGACAAACGGATCACCGCCGACATGACCCTCACGGTCACCCGCCGCCTGCTGGCCCACGGGATCAGCGTCAAGGGCTACTTCATCCTGGGCTACCCCGGCGAGAGCCGCAGCGACATCGCCGCGACGATCCAGCACATCCGCGACCTGTGGAACCTCTCCGACCAGATGCCGGGGACCTTCCGCGCCAGCGTCTTCACCTTCCGCCCCTACCCCGGCTCACCCATCTGGGACGACCTCGTCAACCAGGGCTACAACCCCCAGCAGATGCAGTCCTACAGCGACCTCGACCTCACCTGCCAGGGCGCCGACGAAGCGATGCGCGGCCGCGACGAGTACCAGTTCACCACCGGCCTCCAGTTCGGCGACGTTCCGCTGCCCGAACTCGACCAGCACCTGGTCGACCTGATGCGCGAGCAGTACCAGCGCACCCACACCCCGCAGGCCGCCACATGAATAGGGCCCTGTTCATCACCGTGGACGGCCCCGGCGGCACCGGCAAATCCACCACCATCCAGCACACAACACCCCTGCTCACCGCCGCCGGCCACACCGTGCACACCACCACCCAGCCCTCACCCAACCGGTTCGGAACCACCGTGCGCCACATGGCCAACGAGATGCGGGGCTGCTCCCTCGCCCTGGCCGTCGCAGCCGACCGCTTCCACCAGCTTGACACCGAAATACAGCCACACCTCGACGTCGGCCACACCGTCCTGCTGGACCGTTACCTGCCCTCCACCCTGGTCCTGCAGCGCCTCGACGGGCTGAGCATCGACTACCTGCTCACCATCAACCAGCACCTGGCCGTCCCCGACCTTGCGGTCATCCTCCTCGCCGACCCCAACACAGTCCTGGCCCGCCTGGAGAAGCGCGGAACCAAGCACCGCTTCGAGGCCGACCCCAAGAGCACTCTGCGCGAGCTGGAGCTCTACCAGGAAGCCATCCCCCTCCTCACCCACCTCGGCTACCCCACCGTGACGATCGACACCACGCACCTCACCCCTGAAGGCGTCGCCCAGGCAATCGCCCGCGCCACACCCGCCCCGGGCGATACCGTCAACCCGACCGCTCCCCAGCCGAGTTAGAGAATCCGAGACCATGAGCGACAGCACTTCCACCATCACCGCCCCGATCACGGACGTCCACGTCATCGTCCGCAACGGACAGGAAATCCTCCTCTCACAGCGCGGCGGCCCCTACGGATACGGCCAGTGGCACCTGCCCTCGGGCAAGCTCGAGCGTGGGCAGAACGAGACCCCGGCCCAGGCGGCCGCCCGCGAACTGTGCGAGGAGACCGGCCTCGAAGCCGACCCGGAGACCATGACGCTCCGGCACACCGTCATCCACCACCAGGGCGACGGCACACCCGACCGCCTCGGCTTCTTCTTCGAGACGACGAAGTACGCCGGCGACGTGGTCAACCGGGAAACCGACAAGTGCCTGGCCCTGGAATGGTTCGCCGAGCACGACCTGCCCGCCGAGCTGATTCCCTACCCTGCCATCGGCCTGGCCGGCAGCCTCACGCAGCCCGGAGGCCTCACCTACCACAACTGGCCCGAGAGCTAAGGGCGTAGGACGGCTCCGTGCCGTCAGACCGGCATGGAGCCGTACCAGCCGAATCACGGGGACTTTCGGCTGTACCTCAACCACCAGGACGTACCCGACCCTATGGGTAAGTCAGCGGGTGTGAGCCGCAGGTCCGCCCCGCCGCTGACGAGCACGGACCTGATATCGCAGGCGCCACGGTCGATCGCACGCAGCAAAGGCGTACGGCGGCATCGGCCGCGATGCAGTCCAGCTGGACCGGCCGGTCTGCCATCCTCAGCTCTTCGATCACCGGAAGGTCGAAGGCATCCACGGCCGTCCTGCGGCTGCTGACGCTCGGCCAGCGTGTTCTCCCGCCCTGTCTCCAACTCCCGTACCACCAGCCGGTTTTTCCGGCTCGGCCAGCTGGTACGGGCGCCGGGCCCGGTCGGTGGCGTAGTCCGCGCGCTCCAGGCGCTGGGGCCAGATCTGGCTGACTCGGTCGCGCCGCGCTGATTCTGCCCGGCAGTCCCCAGCGAGTCTTCCAGGGCTGCCGGGCGAGCGCCTGTGCTGGCTCAGAACAGTGCCTGGCCTTCGCCGTTGGTGTCCGCGATGACGGGCCGGGGCCGTTCGGGGAGGCCGTCCAGGCGGTCGGGACCGGCCGCGGCGGCCACGGCAGGGGCCGTCTCGGCCAGCCAGGTGCGAAACCGCTCGGCGGCTTCGCGGTAGGGGACTTGTGCCAGGACGCGGTGCTCGCCGGAGGGGCAGAAGTCGACGGCGACCGTGAACAGGCAGGACCGGGGCGCCTGCTGGCTGCCCGTCCAGGACACCCGCAGCACACCGCAGGGCTTGCGCCCACGGGAGCCGCGGGGGTCACGGTGGGTAGGGCGCAGCGAACGGCAGGCTGTGTGGGCGGTCCATGCGGCGAGGTGTGGCAGGGGCAGCGTGGTGCGGGCGCGGCAGCCGGGACAGCGGTGCCAGTGACGGAGCCAGTCGACACCGCCGGTGTGGAAGAGACGGGTGTAGCGGCCGGCCACGCGGATGTCATTGCTGTACAGGTGGTCGGGACGTTCTTGTGTGTTGCAGGACTGGCAGACGGGGGCCCGGACGTATCCGTGTTCGTGGCAGTGGTCAAGGACCGTGGCGGGCGCAGTGCGGCAGACAGCGCACGCCCACCCGGCCACCCTGCGGGAGATACCGGGCTTCCTGCTCAGCACCGAGTACAGCTGCCCTTCCAGCTCCTTGCTATACGGGCGCAGTGCGCCGGTGGGGCCGGCGGGGCTCGCCGCCTGCCGACCACCGGCGTTTCGGGCTTGCCGGGGGTATAAGCGTGGCTCGGTGACGGCTGCGCTCGTCTGGCGGGTCCGCGCGGCTTTGGCCCACTGCGTTTCGGCGTGCTCGGCCGCATCCAGCAGCCTGACCACAGCACGCGGCAGCCACCACGTCCGCTGCGCCCCGTCGGGGGTGCGCTCCGCGAGTATCTGTCGCCAGTCGATCCCCGCGAGATGGTGCAGTCGGACCTCGTCACGTCGTGCTGCCGGCTCGGGGCCACCCGGCATCTGGAGTTCTCGCGTGATGCGCTGGCGCCAGCGCAGCGGTGATTCCCCGTGGCACTCCTGTCGCGGTGTCCCGCGGAAGGGGCCGATGCGGACCAGGTCCTGCCGGTCCATCCCCACCGCGTTCAGGTCCGCGGCCGCCTGGCGCACCCGGGCCTCCGCAACACACCACTGACCGCCGTTCGCCCTCACCGTCGCGACCACATGACTGCCGAGCAGGACGTACCCCGCCCCAGCATGGGCAGGAGAGCGGGTGAATGCCCCAGAAGCCGTCGGCACCGCACTGCCGGCCGTCAGATCGCCCCACAGAACGTCCGCGAAACCCAGGGCGATCAGGCCGTCCGTACGACCGGGCATGACATGCTCTGACATACCGACAGGCTAACGGCCCACAACACGCCAACGGGTCCCAAGCGCCTCGGTCAGCCAGGCTGACGCCCACGCCGCATCCGCTACCCCGCAACTCCCAATTCCTGAGCATCTGGTCCGTCAGCGCCGCCCGTGCCCTCAGCCCCACCACTAGGCCGTGTCCGGTGAATCGTCATTCGATCTTGGAACTGGACCGCCTTCCTTGATCGTTTGGGTGGCGTGGGACGTGGCGATCTGACGAACGAGGAGCGGGCGAGGCTCTTGCCGCACCTGCCCGCCAACGGTGGCCGGGGCCGGCAGTGGAGTGACCACCGTCGTGTGCTGAACGGCATCTACTTCCGCGAGCGCGCGGGCGTCCCCTGGCGGGATCTGCCCGTGCGCTACGGGAAGTGGAAGACCGTCTATGAACGCCATCGTCGCTGGTCGGCGGACGGGACCTGGGACAGGATCCTGAAGGCCGTCCAGGCCCATACCGACGCGGAGGGCCATCTGGACTGGAGCCAGGTCAGCGTCGACTCAACCACCTGCCGGGCCCATCAGCACGCCGCAGGAGCAAGGAAGGCCGCCCCGACCAACGGCTCAAAAAAGGGGCAGTCCCGGCCCGCCACCGCGCCGATGAGGGACTCGGACGATCCCGCGGTGGCCTGACGAGCAAGATTCACCTGGCCGGCGAAGGCCGTCGCCGCCCACTTGGCCTGCTCATCACTCCCGGCCAAGCCCACGACGGGAGCATGTTCGAGCAGGTCATGGCCGAGGTCCGAGTTCCCCGCCGGGGTGGCGGCCACCCCCGCACGCGCCCGGAGGCACTGAGCGCGGATAAGGCCTACAGCTGCCGTCGCATACGGATCTACCTGCGCAGACGCCAAATCCCGCACAGCATCCCGGAGAAGAAGGATCAGGCGGGCCACCGGCTGGCCCGCGGCTCAGCAGGCGGCCGTCCACCCGCCTTCGATCGGGCCGTGTACAAGCGCCGCAACGAGGTCGAGCGCCTGATCAACAGGATGAAGGGCTTCCGCGCCGTGGCGACGCGCTACGACAAGCGCGCCTACGTCTTCCGCGGCACCGTGACCGTCGCCGCGATCCGTCTCTGGCTCCGCGACTGATGCGTCACCGCAGCTCAGAGCTGCGGCAGTCGGTCCGCAACGGTGGGAGAGCGCCGCTCCTCAAGCCAGAAGAGATAGACGCGGAGGTGCGATGCCAGCTCGCCGTCGACATATGCGGCGTACTTCAGGGCAGCGGCGGCCACCCCTTGCCCTGCTTTCGCGTCGTCGGCCTCCCAGTCAGCTCGCCGGTTCGCCAGGTACTCCCTGATCCGCCCTCGGTCGTGCCACCATTCCCGGACCGCTGCCGGCGTCCAGTGGGTGTCACCATCGCAGCCGTAGCCAGAAAATGCCTCAGCCTCCGCTGCGTCGACCAGCCGCTGAAGCTCCTCCGGCGTCCGGGGCTGCCGGTACACGTACTCGGTGAAGTAATCGGCCTCGTAGAGCACGAGCCCAGGGGCGTGGATACGGCCCGTGCCGCAGTTGTCGGTGTCGGCCCCGTAGAACGGTCCGGGCACGTTGAGCCACTTCCGCTCCGACCACTGCCCCAGGAATGCTCCGCGCGCATCGTCGAGCAGAGGCACCGGATCGAAGTAGGGGTCCACGGAAGAAGGTTAGCCATGTCCTGAACGATTCACCGGACACGGCCTAGAACGTCAAGAACCGGGCAAGTCACCCTCGCACATCAGCGGTCGCCGCGCGCAGACGAATTGACCAGACGGCCCGGCACTCGGCGGCGCACGGCGACGACGGATCATCCCCGCGCACGCGGGGATGGTCCCATGACCACGTTCAACCTGCTGATGGCACAGCACTGAGCCTCCGCCAACTTGAAGTCGCTGGCCAAAGGGCTGGGGTGTCGGTCTGTCGGGGTGCTCATGCTGGTCGTGGGCGTCAGTCTGCGGAGAAGATCGTCTGGCGGGGCGGGCGGATGGTTCGCCAGTTCTTGCCCGCTGCGGCCGGACGGCCTTCTACGATCCTGTGGATGCTGGATCCCGAGCTGCTGGAACGGATCACCGCACGACGTGTGGAACTGGACGAACTCGAAGAGCAGCTGGTCAAGGTGCGGGCCGAGCGGGACGAACTCGTAGTCGCCGAACGTGTCTTTGAGCGGGTGAGCGAGCAGCTCGTCGACGAACGCGCCTCGACTGTGCCGGCTCCCGGGCAGGTGGGCGGCCGAGCGGTGATGCTGATCCCGCACCGCGAGCCGGGCGTGGAGGAGACCATGCTCCCGCCGGACTACCAGCGCATCCTCGCCGCCGTGCGACAGGCCGGCGGACCGGTTATGACTCGGCAGGTCGGCGAGATGCTGGGAGTGGACGTCAGCGTGCGGTCCAAGCTGGAACCGCTGCGGGGGAAGCTGGTCAGACTGACTGACCGCGGCTGGCTGCGGAAAATGCCCGACGGCCAGTTCACCACCCGCCTATGAGCGGTGACGCAGCCGCCTGATTGGCTCTGTTTCGCGAGAACGGGGTCTTACAGCGCCGGTGCTGGGGTGAAAGCTGCCGGGGGTGCTCGGTGACCGGAGCTTTCAGGCGTCTAAGGTCGCGTCCATGACGAGGACCACGCCCGCGCGCCCTCTTGATGTCGAGGCGCTCTTCCCGGAACTGGCCGCCTTTCGGGGGACGACAACTCGGCTCCATCCGCGGCCGGGCAGGCCAGACCTTTCGGCCAGTTCCGTGGGCGGTCCGCTGCTGTGGCCGGCGGACGAGCCTTGGCCGGTGTGTGGTGAGGCACACGGCCGTGGGCGTGGTCGACGCCCGGCTGACATCCGTCGCTATCGGCAGGTTCTGGCTTCCGCATGGGCCCGCGAGCAGGCTCCCGGCCCGACGGATGAGGAACGGAAGTTCCTGGACGAACTGCACCGGGAGCACCGGATCCCCGGGGCATCCGAGACCGACCCGTTGCCGATGATCGGCCTCGCGCAGCTGTACCGGCGGGATGTGCCAGACCTGCCGGCGGGGCCGGCCGACTGCGATCTACTTCAAGTGTTCTGGTGTCCCTTCAACGCGCACGGTCCGGGCCGGTATGACCTGGAGCTGCACCTGCGCTGGCGGCGGTCGTGGGAGGTCGGCGAGGTGCTGACCGCGCCGCCGCAGCCGCTGGTCGTCGGGGCCGACGGCTTCGTGCCCGAGCCCTGTGTGCTGCACCCGGAGCAGGTGGTCACCTTCCCGTTTGCCGGCCTTCTGCCGGAGAACCTGTGCGCCCGGATCGACGCTTGGGAGGAAGCCCTTGAAGAGGAAGCTGAGCGGTCGGCGGACGAAAGCACGACAGAGCCGCTCGGCTACCAGTACGACTTGTCCATCCCGCCAGGCTGGCGCGTGGGCGGCTTCGCCTCCTGGCACGCGACCGACCCGTATCCCATGGATTGTCTGACCTGCACGACACCGATGCACCTGCTGCTGACCATCGACAGCTCGGAATGGGACGGCGGCAGCGGCAGCTGGAAACCGCTGGAGGACCAGGACCAGCCCACTCACCGTTGTGCCACTCCCACGGAGGTCACCGTGGGCCGCTGGGGTGAGCTCAACGTATTCGCCTGTCCTAACCAGCCCGAGCATCCGCACCGCTGGAGCATCCAGTAGCTTGTCGTGCCTCTGAGGAAGCGCGGCGAGCGTAACCGCCGTGCCCCCGGCGGCCGTTGGATTTGTGTGGCGAATACGAAAGAGCGCACCGAGGACACCTGCCCGCTTGTCTACCAGTGCCGTCTGCCGCTGTCCACGCGCACCGTCAACCACCTCGCCGATCTGCTCAGGCGCCATCTGAAGGCGATTCGGTCCAGGTGGCGGATCCTGCTGCCGGGGAAGATCGCGGTGATCGTCCTGGCCGTACTGCGCCATGACCAGCGCCTGGCCGACATGGCCGGCGGCAACGACGTGTCCGAGTCGACCGTCCGCCGCTGGCGGGACGAGCTGATCGGACTCCTCGCCGTCCAGGCGCCGCGCCTGGACGGCGCCCTGAAACAGGTCGTCAGGCAGGGTCTGCCTCGGGAGAGCCCGTGTACCGGCAGCTCCAGCACGACATGACCGCGTCGTGAATTCCGGCGACCACCGTGCCCTGGACGTGCGCCCCCTTGCCGGCCCGGCGCATCTGCTGACCATGGCCCAGGAGAGGGGCAGCGTGGCAGACCGCCTGTCGGGCTGGATGTTCCGGCTCGTACTGTGCGAGCAGGCGGCTACGTCGGCTCTCATCTGCGCGGGATGGTCCATCCCCGCCCTCCTAGGCACCCCGGCGTACGAGGAGGCCTGGCAGCAGGACCAATTCCCGGCGTACCGGGCTGACAGCGACGGCGAGTTCGTCCCGCTCGGCCGGCACTTCCGCCAGCTGTTTGGCCAGCTGATCTTCGAGTTCATCCAGTTCCGCGCGTCGCGCGGTGATCCGTTCCAGCAGCTCGGGATCCAGCATGCACCGGATCGTAGAAGGCTACCGAACTGCTGCGAGCGAGAATCAGCAAGCTGACCATTTGGAACGAGAGACAGCGGTCTTCGAGCTGACCAGGATCACCCGTTGCCGCTGAACTCAGAGCACACGCTGGTAGCGATACTCAGTGAGCGTGATCTCGTCGTAGGGGTCGTCCTGAGTAGCACCGTCGGCTTGATAGCCAGACCGCTCGTAGAAACGCCGACCTCGTTGGTTGCCAGAGAGAACCCACAAGGCCGACACTTCGAAGCCCAGACTCTTCATCTGCGCGTGGGCCTCCTCCAGGAGCCTCCGGCCGATGCCTTGGCCGATCAGATCCGGCGAGATGTACAGGGCGTAGACCTCACCGACCGGTTCCAGACCAGGCACTTCACCTCGATACGGCCCGAAGCAGATCCACCCCACCGGGCCACGGTCACCGAGCGCCACAAGATCTCGTGACTGTCGTCCGAGTTGAGAAACCGACTGCCGCCGTTGACTGGCATCGCCTTCCACCGTCATCGCATCCAAATACGTCTGGGGAACGATGCCGGCGTACGCCGCCTGCCATCCTCGGACTCGGATCGTCGAAACGGCCTCGACGTCGGCCGCATCCATCTCCCGCACGTGCACCATCGCGCCACCGTATTCGCACAGGTGCCTCAGGACGAATTCCTTTACCCCGCCGTCGGTGTCTCCTCCAACGAGAGCAACTCCTGACGAACGATCTACTGCGCAGACAGTCGCTCATGAGCTGCGTGAGTCCCCCGAGCACGAGGCACACCAGCCCTTTGACCTGCGACTTCAAGTTGGCGGAGGCCCACTGGTGCGCATCACGCGACGGTGCGGCTGCGCACTGCGGCGCACTGTGTGATCGGTGTACTGAACTGCGCACCGGGGGGCGGGTGCGCAGCCTAGGGTGAAGACAAGCCGGTCGGTGGTGTCCCCCGTCATCGCCGGCCGGCCCTCAGACGTGGTGCGCGCAGCACCTGCCGGAGCGGGGGACCAGGGGAGAGACGACGTGGTGAGGGCCTGGCTTGTCGACGAGGGTGCACAGCTGACGGCGCTGGACCTTCCCGCTGATGATGCGGGTGCGCAGTATGCGCAGATCCGCAGCGCGGTGGGCGGGAGCGCGGAGGCCGCCTACTACCACCGCGGCACGGTGCTGCACGTTCCCGCGACCGGCAGCACGGACGGGCTCAGCCCGAACCTGGCTGTATGGGCTTTGGCCTGTGGTTGGCGGAAGATCGAACTGCCCTACCTGCTGTACGGGCCGATTGTCATCACTGGCCCCTTCGACGCGGACGGCGCCGCGGTGGGCGAGTTGTCCGACCGGCTCACTGTGCAGGCGCGCACCGTGTGCGCCACGGTCCGGGAAACCGTGATCGGCTGGCGGACCCGGCGGCCGGCCTCGAACGAGGCAGCGCTGAGCGAGCTCCTCGCCTACACCCGCCGTGATCTCGCCGCCGTGAGCTGACTGCGCACAGGGGCGGTGCGCAGGGGGGGATCATAGGCCTTGGGCCTGCGTACCGCGCTTCATGATTGCTTCGATGGTGCGCTCGGTGCCGGGTTCCATGGAGACGTTCAGGCGGCGGTTGACGGATTGCAGGGTCTCGATGGCTTGCAGGACGCCGGGCCGGTTGCCTGCTTGATCGTCAATCAGCATCCAGTCCTGATAGATCAGTTCTGCACTGTCGTCGACGTCGAGTGCGGCGATCACGGCGCGGCGGGCGGCCGGCAGGTCGGGGCGGGCCGCGGTGCGTTGCCAGGTTGCCACGGTGTGGGCGACGTCGGTGACCTTGGTGGTCATTTCCTGGATGCGGGCGGTGGCCCAGATGTGGTCGGTTCCGCCGAAGGGGCGTCCGCGGACCAGGGCGAGGGCGGCTTCGAGGTCGGGGAGGCCGGTGGGGGCGCCCTTGGCCAGTCCGCGTTCGGCGAGCTGGGTGAAGCGGTTCCAGTCGCAGCGGACCTTGGGGGAGAAGCGGTAGCCGCCGCTGCGGTCGCGCGGCAGGTACGGGTTGCCGTCGGGGTCCTGGCCGAGCCGGTTGCGGAGTTCGGAGATCCGCGCCTGCAGGGTGGCCTTGCTCCACGGCTTCTTCGGGTCCATGGCTTCGCACAGGTCTTCGGCGCTGCGGCCGGGCTGGAAGTAGATGAGGGCGGCGAGCAGGGCCAGGCGGTGGCCGTGGCCGGAGGCCTGGACCCCGGTGACGGCCACCTTGCCGAGGACCTGGATCTCGGGCGCGTGCAGATCGACCGTGCCCTCTGCGCTGTTGCCTGAAGGTTCCTGCTCGGGGCTGGGGCTGGGGCTGGGGCTGTTCGGGGCGTCGGGCTGTCGCGTATCGGACGGCTCTGCGGGGGTGGATACCGCGTGCAGGAGGGGGACGCCGGCGGGTGAGGTCTGTCCGGCGGCGGCGGTGAGCGCGGGGAACGCGAC
>NZ_LGDD01000013.1 GCF_001279695.1 Streptomyces sp. WM6378
GTGCCGGGGGCACGGGTGGGGCTCGCGCACAACATCGGGCTGGGCGGGGCGGCGGTGGTGACGCTGCTACGCCGGTAGCCTTCCCCACCCCGCCCCTTCCCGAGACCCTCCGGGGGTGGGGGGCTGAGTGCGCGTGTCGTTCGGCTGCGGACCGTGCGGGGCTGGTCGCGCAGTTCCCCGCGCCCCTAGCAGCGCTGGCCCTGGCCAGCACCGGCATCTTTAGCCCGTCCGGCGTTTGAGGACGAGCGCCCTTAAGGCGCGATACGGGGTCTGGGGCGGAACCCCAGGGTCCTTCACCCCCGGAGGCCAGGCGGCGGAGCCGCAGGGTGTCACAGCGGGAAGGGGCGGGGTGGGGGAAAAGCGTGTAACGGGCACCCGGCCCATGCGACCATGACCCGCATGTCCCAAGCCCCCGCTGACACCCACATATCCGCCCCCACCCGAACCCCCCGCACCTGGCCGGTCGTTCTCGCCGCCTGTGCGGGCCAATTCCTCGTCGTGCTCGACGTGTCCGTCGTCAACGTGGCCCTTCCCTCCATGCGCACCGGCCTCGGCATGAGCGCCGGCGGGCTGCAGTGGGTGGTCAACGCGTACGCCATCGCCTTCGCCGGGTTCATGCTGCTGGGCGGTCGCGCGGGCGACCTGTACGGGCGCAAGCGGATGTTCCTCGTAGGGCTCGGGCTCTTCACCGCGGCCAGTCTCGGCGGGGGGCTCGCGCAGGAGGGCTGGCAGTTGTTGGTGGCCCGGGCCGCGCAGGGACTCGGGGCGGCCGTGCTCGCGCCCGCCACCCTCACCATCCTGACCGCCGCCGTCCCCGAGGGCGCCGCCCGCACCCGGGCCATAGGGACCTGGGCCGCCGTCGGCGCGGGCGGCGGTGCGGCGGGCGGGCTCGTCGGGGGCGTGCTCACCGACGCCCTGTCGTGGCGCTGGGTGCTCCTCATCAACGTGCCCGTCGGCGCCCTCGTGCTGCTCGGCGCCGCACTCTGGATCACCGAGTCCCGGGCCGGGCAGCGCCACCGGCTCGACCTGCCCGGCGCCGTCCTCGTCACGGCGGGCCTCGCCACCCTCTCGTACGGCATCGTCCAGACGGAACAGTCGGGGTGGGGTGCCGTCGAGACCCTCGCCCCGCTCATCGGCGGCGTGACGCTGCTGCTCGTCTTCCTCCTCGTCGAAGCCCGCACCGCCGCGCCCCTCATGCCGCTGCGCCTGTTCCGGCTGCGGGCCGTCTCCGCCGCCAACGCCGTGATGTTCGTGTGCGGCTCCGCGATGTTCTGCACCTGGTTCTTCATGACGCTGTACGCCCAGAACGTGCTCGGCTACACCCCGCTGGGCGCCGGGCTCGCGCTCATTCCCAGTTCGCTCAGCGTCGTCGTCGGCTCGAAGCTGGCGCCGCGCATCATGCCCCTGACCGGCGCGCGGAACCTGACCGTGCTGGGTGTCCTGGTGACCGCGGCCGGGTTCGGGTGGCAGTCCATGATGCGGGCGGACGATCCGTACTGGATGTCCATCCTCGTGCCCGGCATCCTGATGATGACCGGCGCCGGGCTCGCCACGACTCCCCTTGCCGCGCTGGCCACTTCGGGCGCCGCTCCCAGCGAGGCCGGGCTCGTGTCGGGGCTCATCAACACGTCCCGCACGATGGGCGGGGCGCTCGGGCTCGCCGTGCTGTCCACGGTGGCCGCGTCCAGGACAGGGATCGTCCAGAGCGCCGAATCCCTCACCGCCGGGTACGCGCTCGCCTTCCGCGTCGGCGGATTCGTACTGCTCGGCAGCGTCGTACTCGCCCTGGTGTGGCTGCCCCGGGCCGCGAGCCCCGTCAAGCGCTGAGGTCTACAGCCAGCCCTGCTGGCGAGCCGACCGCACCGCCTCCATGCGGTTGCGGGTGCCCGTCTTGCCGATCGCGGACGACAGGTAGTTGCGCACCGTCGACTCCGACAGGTGCAGCTTGCCCGCGATGTCGGAGACCGTCGCGCCGTCCACCGAGGCGTTCAGGACGTCGCGTTCGCGGGCGGTCAGCGGGCTCGGGCCCGCGCTGAGGGCGGCGGCCGCGAGCGCCGGGTCGATGACCGTCTCGCCGCGCAGCACCCGGCGGATCGCCTCCGCGAGGTCCTCGACCGGGCCGTCCTTCACGAGGAACCCGGCCGCGCCGGCCTCCATCGCGCGGCGCAGATAGCCGGGGCGGCCGAACGTGGTGAGGATCAGGACCCGGCAGTCCGGGACCTCCTCGCGCAGGGCGGCGGCCGCGTCCAGGCCGCTCATGCCCGGCAGTTCGATGTCGAGCAGGGCCACGTCGGGGCGCGAGACCAGCGCCTCGGGGACGATCTTGTCGCCCGCCGAGACCTGGGCGACGACCTCCATGTCCTCTTCGAGGCCGAGCAGCAGGGCGAGCGCGCCGCGCATCATTCCCTGGTCCTCGGCGAGCAGCACTCGTACGGATTTGGCGGGTCGGTGATCCTGGGGCATCTCGTCCACGGGGAAAGGGTATGCGCGGCCGGGCGTCAGCGGTGGCCGGGGGCGCTGGTCAGTTCGTCGTCCAGGGCCGCGTCCGCGGGGTCCACCGGGAGTTCGGCGCTCACCTGGAAGCCGGCGCGGGGCGCGGGGCCCGCGGTCAGCGAGCCGCCCGCCGCGGCGAGGCGCTCGGTCAGGCCCTTCAGGCCCGTGCCGCCGATCCGGGGCGTGGGGGCCGGCGCGGCCGGCGCGCCCTTGCCGTTGTCGGTGACCGTCAGGGTCACCCGCTCCGGCGTGCCCTCGACCACGATCTCGCAGCGGCTCGCGGCACTGTGGCGTACGACGTTGGTGACCGCCTCGCGGACCACCCAGCCGAGCAGCGCCTCGGCCTGCGCGGGCAGCGGCGGGCCCGACTGGCGTACCACCGGCTCCACTTCGGCCGCGCTCAGCGCCGAGCGGGCCCGGTCGAGCTCGGTGGCGAGGCTGCCCTCGCGGTATCCGGTGACGGCCTCGCGGATCTCGGTGAGGGCCTGGCGGCCGACCGACTCGATGTCGGCGACCTGGCCGAGCGCCGCGTCCAGGTCGCGCCGGGCGATCCGGCGGGCGGCCTCGGACTTCACCACGATGACCGAGAGGGTGTGGCCGAGCAGGTCGTGCAGGTCGCGCGAGAAGCGCAGGCGCTCCTTCTCCACCGCGGTACGAGCCAACTCCTGCCGGGTGTCGCGCAGTTCACGCACCGTCTCGGAGAGGGAGAGCAGGGCCGAGATCACCAGACCCGACAGGAACGTGCCGTACGCGATGGTCATGTTGTCCCAGGGGTCGCCCGTCTTGATCCCCGAGATCACCCCCACCGAACCCGCGAGCGTGATGATCACGAAGCCGAGCCGCCGGTCCCGCAGCGCCGCGCCCGAGGCCAGCGAGGCCAGCGGGAAGAACAGCAGCCAGACGCCGCCGTAGCCGATCCCCATGGCGTAGGTGACGGCGGCGAGCGCGCCGAGCAGGATCAGTGTCGCCCGCTCCTCGCGCCGCTGCTTGTCGAGCGCGCGGAAGGCGACCATCGCGTACAGGACGGCGAAGGCGACGATGGCGAGGCCGCCGAGCCAGGGGTGGGCCACCTTGCCCTTGGCCACCTCGACGACGGCGCCGGTGCCCATGAGCAGCCACGGCAGGAAGGTGTAGCCGTTGGCGGGCGGGCCGGGGAACTCGTCGGCCTTCTCGCCCCGTGGCGGCAGCTTCGGCAGCAGTGATGGCATCGTGTTCTCCCCGTACTGATGGTTCATGAGCTCACCCGGTCCCGGTGTCCAACGCTCACGCGGTCCGTGCGGACCGACGGTAGGAAACCACGGCGTACGAACCGAAGACCACCAGCCAGGCTGTTATCAGCGCGATGGTGGCGGCACCCGGGGCGTGGCCCTGCGAGGTGGCCCAGCCGAGCTCGGCGAAGCGGTGGGTCGGAGTGTACTCGGCGATGTGGCGCAGCCAGCCGGGGAAGGCCGAGACCGGGAACCACAGGCCGCCGAGGATCGCGAGCCCCATGAGGCAGGCCACGTTGACCACGCCGGTGGCCTGGGCCGAGAGCCGGTAGCCGTTGCCGAGGCCGAGCATCGTGAAGGGCAGCGCCCCGATCCACAGGAGCAGCGTGAGGACGCCCCACTGCCAGGCGTCCAGGCGCACGCCGTTGATCAGCGCCCCGGACAGGAACACGGCGAGGATGCCGGGCAGTACGGTCACCGAGCCGCTGATCGCCCGCCCGGTCACCACCCGGGTCGGCGCGAGCGGGGCGATCCGCATCTGCCGCAGCCAGCCGATCGACTTGTCCGAGGCGACCCCGGTCCCGACGCCCAGGGCCGAGCCGAGCGCTCCGTAGGCCGCCATGCCGATCATCGACTGGACCTTCCAGTCATCGCCGTTGCCGGCCCCGCCGATGTTGGTGAAGAGCAGATACATCAGCACCGGCATCCCGATACCGAAGATCACGAACGAGGCGTCACGGAGCGTGCGCCGCATCTCCAGCTTGATGTACTCGAACATCAGACGGTCTCGCTTTCGCGCGCGGTGAGGGAGAGGAAGGCGTCTTCGAGGCTGGCGGGGGCCACTTCGAGGCGGCGGACGGCGCCCATGGAGGCCAGGGCGACGACGGTGGCGTCCGAGTCGTCGGTGCGCAGCCGGGCCCGGTCGCCGTGGATCTCGACGGCGGCCACGCCGGGCAGCAGCGACAGGCCCTCGGTCGGCATGCCCGCGAGGTCGAAGGAGACGAGGCTGCCGCCGGCCGCCCGCTTGACGGTCTCGCCGGGCCCGTCGGCGACGATGCGGCCCTGGTCGATGACGACGATCCGGTCCGCGTTGTCGTCGGCCTCTTCGAGGTAGTGGGTGGAGAACATGACCGTGTTGCCGCGGTCGGCGTACGTGCGCATCGACTCCCAGAACGCGCGGCGCGCCTCGACGTCGAGGGCGGCCGTCGGCTCGTCGAGCAGCAGCAGTTCGGGGTTTCCGGCAAGGGCCATGGCGAACCGGACCCGCTGGGTCTGGCCGCCGGAGAGCTTGTCGACCCTGCGGTCACCGAATTCGGCGAGCCCCGCGAGGGCGAGCGCCTCGGCGACCGGCATCGGCTTCGGATACATGCTGCCGATGAAGAACACCAGCTCGCGCACGGTCACCCGGGGGATCGGGCTGCCCTCCTGGAGCATCGCCCCGACCAGGCCGGCCCGTACCGCCCGCTCCGGGGTCCGCCCGAAGATCCGCACCTCGCCCGCGTCGGGCTCGTTCAGGCCGAGCAGCAGGCTGATGGTGGTGGACTTGCCGGCCCCGTTGCGGCCGAGCAGCGCCACGGTCTCGCCGCGCCCGATGCTCAGCTCGGCCCCGTTCACGGCCCGGACCGCCCCGTAGGACTTGACCACCCCGCTGAAGCGGACCACGGTCGCGTCGCTGTGTGTCGTCGTCTGCGTCATGCCAGAGACGCTACGGAGCGGGAGGGTCCCGCCCCAGATGCGCTTGTACGGACCTGGGCAGGACAAATGTCATGGGGTACCCCCGCCGAAAGTGGCACGGGGCGGCCCCGCCAGCAGATCTGACGCAACGTCAGGAGCCTTCACAACTGCCGGGGCGTGCGCTATACCTAGGGGCCATCGGCCTAGAACGCGTTCTAGAACGAAGAACGGGTCCTCGGTCCGGTCCAGTACGACCTCGGTGCGGCCGACGGTGCGGACGGCCGCACCGAGGTCTTTTCCCGTGCCCGCACAACGCTCAAGGAGCAGCATCCACATGCCCATTGATGCCGCGAAGGCGGTCGCCGCCGAGCCCCGGTCCACCGAGATCACCTGGGACCACAAGGACGTACAGCTCTACCACCTCGGGCTCGGGGCGGGCACGCCCGCCACCGACCCGGACGAGCTGCGCTACACCCTGGAGTCCCGGCTGCACGTGCTGCCGTCCTTCGCGACCGTCGCGGGCGCCGGCATGGGCGTGGTCGGCGGGCTCTCCGCGCCCGGCGTCGACGTGGACCTCGCGGCGGTCCTGCACGGCGGGCAGACCATCACGCTGCACCGGCCGATCCCCGTACGGGGCAAGGCCACCTCGACCTCCAAGGTCGCCGCCGTCTACGACAAGGGCAAAGCCGCCATCCTGGTCCTGCGCACCGAGGCCGCCGACGCGGACGGCCCGCTGTGGACCAGCGACGCGCAGATCTTCGTGCGCGGCGAGGGCGGCTTCGGCGGGGACCGGGGCCCCTCCGCCCGCCTCCAGCAGCCCGACCGGGCCCCGGACCACACCGTCGAGCGCCCGGTCCGCGAGGAACAGGCGCTCCTCTACCGGCTTTCGGGGGACTGGAACCCGCTGCACGCCGACCCCGACTTCGCCAAGCTCGCTGGCTTCGACCGGCCGATCCTGCACGGACTCTGCACGTACGGCATGACGCTCAAGGCCGTCGTGGACACGCTGCTCGGCGGCGATGTGACCCGGGTGCGCTCGTACGCCACCCGCTTCACCGGGGTCGTCTTCCCGGGGGAGACCCTGCGCATCCGGATGTGGTCGGGGCCCGGCCGCGTCCAGGTGTCGGTGACGGCCGTCGAGCGGGACGACGCGCCGGTCCTGGCCGACACGGTCGTCGAACACAACTGAACTTTCTTTTCCGGTACTTGAGGGGACTTCGAGGGGAGCCGCACCATGCGCGCAGCCGTACTGCACGAGATAGGCCAGGACAAGCTCGACGTGCTCGACGACGTGGAGGCGACCGGCTTCGGCCCCGGGAAGGTCAAGCTCCGCGTCCGCGCCACCGGGCTCTGCCACTCCGACCTCTCGGCGATGAGCGGCGTGCTGCCGCAGCCCGCGCCGTTCGTGCCCGGCCACGAGGGGGCCGGGGAGGTCATCGACGTCGGCGACGGGGTGACCGGCCTCAAGCAGGGCGACCGGGTCCTGATGTGCTGGCTGCCCGCGTGCGGGGATTGCCCGTCCTGCAAGCGGGGCCAGACCCAGCTGTGCCTGGCCGGCTTCATGAACGCCGGGACCCCCAACTTCAAGCGGCCCGGCGGCGACGTGTTCGGCTTCGCCGGCACCGGCACCTTCGCCGAGGAGGTCGTCGTCGCGGCCGGCTGCGCGGTCCCGATCCCCGACGACGTGCCGTACGAGATCGCGGCCCTGATCGGCTGCGGCGTGACGACCGGCCTTGGCGCGGCCATCAACACCGCGAAGGTGGAGGCCGCGTCGTCCGTCGCCGTCATCGGCTGCGGCGGGGTCGGCATCTCCACCATCCAGGGCGCCCGGGTGCAGGGCGCGGCCCAGATCGTCGCCGTCGACCCGGTCGCGTCGCGGCGCGAGGCGGCGCTCAGGTTCGGCGCCACGGAGGCGGTCTCGCCCGAGGAGTTCGCCGACGCCAAGCAGCGCGTCACCGCGGGCGAGGGCTTCGACTACGTCTTCGAGGTGGTCGGCCGCTCGGCGACCGCTCGCACCGCATACGAGAACACCCGGCGCGGCGGCACCCTGTGCGTGGTCGGCGCGGGCGCCATGGACGACTTCTTCCAGGTCAACATGTTCGAGCTGTTCTTCGACGAGAAGCGCATCCTGCCGTCCATGTACGGCGGCGGCGACGTGCTCCGGTCCTACGAGCGGGCCATCGCGCTGTGGCGGGCGGGCCGGATCGACCTGGAGGGCCTGATCACCCACCGGGTGCAGCTCGCCGGGATCAACGACGCGCTCGACCAGATGCGCAGCGGAGAAGCCCTCCGTACGTGCATCGAGATCTGACCCACCCGACCGATCAACCGTCTGATCCACCCCACAGCGAGAGGATCCAACCGGCATGGCAGCACTGCCACTTGAAGGCCTGTCCGCGATCGTCACCGGGGCCGGGCGCGGGCTCGGCCGGGCCGAGGCGCTCGAACTCGCCCGGCTCGGCGCGGCCGTCGTCGTCAACGACTTCGGGCAGCCCGGGCGGGACGGCTCGGGCCAGGCGTCGAAGGGCCCGGCCGAGGAGGTCGCCGCCGAGATCCGGGCCGCGGGCGGGCAGGCGATCGCCCACACCGGGGACGTGGCCGACCACCAACAGGCCGGTGATCTCGTCCAGTTGGCGATCGACACGTACGGCAAGCTCGACATCCTGGTCAACAACGCGGGCATCCTGCGGGACCGGATGATCTTCTCGATGAGCGAGGCCGAGTGGGACTCGGTGATCCACGTGCACCTCAAGGGGCACTTCAACACCACCCACTTCGCGGCCGCGCACTGGCGCGAGCGGTCCAAGGCGGCGGGCGGCCCGGTCTACGGCCGCATCGTCAACACCTCCTCCGAGGCCTTCCTCGCCGGTTCCGCGGGCCAGCCCAACTACGCGGCGGCCAAGGGCGGCATCGTCGGCCTCACCACCTCGACCGCGCTCGCGCTCGGCAAGTACGGGGTCACGGCGAACGCGATCTGCCCGCGGGCCCGTACGCGCATGACGGAGGACGTGTTCGCCGGGTTCGCCGAGCCGGGGGAGGGGCAGCTCGACCCGCTGGCGCCCGAGCACGTCTCGCCGCTCGTCGGCTATCTGGCGTCGCCCGCCGCCGCCAAGGTCAACGGGCAGCTCCTGGTGGTGCACGGCGGCATGGTCGCCATCGTCGAACGCCCCAGGGTGGCCGCCAAGTTCGACACCGCGAAGGAGGCCTTCTCGTACGAGGAGCTCGACGAGCTGATCTCCCCCTACTACGAGGACAGGCCCCCGAACGAGACCTTCGCGGCGGCCGAGGTGCTCGGACTCAAGCGCGGCTGACGCGCGGCTGACATGAACGGGGAAAGGCGAGGCCCCCGGGGTTGAACCACCCCGGGGGCCTCGCCCGTTCGCCCGCTCAGGCGTTGCTGCCCGCGGTCTCCTCGCGCCGGTGGCGTCCGTGGGCCGGCGTCATCGAGTCCTCGGTGGAGGCCGCCCCGCCCCGGTGCCTGCCATTGCTGTCGGTCCCGCTCCCCGTCTCCTGCGGACGGGTGTCGGTCTGGTTGGACATGAGCTGTGGTCACCCCGTAGTCGTCTTCACTGTGCCTCGTACAGGGCGCCGATTCTAACGATCTCCCGACAGCGGCCGACGCCCGGTCAGCGGTGCCTGCCCGAGCGGTACGGGCTTGGCCGCGGCGGGCTTGGCGGGCGCCGGTGGCGGGGCGGGCGGGGCGGGTGCCGGGTCCGGTGGCGCGGGCAGGTCGAGCAGTGCGCACGGGGTCGCGTCCGTGGCGTACGGAAGCCGCAGGACCCCCTCCGGCGTCCAGAGCCCGGCGCCCGCCAACCACCCTTGTGGCGCTGCCAGTTGATGAAGGCGGCGGCCCGCCGGGCGCCAGATGCCGACCCAGGTGCCGCCCGCCGCGTCGATGCGCAGGGCCACCGCGCAGGACTCCGGCGTGAGGACCTGGCCCGGCTGTATGGCGAACGGCGTGACCGCCGCGTCCGCGAGGCGCAGGCATTCGGGAAAGCGCACCGGGAGGGCGGAGCCGAGCACGCCCCAGCCGAGCCGGTCGTGGCCCGGGGCGTCCGAGCGGATCAGGAGGAGCCCGCTGTCGGCGTCGGCGAGCAGCAGCCGGTCGTTGCTGTCCTCGGTGATCTGGAGCAGCTCGGTGACCTCGCCGCCGCGTTCCAGGTCGACGGCGACGGCCTTGGTGCGGCCGTCCAGTTCGCGGTCCAGGGAGAGCATCCGCCCTGTCCGGTCCAGCCACGCACCGCCCGAGCAGCGGCCCTTGATCCGCGCGACCAGCTCGGGGCCGAACGCGCCGCCCGCCACCAGCCACAGCGCCGTGCCGTCCGGGCCGGCCGCGAGCGCGTAGGCGCAGCTGCCGTCCGGGGACGGCGGGAGCAGCGTGAGCCCGCCCGCCCCGGCGTGGACCGCGCCCAGCGGCAGCTCGCCGGTCGCGGGTCCGGTGGGGTAGAGCAGTGCGAAGGCGTGCCGGTCGGCGATCCTGCGGTGGATGAGCACCCGGCCGTCCGCCATGGGCAGCACCCCGGCGTCGGGCTCCTCCGGCTGGTTGCCCGGCAGCGGCACCGCGTACGGCTCGGGGCCGTCGAGCGTCCAGCGCTCGGGGAACCAGGCCGCCCCCGCCCCCGCGTCGCGCACCAGCCTCGCGGCGTACGAACCGTTCGCGGTGATCGCGAATCCCGTACTCCTGACCGCGCCGCCCTCGGCAGCGGTCTCGATGGCCAAAGCCGTCATCAGATGGCTCACCTCCGGCCCCCGAAGCTAGTTTTCGCACTTCCTGCCGAACAACGCGAGACCACTCGCTTCACACCAAAGGGTGGCTGTCGGGCGATTCGCCTGTGGAGGGGGAGACGGATGTGCAGGAACGGTTTATGTAAGGTTAGGCGAACCTAAGCCACGCTGGCCGAATGCTTTCGGTCGGCGATCCCTCGCGCTGCACAGGAGCCTGTGATGTCCCTACGCCGCCGCGGCACCGCCGCCGTAGCCCTCGCCGTGGCCGCCGGACTCTCCCTCGCGGCCTGCTCGGGCGGCGACGGCGGGGACAAAGCCTCTGCGTCGGCCTCGGGCAAGGCGGACGCGGGCGGCAAGAAGTCCGTCGCGCAGGGCGGCAAGGACTTCGCGGCAGCCGCCGACAAGACGGCCAGGATGGGCACCGACGCGGCGCCCGGCCAGTTCCCGCGCACCGTCAACCACGCCATGGGCGCCACCCAGATCAAGGCCCGGCCCCAGCGCGTCGTCGTCCTGGACGTCGGCGAGTTCGACAACGTTGTTTCGCTCGGCGTCCAGCCGGTCGGCTACGCCCCCACCGAGGGCGACGAGGGCATCCCCAGCTACCTCAAGAAGGGCGCGGGCGACCCGGAGAACGTCGGCACGATCAACAGCCTCAACCTGGAGGCGATCGCCGCCCTGAAGCCGGACCTCATCCTGGGCAGCCAGCTGCGCGCCGCCGACAAGTACAAGGAACTCTCCAAGATCGCCCCGACGGTCTTCTCGATCCGCCCCGGCTTCCCGTGGAAGCAGAACTACCTGCTCAACGCCGCCGCGCTGGACAGGACCGCCGAGGCCAAGGCGAAGCTCGCCGCGTACGAGACGAAGGCCGAGCGGCTCGGGGCCGACCTCGGCGCCAGCAAGCCGACCGTCACGATGCTCCGCTACATGCCGGGCAAGGTGCGCCTGTACGCGAAGGCCTCCTTCATCGGCACGATCCTGGATGACGCGGGCATCCCCCGCCCCAAGAACCAGCAGGCCGTCGACCTGGCGACCGAGGTCGGCCCGGAGACCATCGACCGGGCCGACGCCGACTGGATCTTCACGGGCGTCTACGGCGACCCGAAGAAGTCCAAGCGGGACAGCGCCGAGTCGAACCCGCTGTGGAAGAACCTGAAGGCGGTCAAGGCCGGGCAGGCCAAGGACGTCAAGGACGAGACCTGGTACCTCGGCCTCGGCGTCACCGCCGCCGACTCCGTCCTGGACGACCTGCGCGGCTTCCTCGTCAAGAAGTAGCCCCGGCGGCCGACCGGCGATAGCCAGCACCCGCGGCCGACCTGCGGGGCGCGGAGCGCAGGTAACCTGTCTCCGTGCCCCGTCTGTCTGAAGTCATCGCCGCGCTCGACGCCCTCTGGCCGCCCGAGCGGGCCGAGGGGTGGGACGCCGTCGGCACCGTCTGCGGCGCCCCGGACGCCGAGGTGAGCCGGGTCCTGTTCGCCGTCGACCCCGTGCAGGACGTCGTCGACGAGGCCCTCAAGCTGGGCGCCGACCTGGTCGTCACCCACCACCCGCTCTATCTGCGCGGCACCACCACGGTCGCCGCCGGTCACTTCAAGGGCCGCGTGGTGCACACCCTGATCAAGCACGACATCGCCCTGCACGTCGCGCACACCAACGCCGACACCGCCGACCCGGGCGTGAGCGACGCCCTCGCGGGCGCGCTCGACCTGCGGGTCGTACGGCCCCTCGTGCCCGACGCGAGCGACCCGTCGGGCCGCCGCGGCCTCGGCCGCATCTGTGAGCTCGACCCCCCGATGACGCTCGGAGAGTTCGCCGCCCGCGCCGCCGCCCGGCTGCCCGCCACCTCGCAGGGCATCCGCGTCGCGGGCGACCTCGAAGCGACGGTGCGTACGGTCGCCGTCAGCGGCGGCTCCGGCGACAGCCTCTTCGACGCCGTACGCGCCTCGGGGGCCGACGCCTTCCTCACCGCGGACCTGCGCCACCACCCGGTCTCCGAGGCCACCCAGCACTCACCGCTGGGCCTGGTCGACGCCGCGCACTGGGCCACCGAGTGGCCCTGGTGCGAGCAGGCCGCCGCCCAGCTCGACGAGATTTCCGACCGCCACGGCTGGGACCTGCGGGTCCACGTCTCGAAGACGGTCACCGACCCGTGGTCCGCCCACCACACCTCCCCTTCTATTGATGGAGCCCCCAACTGAACGCCGCGCCCGCCGACCAGATCCGCCTCCTCGACGTACAGGCGCTGGATGTCCGCCTGTCGCAGCTCGCCCACAAGCGGAAGTCGCTGCCCGAGCACGCCGAGATCGAATCGCTGAACAAGGACCTCACGCAGCTGCGTGACCTCCTCGTCGCCTCGCAGACCGAGGAGAGCGACACCGCCCGCGAGCAGACCAAGGCCGAGCAGGACGTGGACCAGGTGCGCCAGCGCGCCGCCCGCGACCAGCAGCGCCTCGACTCGGGTGCCGTCTCCTCGCCGAAGGACCTGGAGAGCCTCCAGCGCGAGATCGCCTCGCTCGCCAAGCGCCAGGGCGACCTGGAGGACGTCGTCCTCGAAGTCATGGAGCGCCGCGAGTCCGCCCAGGAGCGCGCCGCCGAGCTGACCGAGCGGGTCTCCTCCGTGCAGGCCAAGACCGACGACGCGACCGCCCGTCGCGATGCCGCGCTCGCCGAGCTCGACACCGAGGCCGCCTCGGTGACCAAGGAGCGCGAGATCGTCGCCGGTTCCGTACCGGCCGACCTCCTCAAGCTTTACGACAAGCTCCGCGAGCAGCAGGGCGGCGTCGGCGCTGCCCGCCTCTACCAGCGCCGCTGCGAGGGCTGCCGCCTGGAGCTCAACATCACCGAGGTCAACGAGGTCAAGGCGGCCGCCCCCGACACGGTCCTGCGCTGCGAGAACTGCCGCCGCATCCTGGTGCGCACCTCGGAATCGGGTCTGTAAGTGCCTGACGCGGTACGGCAGTTCGTCGTCGAGGCCGACGGCGGCTCCCGGGGCAACCCGGGTCCCGCCGGCTACGGCGCGGTCGTCCTCGACCCGGCGACCGGCGAGACGCTCGCGGAGGCCGCCGAGTTCATCGGCGTCGCCACGAACAACGTCGCCGAGTACAAGGGGCTCATCGCGGGGCTGCGCGCCGCACGGGAGCTCGACCCGGCGGCGCGGGTGCGGGTCCGCATGGACTCCAAGCTCGTCGTCGAGCAGATGTCGGGCCGCTGGAAGATCAAGCACCCGGACATGAAGCCGCTCGCGGCCGAGGCCGGGCGCATCCTGCCGTCCTCGCAGGTGTCGTACGAGTGGATCCCGCGCGAGCGGAACAAGCACGCCGACCGGCTCGCCAACGAGGCGATGGACGCGGGCAAGCGGGGGCGCCAGTGGGAGCCGTCGGCCTCCACGGCCGACCTCTCCGCCTCCGCCGACGCGAGCGCGGCCCGGGTGGTCGGCGACGCGGCGGCGGGCGCGGCCAGGGCGCGGGCGGCGCTCGCGGGTGCGTCGGTTCCGGCGGGGGTTCCCGTCACCGCCGGGGGTTCTCCCTCAACTTCCGTACCGGACAAGCCCGTTGAGGCGGCGCCGACCGTCGGCTGGGGGGCGTCGGCCGATCTGGGCGCTCCGGCCACGTTCGTACTGCTCCGGCACGGTGAGACGGCGCTGACGCCCTCGAAGCGGTTCTCCGGGAGCGGCGGATCCGACCCCGAGCTGTCGGCCGTCGGGCGCGGCCAGGCCGAGCGGGTCGCCGCCGCGCTCGCCGAGCGCGGCACCATCCAGGCGATCGTGTCGTCCCCGCTGCGGCGGTGCCGCGAGACCGCGGCGGCCGTGGCGGCCCGGCTCGGACTCGACGTCCACATCGAAGAGGGCCTGCGCGAAACGGACTTCGGGGCGTGGGAGGGGCTGACCTTCGGGGAGGTCCGCGAGCGGTACCCGGACGACCTCGACGCCTGGCTCGGCTCCGCGAAGGCGGCCCCGACGGGCGGCGGCGAGAGCTTCGCCACGGTGTCCAGGCGCGTCTCGGCGGCCCGGGACCGGCTGATCGCCGCGTACCCCCGGCGCACGGTGCTCGCGGTGACCCATGTGACCCCGATCAAGACCCTGGTGAGGCTGGCCCTGGGGGCGCCGCCGGAGTCCCTGTTCCGGATGGAACTGTCGGCGGCCTCGCTGTCG
Organism: Streptomyces sp. WM6378; assembly: GCF_001279695.1. Taxonomy (GTDB): domain Bacteria; phylum Actinomycetota; class Actinomycetes; order Streptomycetales; family Streptomycetaceae; genus Streptomyces. The sequence continues at coordinate 14,248 of NZ_LGDD01000013.1, forward strand.
GCGGTGGCGTACTACGCGGACGGCAATGCGTCGGTGCGGCTGCTGAACGACACGGGGCACCTGCGGTAGCGCTCCGCTGGGGGGTGCGGGTCATTTGGGTGCGGCTTGCTGGGGCTTTTTGCGCAGTTCCCCGCGCCCCTAGCAGGGTCGGTGCTGGCCCGCACCGGGGCATTTCAGCCCGTCCGGCGATTGAGGACGAGCGCCCTTAAGGCGCGAACGGGGTCTGGGGCGGAGCCCCAGGAAACCGGCTTCCCCCTTCCTCAGCCCCCGGCGGGTTTCGGGAAGAGGCGGGGTGGGGCATCCCGGGGTCTGGGGCGGAGCCCCAGCGCACCCGGCGACGTCAGCGGACTCGCAGTGCTGCCGCCTCGCGGGCCAGGGTCTCGACCCGGGGCCAGTCTCGGGCCGTCATCGCGTCCGGCGGAAGCATCCACGTGCCGCCGACGCAGCCCACGTTGGGCAGGGCCAGGTAGTCGGGGGCCGAGGCCAGGGAGATGCCGCCGGTCGGGCAGAAGCGGGCGCGGGGGAGCGGGGCCGCGAGGGACTTGAGGTAGGCCGTGCCGCCCGCCGCCTCGGCCGGGAAGAACTTCATCTCCGTCACGCCCTGTTCGAGCAGCGCCACGACCTCCGACGCCGTCGCGACCCCGGGCAGGAACGGCAGGCCGGACGCCTTCATCGCGTCCAGGAGGTCACGGGTCCAGCCCGGGCTCACCAGGAAGCGGGCCCCGGCGTCCACCGCGTCGCGGACGCCGCCCGGCGATATCACGGTGCCCGCCCCGACCACCGCGTCCGGCACCTCGGCCGAGATCGCCCGGATCGCGTCCAGGGCGGCCGGCGTGCGCAGGGTCACCTCGATCGCCGGGAGCCCGCCCGCCACCAGCGCCCGCGCGAGCGGCACCGCGTCGCCGGCGTCGTCGATCACCACGACGGGGACGACGGGGGCGAGATCCAGGACGGAGGCAGCGGCGGGGGAGGACATGGCGGAGGACGTCATGCGCCCATCCTGCCGGGGGCGTGTGGACTGTGCAACGCCCGTTGCGGATGCTGCAACGGGCGCGGCTGTGGGCTAGTGAATCTGCGTCACGACCACGTCCAGGGCCCAGGCGCGGCCCGCCTTGGCGGGGGCCTCGCCCTCGACCACGTAACCGAGGTCGCGCAGTGCCGTCACGAGCTCGGCGGGGTCGGCGGGGTCGGCCCCGGCAGTGAGGAGGTCGCGGACGAGCCGGCCCTTCGTCGCCTTGTTGAAGTGGCTGACGACCGAGCGCTTCTCCACGCCGTCGACCATCTGGGAGTGCAGCACCCGCACGGTGGCCGTGCGGCCCGCGACGGCGCCCTTCGGCTTCCAGGCGGCGGCGTACGCGGAGGAGCGCAGGTCCAGGACCAGGCCCTCGCCCGCTGCCTCGGTCATGACCGGGTCCATCACGGTCCGCCAGTACGCCCCGAGCGCCCCCAGACCCGGCAGCTTCACGCCCATCGAGCAGCGGTAGGAGGGAATCCGGTCACCGGTGTGGACCGCGCCCCACAGCCCCGAGAAGACGAGCAGCGCCTTGCCGGCGCGGCGCTTGGCGGCGGCGTCGAGGGTGGCGAGGCCGAGGGCGTCGTACAGGACGCCGGTGTAGATCTCCCCGGCCGGGCGGGTGCCCGCGGTGCGCAGCTCGACGTTCTTGGCGACCTCGCCGCGCAGGCCCTCGCTGAGCCCGAGCACCTCGCGCGCCTTGCCCTCGTCACCGACGCACAGCTCGACGAGCTCGTCGAGGACCGCCGCGCGGGCCCGGGCCAGCCCCGGCAGGGACAGCGACTCCGCCTTCAGGGGCACCCCGCGCCCCGAAGCGGCCTTTCCTTCGGAGGGCGGCAACAGCACCAGCACGGCGATTCTCCTTCTTGTACGTACGGGGAGGGGGTGCGGCCCCTCGCGCCAGGGTACGGGGTGGCCGGGTACCGCCCGGCCCGGCTGTTTCCTGCCCGGAGCGGCCCGGCAGGGCAAAACGTGCCTCACCCCCCGCCCGCCCCTACGCTCAAGACATGCCCCGCCGCCGCCTCCACGTGACCGGCGCAGCAGAGGCCCCGCTGCGTGCCGCGCTCACCGCACTGCGTACGACGCTCGACGTCCCCGCGGACTTTCCCGCCGACGTCGTCGCCGAGGCGGAACGCGCCGCACGCGACCCGCGGCTGCCCTCCCACGACGCGACCGGCATCGAGTTCTTCACCATCGACCCGCCCACCTCCACCGACCTCGACCAGGCCATGCACCTGGAGCGCAGGCCGGGTGGCGGGTACCGGGTGCACTACGCGATCGCCGACGTCGCCGCGTTCGTCACCCCGGGCGGCGCCCTGGACGCCGAGGCGCACCGCCGGGTGACCACCCTCTACTTCCCGGACGAGAAGACCCCGCTGCACCCCGTCCTCCTCTCCGAGGGCGCCGCGAGCCTGCTCCCCGACCAGACCCGCCCGGCCCTGCTCTGGCAGATCGACCTGGACGCGGACGGCGCGACCACCGCCACCGACGTGCGCCGCGCGCTGGTCCGCAGCCGCGCCAAACTCGACTACGAGGGCGTTCAGAAACAGCTCGACACCGGCACCGCCCCCGCCTCCCTCGCCCTGCTCCGCGACATCGGCACCCTGCGCGAGCAGCAGGAAGTCGCCCGCGGCGGCATCTCGCTCAACGTCCCCGAGCAGGAGATCGTCGAGCACGACCACCGCTACGACCTCACCTACCGCGCCCCGCTGCCCGCCGACGGCTGGAACGCCCAGATCTCCCTGCTCACCGGCATCGCGGGCGCCCAGCTCATGCTGGCGTACGGCACAGGAATCCTGCGCACCCTGCCCAGCGCCCCGGACGGCGCGGTCGCGCGGCTGCGCCGCTCGGCGGCGGCGCTGCACATCGACTGGCCGCACCACGTCCCGTACGCCGCCGTCGTCCGCTCCCTCGACCCGCGCGAGCCGAACCACGCCGCCTTCCTCCAGGAGTGCACGACGCTGCTGCGCGGCGCCGGGTACACGGCGTTCACCGGCCACGCCGTGCCCGAGCTCGCCATCCACGCCGCGGTGGCCGCCCCGTACACCCACTGCACGGCCCCGCTGCGCCGCCTCGTCGACCGGTACGCCGGTGAGCTCTGCCTCGCCGCGGTGGCGGGCCAGGACCCGCCCGACTGGGTGACCGCCGCGCTCGAAGAGCTCCCCAAGGAGATGGCGCAGGGCACGAGCCGGGCCAACACCGTGGAACGCGAGTGCGTGGACATCGTCGAGGCGGCGCTGCTCAAGGACCGGGTGGGCGAGGTGTTCGATGCGACGGTCGTCGACGTGAAGGAACAGCAACCGGCCGTCGGCACCGTCCACTTGGCCGACCCGGCGGTGGTGGCCCGCATCGAGGGCGGCGACGAGCCGCTCCCGCTGGGCGAGCGCCTGAGGGTCCGCCTGACCCAGGCCGACCCCGGCAGCGCCAAGGTACTGTTCGCCCCCGCGTGAGGGCCGACAGTCCCTAAGCGACCGCCGCCGTCAGCGCTTTCGCCAGCTCGCCCGACTCGTCCGCGTGGAACCGTACGACCGTCACCTCGCGCCGCTTTCCCAGGAGTTGTACGTGGGTGATCGGCTCGGTCAGCTCCACCGTCAGGGAGGTCTGCGAGCCGACGGACAGTTCCAGGACGTCGTCCGGCACCGTGCCGCCCGCGCCCTGGAACTTCAACTCCCTTCGGATACGGGCTATTTGGGCCAGCGGGATGACCAGGTCCGCCCGGGCTCCCGCGCGCACGCGCAGGGCGTCCGGGGTCAGGACGTGCGGCCGGGTCACGGCCGCGACCTGTATGCCGAGGACCTGGACGACCGTGTACACGTCCAGGAACAGGAGGACCGCGTGCACGGCCGGCCAGTCGCGGACCATGAACGACACCCCGATCGTTTCGACGACGCACACGAAGGCCAGCCCGTACACCGTCGCCGCCTGCGGGCTCGCGTACCCGAACGCCCGGTCACCCGGCCCCACTTGATGCCGTCGCCGGACGATCCACAGGCCGAAGCTCCTCAGGACCCGCGCCTCGTGCGCGGCCAGTCGGCGGACCGAGTCCGGGAGGAAGTCGCGTGTCATTCCGCCGCCCCGCCCTTCTCCGCCTTCTCCGATTCCTTCGATTCCTTCGTTTTCTTCGAAACCAGCAGCATCGCTCGACGTACCGCCTCCGCCTGTGCGGGGGCGAAGTCGGCGAGGAAGGCCTTGAGGAAGGTCTGGTCGGCCGGGGCCGTGGTCGCCGAGATCTCCGTCGTCAGCTCGGGCGGGAGGCAGTCGGCGAGCGCCCGCGCCGCCGCGTCCACCCGGGGGTCCGCGAGGTCCACGTCCGCCAGTGCGTCGAGCAGCGCGTACACCTCGTGTGCACGCTCGGCGGCGCCCGGCGCGGCGGCCGTGGACCGCACGGCGGCCATCAGCCGGTCCCGCTCCTCGGGGGCCGTGGCGGTCTCCATGAGGGCGAGCAGCTCGCGGTCCTTGGCGGCCATCGGTGATGTGGTCTCACGGGTGCCCAACTCCGCGAAGAAATCGGCCAGTTCGGGGGAGAGCTCGTCCTCGGTCGTCAGGCGCCCCTGTCTCGCGCGGGCGAGCAGCATGGAGAGGCGGGCCCGACGGTCCCGGATCTCCGCCTCCTGGCGGGCCAGGTCCGCGTCCAACTCGCCCAGTACGTCGACCAGTTCGTGCCCCGCGTCGTCGGCGATCACGTCCCGCACCTCGTCGAGGCCGAGGCCGAGCTCGGTCAGCCGCCGGATGCGGGCGAGCGCGACGGCGTCCCGCACCGAGTACTGCCGGTAGCCGTTGGCAAGCCGGGCCGGTTCCGGCAGCAGGCCGAGGTGGTGGTAATGCCTGACCGCCCGCGTGGTCACCCCTACCAGCGCGGCGATCTCCGAGATCCGCATGGCTCCAGTAGAAACGTTGACGCTGCGGCAGGGTCAAGCCGGACTGTCCTCGATCACTTGGCGCGGGGGCGGCGGCCGCTCCGTCGCTCCGCGCCGGGTAGCATGGTCGGCACGGCAGACGAGCCGGGCGGGCGGCCGCGTGGAGATCCTCTGGATCTTCCCGAGGAACGTCCGGGCTCCACAAGGCAGGGTGGTGGCTAACGGCCACCCGGGGTGACCCGCGGGACAGTGCCACAGAGAACAGACCGCCGGGACCGCGCTCCTTTAAAGAGGGCGGTCCCTGGTAAGGGTGAAACGGTGGTGTAAGAGACCACCAGCGCCTGAGGTGACTCAGGCGGCTAGGTAAACCCCACCCGGAGCAAGGTCAAGAGGGGCCGCCGTAAAACGCGGCTCTGCGCGGACGATCGAGGGCAGCCTGCCCGAGTCCGCGGGTAGACCGCACGAGGCCGGCGGCAACGCCGGTCCTAGATGGATGGCCGTCGCCCCGACGACCGCGAGGTCCCGGGGTACAGAACCCGGCGTACAGCCCGACTCGTCTGCCCCACCTCTCCCGCCGGGTTTGGACCGGGGCAGCTCCCGCCCGCCGTGACTCGCGCCTTCCGCCTCTCCCGCTGGGCCTGGAATGGCGGCTTTCCCTGCCCGCCGGTGCCTCGCGCCTTCCGCTTGCCGGTGGCCGGGCGCGCGCCTTCCTCTGCCAGCCGGGGCGCAGGCCTTCCGCCCGGCAACCGCCCGGCACCGCACCCCTCCCGCCTGCCCCCATCACCCCACGTAACCCCTCGCTCATCCTCCGTGTGGCGGAACGCCCATCGCCGTCGTAGCGTGATCTGCGGTACCGACCGGAAGCCCGCGCGCCGTTCGAGGCGGCGGGGGTGCCGCAGAGTTCGACTCGGGGACACGAGGAGAGACGCCGTGCCTTCCTTCCACTTTCCCGTGATGCTGGCGCTCGCGGCGAGCGCCTTCTTCCTCTGCCGCAAAGGCGGCACCAAGATCTCCCACGCGCTCATCTGCGCCGGGTTCGGGTTCTGTCTCGCTGATACGGCGGTCGCCCCCTCGCTGCACAACGCGCTCAACTCCGTCACCGGCATGCTCGGACAGCTTGGCTGAGCGCGCCGGCCCCGACCACCGTCCCGCGCGGTGGCTCCTCCTGGCCGGCTGCCTCGTCGCCGTGCTGACGGGCTGCGCGGACATGGAGGGGCTGCACCGCGACGGGGCGGCGGCGAGCGTGGCTCCGCCGGAACCGCTGTGGCCGCAGGCGCGGCCCTCCCCGGCCGGCCCCGAGCAGCAGCGCGGCCGGCCCTTCGCCGTGCCCGGCGTGCCGAAGGTGACCTCCGGCGACATGCGGGACGCCGACCCGCTCGCCGTCGTCAAGGCCGACCTCACCGCCACCGAACGCGAGGACCAGGGCACCGGCCGACTCGTGGACCGCCGGGCCGCCGAGCGCGTCGCGGGCTGCGTGCGGGCCGCCGACTGCGGGGTGCGCGAGCCGGTGCTGCGGGACCTGACCGGCGACGGGCGGGCGGAGCTGATCACCGCCGTCGACATCGACGGGCGGGCGAGCGAGATGCGGGTCTACCACGTGGTGGACGGCGTCGTCACCCGCGTCTTCTCGCGGCGCGCGGTCCTCGAAGGCGTCGAGCTCGCCGCCGGGCACCTCGCCATCCGCGAACCCACCTCCAACGACAGGTTCGTGTACGTCTCGCACTACGGCTGGGACGGCCGGATGATGGCCCTCATCGAGCTCAAGCTCGACACCTGCCGCGCCCTCAAGCAGGCCTCCGGCCTCCCCTGCGTCACGCACTCGCCCACACCCGGCGGCCCCTCGTGACGGCCTGGCAGGAGCGGCTGCGGCCGGGCTGGACGTACGGCCTGCGCTGGAAGATCGTGCTCACCGTGGCCGGGGTGGCCTGCGCGGTCGCCGCGATCCTCGGCGTGCTCGTGCACAACGTGCTGACCCGGCAGCGGGTGGACGAGGTCCGCAAGGAGGCGCGGGGGAGCCTGGACGCCGCGCTCAAGGAGTACGCGTACGGCACCGAGACCACCGACGGGCACGGCGCCATCCTCGACCCGGTCGAACTCCCGGGCGCGCTAAGGCAGTTGGCGATAGGCGGCGGACGCGGGCTGATGGTCGGCGAGCAGGACGGCAAGGCGGTCATGTGGGCGGCGGCCCCGGCCGGCGGGCACGTCCTCGCGGTGTCCATCCCGTACGCGAGCACCCGCGACCACCTGCGCCAGATGGACACCGCGATCCTCGGCTCCGCGCTGCTCGCGGCGGGCAGCGTCACACTGGCCGGGACCTATTTCGCCGGGCGGATCAGCCGGCGGCTGCGCCACACGGCCACCGTCGCGCGCCGGATCACCGAGGGCGACCTCGATGTGCGCACCGGCATCCCGCCCGGGGGCAAGGCCGCCGAACGCGACGCGGTGACGGCGGTCGCCGTCGCCCTGGACTCGATGGCCGCGTCGTTGCAGCGCCGCCTGGAGTCGGAGAAGCGCTTCACCGCCGACGTCGCCCACGAGCTGCGCACCCCGCTCACCGGGATGCTGGCCGCCGCCGGGCTGCTGCCCGAGGGCCGCCCCAAGGAGATGATCAACGACCGGCTCAAGGCGCTGCACACCCTCACCGAGGACCTCCTGGAGATCTCCCGGCTCGACGCGGGCGCCGAGCAACCCGAGCTGGCCGAGCACGAGTTGGGCCCGTTGGTCGAACGCGCTGCCCGCGCCACGGCGCTGGACTGCGACGTCCACGTCGTACGCGATGCGACCGTACGCACCGACCGGCGCCGGCTCGACCGGATCATCGCCAACCTCGTCGTCAACGCCCACCGGCACGGGGCGCCGCCGGTGACCCTCACGGTGAACGGCCCGGTCGTCGAGATCCGCGACCACGGCCCCGGCTACCCCGCGGAGCTGATCGACCGAGGCCCCCAGCGCTTCCGCACCGGCGACCCCGGCCGGGGAAGGGGCCACGGCCTCGGCCTCACGATCGCAGCCGGCCAGGCGGAGGTCCTCGGCATCACTCTGACCTTCTCCAACGCAGCGACGGGCGGGGCGGTGACCACCCTGCGCCTGCCGGCGGCGTAGGCAGTGCTGGGTCCCCTGCAGGGGCGCGGGGCTGTGACAGGGTGCGGCTCCGCCGCGATGGGGGTCCCCCCTGTTCGAGCGAAGCCGAGAACTTGGGGGAGCGCCCAGCCCCCACCGGCCCGCGGATGAACACCCGCCCACGGTGCCATCCGGCGGCGCACCGATGGCGCACCGGGGCGAGGTGGGGTGTCCTGGGGGATGAATCGTTCCGTACCGACCGGGAGAGAAGACCGTGACCATCGCCCTCGACAAGCTGACCGAACCGGCCGTCCGCGCCTTCGTCGGCGCGCTCAACTCCGGTGACCGCCAGGCCTTCGCCGCCGCCCTGACGCCCGGGGCCACCATGTCCGACGACGGTGCGGACCGCGACATCGCCGACTGGACCGAGCGCGAGGTCTTCTCCTCCGGCGGTCACATGGACATCGAGAACCAGACGCACGACGGGCTCGGCCTGGTCGCCAACTACCGCAACGACACCTGGGGCGAGATGCGCACCGCCTGGCGCTTCACCGTCGACGGCGGCAAGGTCAGCCGCTTCGAGACCGGGCAGGCCTGAGCCCGCCCGGTCGCCGCGTCACGCCGGGATGCGGGCGCCCGCGCCGCTCACCCGCACCCGGGCGTCGCCCGCGCGCAGCGTCACGGTGAGCACGCCGGGGCGCCCGAGGTCCTCGCCCTGATGGAGCGTCAGCTCCGACTCCTCGGCGACCAGGCCGAGTTCACGCGCGTACGCCCCGAACGCGGCCGCCGCGGCGCCCGTCGCCGGGTCCTCGACGACCCCGCCGACCGGGAACGGGTCGCGGACGTGGAAGACCGACTCCGAGGCGCGCCAAACCAGTTGGACGGTGGTGAGGTCGAGGCGGTGCATCAGCGCGGTCAGCCGGTCGAAGTCGTAGGAGAGGTCCGCGAGGCGCTCGCGGGTGGCCGCGCCAAGGACGAGGTGGCGGGCGCCGGCGAAGGCGATCCGGGGCACGATCGCGGCGTCGAGGTCCTCGGCCGGCCAGTCGAGGGCGGCCAGCGCCTCGGCGAGGTCCTTCTCGTCGACGGCCTCGGAGTGCGGCTCGACGCTGGTCAGGGTGGCGCGCAGGCCGCCGGTCGCCGCGTCCTCGGCGACGGTCACCGGAACCGTACCGGCGGGGGTCGCGAAGGTCAGCTCCCCGGTGCCGATCCGCTCGCCGAGCGCGATCGCCGTCGCCACGGTGGCGTGCCCGCAGAACGGCACCTCGGCCTTCGGGCTGAAGAACCGCAGCGTGAACGCCCGCCCCGGCTCCCCGAGCCCCTCCGGCGGCGCCGTCAGGAACGCCGACTCGCTGTAGCCGAGCTCGGCGGCGATCGCCAGCATCCCGGCGTCGTCGAGCCCCGAGGCGTCCAGGACGACCCCGGCCGGATTGCCCCCGGCGGGGTCGGCGCAGAAGGCGGCGTAGCGGAGGATCTCGGGCTGAGCGTAGGACTGCGCGTCGTTCGTCATGATCGCCTCAACTGCCGTACCGGACCGCCTATTCCGGCCACCCGGGAACGGCTCGGCCCCGGCCGAGGTGGGCGAGGTCGGTTCAGCCCGGCCGGTGTGGGCGAGGTGGGTTCAGCCCCGGCCGATGTACGGCATCGCCGTGGCCAGCACCGTCGCGAACTGGATGTTCGCCTCCAGCGGCAGCTCCGCCATGTGCAGGACCGTCCGCGCCACGTCCCGCGCGTCCATCACCGGCTCCACCGCCAACTCCCCGTTGGCCTGCGGGATCCCGGTCTGCATGCGCTGCGTCATCTCGGTCGCCGCGTTGCCGATGTCGATCTGCCCCACCGCGATCCGGTACCGGCGCCCGTCCAGGGACAGCGACTTGGTGAGCCCCGTCATCGCGTGCTTCGTCGCCGTGTACGCCACCGAGTCCGGCCGCGGGGCGTGCGCCGAGATCGAGCCGTTGTTGATGATCCGCCCGCCCTGCGGATCCTGCTCCTTCATCGCCCGGTACGCCGCCTGCGCGCACAGGAACGCGCCGGTCAGGTTCACGTCGACCACCGAGCGCCACGCCTCGTACGACAGGTCCTCGACCGGCACCCCGCCGGGCCCGAACGTCCCCGCGTTGTTGAACAGCAGGTCCACCCGCCCGTACGCGTCCCCGGTCGCGGCGAACAGCGCGCCGACCTCGTCCGGCGAGGTCACATCCGTACGGACGCAGAGCACGTCGGCGTCCTTGCCTGCCAGCGCCGCGGTCTCCTCCAGGGCCTCGGTACGACGCCCGGCCAGGGCCACCGACCAGCCCGCGCCGGCCAGCGCGAGGGCCACGGAACGGCCGATGCCGGACCCGGCACCAGTCACGACGGCAGACTTCCGGGGCTTTTGCGAGCTGATGTCCATGAGCCCGGAGCGTACGGGAGCGGCCCGTGCGGGAGACGGCTCGTCCGCGATGTGGGAGGCGCCTGCCACTCATGGGGGAGCCGTGTGACCCGTCCCTCCTTTCCCGTGCCTCCCGGGTGGTCCCGTCATCCGGGTCCGGCTGAGAGCATGGTTATTCGATTCAACTTCCAGGAGAGAAACCGATGCCGGAGAGCGGCGGCCAGGACACCCAGGGCCACATATCGACCACGGCCGACGCGAAGGCACCCGGTGCCGTCGCGAGCGCGGCCGTCCGCCGCACGAGTCTCCTGGTCACGCTGGTGCTCGGCGGGCTCACCGCGCTCCCGCCGCTCTCCATGGACATGTACCTGCCGGCCCTGCCGGAGGTCACCGACGCGCTGCGCTCACCCGCCGCGACCGTCCAGCTCACCCTCACCGCGTGCCTGGCCGGCATGGCGCTCGGCCAGCTCGTCGTCGGCCCGATGAGCGACAAGTGGGGACGCCGCCGGCCGCTCCTCATCGGCATGGTCGTGTACGTCCTGGCCACCGCGGTCTGCGCCTTCGCGCCCAACGCCGAACTCCTCATCGGCTTCCGGCTGTTGCAGGGGCTGGCCGGCGCCGCGGGCATCGTGATCGCCCGCGCCGTGGTGCGCGACCTCTACGACGGCGTCGAGATGGCCCGGTTCTTCTCCACCCTGATGCTGATCTCCGGCGTGGCTCCCGTGGTGGCCCCGCTGATCGGCGGACAGGTGCTGCGGCTGACCGACTGGCGCGGCGTCTTCGCCGTGCTGACCGTGATCGGCGTGCTGCTCACCGGCGTCGTGTGGAAGTGGCTGCACGAGACGCTGCCCGCGGACCGGCGCCACTCCGGCGGCGTCGGAGAGGCCCTGCGCACCATGGGCGGCCTGCTGAAGGACCGGGTCTTCACCGGCTACATGCTCGCGGGCGGCCTCGCCTTCGCCGCCCTGTTCGCCTACATCGCTGCCTCGCCTTTCGTGGTGCAGAATCTGTACGGCGCTTCCCCGCAGACCTTCTCCCTGCTGTTCGGCCTGAACTCGGTCGGCCTGGTCGTCGTCGGCCAGATCAACGGCAAGCTGCTCATCGGCCGGGTCAGCCTGGACAAGGCGCTCGGCTTCGGGCTCGCCGTCATCACCCTGGCGGCGACGGCGCTGCTCCTCATGACCTCCGGCGTGTTCGGCGAGGTGGGCCTCGCGCCGATCGCGGCCGGTCTGTTCGTGCTCATGTCGGCGATGGGTCTCGCCCTGCCGAACACCAACGCCCTGGCCCTGATGCGCACCCCGAACGCGGCCGGTTCCGCCTCCGCGCTGCTCGGCACGTCCTCGTTCCTGGTCGGCGCGGTCGCATCGCCGCTGGTCGGCATCGCGGGCGAGGCGACGGCCGTGCCGATGGCGGTCGTCCAGCTCGCCTCGGCCGTCGCCGCCCTGCTCTGCTTCCTGCTCCTGTGCCGGCCCTGGCAGCGCAGGAACGAGTCCCTCGCGGCGGCGTCCGGGGACCCGGCGCGGCAAAAGTAGACTCCTCCGGTGAACCCGGTGAACCACTCCCTCCCTGTCCCGGACGTCCTGCGCTCGGCGCTCGCCGGACTGCTCGACGGTCTTCCTCCCTCGCAGGCCGCGGGCGCCGTCGACCGGCTGATCAGCCACTACCGCGGCGTCGTCCCCACCCACGCCCCGGTGCTGCGCGACCGCTCCGACGTCGCCGCCTACGCCGCGTACCGGATGCCCGCCACCTTCGAGGCGGTGCGCTCCGCGCTCGACGCGTTCCGGGACGCGACCGGGCGGTGGACGCCCGCCACGCACACCGACATCGGCGGCGGCACCGGCGCCGCGAGCTGGGCGGTCGCCGAGGCCTGGGAGGAGGCGGACACCCCCGTGGCCACCACCGTCCTGGACTGGGCGGAGCCCGCGCTCGCCATCGGCCGCGAACTCGCCGAGGCCTCCGGGCTGCCCGGCCTGCGCACCGCCCGCTGGGAACGCGCCCGCATCGGCTCGGCCCTCACCCTGGGCAACTGCGACCTCGTCACCGTCTCGTACGTCCTGAACGAGCTCACCCCCGACGACCGCCGCACCCTGGTCGACGCGGCAGCCGCGGCGGCCACCGGCGCCGTCGTCATCGTCGAGCCCGGCACCCCCGACGGCTACGCCCGCATCATCGAGGCGCGCGACCGCCTCATCGCGGCCGGCCTGCGCGTCGCCGCGCCCTGCCCGCACAGCGCCGCCTGCCCCATCGAGCCCGGCACCGACTGGTGCCACTTCTCGGCCCGGGTCAGCCGCTCCTCGCTGCACCGCCAGGTCAAGGGCGGCTCACTGGCGTACGAGGACGAGAAGTTCAGCTACGTCGCCGCCAGCCTCCCCCAAGCTCTCAAGGAGCAGGGAGGGACCCCCATCACCCCCGAACCCGCCTCGGCTCGGGTCACCCGGCGGCCGCAGATCCGCAAGGGGCAGGTGCTGCTCGACCTGTGCACGGCCGAGGAGCAGCTGCGCCGCGAGACGGTCAGCAAGCGGCACGGTGCGCTGTACCGGGCGGCCCGGGATGCCGAGTGGGGCGACCCCTGGCCGCCCCACTCCGCTCAGTCGCCCTCCTAGTCAGGAACGCAGTTCCTGGGTGCAGCACTTCACGCTGCCGCCGCCCTTGAGCAGCTCGCCCAGGTCCATGCCGATCGGCTCGTACCCGCGGGCGCGCAGCGGGTCGAAGAGGCCGGTGGCACCGTGGGGGAGCAGGACGTGGAGTCCGTCGCTCACCGCGTTGAGCCCGAGCGCCGCAGCGTCCGGCTCCTCGGCGATCAGCGCGTGCGGGAACAGCCGGGACAGCACCGCCCGGCTGCCGGGCGAGAAGGCCGGCGGGTAGTACATGATCTCGTCGGCCGAGTCGTCCAGGACGCACAGGGCCGTGTCCAGGTGGTAGTAGCGCGGGTCGACGAGATCGAGCCCGATGACAGGGCGGCCAAAGAACTCCTGGGCCTCGTCGTGCGACAGCGGGCTGGACCGGAAGCCGCGCCCGGCCAGCAGGTACGAGTCGGTGACGGCGAAGTCGCCCTCGCCCTCGTTGATGTGCGAGGGCTCGTGGACGGCGGTGAAGCCGTGCGCCCGGAACCAGTCGAGGTGGACCTCGGCCTCCGCCGCGCGCTCGGGATGCGCGAAGCGGGCGCCGAGCACCCGGTTGTCGATCACGGTGGCCCCGTTGGCGGCGAAGACCATGTCGGGCAGCTCGGGACGGGGGTCGAGCAGCTCGACGGTGTGGCCGAGCGAGCGGTACCGGTCGCGCAGGTCCTCCCACTGGGCCAGGGCCAGCGGCAGGTCGACCGGCTTCTCGGGGTCCATCCAGGGGTTGATGGAGTACGTGACCTTGAAGTGTGCCGGTGGGCACATCAGATAGCGCCGGGGTCGGGCGGTTCTCGGGGTGCTGAGGTCACGGGCTTCACGAGGCAATGAGGGCTCCTCACGGGCGACTTGGGCCGCACGGGTGCGCGGCCGCGTGCAGCCCATGGTCCGCCGTGACGGGCGTCCGCGCAGTGAACCGTCCGGGTATTTTTCCCCTGGCCCACCCCCTGGACCGCCTCCTGGGGCCCCGCCCCGGACCCGCCGCGGAATCGACCCGCGCCGCTCGCCCGGAGGCCGCCCGTTGGTCACGGGCGGGTCATGTCACACACCCCGGATGTCCGGTGCGGTCACCCGGGGAGCAGGATGGTGGGACGATGTTCCTCGTGGACAAGAGTCCCTAGTGGATGAAAGTCCCTCGGGGTCGACGGTGAGGTGAGGGGATAGATGGGCGCTGAGTTCGGCCGTTCCCGCGGCGAGGAGAGCAAACTGTCCCGCTGGCTGCGCAGGCGGCCCAAGGACGCTCCGGGCGCGGACCAGGGCCGGCTCGGCCTGCTGCTGGCCGTGGCCGCCGCCGACCTGCCCCTGGCGCCCGCCGCGTACCCCGTCGGCTACTCGTGTTCCTGCGAGCGGATGGGGTGTCCCACGCCCGCCCGCCACCCCGTCTCCTTCGCCTGGCAGACGCAGTCCACCACCGACCGCGCGCAGATCGAGCGCTGGGCGCTCGGCCAGCCCGAGGCCAACTTCATCACCGCGACCGGCATGGTCCACGACGTGCTCGACGTACCGCTCGAAGCGGGGCGCGAGGCGCTCGCCCGGCTCCTGTCCGAGGGGATCGACGTCGGGCCCGTCGCCGAGGCCGCCGGTGACGGCGACCACGGGCGGATGCTCTTCTTCACCGCGACCCGGGGTACGCCCGAGGACGAGGACGAGTGGTGGCCCTGCGAGCTCGACTGCCACCCCGAGACGATGGACGAGCATCCGGGGCTGCGGTGGCACTGCCGGGGGAGCTACGTCCTCGTACCGCCCGCGCGGCTGCCGGGGGAGCTTGAGGTGGGGTGGGTCCGGGGGCCGGAACACGCGCTGGTGGATCCGCTCACGCTGCTTGAGGCGCTGACGGATGCGTGTGCGCGGTACGCGGGGGACGCGGGCCCCCACGCGGCAGCTTGGCCCCTGGGCCGGTAGGAACGCCGGACGGGCTGAAGATGCCCGCGCGGGCCAGTACCAACCCTGCTAGGGGCGCGGGGAACTGCGCGACCAGCCACGCACGGTCCGCAGTGGACATCGGGTTTAGGGGCGCGGGGAACTGCGCAATCAGTCCCCCGCTGCGCGCTACTCGCCCTTCATCGCCACAACCCCCTGCACCCGGTTCGCCACCAGGACCTTGCCCTGGGGCGGGACCAGGGCCAGTTCGTTGGAGATCCACTCCCTGGTCAGGGAGGATTTGACCTGGCCGGTCAGCAGGGCCTTCTCGTCGGGGGAGATGTCCAGGCGGACGCCCTTCGCGGCGGTCTGGCGCTCGAAGTGGCGGGCCGCGAAGAAGACCAGGGCCCGGTTGTCCGTGGTGCGCAGACCCAGCGGGGCGAAGTCGCCCTCGGTCAGGGGCTGGTCGAGGAACTGGCTGATCCGGCCGGACCGTACCGCGCTCTTCTGGCGGGCGTCGCGCCAGCCGCTGGTGTGCTCGCCGTCCGCGAACACGGGCGGCTTGCCGTCCTGGAGGTAGGAGGCGTAGTCCGCGCTCAAGTCCTTGGGGGCGACCGCGAGCGAGGGGTCGTCGGGGCTCACCGGCTCGGCCCAGCCGTCCCTGTCCGTCTTGAAGGCGGGGACGTCCTTGACGCCCAGGATGGAGAGGTAGGCGAGCTTCCACACCTGCTCGGGGCCGCTGCGTATGAAGAGCAGCAGCCAGCGGGTGTCGTTCGGGCCCTTGTCGTCCTGGTCACGGTTGGAGTCGGTGTCGGCGACGAACCAGCGCGGCCAGCCGGCCTGCTTGGGGATGGTGTACTTGGCGTCCGTCAGGGTCAGCGCCGAGTGCCGGGCGTTGCCGCCCGGGTTCGTCGCATGTGCGGCCGTGAAGCCCGCCTGCGTGGTGGCGCCGAACGCGCCGGTGACCCGGCCCGCGTCCAGGGCCGGGTCGTACGCCTTGTCCGCCTTGTTGTAGGCGTCGGTGAACGCGGTGAGCGCCTCGGCGGCCTCAGCCTTCGTCGCCGACGGTACGACTTCCCGCTCCCCGTGCACCGTCACGCAGCCGCTCGCGGTCACCGTCAGTACGGTCACCGTCACGAGCCCCGCCGTCAGCCGACTCACCCTGCTCATGAACCGCCTTCTGCCCCTCGACCCTCGTCGTCCCCTCGGACTTCCGGAACCCTACCGGGGCGAAGAACAACACGAGCGTGGGGATCAGGTACAGCGCCCAGACCGCGACCTGGACGACGGTCGGATCGGGCTGGAAGTTGAAGACGCCCTTGAGCAGGGTGCCGTACCAGCTGTCCGGCTCGATCGTCGAACTGATGTCGAAGGCAAGGGAGTTGATGCCCGGCAGGAAGTCCGCCTCCTGGAGGTCGTGCACTCCATACGCGAGGACGCCCGCCGCGACGACCACCAGCATGCCGCCGGTCCACGTGAAGAACTTCGCCAAGTTGATCTTCAGGGCGCCGCGGTAGAACAGCCAGCCCAGGAACACCGCGGTGGCCAGGCCGAGCAGGGCGCCGATCATGGGCTCGGAGGTGCCGTTCTCGGAACCGGCGGCGTGCACCGAGGTCCACACGAACAGCGCGGTCTCCAGGCCCTCCCGGCCGACCGCGAGGAACGCGGTCGCGACCAGCGCGCCGGTGCCCATGCGCAGCGCCGAGTCGAGCTTGCCGTGGAGCTCGGTC
This sequence comes from Streptomyces sp. WM6378, assembly GCF_001279695.1. Taxonomy (GTDB): domain Bacteria; phylum Actinomycetota; class Actinomycetes; order Streptomycetales; family Streptomycetaceae; genus Streptomyces. The sequence goes on from NZ_LGDD01000013.1 coordinate 30,753, forward strand.
TTCAGGTGCCGCGCGGTGCGCCGCATCCAGAACACCATCCAGGTGACCAGGCCGACGGCGACGATCGACAGCGAACCGCCGAGCGCCTCCTGGGCCTTGAACGTCATCTCCTGGGAGCCGAATTCGAGCCCGGCGCCGAACGCGAATGCCACGACGACGGCCACGCCCACACCGATCCACACCGGCTTCAGGGCGTCCCGGCGGTCGGTCTTCACCAGGTACGCGACCAGGATGCACACGACCAGGCTCGCTTCGAGACCCTCGCGCAGGCCGATCAGATAGTTGGCGAACATGTCTCCCTCTCAGCCGAAGAGTCCCCGGCCCCACCAGTCGCCCTTGTCGCGGACGCCCGGCGGGACCGCGAAAATCGCCGAACCCACGTGCTGGATGTATTCGTTGAGCGCGTCATGGCGGGCCAGAGCGCGCTGGATCGGCAGGAACCCCTTGCGTACGTCGCGCTGGTAGGCCAGGAAGAACAGGCCCGCGTCCAGGCGGCCGAGGCCGTCCGTGCCGTCCGTGAAGGAGTAGCCGCGGCGCAGGATCCGGGCGCCGTCGTTGGAGTCGGGGTGCGCGAGGCGGACGTGGGCGGTCGGCTTCATCGCCTTCAGGAACGGTTCGTCGCGCTCCTTGGCCTTGCCGACCGGGGCGCCCTCGCCCTTGTCGCGGCCGAACACGTCCTCCTGCTCCTGGAGCGAGGTGCGGTCCCAGGTCTCGATGTGCATCCGGATGCGGCGGGCCACCAGGTAGGAGCCGCCGGTCATCCAGTCGCCGCCGTCCTTGGCGCCGACCCAGACGTGGTCGTCGAGGGCCTTGGCGTCGGTGCCCGAGACGTTCCGGGTGCCGTCCTTGAAGCCCATCATGTTGCGCGGGGTCTGCGCGTCCGGCGTCGTCGAGGACGTCTTGCCGAAGCCGAGCTGCGACCAGCGGATGGCGACCTTGCCCATGCCGATGCGGGCCAGGTTGCGGATCGCGTGCACCGCGACCTGCGGGTCGTCCGCGCAGGCCTGCACGCACAGGTCGCCGCCGCTGCGCGCCGCGTCCAGGTTGTCGCCGGGGAACTGCTCGATGTCGACCAGCGCCTCGGGCCGCTTGCCTTCGAGGCCGAAGCGGTCCTTGGCGAAGAGGGAGGGGCCGACGCCGAAGGTCAGGGTCAGCCGGGACGGCTTGAGGCCGAGCGCCTCGCCGGTGTCGTCCGGCGGCGCCTCGGCGAGCCCGCCGTAGGCGCCCTCGCCGACCGGCTTGCCCTCGGTCATCGCGGCGGCCGCCGCCGTCCAGTCCTTGAGGAGCTGGACGAGTTCGGCGCGGTCCTTCGTCGTCACGTCGAAGGCGGCGAAGTGCAGCCGGTCCTGGACGGCGGTGGCTATGCCGGCCTGGTGGTCGCCGTGGAAGGGCACCGCGGCGCCCGTGTCGGCGGCGGGCACGGCGTCGCTGCCGCCGCCCTTGACGAGGGCGACAGTGCCGCCGGCCGCGGCCGCGCCGAGCGCGAGCCCCGCGCCGCCCCAGCCGAGCAGCGCCCGGCGCGAGGGGGCCCTGCCGGGGCCGGTGGCCTCGGTCGTTTCGCTCATGACGGATCTCCTCCTGGCTCCGGGCGTTACTTCGTGACGGCGGCGGCGAGCTTCGACAGCGGCTCGGCGAGCGCGTTCACCGTGTCGGAGAGCTGCTTGCGGTCACCCTCGCCGACCTTGTCGTACGAGGTGAAGTCGTAGGAGGTCTGGTCCGTGCGGTACTTGTCGAGCAGCGTGTTCAGGGCCGCGAACTGCTTGTCCAGCTCGGTGGTGAGCGCCGGGTCGTTCTTCGAGGCGACCGGCTTGAGCAGCTCGTACGCCTTCTGCGCGCCCTCGACGTTGCCCTTGAAGTCGGACAGGTCGGTGTGGCTGTAGCGGTCCTCCTCACCGGTGATCTTCCCGGTGGCGACCTCGTCGAGGAGCTCCTTGGCGCCGTTGGCCATCGAGGTCGGGGTGATCTCGGCGGTGCCGACCCGCTTCTGCCAGTCCGCCAGGTCCTTGTCGAGCTGGGTGGCGAGGTCCTTCTCGTCCGGGCCGATCTTGTTGTCGGCCCAGAGGGACTTCTCCAGACGGTGCCAGCCGGTCCACTTCTGGCCCTTCTCCAGGCCGTCCTCGCGGGTGTCGGTCAACGGGTCGATGTCACCGAAGGACTCGGCGACCGGCTCGGTGCGCTCCCAGCCCAGGCGCGAGGGGGCGAACGCCTTCTTGGCGGCCTCCAGGTCGCCGGCCCGCACCGCGTCGGTGAAGACCTTGACCTTGGGCAGCGTCTCGTCGGCCTGCTCCTGGGCGTACTTGCGGTACTCGGCGACGGCCGTGTCCAGCTGCGGGTTGCGCTTGACGGCGGCGCCGCCGGTGACGTTGACCTTCTGGCGGATGCCGTCGCCCTTCATGCCGGGCTTGCAGGCGACCTCGTAGGAGCCGGCCTTGACCTCGGCGGTGAGCTGCTGCTTGAGGCCCGGGCCTATGTTCTCGCGCTCGGCGACGATGCGGTCGTCGGGGAAGAGCAGGTAGACCTCGGTGACCTTGGAGCCCTTGTTCTCGATGTCGAACTTGACGTGACCGGCGGGGAAGTCGGTCTTCGAGAGCTTGCAGGAGCTGTCGGTGGCGGTCACCTGGATCGCGTCACCGGCGCCACCCGACTTGGCGTCGCTCTTGTCGGCGCAGCCCGTGACGGCGGTCAGGGCCGCGACGGCAGCGGCGGCGGTGACTACGGAGGTACGGACGGGTCGCATGCGGGCTCCACGCTGGGTCAGGGTCGAACAGGTCGACTGAGGCTGACCTAACTTAACCGAGCCTTACCTCACCGATACCCACTGGGTGCGTGATTCAGCTCTCACCGGTCACGGCCTGGTCACGGGTCGCGCCGGGGCACGACCAGCGGCGCGCCCGTGCGGGGATGCGCGAGCACCTCCACGGGCTGCCGGTAGACCCGGCCGATCAGCTCCGCGTCCAGCACCTCGCGGGGCGGCCCCTCGGCCGCGAGCCGCCCGTCGTGCAGCACGGCGACCCGGTCCGCGTGCGCCGCCGCCAGACCCGGGTCGTGCAGGACGACCACGACGGCGTCCCCGGCACGGGCCCGCTCGCGGCAGATCCACCTCGGTGGCCGCCATCGCGTCCGCCACCACCGTGTCGTCCTCGTCCTCGCGTACGGTCCCGGCCCGCGGCGCCCGGCCCATCCGGACGACCTCCTCGACCGCGAAGGGGAAGGAGAGCGAGGCCTGCTGTGGCAGTACGGCCCTGCGCAGGGCGAGTTCGGGCGCGGGCCGGCCGGCGAGCGGCCGCCCGTCGATCCGTACGCCCCCGAGCTTGCGGGCACATCGCCCGCGAGGACGGCGAGCAGCGCCGACTTGCCCGCCCCGTTGGGCCCGGCGAGCGCCACGACCTCGCCGGCCCGGACCTGGAGGCCGACCCCGTCGAGCACCGGACGCCCGCCCAATTCCACCCTCAACCCACTTGCTTCCAGGGCTACTTGACCAGGCTCGGGCGGAACGGGAAGGGCCCGCGGGCCGCGTGCGGAGAAGAGGGACTTCAGGGCGCTCATGCCCAACCGCCGTGCTTGCGCCGGGTCCTGCGCAGGAGCCAGAAGAAGAACGGGCTGCCGAACAGGGCGGTCAGGACGCCAAGCGGCAGTTCGGCGGGCGCGACCACCGTGCGGGCCATCAGTACGACGGCGCAGCCGAGACGGACGGAGGCCGAACCGCGCAGATGGAGAAAGGAGACCCGGGGCTTCGCCCGGCCCTTGGGTGCGGCGCCCGCGCCGCCGAAATCCTCTGATCCGTACGCGACTTGAGCTCGGCTCCGGCGCCGGGCACGCCCGGGGCGGCGGCCACCGCCTCGATCCTGAGGTCCACGTCGGCGAGGCTTTTGGCGGGCTCGACCACGGCCAGCGGTATCCCGGCGGCCCGGATCTGGTCGACCGCCTCGGCCGGTCCCGTCGTGGCCTCGGCGAGCACCAGCGTCGGCCTCGGGGACAGGACGCCCTCGGCCGAGACGTCGTGCGCCCGCGTCACCACCGGCAGCGTCGCGGCCTGTTCGAAGATGGCTGTGATGTCCCTGGCCACCACGTGTCTGCCGAGCCCGAGCGTGAAACACGAGCTCGCCGAGGGAGCCGGTGAGCGGCCGATCCGGTCGGCGGACCTCACCTCGACCTGCTTGCCGTCCGCGGACCTCACGGTGACGGGCAGCCGGGGCAGGGGAGTTGTGGCCAGCGGCTCGACCCGGTCCGCGGGCTCCGGCACGGGGTCCGGCTCCGGTACGGGGTCCGGCTCCGGTACGGGAACGGCGTCCACCACCCCGTCCGGCACGGTCGGCGCCTCGGTCGGCGGGAGTGCCGCCCTTGCCGCGACCGGCGCCGACATCCCGACCGGCGCCCTGCTCGGTGCGGCCGGTGCGGTGGCCGCCGTCGGCGGCGCGATGCTGTTCGCCGCCAGGCGCCGCCGGGCCTGACCCTCTCGACGGACAGGCCGCACCCCCGACCGGAGGGCGCGGCCCTGCCTGCTGCTTCAATGCGTCCGTGAGTGAACGAGACGTACTGATCGACGTGCTCAGGGTCTTCTGCGGCCCCGACGGCCGGCACGGCAACGCCCTCGCAGTGGTGCGCGAAGGCGCGGACGTGCCCGGCGAGGCGGCCCGGCAGGAGCTGGCGCGTCAACTCGGCTTCAGCGAGACCGTGTTCGTGGACGACCCCGAGCGCGGCACCGTCGACATCTACACCCCGGGACTGCGCCTTCCGTTCGCCGGGCATCCGGTGGTCGGCGCCGCGTGGCTCCTCGACCTGGACGTCCTGGAACTCCCCGTGGGTGACGTCTTCGCCCGCCAGGACGGCGAGTTCACCTGGATCACGGCCCGCGCCGGCTGGGCCCCACCGCGCACCCTGCGCCAGTACGCCTCGGCTGCCGAGGTGGACGCGCTGGCGGTCCCTGAGCCGGGGGAGTGGATATACGCCTGGTCCTGGCAGGACGAGGCGGCAGGCCGGGTGAGGGCGAGGGCGTTCCCGGGCCGGGGCGACGGAATCGACGAGGACGAGGCGACGGGAGCGGCCGCCCTCCTGCTGACCCGCCAGTTGGGCCGAGCCCTGAACATCACCCAGGGCCGGGGCTCCCAACTCCTGACGGCCCCGGGCCCGGACGACACGATCGAGCTAGGGGGCCGGGTACTGCTGGAACGCGCCATGCCCCGCACCCCGTCCTGACATCGCCCGGCTCCGCCAACGGGTACTGGGTGCCCTACAGGGGCGCGAGGAACCGCGCGAGCAACCACGCACGGCCCGCAGCGGACAACGGGTTTAGGGGCGCGGGGAACTGCGCAAAAGCCCCCCAACCGCCCCGCACCCAAAATCCGCCCCCTCGCGGAGCGCTACGCGCTGAGCGGGAACTCCTCCCCCAGCTCCCTGAACACAGCCGTGTTCAAAGCAAAAGCTCGCTTGCACTCCTCGACAACCCGCCGCTTCTCCAGCTCATCCGCGCGCAGGGCGTCGAGCAGTACGCGATAACCCCGCTTGAACGCCGCCGGGTTGGCGATCCCCTCGAAGACGTAGAACCGTACGCCGTCGCCCTTGCGGGCGAACCCCCACGTCCGCTCCGCCTTGTCGCGAATGATCTGCCCGCCCGACAAGTCGCCGAGATAGCGCGTGTAGTGGTGCGCCACATATCCGGCGGGCCAGGTCCGCGCGCATTCGGCGACGCGCGCCGCGTACGCGGCCGTCGCGGGCAGCGGGGTCGCGCCGCGCTGCCAGTCGGCGCCGCGCAGATGGGCCAGGTCCCGCTCAAGGGAGGCCGTGCGCATCAGCTCGGGCCGTATGAACGGCCCCGCCACCAGGTCGGTGGTGAGCGCGGAGGCGCCCTCCTCCAAGGCCCGGTACACGAACCAGAGCTGCTCGGTGTAGCGGGCGTACGCGTCGACCCCGAGCCGGCCGCCGAGCAGATCGCCCATGAACGTCGACGTCTCCGCCTCCGTGTGCTGCTCGTGCGAGGCAGTACGGATGAGGGTGGAGAAGGGCGTGGTCGCGGTGGTGGTCAAGGCGGGCCTCCGGGGACCGAGGGGTGCGGGAACCAGTTGGATCGTCTCAAGTTAGGCTTACCTAAGTCAACTGGTTCCCGACGTCCTGTCGGTAAAAACGTACCCCGTGGGCCGGGGGCGCAACACTCGATCAAAAAATCCCACCCGGCCCGGGTCCGGCGGCACGGGACTACGGCAGCGTGAGGATCTCCGCGCCCGTCTCCGTGACCACCAGCGTGTGCTCGAACTGGGCCGTGCGCCTGCGGTCCTTGGTGACGACCGTCCAGCCGTCCTCCCACATGTCGTACTCGTGGGTGCCGAGCGTCAGCATCGGCTCGATGGTGAAGGTCATGCCGGGCTTGATCACGGTGGTCGCGTGCGGGGCGTCGTAGTGCGGCACGATCAGGCCGGAGTGGAAGGCCGTGCTGATGCCGTGGCCCGTGAAGTCCCGTACGACGCCGTAGTCGAAGCGCTTGGCGTACGACTCGATGACCCGGCCGATGATGTTGATCTGGCGGCCCGGCCGAACCGCCTTGATCGCGCGGTTGAGGGACTCCCGGGTCCGCTCGACGAGCAGCTTCGACTCGTCGTCGACGTCGCCGCAGAAGTAGGTGGCGTTGTTGTCGCCGTGCACGCCGCCGATGTACGCGGTGACGTCCAGGTTCACGATGTCGCCGTCCTTGAGGACGGTCGAGTCCGGGATGCCGTGGCAGATGACCTCGTTGACCGAGGAGCACAGCGACTTGGGGAAGCCGCGGTAGCCGAGCGTGGAGGGGTAGGCGCCGTGGTCGCACATGAACTCGTGCGCGACCCGGTCGAGCTCGTCCGTCGTCACCCCCGGCGCGATGTGCTTGGCCGCCTCCTCCATGGCCCGCGCCGCGATCCGGCCCGCGGTCCGCATCAGCTCGATCGTTTCGGCGGTCTGCACTTCGGGGCCGGTGTACGGCGTGGGCATGGGCTTCCCGACGTACTCGGGACGCCGGATACGACCCGGGACGGAACGGGCCGGAGAGATCTCCCCGGGCACGAGCAGGGACTGCGACTTCGGCTGGCCAGACATGCCGGCGAGTCTATCGAGCGGGTGTGGGGCAGCATGGCCTTGAGGCACCCGGCCACCGTCCCAGGAAAGAGGCACCCATGGCTCTGTTCAAGAAGCGCACGGTCGGCAAACCCGGCGAGTGGTTCTACTGCCTGGTCCACCACAAGGTCGAGGAGGGCCCCGAGTGCCCGGCCAAGGACCGCTTCGGGCCGTACGCGACGCGCGAGGAGGCCGAGCACGCCATGCAGAGCGCGCAGGAGCGGAACCTGGAGTGGGAGAACGACCCCAAGTGGCACGACAAGTCGGCGCCGCAGGACGGCGAAGAGTGAGCCGCCGCTGACCCGCTGACGGTTACCAGCGGGCCGGTGGCGGCGCCGTCAGGTGGTCGGCGAGCTGGGTCAGGCGGTCGCGGAAGCGGCGCGGGCCGCGCTGCGGGGGCAGGGTGTTCTCGCCCGCGGCGGCGCTGACCAGGTGCTGCACGGTGTCCAGGTCGAGTTCCGCGTCCGGCGCCACCGTCAGGGACTCGTGGACCAGCCCCTGCACCTCGCGGTCGCCGCCGTCCAGGGCGAGCACGGTCGCGCCCGCCCGGCGCGCGTCGTGGACGCGTTCGAGCAGGCCTTCGGCGGGCCGCTCGGGCGCCACCACGAGCAGCGTCTCGCCGCGCCGGGCCGCCTCCAGGCGGCCGAGCCCGACGGACAGATGGGGCGGCCCGCCCGGCTCGACGCGGTGGCGCACCAGCGTCGGGCTCAGCTCCAAAAGGCCCGACCAGGCCGCCTCGTCGGTGAGGTGGGCGGCCAGGTGCCAGGGCTCGTAGCGCTCGGTGCCGACCAGGAGCAGCCCTCCGCCGTGCGGTACGACGGACGAACGAAGGACGCCCCCGAAGCGGCGGGTGGCCCGCAGCCACTCCGTCCCGGCGAGCACTTCCCGCAGCAGTGCGACCCGTACGGCATCCATGGCCGGCAGCCTGCCGCATCCGGCGCGGCCGCGGGCCGGAACCGGGCTTCGTCATCCGAATGAAGGGCGCCGCTACGGCCGAGTAGGGTCGCCCTCATGACTTCCACTGACAACGCCGGTACCGCATCGAAGCCCGCCGCGAAGGACCCCTGGGAGCTTCCGGACGTCTCCGGCCTCGTCGTCGGCGTGCTCGGCGGCACCGGCGACCAGGGCCGGGGCCTGGCCTACCGGCTGGCCCGGGCCGGCCAGAAGGTGATCATCGGCTCGCGCGCCGCCGAGCGGGCGCGGACCGCCGCCGACGAGCTCGGCCTCGGCATCGAGGGCGCCGACAACGCCGAGTGCGCGCGGCGCAGCGACATCGTGATCGTGGCCGTGCCGTGGGACGGCCACGCCAAGACGCTGGAGTCGCTGCGCGAGGAGCTGGCCGGAAAGCTCGTCGTCGACTGCGTGAACCCGCTCGGCTTCGACAAGCAGGGCGCGTACGCCCTCAAGCCCGAGGAGGGCAGCGCGGCCCAGCAGGCGGCCGCCCTGCTGCCGGACTCCCGGGTGACGGCGGCCTTCCACCACCTCTCCGCGGTGCTGCTCCAGGACGAGTCCGTCGAGGAGATCGACACGGACGTGATGGTGCTCGGCGAGGTGCGCGCCGACACCGACCTCGTACAGGCGCTGGCCGGCCGGATCCCCGGCATGCGCGGGGTCTTCGCCGGGCGGCTGCGAAACGCCCACCAGGTGGAGTCACTCGTCGCCAACCTGATCTCGGTGAACCGCCGCTACAAGGCCCACGCGGGGTTGCGGGTCACCGACGTCTGAGGACGCCCGGGCATGGTGGACACTGGACGGGTGGGTGCCGAGGGCACCCGCCCGTCCCTTTCGTCCCGCTCGACCGCAGTGCCGAAAAGCAGCCGTACCCGACAGGAGCCGACCTCCATGCCCCGCCTCGCTCTGTACGCCCTCGTCGTCTGTGTCCTCGCCGTCGCCGCGGCCGTGGTCTCCTTCGCCCAGGGCAGCTGGCTCGGAATCATCTGGGTGCTGCTCGTCGGACTCTCGTCCAACATGTGCTGGTACTACCTGCGCCGGGGGCGCTCGGCTAGCGCTGCGGAGTGAGTGAGAGGTCCGGCCAGAACTGGTAGAGGCTGCGGCCCGTCGCCGCGTCCACGTCGGACACCCCGAGCCCGTCCAGGATCGCGTAGACCAGCCGGAAGAACTCCTGGTTGATCTGGGGGATCCAGAGCATCGCGAACACCGCGAGCAGCCCGAACTGCGCGAACGGCTCGACCTGGCGCCGGGTCGAGTGCGAAAGCCACGGCTCGACGATCCCGTACCCGTCCAGGCCCGGCACCGGCAGGAAGTTCAGGAGCGCCGCCGTCACCTGGAGCAGTGCCAGGAAGGCCAGCGCGTTGCGGAAGTCGGCGGGCACTCCGTCGAGCGCGTGCAGCCAGAACGGGGCCGTGCACACGATCGCGAACAGGACGTTGGTGAGCGGGCCCGCCGCCGAGATCAGGCTGTGCTTCCAGCGGCCCCGGATGCGGCCCCGCTCGATGAACACGGCGCCGCCGGGCAGGCCGATGCCGCCCATGATCACGAAGATCACCGGCAGCACGATCGACAGCAGCGCGTGCGTGTACTTCAGCGGGTTGAGCGTGAGGTAGCCCTTGGCGCCGACCGTGATGTCCCCGCCGTGCAGTGCGGTGCGGGCGTGCGCGTACTCGTGCAGGCACAGCGAGACGACCCAGGCGGACGTCACGAACAGGAACACGGCCAGGCCGCGGGACGAGGCGTAACTCGTCCACACCGCCCACCCGGAGACCGCCATGACGGCGACGATCCCGAGGAAGACCGGGCTGATCCGCCGGTCGTGGTGGCGGGAGGTTGCGGTGGCCATGCGGTGGGCTCCAGTGGCTGGTGGGACGGTCGAGAGGACGCGCCCGACCGTACAGGGGCTGAGAGCCCGTGTCTGGATCGCGTCCGATATCGGGCTCGGGCTCCGCGCGTCAAACGTCTCGGGAGCGGGCGGGAGTTCCGCACCCCGGGCCCCGGGCCTTGCCGCGTCGATGAGAATGGGGGCGTGCGCTACCGGATTCTCGGCAACACCCAGGTCCACCACCTCGACGGCAGCCCCGTCTCCCTCGGCGGTGCGCGGCTGCGCGCGCTCTTGACGGTGCTCGCGCTGCGGCCGGGCCGGGCCGCCCCGGTGGGCGTCCTCGTCGGCGAGGTGTGGGGCGACGAACCGCCCGCCGACGCCCCGGCCGCGCTCCAGGCGCTCGTCGGTCGGCTGCGCCGGGCACTGGGCCATGACGCGGTCTTCTCCGCGGACAGCGGCGGATACGGGCTCGCGGCCCAGCCCGACGACATCGACCTCCACCGCTTCGAGCGGCTCACCGCCGACGGCGCCCGCGCCCTGGAGGAGGGCGACCCGGCGAAGGCCGCGACCCTGCTCGACGACGCGCTCGCGCTGTGGACGGGATCCGCGCTCGCCGACCTGCCCGACCCCGGCGCCCTCGCCTCCCGCGCCGAGGCCCGCAGGCTCGATGCCCGGCGGCTGAGGCTCGCCGCCGCCCTCGTGCTCGGCCGGGCCGGCGAGACGCTGGCCGAGCTCGCCGCGCTCTGCGGGAGTCACCCGCTCGACGAGCCGCTGCACGCCCTGCGCATCCGCGCGCTGCGGGCGGCGGGCCGCCCCGCCGAGGCGCTCGCCGCGTACGAGAGCGTGCGCACCACGCTCGCCGAGGAGCTCGGCGCCGACCCCGGGCCCGAACTCCGCGCCATTCACGCCGAGTTGCTGAACCCGGCCGCTGTCCCCGCGCCCGCCGCCCCGGTGCACGGCAATCTGCGGGCCCGGCTCACCTCCTTCGTCGGGCGTGAGGCCGAGCTCGCGGACATCCGCGGCGACCTCGAATCCGCACGCCTCGTCACCCTGCTCGGGCCCGGCGGGGCCGGCAAGACCCGGCTCTCGCAGGAGGCCGCCGACAGTGCCGCGGAGTGCTGGCCGGACGGGGTGTGGCTGGCCGAACTCGCGCCCGTCGACGACCCGGCCGGGGTGCCCGCCGCCGTGCTCACCGCGGTCGGCGCCCGCAAGACGGTGCTGCACTCGGCCGGCGCCGAGGAGCTCAGGGCCGCCGACCGGCACGCCGACGACCCCGTGGTCCGGCTCGCCGAGCACTGCGGGCCGCGCCGCATGCTGCTGCTCCTGGACAACTGCGAGCACGTGATCGGCGCCGCCGCCGAACTCGCCGAGTACCTGCTGGCCCGCTGCCCGCACCTGGTCGTCCTCGCCACCAGCCGCGAACCGCTGGGCGTGCCGGGGGAGTTGGTGCGGCCCGTCGAGCCGCTGCCCACGCCGTACGCGCTGCGGCTGCTCGCCGAGCGGGGCGCCGCGGCCCGGCCCGGCTTCCGCGTCGAGGGCGATCCGGACGCCGCCGCCGAGATCTGCCGCCGCCTTGACGGGCTCCCGCTCGCCATCGAGCTGGCCGCCGCCCGCCTCCGAATACTGACGCCTCGTCAGATCGCGGACCGTCTGGACGACCGGTTCCGCCTGCTCACCAGCGGCAGCCGCACGGTGCTGCCCCGGCAGCAGACCCTGCGGGCCGTCGTCGACTGGTCCTGGGACCTCCTGGAGGCGCCCGAACGCGCGGTGCTCGGCCGCCTCGCCGTCTTCGCGGGCGGCTGCGACCTGGCGGCGGCCGAGGCGGTGTGCGCCGAGGACGGCGGCCTGGACGCCCCGGACGTGCCCGCCGTGCTCGGCTCCCTCGTCGACAAGTCGCTCGTCGTGGCCGCGCCCGACGACACCGGCGAGATGCGCTACCGGCTGCTCGAAACCGTCGCCGAGTACGCGACGGAGCGGCTCGACGGCGCAGGCGACCGCGCCGCCGCCGAGCGCCGCCACCTCACGCACTACCGCGAATTCGCCCGCCGCACCGACGCCGGCCTGCGCGGCCCCGGGCAGCGGACCGCGATCGACGCCTTCGAGCGCGAGTACGAGAACCTGCGCACCGCGCTGCGCCGCTGCGTCGCGCTGCGCGACGAGGAGGAGGCGCTCTGCCTGGTGCACGCCCTGTTCTGGTACTGGCAGATGCGCGACCTGCGCGCCGAGTCGCGCCACTGGGCCAAGGAGGCGGCGGCGCTGGGGCCCGACCCGTTCGCGCCGCCCGTGACGCCCGCGCCGCCGGTCTACGTCCAGTGCACGGACGCCCCGCCGCCGCTCGACCCCGAGGTGCTCCAGGAGGCGCGGCGCGGCGTGCGGCTCGTCGAACTGGCCACCATGGACCACGAGATGGACCAGTGGACGACCCCGGAAGCCGCCGAACGGCTCCGCGCGATCGCCTCCGCCTACCGCCCCGGCCTGCCGCAGACCTGCCGGATGCCGGGCTCGCTCTGGTTCTTCCCCGTGGTGCTCACCGGCGACCAGGCCCGGCTGAAGGAGGTCCTCGACGTCACGGTGGAGGCCAGCGAGGAGCTCGGCTACGAGTGGGAGCTGGCCGCCGCCCTCCAGATGCGCGCCAACGTCCTGGCCAACCGGACCGAGTGGGCCGGTGACGCGACCGCCGACGCCGACGCCGCCCTCCTCGTCTTCCGGCGCCTCGGCGACGCCTGGGGCTCGGCCGAGGCACTGGGTGCCAGGGGCGAGGCGCGCGAGAAGCGGGGTGAATTCGGCCCGGCCGCCGAGGACTTCACGGCCGCCCTCGGCTACGCCGAGCAGCTCGGCGCCCAGGCCCAGGTCACCCTCCTCAAGGCGCGGCTCGCCTCCGTCCTCCTGGAGATGGGGGAGGGCGAGCGCGGCGAGGCCATGCTGCGCGAGATCCTCGCCGACGGGAACCGGGCGGGCGTCGAGGCCCGGCCCGCGGCCCGGCTCTTCCTCACCATGTGGCTGGGCCGCACCGGCCGGATCGACGAGGCGCGCGAGCACGCCGAGGTGATGCTGAGGGAGTTCAGCTCCGCCAGCCTCGTCCTGTTCGAGGGGTTCGTCCTGGGCGTGCGGGCCTGGCTGGACAACGTGCAGGGCCGGTACGCCGACGGGCTCGCCGGCGCCCTGGTCGCGCTCGACCGGGCCCAGGGGCCGCTCTCGCGGATGGTCGCGCCCGAGATGATCGCCGTCCACATGCTCACCGCGGCCTGCGCGATCGCCGGACTCGGCGGCCGCGGCGACGGCGCGGACGCGGCCCGGCTCGTCGGCGCGCACGACGCGCTGCTCCCGGCCGGCCACTTCGTGCCGCCCGTACAGGTGGAACAGCGGGCCGAGGCCGAGCGGGCCGCTCGCGCCCTGCTCGACGACGGGGCGTACGAGACCGCGTACGCCGAGGGCGGTGGCCTCTCCGTGGAGGAGGCCACCGCCCTCGTGCGGCGCGATCGCAAGAACTGACGTACCGTCAGGCTCAGGTGCGCTTGCGGAACTTGGCGACCGCCAGCGGAGCCATCACCAGCGTGATGCCCACCGACCAGGCAAGCGTCATCAGCGCGGAGTGGGCGACGGGGCCGCCGGTCATCAGGCCGCGGGCCGCGTCCGCCAGGTTGGACAGCGGGTTGTAGTCGGTGAAGGACTGCAACCAGCCCGGCATCGTGGTCGGCTTGGCGAAGATGGACGAACCGAACTGCAGCGGCATCAGCACGAGCATGGCCACTCCCTGGACGGCCTGGGCCGTCTTCATGGTGAGTCCGAGCAGGATGAAGATCCACATGAGGGACGCGCCGAACGCCAGCGACAGGCCGACCGCCGCGAGCAGGCCCCACACCGAGGTGCTGATGCTGAGGCCCAGGATGAAGCCCATGATCAGCAGGATCGTGGTGGCCACCAGCATGCGGCCGACCTCGACGACCATCTTGGCGATGAGGACGGACGACCGGGCGATGGGCATCGTCCGGAAGCGGTCCATCACCCCCTTCTTGAAGTCGTCGTTGACGCCGGTGCCGACCGCCATCGCGATGTTGAGGCCCATCATCGCCATCAGGCCGGGCACCAGGTAGTTGACGTACGCCTCCTGGTTGCCGCTGCCGAACATCGCGCCGCCGAAGACGTACACGAACAGCAGGATGAAGATGATCGGCATCAGCACGGCGTCGAACATCGACTCCGGGTCGGCCTTGATCTGGAGCATGTTGCGGCGCGCCAGGGCGCCGATGTGGCGCAGGTTCGCGCGCATCCCGATCCGTACGTCGTCGGACCCGGTGGCCCGCCGCGGACGCGAAGGGGTCTGCTGGGCAGGCGCTTCGACAGTGGTGGTGGTGCTCATGCCGCGACCTCCTCGGTCTCACGGTGGATGTCCTGGGCGTCGCCGGTCTTCTGGCCGGTGATGGCCAGGAACACCTCGTCCAGGCTGGGCAGGTGGGTGCCTATGTGGGCGATGCCGTAGCCGCGCGCCCCCAACAGGCCGACCACGGCGGTCAGTTGCTCGTCGCTGAGGATCGGCACGTTGAGCACCCCCTCGTCGGGGATGACCTGGGTGCCTGAGACGCCGTCCAGGCCCGCCTCGGTGACGGCCCGCGCCATCGCGCCCAGCTGGTCCGGGTCGGCGGGCCGGATCTGCAGGGTGCGGCCGCCGACCTTCGCCTTCAGCTCGTTGACCCCGCCGTTGGCGATGACCTTGCCGTGGTCGATGACCGTCAGTTCGCTGGCCAGCTGCTCGGCCTCCTCCATGTACTGCGTGGTGAGCAGCACGGTGGCGCCCTCGGCGACCATGCGCCGCACCTCGTCCCACACCTCGTTGCGGGTGCGCGGGTCGAGGCCCGTGGTCGGCTCGTCCAGGTAGAGGACGGCCGGGTGGCCGATCATGGAGGCCGCCAGGTCGAGTCGGCGGCGCATGCCGCCCGAGTAGGTCATCGCGGGCCGCTTGGCGGCGTCCGTGAGCGAGAAGCGCTCCAGGAGCTCGTCCGCGCGGGTCCGCGAGTCCTTGCGGGACAGGTCGAGCAGCCGGCCGATCATGTAAAGGTTCTCGCGGCCGGACAGCTTCTCGTCGACCGAGGCGTACTGCCCGGTCAGGCCGATGGTGCGGCGCAGCTGGCGGGGCTGCTTCACCACGTCGAAGCCGGCGACGGTGGCGCTGCCGGCGTCCGGCACGAGCAGGGTGGACAGGCAGCGTACGAGGGTGGTCTTGCCGGCGCCGTTCGGTCCGAGGACACCGAGCACGGTGCCTTCGCGGACGTCCAGGTCGACGCCGTCCAGCGCCTTGGTGTCGCCGAAGTGCTTCACCAGCCCCCGTACGGAGACGGCGGTGCCGGCGGCGACGCCGGTCCCGCTGTCGATGGGGTTCTTGTCGATTCGCGTCATGTCCATCAAGGTGCCAGCCGCCACCGACAATCCACCGACAGGGCACCGACAGCCTGGGGACAACCGGCCTGCGGCCGCCTACGGCCCTGTGGACAACCGGGCCCACAGACGACGGACAGCCCGCCGATGGGGGAAGTCGGCGGACTGTCGTCGTGACCGCAGTGGCTAGTGGAAGGTGTGCTCCTCGGCCGGGAACGCCCCGCCGACGACCTCGCCCGCGAAGGCCTTCGCGGCGTCCCCGAGCGACTCGCGCAGGTTCATGTACTGCTTGCTGAAGCGGGGGGTCTTTCCGCCGGTCAGGCCCACCATGTCGGTGTAGACGAGCACCTGCGCGTCGCACTCCACGCCCGCGCCGATGCCGACGGTCGGGATGTGCAGGATGCGCGTGACCTCGGCGGCGAGCTCGGCCGGGACCAGCTCCAGGACGATCGCGAAGGCGCCCGCGTCCTGCACCGCCTTGGCGTCGCGCAGCAGCTGGTGCGCCGCCTCGTCGCCCCGGCCCTGCACCCGGTAGCCCAGCGTGTTCACGGACTGCGGGGTGAGGCCGATGTGGCCCATGACCGGGATGCCCGAGTCGACGAGCAGCCGGATCTGCTCGTGGCTGCGCTCGCCGCCCTCCAGCTTGACCGCGCCGACCCCCGCGTCCTTGACCAGGCGCATGGCGCTGCGCAGCGCCTGCACCGGACCCTCCTGGTACGAGCCGAAGGGCAGGTCGGCGACCACGAGGGAGCGCGAGGTGCCCCGTACGACGGCCGCGGAAAGCAGGGTGATCTCGTCCATGGTGACCGGGACGGTCGTCTCGTAACCGAGGTGGCAGTTGCCCATCGAGTCGCCGACCAGGAGGACCGGGATCCCGGACTCGTCGAAGACGGACGCGGTCATCGCGTCGTAGGCGGTGAGCATGGGCCACTTCTCGCCGCGCGCCTTGGCGGCGGCGATGTCGTGCACGGTGATGCGCCGGGTGCCCTTGCCTCCGTACAGCGCCTTGGGATTGCTGCTGTCGGGTGCCTTGGGGGCAGCCTGAAGTTGTTGCGTCATCGCAACGGCTCCTGTTCGTCATCTCGAAGCGCCCTTACGGCGTCTCCGGACCACATCCATGGTGGCATCCCGTGCCCCGTGCCGGGAAGGGTGTCCCAGGAAGCCGTATCGGCCACGAACACGAACCGGTGTCCGAAAAGCAAAGACCTTGCTATACGAGACGGTCTCGTATCGAAATAGCTCTAGGCTGGACGGCATGTCAACCACGCCTGCCGCGTCCGGCGCCCCGGCCGCACCTCGGATACCCGAAGCCGTCCACCGCCGACGCTGGGCGATCCTCGCCGTCCTGATGCTCAGCCTGCTGATCGTCGTCCTCGACAACTCGATCCTGAACGTCGCCGTCAAGACGATCGCCAGCCCCGCCCCCACCGGCCTCGGCGCCACCCAGAGCGAGCTGGAATGGGCGATCAACGCCTACACGCTGGTCTTCGCCGGGCTGCTCTTCACCTCCGGCCTGCTCGGCGACCGGCTCGGCCGCAAGAAGATCCTGCTCTTCGGCATCACGGTCTTCGGCCTCGGCTCGGTGCTCGCCGCCTTCTCGAACTCGCCGGACCAGCTCATCGCGTTCCGCGCCCTGATGGGCCTCGGCGGCGCCTTCGTGATGCCCGCCACCCTCGCCGTCCTCATGAACGTCTTCGAGCGCGAGGAGCAGCCCAAGGCCATCGGCATCTGGGCCGGCGGCGTCGGCCTCGCCATCGCGATCGGCCCGATCACCGGCGGCGTCCTGCTCCAGCACTTCTGGTGGGGCTCGGTCTTCCTGGTCAACGTGCCGGTCGTGATCATCGCCCTGATCGCGATGGTCGTCCTCGTGCCGGACTCCAGGGACCCCAACCCCGGCCGGCTAGACCCGGTGGGCGTGCTGCTCTCCGTGGTCGGCCTCGTCCTGCTGGTGTACGGCATCATCCACGGCGGCCAGCTCGCGGACTTCACCGATACGACGGTGCTCGCCACGATCCTCGGCGGGGTCGCGGTCCTGGTCGGCTTCGTCCTGTACGAGAAGCGCGTCGACCACCCGGCCATCGACATCAACTACTTCAAGAAGCCCGCGTTCTCGGCCGCCGTCGTCGCCATCGCGCTGACCTTCTTCGCGCTGATGGGCGTGACATTCTTCTCCGTCTTCTACATGCAGAGCGTGCGCGGCTACAGCGCGCTCCAGTCCGGCCTGCTCATCCTGCCGCTCGCCGCCGCCCAGATGATCTTCGCGCCGCGGGCCCGCCTGGTCGTCGACCGGTTCGGCGCCCGGGCCGTCTGCACCGCCGGACTGATCCTGGTGGCGATCGGCCTCGCGGCCTTCGGCCTGTTCGACGCGAACACGCCGATCTGGGTCATGGAGGTCGTGTTCTTCGTCCAGGGCGCCGGAATGGCACACATCATGCCGCCCGTCACCGTGTCGATCATGCAGTCGCTGCCGCGCGAGAAGGCCGGTTCGGGCTCGGCCGTCAACAACACCTTCCGCCAAGTCGGCGGCGCACTCGGCGTCGCCGTGCTCGGCTCGCTGCTCTCCACCGTCTACCGCGGTGACATCCAGGGCCACCTCGGCGCGGTCCCCGCAGGGGCGCGCAAGGCGGCCGGCGAATCCATCGAGGCGACCCTCGGCATCGCCGAGAAGATGGGCCCCGCGGGCAAGGCACTGATCGCCCCGGCCAACGACGCCTTCATCCACGCCATGCACGTCACGGCCCTCGCCTCGTCCGGCGTGGCCCTGCTCGGCGCGGTCGTCGTCGCCCTGTTCCTGCCGCCGAAGCCGCCCGCGGCCCCGGCGCCCAAGGCCGAGGACCGGCCCACCGAGGCCGCGCGCGGCTAGGAGGCCGGGCCTCCGGGACAATCGGCGGGACGGCGAGAAGAAGCGGAGCGGGCGTGACCCTGATGGACAAGCAGCACAAGGCCGGCGAACCAAGGCGCGGGCGGCCCCGCTCCGAGGCCGCGGAACGCCAGATCCTGGAAGCCGTGATCAAGCTGCTTGAGGAAGGCGTCTCGCTCGCCGACCTCTCCATCGAACGCATCGCCCGCACCGCGGGCGTCGGCAAGGCCACCATCTACCGGCGCTGGGCCGGCAAGGAGGAGCTGTACGTCGAGGTCGTCCAGTCCATGGAGTCGCCGGCCCCGCCGCTGCCCGGCCACTCCCTGCGCGACGACCTCGTGTGCATGGTGGAGAACGTGCGCCGGCGCAGCGTCGCCAAGCAGTCCTCCGCCCTGCTGCACAACGTCTTCGCGCAGATGCAGAGCTATCCCAAGCTCTGGTCGAAGTACCACAGCATCGTCATCGACCCCCGCCGCGAGCTCCTCGACGAGGTGCTGCGGCGGGGCGTCGAGAACGGCGAGCTGCGCGCCGGGCTCGACCTCGACATGGCCGCCGACCTCTTCGTCGCCCCGATGCTGGTGCGCACCATGATGCGGCCCGGCAACGAACTGCCCGGCCCCGAGCTCGCCGCGCGCATCGTGGACGCCGTCCTCGAAGGGCTGCGCCCGCCCCGCTGAATATGCGCGTTGTGTCACAGGGGCCCTAGCTGCGGCCCCGCCCTGGAACCCGCCGCCCCGCCCGGTCGTCCTGCGGGGCGTACGGATGTCGTACGGGCAGTACGGCAGCAGGGAATCCCACCCGTTTTCGCCTAGGGTCGAACGGCGGGGACGATGTGCGGAAACAGCAGTGAGGACAGCGGAATGGCGCGGGCGTACATGACGGAGACGGGCGACGGCAGCGCGGAGGGCGAGCGCACCGGGTCCCGGTTCCGGCGCCTGGTCGACAACTGGCGGGGCGATCCCGGCATCTGGCGCCGCGGCCTGGTCCTCGCGGGGCTCGCCGTGCTGATCGCCCTGGTGATGCTCCTGCACGCCCGGATCCCCAACTCGGTGGGCAACCTCGGCTCGCTCTCAGAAACCTTCCTGCCGTGGCTCGGCGTGTTCCTGCCGGTCCTCCTCGGGCTCGCGCTGTGGCGCCGCTCGGCGACCGCGCTGATCGCGCTGCTGCTCCCGGTGATCGTCTGGCTCAACGTGTTCGGCGGCCTCCTCACCGACAAGCAGGGCTCCGGCGGCAACCTGGTCGTGGCCACCCACAACGTGAACGCCGAGAACGCCGACCCGGCCGGCACCGCCCGCCAGGTCGCCGCCTCCGGCGCGCAGGTCCTGGCCCTGGAGGAGATCCCGGGCGACAAGGTCGAGACGTACAAGAAGGCGCTGGCCGACCTCTACCCGTACCACTCGGTGCAGGGCACGGTGGGCCTCTGGTCCAAGTACGAACTCAGCGACAGCAGGCCCGTCGACATCAAGATGGGCTGGACGCGCGCGATGCGCTCGACGGTGAAGACCCCGACCGGCGACGTCGCGGTGTACGTCGCCCACATGCCCTCGGTACGGGTCAAGCTGAACGCCGGGTTCACCGCCAACCAGCGCGACAACAGCGCCTACACGCTGGGTGAGGCGATCTCCGCCGAGCCGATCAAGAAGGTGGTCCTGCTCGGCGACCTCAACGGCACGATGAACGACCGCTCCCTGAACAACATCACCGCCCAGATGCGCTCCACCCAGGGCGCCGCGGGCGACGGCTTCGGCTTCACGTGGCCGGCCCCGTTCCCGATGGCCCGCATCGACCAGATCATGGTCAAGGGCATCGAGCCGAAGTCGTCGTGGACCCTGCCGGAGACGAAGAGCGACCATCTGCCGATCGCGGCGCGCTTGCAGGTGTAGCCGCCCGGGCTCCCGGCCTCCGGTAGCTCACCCCAACTCGCGCCAGCGGTTGGTGATGGGAAGCCGGCGGTCCTTGCCGAACCCCTTCGCCGAGATCTTCGTACCCGGCGGATACTGCCGCCGCTTGTACTCCGCCGTGTCCACCATCCGCAGCGTCCTCCCCACCAGCTCCGGGTCGTACCCGGCCGCCACGATCGCGTCCGCGCCCTGGTCCCGGTCGACGTACATCGCCAGGATCGCGTCCAGGACCGGGTAGTCGGGCAGCGAGTCCGTGTCGACCTGGCCCGGGCGGAGCTCGGCGCTGGGGGGCTTGGTGAGGGAGTTCTCCGGGATCGGCGGGGTCTGGCCGCGCTCGGCCGCCGCGCGGTTGCGCCACTCGGCGAGCCGGAACACCGAGGTCTTGTAGACGTCCTTGATCGGCCCGTACGCGCCCGCCGAGTCGCCGTACAGCGTCGAATAGCCCACCGCCAGCTCGGACTTGTTGCCCGGGGCGAGCACGATGTGGCCCTCCTGGTTGGAGAGCGCCATCAGCATCGTGCCGCGCAGCCGCGACTGGAGGTTCTCCTCGGCGAGCCCGGTCAGGCCGAGCGAGCCCATGTAGGCGTCGAACATCGGCTCAATGGGGACGGTGCGGAAGTTCAGCCCGGTACGCCGCGCCAGCTCGGCCGCGTCGCCCCGGGAGTGGTCCGAGGAGTACTTCGACGGCATGGACACGCCGTACACGTTCGCCGCGCCCAGCGCGTCGCAGGCGATCGCGGCGACCAGCGCCGAGTCGATGCCGCCGGACAGGCCGATCAGGACGGACCGGAAGCCGTTCTTCGCGGCATACGCGCGCAGGCCCACGACCAGCGCCGAGTAGACCTCCTCATCGTCGTCGAGCCGCTCGGCGTAACCGCCGGTCAGCTCCGGCTCGTACGCCGGGACCGGCTCCTCGGAGACCACCACGTGGTCGATGCGAAGACCGTCGTCGACCACGCCGGACGGGGCCGGGCCCGCGGCCGGGAGTTCCAGGTCGAGGACGACCGAGCCCTCGCTGAACTGCGGTGCCCGCGCCACGACTTCGCCGCTCGCGTCGACGACGATCGAGTCGCCGTCGAAGACCAGCTCGTCCTGGCCGCCGATGGTCGCCACGTACGCGAGCGTGCAGCCGGCCTCCTGGGCGCGCTTGCGGACCAGGTCGAGCCGGGAGTCGTCCTTGTTCTGCTCGTACGGCGAGGCGTTGATGGAGATCAGGAGTCCCGCGCCCGCCGAGCGGGTGGCCGGGACGCGGCCGCCGTCCTGCCACAGGTCCTCGCAGATGGCGAGGGCCACGTCGATGCCGCGCACCCGCACCACGGGCATGGTGTCGCCCGGCACGAAGTAGCGGAACTCGTCGAACACGCCGTAGTTGGGCAGGTGGTGCTTGGCGAAGGCCAGCACGACCCGGCCGCCGTGCAGCACCGCCGCCGCGTTCTGCGGAGCGCCCGCCGGCTGGCCGAGCCGGGGGCTTGCGACGGGGGAGCGGTCCAGGTACCCGACGACCACGGGGATCTCCCCGAAGCCCTCCGCCGCCAGGCGCGCCGCGAGCGCGGTGAGCGCCCGCCGGGACGCCTCGACGAAGGACGACCTGAGGGCCAGGTCCTCGACGGGGTAGCCGGTCAGCATCATCTCGGGGAACGCGACGAGGTGCGCCCCCTGCTCGGCGGAGTGCCGTGTCCAGTGCACGATCGCCTCGGTGTTGCCGGAGATGTCCCCGACGGTCGAGTCGATCTGATTCAGGGCGAGACGTAGTTGAGGCACGCGGCCCAGTGTAATCGTCAATGCGACGCGATGGGGTGGGGAGCGGCGATACGGGGCGCCGTTCGGGGCGCCCCATGAGCCGGGCGGAGGCGCGGCCAGTGCCCCTCCCGCGGCAGGGTCAGTCGGTGACCGGGCTCGGGTCGGTGTCGGTGCCGCTTCCGGTACCTGGGCTGCTTCCCGCGACGACCGGCCCGCTCCACACCGTCTCGTCGTACTTCAGCGTCTGCGGCCCGATCTGGAAGTCCACGGTCTTGGACCCGGGCGGCATCGAGAAGGCGAACTCGCCCCTGGCGCGGCCGCCCGGCTCCAGGGCGCCCGCGAACATGCTCGTCGCGTGCTCGTCGTCGTATATGGCCTCGACCTCGATGCCGTCCGAGCCGCGCGCGGTCGGCACCGCCGACGTGACGTCGATCGACGCGTCGCTGTCGTTCACGATGGTGACGGTGAAGCGGATCGCCCGGTTGCCCTTGCGATGGCCCGACGCGGACGCGTCCGGCGCGTACGGGGCCGGCCGGGAGACGGTGACCTGCACGCCGTCCGGGTAGGTGTGCGTCGCCCCGAACGGCTGCGGCTGCTGGGCGGGCGGGGCGCTCGGTGACGGCTTCGGACCGGGCGCCGAGGACGAGGCGGCGCGCGACGGCGCCGGGGATATGCCGCCGCCCGCACCCTTGGCGGCGTCCTTCACGAACACCACGGTGACCAGAAGCCCGAAGATCCCGAGCACGGTCGCGACGCCACCGAGCACGCTCCCGGCCAGCGGCACGCCCTTGTTGGTGGCCCGTCCCTCGCGTGCCCGCCCGTGCCCAACGAGCCCGAGGACCACGGCCAGGACTCCGAGCGTGCCCGACAGCCAGAACAGGAAGGGCACGAGCCCGAAGGCCACCCCGAAGACGCCGAGGACCAGGGACGCGGCGCCGAGACCGTTACGGGCCTGCTGCGCGGGAGCCTGCGGCGGACCCGGGCGGCCGGATGACGGCGGCCCCCACTGCGGCTGGCCGGGGGAGTTGACGGGCACGGTCATGGGGAGTCCTTCGGTGATCCATTTTTTCGGATCACCCTACGGCCCGACGTGCGGGACCCCGCCGCCGAGCCGAGGATGGGCGCATGACGACCACGGACGCCTCCGATGAAGAACTCGTCGCGGACGGAGGGACAAAACGGCAGTTCGTCTCGTGGGTGACGCTGGGCCTCATGACGACGGCATCCGTCGCGAGCCTGCGCCCCTCCCCGTCCATGGCCATCTACGGCCTCGCCGCGATCTTCCTCTACCTCCTGCCGGCCCTCGTCTTCCTGCTGCCGACGGCGCTGGTCGGTGCCGAACTCGCCTCGGGCTGGACCGGCGGCATCTACCGCTGGGTGAGCGAGGCGCTGGGCAAACCGCTCGGGTTCCTCGCGGTCTGGTGCCAGTTCGCCATGACGATCGCGTACTACCCGAGCCTGCTCGCGTACGTCGCCTCGACCTTCGCGTACGTCATCAACCCGAAGCTGGCCGAGAACGGGCCGTACGTCGCGATCGTCATCGTCGTCATCTACTGGACCGGCGTGTGGATCTCCTCGCGCGGTACGAAGACGGTCGCGGGGCTGAGCTCCCTGGGGCTCGTCATCGGCACGCTCATCCCGGGCGTGGTCCTGGTCGTCCTCGGCTTCGTCTTCCTCGGCCAGGGCAACCCGTCGGCGGCGCCGATGAGCGCCTCGCACTGGCTGCCGCCGTGGACCGGGCTCGCCAGCCTGGTCCTGATCGTCAACAACTTCCTGTCGTACGCGGGCATGGAGATGAACGGCGTCCATGTGTCCTCGCTGCGCGACCCCAAGCGCGAGTACCCCAAATCGATGTTCCTGGCGACCGGCCTGGTGCTGCTGATCTTCATCCTTCCGGCCCTGGCGATCTCCTGGGTGATGCCGTCGTCGGAGCTGAGCCTGACGGCCGGTCTGATGCAGGCCTTCCAGGCCTTCTTCGGCCACTTCCACATCGGCTGGATGACCAAGGTCGTCGGCGTGATGCTGGTGGCGGCCGCGCTCGGCGGCATGCTGACCTGGCTCGCGGGACCCGCCAAGGGGCTGGTGCTGCTTTCGCGCCAGGAGGGCTATCTGCCGCCGGTGTTCCAGCGGTTGAACAAGTACGGCACCCCGCAGAACATCATGGTCGCGCAGGGTGTCATCACCACCCTGATCGGCATCCTGTACGCGTTCAGCGGCGACGTGTCGAGCGCCTACTGGATGTTCTCCGTCATCACCGTCCAGATCTACCTCATCGCCTACCTGCTGATGTTCGTGGCGGTGGTCAGGCTGCGCAGGACCCGGCCCGAGGTGGAGCGGGGGTTCCGGGTGCCCGCGGTCGCGTGGGTCGCGGGCATCGGGTTCGTGGCGTCGGTGGCCGCGCTGTGCATCGGGTTCGTACCGCCGGACCGGTTCGGCAACCAGCCGCTCTGGCGGTACCTGCTGATCGTCGGCGGCGGCCTCCTGGCGCTCGGCATCCTCGCGCCGCTGGCCTTCCTGAAGTTCCGCAAGCCGAGCTGGGTGCATCCGGACCACCAGTAACCGCGGCCGCCCCCGTAACATTGGCCCCACTATGTCCCGCAGTGGTGTGCGAACCCGGCCCGTCGCGGTCCTGCTCGCGCTCGGCGCCCTGGCGTACACGGCCTGGGTCCTTGAGCTCGTCTTCCAGACCGGCCTCGACCCGATCCAGGCGTACGTGAGTGAACTCGCCGCGGCCGACCAGCCGCTGGGCGGGCTCTTCCGCGCCACCGACCTGACGGCGGGACTCCTGGTCCTGGCCGCCGCGGTGTGCGCGCTCTGGCGCTGCGACCGGCGGCGCTGGTCGCTGGCGGGCTGGTCGGGGCTCGCCCTGTTCGGCGCGGCCACGGCGGTCGACTCCCGCCTCCCGCTGAGCTGCGCCCCGACCGCCGACCCGGTGTGCGCGGCCCGCGAAACGGCGGGCCTGGTCCCGGCGACGCACACCGCGCACGCGGTGAGCAGCAGCCTGGCGATGCTGGGAGCGCTGGCCGGCGTGGTGGCCCTCACCGTCGCGGCCCGCCGCTACGGCTGGTGGCCCTTGCTCGCGGCGCGCCTCGGCCCGGCGCTGGTGACCCTCGAACTGGCCGCCACGGCTTGGACGCTGGCATCGGTGGCGGCCTTCCAGGCGGGCCGCGGCACCTGGGCCCTGGGCGCGGGCCAGCGGCTTCAGGTGCTGGTGGTGGCGGTCTGGCTGGGGGTGCTGGCGGTTTGCGTGGCGAGGGAGGGGCGGGCATGGCGTTCCTGAAGGTCGGCGGGGTGGCGCACCACGTGATGGTCGAGGGCGCCGGGCCATCGGTGGTGCTCAGCGCCGGGCTCGGCATGAGCTGGTTCGACTGGGATCCAGTGGTGCCGCTGCTCACCCCGGACCACACGGTCGTACGCTTCGACCGGCCCGGGCACGGGCTCTCCGGGCCGGCCGTGGTGCCGCCGACCGCCGCGGGGGAGGCGCACCGGATCGCGGGGCTGCTCGACGCGCTGGGTGCGGCCGGTCCGGTGACGGTGGTCGGCCACTCCATCGCGGGGTTCCATGCGGAGGCCTTCGCGCGGCTGTACCCGGCCCGTACGGCGGGCCTCGTCCTGGTCGACTCCAGCATCGAGGAGGCCGCGCGTCCTCCGGCCGCCCCGGGTCTGCGGCTCGCTTTCGCGCGGGCGGTGGGGGCGGCGCTCTGCGGCACGGGAGTGCCCGCCGCGCTCGGCCCCGCGGTCCGCCGGGCCGCGGTCCGCGCCTCCCGCACGGGCGGGGGCGATCCGGCCCCGCGCGCCTTGGTACGGCGCTGCTACGGCACGTCGCGGGTGCTGCGCGGAATGATCCTGGAGAACGCGCGGTACGGGGCGGTGGCGGCGGAACTCCTGTCCCTGCGGCGCCGGTTGAGCCTCCCGGCGGCACCGGTCACCGTGCTGGCGGGCGGCGCCGGGGGCGAGGCCTGGATCCACCGCCAGCGCGGCCTGGCGGCGACGCTGGGCGCCACCTTCCAACTGGCCGAGGCCGCAGGCCACTTGGTGATGCTGGACGACCCGGGGGCGGTGGCGCGAGCGGTGCCTCCTGGATAGTTCCCCGCCCCTTCCCGAGACCCTCCGGGGGTGTGGGTGGGTGACGGTGGCTTCCGGGGCTCCGCCCCAGACCCCGTTCGCGCCTTGAGGGCGCTCGTCCTCAATCGCCGGACGGGCTGGGTATGCCCACATGGGCGGCACTCAAGAAGTCAGGGCGGGCTTGGGTACGCACCCTGCCAGGACCAACCCGGCCAGGGGCGCGGGGAACTGCGCGACCAGCCACGCACGGCCCGCAGCCAGACGAACTCCCCCCCCGGCGGGTTTCGGGAAGGGGTGGGGCGGGGCCGGACTGGGGTCTGGGGCGGAGCCCCAGGGCGAGCGCCGGCCGCAGCCGAACGAGCTCCTCTGGAGGGGGAACGCAAAACCCCGCCCCCGGCCAGCGCGTGGCCGAGGGCGGGGTGTGACCCTGGTGAAGGGGTCAGCGGCGGAACGGGAAGCCGTACGACGCCACGTAACCCGGCGCGGGCGAACCCACACCCGTCACGTCGTCGTACCCCTTCGTCGCGGACAGCGAGCTGTCCTTGCCGAGGGAGCGGACCGACGTCAGCAGGCCGCCCGACGCGTCCACGCCGTTCGCGAAGTCGACACGCGCGACCGCGAGGTCACGCTTCGCACCCAGCGGGTGGTCCGTCACGTCGTGGAAGAGCGGCGAGCCGAAGCGCGCGTAGATCGACGGGTTCGCGAACCCGATCGGGAAGTGCTGGGCCTGCTGGGCCAGCGCCTGGATGCCCGCAGTGACCGGGGCGGCGAGCGAGGTGCCGCCGATGCGGTACTCGTCGTACTTCACCGACTTGTCGGGCCAGGACTGCGTCTGGCCCACCAGGAAGCCGGTGTTGGGGTCGGCCACGGCCGCGATGTCCGGAACCGTGCGCATCCGGGTCGCGCCGTTCGCCTTCGCCAGCGAGTCCGGCACGATGCCGTGCTGGTAGAACGGCTGCTTCACGGTGGAGCTGGTGCCGCCGCCCGCGCCGCCGGTGTAGGCGCCGGGGAAGTTCGTCCAGCTCTTGCCGTCCGCGGCGAGGGCGGCCTTCTCGGTGCCCCAGCCGGTCTCGAACTGGTACTTGTCGTTCTTGCCGACCGCCAGCGAGGTGCCGCCGACCGCCGTCACCCAAGCCGAGTTGGCGGGGGTGTCGACCTGCTTCTTGCCGGTGTTGGCGACCTCGTCGCCGTTGTCGCCGGAGGAGAAGTAGAAGCCGATGCCCTCGATCGCGCCGAGCTTGAACGTCTGGTCGTACGCCGCCGCGATGTCCGGGGTCTCGTTGGCCTCGATGTCGCCCCACGAGTTGGAGACGATGTCGGCGAGCCGCTTGTCGACGACCTTGTTGAGGGCGTCGAGCAGATCCGGGTCGTTGCAGGACGCGCCGCCCACGTACACGATGTTCGCGTCGGGCGCGACCGCGTGCACGGCCTCGACGTCCAGGGACTCCTCGCCGTACCAGCCGGATGCCTTGCAGTCGTCCACGCTGTTGTAGGCCGCCGGGAGGACCTCGGTGTACTGGCCCTTCTTGTAGGCCTTGTCGCCGTTGCGCTTGGCGTACGTCGCCGCGTCCGACGCCATGGTCGGCGAGGCGTACGCGTCGGTGATCGCGACGGTCACGCCCTTGCCGGTGTACTTGCCCGCGCCGTACGCGGCCCGCAGCTGCTGGCCGGTGTAGCCGTGCACGGCGTACGGAACCTTGGTGCCGTACGCGTCCGGCAGCGTCTTGGCGACGTTCTGGCCGTAGTAGCTGGAGAACGGCCCCGCGTTGCGGAAGCCGACGCCCGGCCCCGGCAGGGTGTCCTCGTGAGTCGACTGGTGCGGCGCGTTGTCCAGGCCGGTCACCGTCAGAACGGCGCCCGCGAGCGCGTTCGGCGCGGAGGCGGCCTTGGACGGGGCGTGGTAAGTCCGGCCGCTCTTGCGGTAGTTGTGCAGCTGCGTGGCGAACGCCTTCTGCGCCGCCGCAACGTCACCGGACACCGATATGTAGTGCTGGGTGGAGCCCGTGATGGTCAGTCCGGACGACTTCAGCCACTTGGTGACCGCGTCGATCTGCTCCTGGGTGGCGCCGAAGCGCTGCTGCGCCTGGTCGGCGCTGAGGTACTTGCCGTACGACGCCGACTGCGGGTCGGACACGGCCGCGGCGTACGCGTCGAGGCCCTTCGCGTCCCGCCCGGCGAGGTACACCCGGGCGTTGACCTTGGTTGCTGCGGCGGTGGCACCCTGGTCGGCGGAGCCGGTGGCCCAGACGGGCTGGGTGCCCGCGAGGGCCGCCCGTCCGCTCGGGACCGGGTCGGCCGCCTGGGCGGACGGTATGCCGAGGGCGAGCGCGCCGGCGAGCAAAGGCAGTGTCGCTGCCATGCTCACACCGGCGCGCCGCCTGGCGCGGCTGGTTCTCATGTAACCCCCTGCGTGAGGTCTTCGCATGCTGTACGTGCGCTGTCTGATGCGCGCATGTAATGCGTCACTCTTGTCAGGAACGGTTCATGCGGGGGGCATGTGATCACCAAGAAACGCCAAAGAGCGTTTACCCTCGGTCAGTTGAGCCGTCAGTCGGTACGTGCCGTGGCGCCCCTTTTCTTCAGCATTTGTGCCATCAGGTCGATTTCCGACTGCTGCGAGTCGACCATCCCCTGCGCCAACTGCTTCTCCGGGCCGACCGTGCAGCGCTCGACACAGCCCTGCGCCATGTGAATGCCGCCCTTGTGGTGCTCGGTCATCAGCTGGAGGTAGAGCACCTCGGCGTCCTTGCCGCTGAGCCCCCGCAGCTTGTCCAGATCGGTGTTGGTGGCCATGCCCGGCATCAGCGCGCCGTCGGCGCCCGGTTCCATGCCCATGCCCATCCATGCCATCGGCAGCTGGGACGCCTCGTTCTTCGGCAGCCCCCACAGGTCCAGCCAGCCGAGCATCATGCCCCGCTGGTTGGCCTGAGTGTTGGCGATGTCGTACGCGAGGCGTCGCACCTCCTCGTCCGAGGTGCGGTCGCGCACGATGAAGGACATCTCCACCGCCTGCTGGTGGTGCGTCGACATGTCGCGCGCGAATCCCGCGTCCGCCGAAGTGGCCGTCGGCGTACGGGACTTGGCCTCGGCGGTGGCCCGGCTGCCGCCCGAGGAGACGAGCACGGCGGCCGCCGCGAACACCAGCGCGAGGGCGAGCGCGGCCGCGAGCCCCCAGTAGCGGCGGATCACTGCTCGCCCAGCCCGCCCGTGCACGGGGCACCCGGCTCGGGCGTCTGCGAGCCCTGCACGTACTTGGTGAAGAACTCGCTCACCCGGGGATCGTCCGCGCCGTTCACGGTGAGCTGCTTGCCCCAGGCGCTCAGCATGATCGCCCCGGCCTGGTCCTTGTACGGGCTCATCAGCGAGTACGGCGTCTTCGACACCTTGTCGGCGAGCTTCTTCACCTCGGCGGCCGACGCCTTGTCGGTGTACGTCACCCACACCGCGCCATGTTCCAGGGAGTGCACGGCGTTCATGTCCGGGACCTGCTTGGAGTAGACGTCGCCGCCGCAGTTCATCCACACCTGGTCGTGGTCGCCGCCCACCGGCGGCTTCATCGGGTAATTCACCTTGGTGGTCACGTGGTTGCGGGTCAGCTTCTTGGGATCCCAGTCCTTCTCGCCCGCGATCTGCGCCTTGGCGTCGGTGCCGCCCTGAGCCTGAGCTTCCGTCTGCGTCTTGTCGGCGGCCTTGCTGCCGCTGTCGCCCGACTTGCCGAACTCGTACACGCCGAATCCGACCAGGCCCGCGACCGCGACGACGGCGGCGGTGACCGAGGAGATCACCACGATCCTGCCGCGCCGCTGCCGGGCCTGCTCGACGCGGCGCAGCTCCTCCATACGCGCTCTGCGGGAGGTGTTGGGGTCGTCCTGAATGGCCATGTGTCCGTAACGTCCTTCTGGGGATGGGGAGTTGAGGGCAGGAGCAGCCAAGCGTGGCTGCGGTGCCCCCTAGGTCCGCAGCACCTGAAGGACGTGCAGGTCCGGCGCGCGCGGCCGGGCCCCGAACCGTACGGGGGCGGCGCCCGCGCGGGGCGTCACGGGGCGTACGTCATGGACCGCGGCCGGGGTCGGCGCGTCCGTCGGGGGTGTGGTGAGCACGGCCGGGCCGGTGTGCGGGAAGAGTCCGCAGTCGCCCTGGTCGTACGGGCAGCTGTACTGCGCGGGGCCGCCGGCCGGCGGGCCGATGGGGGTCCCCCCTGCTCGAACGAAGTTGAGAGCTTGGGGGAGGCGGGCCGGGTTCTCGCCGCCGCCCGCCGCGAGGCAGATGAAGAGCGCGGCGAGCAGCGTCGCCATGGCACTCAGCAGCGCCACGGGACGCGTGATGCGCGTGAGCCGCACTCCCCCCATGGGCGCAGATGGTAGGGGAGGGAGTGCGGCTCACGGCAGGCCGGGTGGCTCACCGGCCGAAAACAGCGGGCCCGAAAGGGGACGCTCAGCCCACGTGGACCCGGGGGCGGCGGCGCAGGTCCGGCTCGGCCCGGCGCAGCACCTCGCGGGTGACCGGGGCGACCTCGCCGTCGCCGAACACCAGGAAGCGCAGCAGATGGCTGAGCGGGTGGCCCTCGGTCCAGTTGAAGTAGGCGTGCGGCACCTCGCCGGTCCGGTCGCGCAGCTCCATCATCACGGCGGCGATGGTGTTGGGCACGACCGCGCCCTCGACGCGCAGGCGGCGCACCCCGTGCTTCTCGTCGCCGTGGACGGTGAGCTCGGTGGTGAAGTCGGAGGAGTTCTGGATGAACACCTCCAGGAACAGCACGGGCCGGCCGTCCGGGATGTGCGTCTCCTCGCGCTGGCTGTACTCCTTGGCGCGGTACTCCCGCGTCGAGTGCTCCTGCGGCTCGTTGGCGATGATCCGCAGCGGCCCGCTCTGCGCAGCCTCGTCCACGAACCGGGCGGCGCACTCGTCGAAGGTCACTGCCGTCGCCCGCAGTTCGAAGGCGCGGTGCACCCGCGAGGCGAACGACGACACCACGATGCCCACGATGAACAGCAGCGCGATCTTGATGCCGTCCGGCCGCTCGATCACGTTCGTGACCAGCGTGTACGCGAAGACCGCGGTGACCACCCCGAAGCCCAGGGCGGCGCCCCGCTTGCCGCGCCGGTGCACGGCGACCGTCGAGGCGAACGAGGCCGACAGCATCAGGACCAGCACACCGGTGGCGTACGCGCCGCTCTGCGCGTCGACGTCGGCGTCGAACCACCAGGTGATGAAGAAGGCGATCGCCACGAAGATCAGGACCAGCGGCCGCACCGCACGCGTCCACTCGGGCGCCATGCCGTACCGCGGCAGATAGCGCGGTACGAGGTTGAGCAGGCCCGCGGTCGCCGAGGCCCCGGCGAACCAGAGGATGGCGATGGTCGAGATGTCGTACACCGTCCCGAAGCCCTCACCGAGGTGCTGGTGGGCGAGGTAGGCCAGCGCGCGGCCGTTGGCGCCGCCCCCGGCCTTGAACTCGGACTCCGGGATCAGGATGGTCGTCGCGAGGCTGGAGACGAGCAGGAAGCCGCTCATGATGAGCGCGGCCGTGGTCAGCAGCTTGCGGGTGTCACGGACCCGGCCGAGGGGCTTGTCGTACGTGTCCGAGTCGTCGCCCTGGATCTGCGGCATGACCGCCACGCCCGTCTCGAACCCGGACATGCCGAGCGCGAGCTTCGGGAAGACGAGCAGCGAGACGCCGATCATCGCGAGCGGCGAGGAGTGCTCGGCGGTCATCGCGTCCCACCAGTTGCCGATCACGACCGGCTCGGTGGCGATCTTCCAGACGGCGGTCGAGAGGACCACGAGGTTCAGCGCCAGATAGACGCCGACGAGCGCCACCGCGATGCCGATGGCCTCCTTGAACCCCTTGAGGAAGACCGCGCCGAGCGCCGCGACGAGCGCCAGCGTGATCCAGAGGTTGGAGCCGTGCAGGAAGCTCGGAGCGAAAGGATTCTCCACGACGTGCGCGGAGGCGTCCGCGGCCGAAAGCGTGATCGTGATCATGAAGTCGGTGGCGGCGAAGCCGAGCAGCACCAGGACGAAGATCTTCCCCGCCCACCAGGGCAGCAGCCGCTCCAGCATGGCGATCGAGCCCTCGCCGTTCGGCGACTCCTTCGCGACCCGCCGGTACACCGGCAGCGCTCCGCCCAGCGTCAGCGCGATGAGCACCAGCGTCGCGAGCGGCGAGAGCAGCCCGGCGGCGAGCGCCGCGATGCCGGGCTGGTAGCCGAGCGTGGAGAAGTAGTCGACACCGGTCAGGCACATGACCCGCCACCAGCGGTGGCCCTTGTGCTCGGCCGGCGGGGTGCCGTGCGGGCCGGGGTGGCGGGCGGAGCGCTCGCTCAGCCCGTCGAGCAGCCAGCCGCGCCAGCGGCGCCGGTCGGGGGTTGCGACGGCGGTATCCGGAGGATCCACCTGGGTGCCGGTCATGCGAGGTTCTCCTAAGCCGTTCTGCCGAGCCGTGGTGCCGGACTGTTGTGCCGGGCCGTTGTGCCGGGCCGTGGTGCTGGGCCGTTCTGCGGGCAACGAGGAGCGAGTATCCACCACATCCTCACGCGTGAAGCCCTCAGGGGCACCCGCGGGGAGGGGACGTGCTGTAGGTCATACCGGGTGCGTAATGTGGAGGTAATCCCGCGCCTCGATACTGAGGATCCGCCCGTCGTCCCCGTTCTTGACGGGGTCATGGTGCACAGGCCGTCTGAACTGCAAGGATGTGGCTATGGACAAGCAGCAGGAGTTCGTGCTCCGGACTCTCGAGGAGCGCGACATCCGGTTCGTGCGCCTGTGGTTCACCGATGTGCTGGGCTTCCTCAAGTCGGTGGCGGTCGCCCCGGCCGAGCTGGAGCAGGCCTTCGACGAGGGAATCGGCTTCGACGGCTCGGCCATCGAGGGCTTCGCCCGCGTCTACGAGTCCGACATGATCGCCCGGCCCGACCCGTCCACCTTCCAGATCCTGCCGTGGCGCGCGGAGGCCCCCGGCACGGCCCGGATGTTCTGCGACATCCGGATGCCCGACGGCTCCCCGTCCTTCGCGGACCCGCGCTTCGTCCTCAAGCGCATCCTGGCCAAGACCTCAGACCTCGGGTTCACCTTCTACACCCACCCCGAGATCGAGTTCTTCCTCCTGAAGGACAAGCCGCTCGACGGCACCCGCCCGGTCCCGGCCGACAACTCGGGCTACTTCGACCACACTCCGCAGAACGTCGGCATGGACTTCCGCCGCCAGGCGATCACCATGCTCGAATCGATGGGCATCTCGGTCGAGTTCAGCCACCACGAGGGTGCGCCGGGCCAGCAGGAGATCGACCTCCGCTACGCGGACGCGCTCTCCACGGCCGACAACATCATGACGTTCCGCCTGGTCATGAAGCAGGTCGCCCTCGAACAGGGCGTCCAGGCCACCTTCATGCCCAAGCCGTTCTCGGAGTACCCGGGCTCGGGCATGCACACCCACCTCTCCCTCTTCGAGGGCGACCGGAACGCGTTCTACGAGTCGGGCGCCGAGTACCAGCTCTCGAAGGTCGGCCGGTCCTTCATCGCGGGCCTCCTGAAGCACGCCGCCGAGATCGCGGCGGTCACCAACCAGTGGGTCAACTCCTACAAGCGCATCTGGGGCGGCTCGGAGCGCACGGCGGGCGCCGGCGGCGAGGCCCCCTCGTACATCTGCTGGGGCCACAACAACCGCTCGGCCCTCATCCGCGTCCCGATGTACAAGCCCGGCAAGACCGGTTCCGCCCGCGTCGAGGTCCGCTCCCTGGACTCGGGCTGCAACCCGTACCTCGCCTACGCCCTCCTCCTGGCGGCGGGCCTGAAGGGCATCGAAGAGGGCTACGAACTCCCGGCAGGCGCCGACGACGACGTGTGGGCCCTCACCGATGCCGAACGCCGCGCCATGGGCATCGAACCCCTCCCGCAGAACCTGGGCGAGGCGATCGCCCTGATGGAACGCAGCGAGCTGGTGGCGGAGACGCTGGGCGAGCACGTCTTCGACTTCTTCCTGCGGAACAAGAAGCAGGAGTGGGAGGAGTACCGGTCCGAGGTCACGGCTTTCGAGCTGCGGAAGAACTTGCCTGTGCTGTAAGGGAGTTGGCAGGTGGCGCGGGGGCCCGCGGGGCCCTCTTGCTGATCGCCGGGGCCGCTCAGGCGAAGTACCTCTGAGCCGCCCGAACCCCCTCCGCCAGGGCCGTCACCTCCTCCGGGGTGTTGTAGACGTAGAAGCTCGCCCTCGTCGTCGCCGCCAGGCCGTAGCGGCGGGTCAGGGGGCGGGCGCAGTGGTGGCCCGTGCGGACGGCCACTCCTCGGGCGTCCAGGATCTGGCCCACGTCGTGGGGGTGGATGTCCTCGACCACGAAGGACACCGCCGAGCCTCGGCCGGTCAGGTCCGCGGGGCCGATGATCCGGACCCCGGGGATCTCGCCCAGGAGGTTCAGGGCCAGGGCGGTCAGGGCGTCCTCGTGGGCCGCGACCTCCCGCATTCCCAGGGCCTCCAGGTAGTCCACCGCCGCGGCCAGGCCCACCGCCTGGGCGGTCATCGGGACGCCCGCCTCGAAGCGCTGCGGGGGCGGCAGGAACGTCGAGCGCTCCATCTCGACCACCTCGATCATCGAGCCGCCCGTCAGGAACGGGGGCAGCTCGTTCAGCAGGTCGGCGCGGCCCCACAGGACGCCCACGCCGCTCGGGCCCAGCATCTTGTGGCCGGAGAAGGCCAGGAAGTCCGCGCCCAGTTCCGTCACGTCCACCGGTCGGTGGGGGACCGACTGGGCGCCGTCCACCACCACCAGCGCGCCCACCGCATGCGCCCGGTCCGCGATCGTGCGGACGGGGTTCAGCGTGCCCAGGACGTTCGACTGATGGGTCAGGGCGACCACCTTCGTCGACTCGTCCACGAGGTCGTCGAGGCCGTCCAGGTCGAGCCGGCCGTCGTCGGTCAGGCCGAACCACGCGAGCCGCGCCCCGGTCCGCTCGGCGAGCTGCTGCCAGGGCACCAGATTCGCGTGGTGCTCCATCACCGTCACCACGATCCTGTCGCCCGGCCCGAGCCGGCCCGTGTTCCCCAGCGCGTACGCCACCAGGTTGATGCCCTCGGTGGTGTTCTTGGTGAAGACGATCTCGTCGTCCGCCGCGCCGACGAACGCGGCGATCCTGCGGCGCGCGCCCTCGTACGCGTCGGTCGCCTCGACCGAGAGCTGATGGGCGCCGCGGTGCACGGCCGCGTTGTGGCTCAGGTAGAAGTCCCGTTCCGCGTCCAGGACCTGGAGCGGCTTCTGGGTGGTGGCGCCCGAGTCCAGGTAGATCAGCGGCGCCCCGCTGTCGAGCGTGCGGCCGAGGATCGGGAAGTCCTCGCGGACCCTGTCCACGTCGAACCCCGTCACGGTGGTCACGTCGGTGTACGTCATCTTTCGGTGCCCCCTGCTTCTCACGCTGTATCCATTGTTTTGCCGTGAGGGGAACGTAGACCTTCTCACGGACAACGGCAAGCGTTAGCATGAGATGCGTGGATCATGACGCGCCGCACTACCTCCATCAGCTGCCGGTCCCCGGCGAGGAACGCTTCCTCTCCCTCGCCCTGGTGAACACCCGGTTCGCGCTCAGCCACGGCCAGGTGGACCTCCTGGAGGACGCCGACGCCGCGCGGCTCTGGCTCGTGCGTCATGAACTCCTGGCGGACCAGATAGTTCTGAGTGGCCGTCAGGCCGGACGCCTGCGCGCGCTCCGCGAGGCGCTGCGGGAGCTCTTCGGGGCCCGGGCCGAGGGGGTTTCGCCGCCCGCGCCGAGCCTGGACGCGCTCAACACCGCGCTGGCCGCCGCACCCCCCACGCCCCGCCTCGTCTGGACCGGCCGCGCGCCGCACCGCGCCGACGAACCCGACACCGCGAACCCGGTCGGCGCCGCCCTCTGCGCGCTCGCCGAGGACGGCGCCGACCTGCTCACCGGGGCGGACGCCGGCCAGCTCGCGCCCTGTGGAGCCCAGGGCTGCACCCGCTGGTTCCTGCGCTCCCACGCGGCCCGCCGCTGGTGCACCACCAAGTGCGGCAACCGGGTACGGGCCGCCCGCCACTACGCCGCCCGCAAGGCCGCCGACTGAACACCTCGACCCGTCAACTCACCTGCCACAGCAAGG
Source organism: Streptomyces sp. WM6378 (assembly GCF_001279695.1). Lineage (GTDB taxonomy): Bacteria > Actinomycetota > Actinomycetes > Streptomycetales > Streptomycetaceae > Streptomyces. Next base: position 66,650 of record NZ_LGDD01000013.1, read on the forward strand.
GAATCGGTCATGCCATTCGTCACCGTCGAGTACTCCGAGCGGCTCGCCGCCACGTTCGACCGGGAAGCCTTCGCCCGTGAGGTGCACGAGGTCGCGCCCGCGTCGATCAACGCCTCCACCGAGGCCTTCAAGACCCGGTTCCGGCGCATCGAGGAGTCGTACTTCGGCGCCGCCGAGGACGACATCGACGCCGTCTTCATCCAGGTCGCGATCCTCTCCGGGCGCACCCCGAAAGCCATCGAGGAGCTGAGCGAGACCGTCCTGGAGATCGCCCGCAAGCATGTGACCGGCATCGCGGGGCGGCGGCTGCACGTCATGGTCGAGGCGCGCGAGATGGAGCGGGACTTCTACCGCGCCCGCAAGGAGTAGCCCGCGAAAGGGACGTGCGTCAGCCCAGGTACGCCGGGGCGAGCCCCGCAGTCAGCAGGCGGCGGGGCTTTCCCGTGCCGTCGGCCGGGACCGTGTACAGGTCGCTGCCGTAGTCGCCGGCCAGGGAGTAGGCGACCGTGTGGTCGTCCTGCCAGACCGCCTGGTCGTCCACGCTCCTCGGCTCCGCGAGCGCGGTCTCGCGCATCGTCGCCAGGTCCAGCGCGTACAGGTGCCAGGGCGCGTCGGCGGGCCGGCCCGGCACCCGCTTCTTGTAGACGATCCGGGTGCCGTCGGGGGAGAGGGAGGGGCACTCGACGTTCGCGTGCAGGGAGGTCACCGTGCGCGCCGCGAGGTCGCCCCGTACGAGATAGGTGTGGCCGCCCGTCGCCATCGTCGCGTAGAAGTGCTGGTCGTCGGCGGCGAAGGTGACGCCCCAGAAGTTGGTGTCGGCGGCGTGGTGCTCCTTGCCGTCCAGGTAGGCCTTGAAGTCTTCGAGAGACGAGGTGAGTTGGCCCGTCCTGGTGTCGAGGACGGCCGTGCGGGTGGAGAAGTTCGTGCCCGCGTACGAGTCGCCGCCCACGAACACCGTCCAGGCCACCCAGTGCCCGCTGGGCGAGACCCGGGCGCGGGTCGGGATGCCGGGGAGGGTGTAGTGCGCCCGCTCCTTGAGCTGGGCGTCCAGGACGACCGCGCGGTACGAGTCCTGCATCGCGCCGCGCTCGGCCTGGAGGCAGATGCCCGTGCCCGCCGCCGCGTAGAAGCGCAGGCACTTCACGCCGGAGGCCGTGCGCGGGCCCGCCGGGTCGGCGGCCGGGACCGTGGCCAGCTCGTCGCGGTGCGGGCCCCACGCCATGTTGCGGAACACGATCTTCCGAGTGGCATCGGGTGTCAGCGACACCTTTCCTGCGGCCACCGGGGGACCGCCTGCCTGCGTCTGGTTCTTCCGGTCCTCGCGGCCCGCCGCGTGCAGTACGGACGCGGTCGCGACTCCCGCGAGGACGGCGAGCGCCGCCACGAGGACCAGGATCTTGTTGCGCAGGGTCAAGGCCGGTCTTCTTTCGGGGAGTTCGAGGGGCGGAGCAGGAACGCGCCCGCCGCGCACGCGGTCAGGGCCGCCGCGGCGGTGCTCAGCGCCATCCTGTCGCCCCACGCCGTCCAGGCCGCGCCGAACGCGATCGAGCAGACGAAGCGGGCCGTGGCCTGGCCGGTCTGGATCAACGCGAGCCCGGAGGAGCGGAGTCCGGCCGGGACGGACCCGGCGGCCGCCGCCATCAGGACGCCGTCGGTCGCCGCGTAGAACCCGCCGTGCAGGGCCAGCGTGAGGAAGGGGAGCGCCGGGCTCTGCCAGCCGGTCAGGAGCAGGACGTACGCGAGGAGCAGGGCCGCGTGGCCGCCGAGGAACACCTGCCAGCGGCCCACCTTGTCGGCGAGACGGCCCAGCGGCACGGCGAGGAGCAGGAAGGCGGCCGCCGTGCCGAGGGGGAGCAGCGCGAACCAGCGGTCGGGCACGCCGAGCCGGTGCTGGAGCAGGAGGTAGACGAAGGAGTCACTTACCGTCGCCAGGCCCAACAGCAGGGCAGCCAGGGTGAGTTGACGTACCGTCCGGACGCGGAGAAGCGCCAGGGCAGCCTTCAGGGAGACGCGCGGGGCGTCCTCCGGGAGTGCGGCGACGGGGGCGCGGGAGGGGACGAAGAGGAGCAGGACCAGGACGCCGACGGCCGCCACGCAGAAGCTGACCGTGAACACCGCGTCGTAGCCGTCCGCCGCCTGACGCAGGATCAGGAAGGCGGTCAGCGGGCCGAGCATGGCTCCCGCCGTGTCCATGGCCCGGTGCACCCCGAAGGCCCGGCCGCGCGATTGTGGCGCGGACGCGAGGGAGATCAGGGCGTCGCGCGGCGCGGTGCGCAGCCCTTTGCCGGTGCGGTCGGCGGCGAGTACCGCGCCGATCAGCGGCAGCGAACTCGCCACCAGGAGAAGGGGTTTGCACAGCGCGGAGAGGCCGTAGCCGAGCACCGCGACCGTCTTGTGCCGGCCGCCCCGGTCGGCGAGGTGGCCGCCGACGAGCCGGACAAGCGCGCTGAAGCCGTTGTACACGCCGTCGAGCAGGCCGAAGCCGAGCGGGGACAGGCCGAGGCCCGTCACCAGGTACAGCGGGAGCACGGCGGTGACCATCTCCGAGGAGACGTCCGTGATGAGACTGACCGTGCCGAGCGCGAACACGGTGGGGGCGATCGCCGAACGCCGCCCGGAAGTGACCCGGGCGGCGTCGGCAGCGGCGGCAGGAGTGCCGCGACTGTCCGCTACGTACACGTCAGCTTGCCCAAATCCCCGTGATGTCGGTGGAGTTGGCGGCCTCGCCGGCGTGCGAGGTGCCGTACATGTCCTCGATCGTGCGCAGCACGTTGTAGTGGTTGTACGTCGTCGAGGACGAGGAACCCGGCGTCACCGGCTGGCCGTAGAAGACCGTCGGGATCTTGTTGCCGGCGAGCCGGTTGTCCTCGTCGAAGGTGACGACGAGCAGGCTGTTGTGGGTCTTGGCCCAGGTCGCGTACGCGCCCAGGTTGTTCTTCAGCCAGGTGTCACCCGTGGAGACCGAGCAGTCGTGCATGTCGCTGCACAGGTTCGGGGTGACGTACGAGACCTGGGGGAGCGTCGAGTAGTCGGTGGGGAACTGGGCGAAGGTGTACGCCGAGGAGGTCGGCACGTTCGAGAAGCCGAACCACGGGTTGTGCTTCTGCGCGTACTTGCCGCTGGAGCAGGTCGTGGAGCCCTGGCTGGGCAGCGACTCGTTGTAGCTGGCCCACGTCTTGCCCGCCGCGATCAGCTCGGAGGCGAGGTTCGGCGCGGAGGAGAAGCCGGGGGTCACGCAGCTGTCGTCGGTGACGCCCTGCGTGGAGCCGGAGAACATGGCGTAGTAGTTCGGCTGGCTCGGGTGGGTCTCGGCGTACGAGGCCGACAGGTTCGCGCCGCCGGACTTCAGCGAGTTGATGTACGGGGCGCTGGAGCTGCCGATGACCTGGTTGTAGGCGTGGTTCTCCATGACCACGACCACCACGTGGTCGGGGGTGGGGACGCTCGCCGCGGAGGCCGCGGAGGACGTGCCGCCGAGGCCGGCCCACAGGCCGGCGGATGCGGCCACGAGGCCCACGGCGGAGAAGAGGGCGGTGCGGGTGCGGCGCGGTTTGGGCTCGCCGGACACGGCTACCTCCGGATTGAGGGGGATGGCTGCACCCGGAGGCCGGGTGCACCCGGGGGCGGGTTGCGGTGCACCCCGGAGGTTAGGGGTGTGCATGTCAACCTGGAAGGTGAAAGTGGGTGAAGACCCGGGGAACGTCCCGTGCCCAAAGCTGTGGCAACCCCATGAGCGACTCCTGTCCCCCTACCTTGGGGTGGATGACCAGTTCCACCCCCCACCACGGTCCTCCCGCTCCACCCGCCCCCGACCGCAGGCCCTTCTTCGACAACGCAAAGTTCCTGCTCATCGTGCTGGTCGCGCTCGGCCACAGCTGGGAGCAGGTGTTCTCGCCCCACACGCACGGGCTCAGAGCCGTGCACAACCTGGTCTACGGCTTCCACATGCCGGCCTTCATCCTGCTCTCCGGCTACTTCTCGCGCAGTTTCACCGGCCGTCCCGACCAGATCCGCCGGCTGCTCACCGGGGTCCTCGCGCCCTACCTGATCTTCGAGACCCTCTACAGCCTCGTCTACCACTGGCTGCGCGGCACGGAGCTCGCGATCACGCCGACCTCGCCGACGTATCTGCTGTGGTTCCTCATCGCGCTGTTCGTCTGGCGGCTGTCCACCCCGATCTGGAACGCCGTGCGCCACCCGGTCGCCATCGCGGTCGTCGTCTCGCTCGCCGCGGGCACCACCGTGATCGGCGAGGACCTGGCGCTGCCCCGGGTCCTGATGTTCCTGCCCTGGTTCGTCCTCGGGCTCAGGCTGCGCCCCGAACACTTCGCCCGGCTGCGCACCCGCACGGCCCGCCGCATCGCGGTGCCGGTCTTCGTCGGCGCTCTCGCGCTCGCCTACCGCCTGTCACCGGCCCCGAGCGACGACTGGCTGTCGATGGACGTCGGCAACGGCGCGCTGCACGTCTCGCCCGTCCGGTATCTGCTGCTCAGGCTGGCCCTGTTCGCGGTGGGCGCGCTGCTCGTGGGGTCGTTCCTGGCGCTGGTGCCGGGGCGCCGGATGTGGATCACGGCACTGGGCGCGGTCACCCTCTACCCGTACCTGCTGCACGGGATCCTGATCCGGGTCGCCCAGCACTACGGGTACTTCCGCGTCGTACGGGAGTCGGGGCTCGCGGGCCAGCTGGTGCTCAGCGGGCTCGCGGTGGGGGTGGTCGTCCTGCTGTCGACGCCGCCGGTGCGGGCGCTGGCCCGGCCCCTGGTGGAGCCGCGCCTTCCGGGGTGGCTGGTGCCCAGGCCCCAGGCGCCCGTGCCCGCGCCCGTCCCGAAGACGGCAGCCGGGCGCGAGAAGACGCTGGCGCGCTGAGCGGTTGTCGACGGCCTTGCCGAACAGTCCGCCGCGGTCAGTTCGCGGCGGGCTTCCAGGGGGAGGCCGGGCCTTCGGCGCCCGCGGTCTGCGTCCAGTACAGCTGGCCGTCCAGGCCGATCGCGGCCGCCGCGGTGTCCTGGCCCTCGGCGACGGCCGAGGGCGAGCCGGTGAACAGGATGCTGCCGTCGGACTTCCACTGCGGGTCCTCCGCGCCCGGCTCCAGGGTGGCGAGCGCGCCGGACGCGGTACGGCCGGTGAGCAGCGGGCCCGCCACGCCGACCGTGCCGTAGCCGGACGTGTCGCCGAGGTCGGTGACCGCGGACGGGGTCACGCCGGTGAACAGCACGCTCTGGACGTTGCCCGAGTCCACCTTGCGGAAGTACACCCGCACCCCGTCGCCCTCCGGGCGGGCGGACAGGCCCGTCGTGTTCGGCGGCAGCTTCGTCTCGGTGGCGCGCACCGGCATCGGCTCGCCCGCCTTCGGCTGCGCCCAGGTCAGCACCGTCTTCGGGGTGCTGGAGAAGACGTGGATGCGGCCCGCGCCGTCGGCGGTGGCGACCGGGTCGCCCGCCATGTTGACACCGCCGTGGACGGCCCACGGGGTCCAGGCGCCGTTCTCGGCCAGGTTCGCCGAGTACAGCTGGCGGTCGCCGCCGCGCAGGAACACCGAGAGCTTGCCGGTGCCGTCCACCGCCGCGGTCGGGGTGGACATGTCGAACACGCCGTTGGTGCCGCTGTGGTCGGGCGAGCCGAGCGAACGCCACGGCCCGAAGTCCCCGCCCGGCGTCGTCTGGACCGCGGCCACGACCTCACGGCGGTAGTCGGTCAGCTCGGCGCCGAACAGGGTGCGGGTGCCGAACACCGCGAGTCGGCCGTCCGGCAGGCGCGTAGCGCTCACACCGGAGTCCATGCCGTCGCCGGGCAGCATCCTGGGCTCGCCCCAGGCGGCTGCGCCCGGCGCCTTGTGCCACACCGCGAGGCGCTGGTCGAGCACGCCGAACGCCCACAGGCTCCCGTCCATGCCGGCCTGCAGCCAGGAGGTGGAGTTGGTGCGGGAGTAACGGACCGACTGGGCCCAGCCGTTGCCGTACGGGCGGACCGACACCTTGCGGTCGCCGCAGCCGGCGGCGCTGTCGCAGTAGTTGTCGTTCGGGTTCATCCAGGCGTACGTCTTGACGATGTCGGCCTTGGCGTCGGCGGCCGGCTTGGCGAAGGTGTGTGGCAGATAGCTGGTGTTGTAGCCGAAGTACGTCTGCACGCTGAAGTTCGGGTGGTTCACGGACTTCGCGTACAGCTGGAGCGCGGCCTGCGCGAAGCGGGCGCTGTAGATGTGGTCCTGGTGGTCCACGATCTTGTGCAGCTTGCCCTCCTTGCCCGGGGTCGGGTCGAGGGTGCGCACGTGGGTGGGGAGGAAGCGCTCCATCAGACCGGCGAGCGTCTTGACGACCTGCTCCTTCGTGTACGTGAAGGGCTTGGCCGGGCTGCCGGAGGCTATCTGCGAGGTGAGCGTGTCGACCTGGCCGTTCCACAGGCCGCGCAGGCTGTGCGGCTGGTTGCCGTTGATGCTGCCGGCCTCGCGCAGCTGCACCCACACCAGGTGGATGTCGGGGCGGGCGTTCAGGGTGTCGACCTCGGCGGTGCCGCCGCCGGCGGTGGGTATGGAGGTGCGGGTCCACGAGCTGCCCCGGTCGCCGGTGGCCATCTGCGCGTACGCCCCGCGTATGCCGTTCTGGCGGGCCTCGGAGTACTTCGCCTTGTCGACCAGGGGCTTGGGGCCGCCCGGCTTCTTCGGCGGCGGCGCGTTCACGCCGTCCGCCTCGCCGGCCGTGACGTACACCGACGTCATGGGGCGGCCCGAGCGCAGCGACTGGCCGGTGTCCGGGTTCATGAAGAACAGGTCGTCGTCCGGGTGGGCGATGACCTGCATCACCGAGCCGGTCGCGGGCCGCACCGGGCCCGACGCGGCCGCCGCGGGCGTGCCCGAGGCGTGGCCGCCGGGGGTGTCCGAACCCTCGGTGTCGGACATTGCCAGTTCGGCGAAGACGCCGCCCGTGATGAGCACGGCGGCGAGCGCGGAGCCGGCGACGGCGCCACGGCGGGACAGCAGCGCGGAGCGCAGCGGCAGCCTGGACTTCATGGGTGCGGTCTTTCGGTGCGGGCGGCCTGGGCGGCCGAGGTCGGTGCGTGAGCACTGCCTCGCCGAAAGCCCGGTCGTGAGTGCTCGATCAGAGCTGGTCAGAACCTGATCGGCAAGGAAGACGAAAGGTCCAAGAATCGGGTTCATTTGGACTCGATGGCAAATCGTGTGGCCTTGATCACCCCGAATTACCCCTATATCGCATCAAATCCGACACATACCCTCGTGAACTGGGTGTGAGAAGGGGGCAGTTCGCCTGCGAAATGTCCGGAACGTTGCCCTATGTGGGTGGGGCGTCACCTGTGGTGAGGGACGTTGGGGGTGGTCGTCAGGGCCGAAGGTCCTGTGTCGCCGGCCCTCGCTCCGGTGCCGGACGCCCCTTCCGGGGGCGGGAGGACGACCCCGACGGGCCGCCCCGACGGGCCGCCCCGGTCCGGCCACCCGGGACCACCTCGCCGGGGCTCGGCGGCCCCACTGCGGCTAGGCTCGGAATCCGGGTCTTGATCGGGTGGGCCGGTTCCGGGAACCCCCGGCCGGGCGTGCGGGCGTACGTACACGTGGGAGGCGGCCAGATGACGGTGCCGGGGCGCAGGAGCAGTACCTTCACGCGGCTGCTGCGGCATGGCTTCACCGACCCCTCGGCCTCCGAGCGGCTACTGGAGACCCCAGAGCTCGCCCCCGTACGGTCCGACCCGGTGCTCCTGGACGCGCTCGGCGCCACCGCAGACCCCGATCTGGCGCTGCTCGGGCTCGTCCGCATCGTGGAGGCGCAGGACGCCGACGAGCGGCGCGCCCTGCTGGACACCCTGGTCACCGCGAAGCCGCTGCGCGACCGGCTGCTCGGGGTGCTCGGCGCCTCCGAGGCGCTCGGCGACCACCTGGCCCGCCACCCCCGCGACTGGCACGCCCTGGTCACCTACGAGGCGGCGGACCTGCACCCCGGGGTCGCCGAGTTCGAGCGGGGCCTGGCCGAGGCCACCGACCCCGTGACGCTGCGCGTCGCCTACCGGCGGTGCCTGCTCGCCATAGCGGCCCGTGACGTGTGCGGGACCACCGACATCGCCGAGACCGCCGCCGAGCTCGCCGACCTCGCCACCGCCACCCTGCGCGCCGCGCTCGCCATCGCCCGCACCGCGGCCCCCGCCGACGCCGCCCAGTGCCGGCTCGCGGTGATCGCGATGGGCAAGTGCGGAGGGCACGAGCTCAACTACGTCTCCGACGTCGACGTGATCTTCGTGGCCGAACCGGCCAACGGCGTCGACGAGGGCAAGGCGATGCGGGCCGCCTCCCGGCTCGCCGCCCACCTCATGCGGATCTGCTCCGAGACCACCGTCGAGGGCGTCATCTGGCCCGTCGACGCCAACCTGCGCCCCGAGGGCCGCAACGGCCCACTGGTGCGCACGCTCTCCAGCCACCTCGCCTACTACCAGCGCTGGGCCAAGACCTGGGAGTTCCAGGCGCTGCTCAAGGCCCGGCCGGTCGCGGGCGACCCCGAGCTCGGCCAGGACTACGTCGAGGCCGTCTCACCGCTGGTGTGGCAGGCGGCCGAGCGGGACAACTTCGTCGCCGACGTGCAGAAGATGCGGCGCCGGGTCGTCGACAACATCCCCGCCGCCCAGGTCGAGCGCGAGATCAAGCTCGGCCCCGGCGGCCTTCGCGACGTCGAATTCGCCGTCCAGCTCCTCCAGTTGGTGCACGGCCGCAGCGACGCCACCCTGCACAGCGGCACCACCCTGGACGCGCTCGCGGCGCTCGCCGCCGGCGGCTATGTGGGCCGCGCGGACGCCGCGCAGATGGACGAGGCGTACCGCTTCCTGCGCGCCATGGAGCACCGCATACAGCTCTACCGGCTGCGCCGCACCCACCTCGTGCCCGAGGACGAGGCCGATCTGCGCCGGCTCGGCCGCTCGCTCGGCCTGCGCACCGAGCCGGTCGTCAGCCTCAACAAGGAGTGGAAGCGGCACGCGTCCGTCGTGCGCCGCCTGCACGAGAAGCTCTTCTACCGGCCGCTCCTGGACGCCGTCGCGCAGCTCGCGCCCGGAGAGACCCGGCTCAGCGCCCGCGCGGCCGCCCACCGCCTCGAAGCGCTCGGCTACGCCGACCCGGCGGCCGCCCTGCGCCACCTGGAGGCGCTGTCCTCCGGGGTGAGCCGCAAGGCCGCCATCCAACGCACCCTGCTGCCCGTCCTGTTGGGCTGGTTCGCGGACTCCGCCGACCCGGACGCCGGACTGCTCGGCTTCCGCAAGGTCTCCGACGCGCTCGGCAAGACCCCCTGGTACCTGCGGCTCCTGCGCGACGAGGGCGCCGCCGCCGAGAACCTGGCCCGCGTCCTGTCGGCCGGCCGGCTCGCCCCCGACCTGCTGCTCCGCGCCCCCGAGGCGGTCGCCATCCTGGGCGACCCGGACGGGCTCGTACCGCGCGGCCGGGACCACCTGGAGCAGGAGGTCCTCGCCGCGGTCGGCCGCGCCGAGACCGCCGAGGGCGCGGTCGCCGCCGCCCGCGGGGTGCGCCGCCGCGAACTGTTCCGCACCACCGCGGGCGACCTCATCGGCTCGTACGGGACCGAGGACAGCCCCGCCGAGGAGGACCCGGGCGCGCTCGTCGACCGGGTCGGCAACGCGGTCACCGACCTGAACGCGGCCACCCTCGCGGGTGCCTTGCGCGCCGCCGTGCGGGCCGAGTGGGGCGACACCCTGCCCACCCGGTTCGCGGTCATCGGCATGGGCCGCTTCGGCGGCCACGAGCTGAGCTACGGCTCGGACGCGGACGTCCTGTTCGTGCACGAGCCCCGCGAGGGCGTCGACGAGCAGGAGGCCGCGAGTGCTGCCAACCGCGTCGTCGCTGAGATGCGCCGACTCCTCCAACTCCCCACCGCAGACCCGCCGTTGCTGATCGACGCCGACCTGAGGCCGGAGGGCAAGTCCGGGCCGCTGGTCCGCTCGCTCAAGTCGTACGAGGCGTACTACCGGCGCTGGTCGCTGGTCTGGGAGAGCCAGGCGCTGCTGCGCGCCGAGGTGATGGCGGGCGACGCCGACCTCGGGGCGCGCTTCATCGACCTGATCGACCCGCTGCGGTACCCGGTGGAGGGCCTCGGCGACGACGCGGTGCGCGAGATCCGCCGCCTCAAGGCCCGCATGGAGTCCGAGCGGATGCCGCGCGGCGCCGACCCCACCCTGCACACCAAGCTCGGCCGGGGCGGCCTGTCCGACGTCGAGTGGACGGTCCAGCTCCTCCAGATGCGGCACGGCTGGGACGAGCCCGGCCTGCGGACGACCCGTACCCGACAGGCCCTGGCCGCCGCGCACGCGGCCGGGCTCATCGGCACCGAGGACGCGTCGATACTGGACGAGGCGTGGGTGCTGGCCACACGGGTGCGCAACGGCGTCATGCTGGTGCGGGGCCGGGCCGGGGACACGTTCCCCTCCGACGGGCGGGAGCTGGCGGCGGTCGGCCGTTACCTGGGGTACGAGCCGGGGCACGTCGGGGACATGCTGGAGGACTATCGGCGGCTCACGCGCAGGGCGCGGGCGGTGGTGGAGGAGTTGTTCTACGGGGCGCACCTCTAGCGCGCGGCGGGGTCGCTGGGGGTTCTGCCCCCAGACCCCTTATACGCGGGACGCGCTCGGTTTCGGTTCCCGGCGCCGAGGAACAGAGCCCCCTCGCTTGGGCTCCACCAGCCGGGGCAGCTGACGCGGCAGGGCGCCGTACCAGGTGCGCGAGACCAGGAAGCCGAAGGTCAGGCAGAGCAGGCCGCCCACCGCGTCCAGCCAGAAGTGGTTCGCCGTGGAGACGATCACCACCAGCGTGGCCGTCGGGTACAGCAGGCCCAGGATCTTCGCCCAGGGCGCGGACGCCAGCGCGAAGATCGTCAGGCCGCACCAGGTCGACCACCCGATGTGCATGGACGGCATCGCCGCGTACTGGTTCGACATGTTCTTCAGGTCGCCCGAGGCCATCGAGCCCCAGGTGTGGTGCACCAGGACCGTGTCGACGAAGCCCCCGCCGTTCATCAGGCGGGGCGGTGCGAGCGGGAAGAAGTAGTAGCCGACCAGGGCCACGCCCGTCGTCGCGAAGAGTACGAGCCGTGACGCCGCGTAGCGGCCCGGGTGACTACGGAACAGCCACACCAGAACACCGATGGTGATGATGAAGTGCAGTGTCGCGTAGTAGTAGTTCATGCCGACGATGAGCCATGTCACCGAATTCACGGCGTGGTTGACCGACTGCTCCACCGCGATGCCGAGGTGGTGCTCGACGCTCCAGATCCAGTCGGCGTTCTTGAGCGCCTGCGCCTTCTGTTCCGGCACCGCGTTGCGGATCAGTGAGTACACCCAGTAACTCACCGCGATCAGAAGCACTTCGAACCAGATGCGGGGGCGGCGCGGCGAGCGCACACCCCTCAATCGGGCGGAAAATCCGGTTCGTCCTGGTTCGGTGCTGTTGGGTGAGGCCGACGGCTCGTTCGTTGGAGCGGCCGTCCGGCCTTCCAGAGTCTTCACGGTCATTTCACCCATGAGAAGAGAGTCTGCCAGATGCACATACCCTCCGCCGATCATCCTCCGGTCGGGTTCGCTCCGCACCTGCTACTCCCTGAGGACGACGTTTCCCGGCGTACGTCAGGGTCGGCTTCGGGGTCTGGCTCCGGAGGTTGAACCGCGTACGACGAGCTCGGGCATGAACACGAACTCGCTGTGCGGGGCGGGCGTGCCCCCGACCTCTTCGAGGAGGGCGCGGACGGCTGCCTGACCCATCGCGGTCACCGGCTTGCGGATGGTGGTCAGCGGCGGGTCGGTGAACGCTATCAGCGGAGAGTCGTCGAAGCCCACCACGGAGACATCGCGGGGCACCTCCAGGCCCGCCTGACGCGCGGCCCTGATCGCGCCGAGCGCCATCATGTCGCTGGCGCACACCACCGCGGTGCAGCCCTGCGCGATGAGCGCGGAGGCCGCGGCCTGGCCGCCCTCCAGCGTGTACAGCGAGTGCTGGATCAGTGACTCGGCCTCGGCGGTCGTCAGCCCGAGCCGGTCCTGCATGCCGGCCGTGAAGCCCTCGATCTTGCGCAGGACGGGAACGAACCGCTTGGGGCCGACCGCCAGGCCGATCCGGGTGTGGCCGAGCGCCGCGAGGTGGGTGACCGCGAGGCGCATCGCGGCCCGGTCGTCGGGGGAGATGAACGGCGCCTGCACCTTCGGCGAGAAGCCGTCCACCAGGACGTACGGGACGCCCTGGGCACGCAGCTGCTCGTAGCGCTCCATGTCGGCGGTGGTGTCCGCGTGCAGCCCGGAGACGAAGATGATCCCGGAGACGCCCCGGTCCACCAGCATCTCGGTGAGCTCGTCCTCGGTGGATCCGCCGGGCGTCTGGGTGGCGAGCACCGGCGTGTATCCCTGCCGGGTCAGCGACTGGCCGATGACCTGGGCGAGGGCGGGAAAGATCGGGTTTTCCAGTTCCGGCGTTATCAGGCCGACGAGCCCCGCGCTGCGGCGGCGCAGTCGTACGGGCCGCTCGTAGCCCAGCACGTCGAGTGCGGCGAGAACGGATTCACGGGTGCCCGCGGCCACACCGGGCTTGCCGTTGAGCACGCGGCTGACTGTGGCTTCGCTGACCCCCGCCTGGGCTGCGATGTCGGCGAGCCGTGCGGTCACGGGATTGGACTGTACCGGTCGCACGTCAGATTGCCCACCAGACCGCGGATTCGGCCGGCAGCAGGGCGTTCGCGCCGTCGAACTCGACGGCGCCGCTGGTGAGCAGCGGCTGCCCGGGGAGCGGGAGTTGGACCTCGTGGCCCAGGGTGTTGAGGGTGCAGACGAAGCCCGGCCGGGCGAAGGCGAGCACGCCCTGTGGCGCCGCGATCCAGTCCATCGCGCCGTCGCCGAGGCCCGGCAGCTCGCGGCGCAGGGCGAGCGCCGCGCGGTAGAGCTCCAGGGTCGAGTGCGGGTCTCCCGACTGGGAGGCGACGCTGAGCCCGCGCCACGAGTCGGGCTGCGGGAGCCAGGGCGCCGCCTCGCCGAATCCGTAGCTGGGTCCGTCCGCCGTCCACGGGATCGGGACGCGGCAGCCGTCGCGGAAGCCGTCCTGGCCGGCCGCGCGGTGGAAGGCGGGGTCCTGGCGCAGCTCGTCGGGCAGGTCGGTGACCTCGGGCAGGCCGAGCTCCTCCCCTTGGTAGAGGTAGGCGGAGCCCGGCAGGGCCAGGGTGAACAGGGCCGCGGCGCGGGCCCGGCGCAGGCCCTGTTCGCCGCCGCCGTAGCGGGTGACATGGCGCACGACGTCATGGTTGGAGAGCACCCACGTCGTGGGGGCGCCGACCGCGCCGGTCGCGGCGAGCGAGGCGTCGACCGTCTCGCGCATCTGATCCGCGTCCCAACTGCAGTTGAGGAACTGGAAGTTGAAGGCCTGGTGCAGTTCGTCGGGGCGTACGTACAGGGCGAGGCGCTCGGGGGAGGGGGCCCAGGCCTCGGCGACCGCGATGCGCTCGCCGTCGTAGCCGTCGAGCAGCTCGCGCCAGGCGCGGTGGATCTCGTGGACGCCGTCCTGGTCGAAGAAGGGGAGCACCTGGCTGCCGATGAGCTTGGCCTGCTCGCTCGCGCCGATGTCGGGCAGGCCCGCCGCCTTGACCATGCCGTGGGCGACGTCGATGCGGAAGCCGTCGACGCCGAGGTCCAGCCAGAAGCGGAGCACCGAGTCGAATTCGGCGCGCACCTCGGGGTGGTCCCAGTCGAGGTCGGGCTGCTCGGGCGCGAACAGGTGCAGGTACCAGTCGCCGTCGGGGGCCTGCGTCCAGGCGGGCCCGCCGAACACCGACTCCCAGTCGTTGGGCGGGAGTTGGCCGTCCGCGCCCCTGCCGGGGCGGAAGTGGTAGCGCGCGCGCTCGGGGCTGCCGGCGAGCGCCGCGCGGAACCAGGGGTGCTGGTCGGAGGTGTGGTTGGGGACGACGTCGACGATGACGCGCAGGCCGAGCCGGTGGGCCTCGCGCACCAGGTCGTCCGCGTCGGACAGCGAGCCGAAGAGCGGGTCCACCGTCCGGTAGTCGGCCACGTCGTAGCCGCCGTCCGCCTGCGGCGACAGATAGAAGGGGGTGAGCCAGACCGCGTCCGCGCCCAGGTCCTTCACGTGGGGGAGGCGGGCGGTGATGCCGGGCAGGTCGCCGATGCCGTCGCCGTCGCCGTCCGCGAAGGAGCGTACGTACACCTGGTAGATCACGGCGTCGCGCCACCAGCCGGCCCGGGGGGCGGGGGGCTCCTGGGCGACGGCGGCCGTCGTCAGTTCCTGCGTCATGTGTGGTCCCTCTCGAAAACCCTGCATCTACGGGATCAACGCCGATGGCCCTCGAAAAGTAACAGCCTTGCAAGGTCTTGCGGAACCCTTGCAACGTCTCCGCAGGCGCACATGGACCAGGCGCACCGGCTTTGACAAGGCGCACAACGGCAACCGTGCGGACACGCTGACGTAACGATCACCCGGCCTTGCAGAAATTCTTCGCAAGGTCTTTCGGACTCCTTTCATCCTTGTTACGTTCCTGGCGATCCGGCGCCGTGATGGAGCGGCACCCAGTGAAGGAGTTCTCATGCGACGTGGCATAGCGGCCACCGCGCTCGCGGCGACCCTCGCGCTCGCGGCGACGGCCTGCGGTGGCAGCGACAGTGACGGCGGCAAGGCGGACGGCCCCGTCACCATCACCTGGTGGGACACCTCGAACGCCACGAACGAGGCGCCCACGTACCAGGCGCTGGTCACGGAGTTCGAGAAGGCGAACCCGACGATCAAGGTGAAGTACGTCAACGTCGCCTTCGACCAGGCGCAGAACAAGTTCGACACCGCCGCCGGCGCCAAGGGCGCCCCGGACGTGCTGCGCGCCGAGGTCGGCTGGACGCCCGCGTTCGCCAAGAAGGGCTACTTCCTGCCGCTGGACGGCACCGAGGCCCTCGCCGACCAGGCCAAGTTCCGGCCGAACCTGATCAAGCAGGCCCAGTTCGACGGCAAGACCTACGGTGTCCCGCTGGTCACCGACACCCTGGCCCTCGTCTACAACAAGGCACTCTTCGCCCAGGCCGGCATCACCAAGGCCCCCGCCACCTGGGACGAGCTGAAGGCGGACGCCGCCCTCGTCAAGCAGAAGGCCGGCGTCGACGGCTACTGGGGCTCCACCGCCGGGTACTACGCGCAGCCGTTCCTGTACGGCGAGGGCACCGACACGGTCGACGCCGCCGCCAAGAAGGTCACCATCGCAAGTGCCCCCGCAGTCAAGGGACTTGAGACCTGGAAGGGCCTGTTCGACGGCCCCGGCCTGCACAAGGCGGACGTCACCGCCGACGCGTACGCCCACATCCAGGACGCCTTCGTGAACGGCAAGGTCGCCGCCATCGTCCAGGGCCCGTGGGAGATCACCAACTTCTACAAGGGCTCCGCGTTCAAGGACAAGGCCAACCTCGGCATCGCCACCGTCCCGGCCGGCTCGGCCGGCAAGGCGGGCGCCCCGACCGGCGGCCACAACCTGTCCGTGTACGCGGGCTCCGACAAGGCGCACGCGGCCGCCGCGATGAAGTTCGTGGGCTTCATGACCTCGGCCAAGAGCCAGGAGACCATCGCGCTGAAGAACTCCACGCTGCCCACCCGCGAGGACGCCTACACCGCGCAGGTCAAGGCCGACCCGGGCATCGCCGGCTTCCAGGGCGTCCTGGCCGCCGCCCAGCCGCGCCCCGAGCTGCCCGAGTACAGCTCGCTGTGGACCCCGATGGACACCACGCTGCCGAAGGTCGCCGACGGCAAGGAGTCCGTGGCCGACGCCACCAAGAGCCTCCAGCAGGACATGGCCAAGCTGGTCCCCGACTTCACCAAGTGAGCCCCGCCGCCGGGCCGTTCCCCCCCAGGGGACGGCCCGGCGGCACGCACGTCCGCCGAACTTCCCGGAAAAGGTGTCGAGATGACCGTTGCCGTCGATGGCGCGGCCCCCAAGAGCGCGGCCAAGGCGCGCCGGGGGCCGCTGGAGCGCCTCAGGCAGTCCTGGCAGAAGCACTGGTACGCGTACGCGATGGTCGCGCCGATCGTCGTCGTGCTCGGCGTGCTCGTGCTCTATCCGCTCGTCCAGGGTTTCTACTACACGCTCACCGACGCCAACAGCCTCAACTCGGCGCGCACCATCGGCGCCAACCACATCGCCGCCACCTACGAGTTCGTCGGGCTGCACAACTACGCGGACGTCCTGTGGGGGCCGACCGCCTGGGACCGGTTCTGGTCGCACTTCATCTGGACGATCGTGTGGACGGTCGCCTGTGTGACCCTGCACTACGTCATCGGGCTCTCGCTCGCGCTGCTGCTCAACCAGAAGCTGCGCGGCCGCACCTTCTACCGGATGGTGCTGATCCTGCCCTGGGCGGTCCCCACCTTCGTGACCGTCTTCTCCTGGCGCCTGATGCTCAGCGACTCGGGCATCGTGAACTCCGTACTCGGCACGCTCCACCTGCCGCAGCCCCAGTGGCTGGAGGAGCCGCACTTCCAGCAGCTCGCCGCGATCCTCGTCAACACCTGGGTCGGCGTGCCCTTCATGATGATCTCGCTGCTCGGCGGCCTCCAGACGATCCCCGCTGAGCTGTACGAGGCCGCCGAGATGGACGGCGCGAGCGCCTGGCAGCGCTTCCGCCACGTGACCCTGCCGGGTCTTCGTCCGGTCAGCGCCACGGTCGTACTGCTCGGCATCATCTGGACGTTCAACCAGTTCGTGATCATCTTCCTGCTCTTCGGCAACGGCGGCGCTCCGGACGCCCAGATCCTGGTCACCTGGGCCTACCGGCTCGGCTTCGGACAGCAGCCCCGCGACTTCGCGCAGTCCGCCACCTACGGCGTGCTGCTGCTCTCCATCCTGATCGTCTTCACCTCCTTCTACCGGCGCTGGCTGGCCCGCAATGAACAGGTCTGATGCCCCCATGGCTACCAAGGTCGTTTCCCGGGACCACGCCCGGCGCCGCACCGCCGTCCTGTCGCACCTGGCGCTGAGCGTCGCCGGCCTCGTCGCCCTCTTCCCGATCGTCTGGCTGGTCTTCATCTCGCTCGGCCCGGACAAGGACGACTACCTGCACCCCGACCGGATCTGGTCGAAGCTCTCCTTCTCCAACTACGCGTTCGTCACCGAGCACACCAGGTTCTTCACCTGGCTCGGCAACACCGCCCTGATCGCCGGCCTGACCTGCGTCATCGGCGTGATGTTCGCGGCCACCACCGGCTACGCGGTGTCCCGGATGCGCTTCCCCGGCTACAAGAAGCTGATGTGGGTGCTGCTCGTCACCCAGATGTTCCCGATCGCCGTACTGATCGTGCCGATGTACCAGATCCTCGGCGACCTCGGCCTCATCGACACCTACGGCGGCCTGATCCTGGTGTACTGCTCCACCGCCGTGCCGTACTGCGCGTGGATGCTCAAGGGGTACTTCGACTCGATCCCCATCGAGATCGACGAGGCGGGCCGGGTCGACGGCCTCACCCCGTTCGGCACCTTCTTCCGGCTCATCCTGCCGCTGGCACGCCCGGGCCTGGCGGTCGCCGCCTTCTACACCTGCCTCACCGCGTGGGGCGAGGTGGCGTTCGCCTCCACGTTCATGCTCGACGACGGCAAGTACACGCTCGCCGTGGGCCTGTTCAGCTTCGTCAGCCAGCACGACGCCCAGTGGAACTACATGGCCGCCACCGCCGTACTCATCGCCATCCCCGTCTCCGCCGTGTTCTACCTCGTGCAGAAGCACCTGGTCACCGGCATGACCGCGGGTGCCACCAAGGGTTGAGCCGGGCCTCGCCCCGGCTCCCGAAGAACAGCGAAGGCTCGGGGGTTTACGCCCCCAGACCCCCCTTAAGGACGACATGACCCAGCACTTCACCGCCCCCGACCGCCTCACCGGGAAGACCGGCACGCAGTGGTGGCGGGACGCCGTGATCTACCAGGTCTATCCGCGCAGCTTCGCCGACGGCAACGGCGACGGCATGGGCGACCTCGAAGGCGTGCGCGGCCGGCTGCCGTACCTGCGCGACCTCGGCGTCGACGCCGTCTGGCTCTCCCCCTTCTACGCGTCCCCGCAGGCCGACGCCGGCTACGACGTCGCCGACTACCGGGCCATCGACCCGATGTTCGGCACCCTCCTCGACGCGGACGCGCTGATCCGCGACGCGCACGAGCTGGGCCTGCGCATCATCGTCGACCTCGTACCGAACCATTCCTCCGACCAGCACGAGTGGTTCAAGCGCGCCCTCAAGGACGGCCCGGGCTCGCCGCTGCGGGCCCGCTACCACTTCCGCCCCGGCAAGGGCGCGGACGGCGAACTCCCGCCCAACGACTGGGAGTCCATCTTCGGCGGGCCCGCCTGGACCCGCACCGAGGACGGCGAGTGGTACCTGCACCTCTTCGCCCCCGAGCAGCCCGACCTGAACTGGGACCACCCGGCCGTCGCCGACGAGTTCCGCTCCATCCTGCGCTTCTGGCTCGACATGGGCGTCGACGGCTTCCGCATCGACGTCGCGCACGGCCTCGTCAAGGCGCCAGGGCTGCCCGACATCGGCGGCCACGACCAGCTCAAGCTGCTCGGCAACGACATCATGCCGTTCTTCGACCAGGAGGGCGTCCACGAGATCTACCGCTCGTGGCGGACCATCCTCGACGAGTACGACGGCGAGCGCATCGCGGTCGCCGAGGCGTGGACGCCCACGGTCGAGCGGACCGCGAACTACGTGCGCCCCGACGAACTCCACCAGGCCTTCAACTTCCAGTACCTGGGCGCCCCTTGGGACGCGGCGGCACTGCGCGAGGTCATCGACGTCTCGCTCGCCGCGATGCGCCCGGTCGGTGCCCCGGCCACCTGGGTCCTGTCCAACCACGACGTCACCCGGCACGCCACCCGCTTCGCCAACCCGCAGGGCCTCGGCACCCAGCTGCGCACCCCGGGCGACCGCGAGCTCGGCCTGCGCCGGGCCCGCGCGGCCACCCTCCTGATGCTCGCCCTGCCCGGCTCGGCGTACGTCTACCAGGGCGAGGAGCTCGGGCTTCCCGACGTCACCGACCTGCCCGACGAGGTGCGCCAGGACCCGTCGTTCTTCCGCGCGGCCGGCCAGGACGGCTTCCGCGACGGCTGCCGCGTCCCGATCCCGTGGACCGTCGAAGGCAGCTCGTACGGGTTCGGCAGCGGCGGCAGCTGGCTCCCGCAGCCCGGCTCGTGGGGTGGGCTCAGCGTCGAGGCGCAGACCGGCGACGCGGACTCCACGCTTGAGCTCTACCGCAGGGCCATCGCTGCCCGCCGCGCCCACCCGGGCCTCGGCGCCGGGGACGACGTGGAGTGGCTGGACGCCCCCGAGGGCGTGCTCGCCTTCGCCCGCGAGGGCTTCGTGTGCACGGTGAACCTGACGGGGGAGCCTGTCTCGCTGCCGACGCCCGGCCGCGTCGTCCTGGCGAGCGCCCAACTGGCCGTAGTGGACGGGCAGTTCGAGCTCCCTGCCGACACGACGGTGTGGTGGACGGTGTGAGCCATGCCGCGCAGCAGGCCGGGCCGCGCCTCGCGGAGATAGCGGCCCAGGCCGCCGTCAGCGAGGCCACCGTCAGCCGCGTGCTCAACGGCAGGCCCGGGGTCGCCGACGCCACCCGGCAGCGCGTGCTCGCGGCCCTGGACGTGCTCGGCTGGGAGCGCCCGGCCCGGCTGCGCCGGCGCAGCGAGGGGCTGATCGGCCTGGTCACCCCGGAGCTGACCAATCCGATCTTCCCCGCCTTCGCGCAGGCGGTGGAACAGGTCCTCGCGGGTCACGGCTACACGCCCGTGCTGTGCACCCAACTGCCGGGCGGGGCAACGGAGGACGAGCTCGTCGAGCAGTTGGAGGAGCGCGGTGTCAACGGCATCGTGTTCCTGTCCGGCCTGCACGCGGACACCTCCGCCGACCCGGCCCGCTATCTGGCCCTGGCCGAGCGGGGCGTGCCGTACGTGCTGGTCAACGGGTACAACGAGGCGATCCGGGGCCCCTTCGTCTCCCTCGACGACCACGCGGCGATCCGGATGGCGGTGGGGCACCTGGCCGACCTCGGGCACACCCGGATCGGGCTCGCGGTCGGACCGCTGCGGTACTCGCCGTCCCGCCGCAAGACCGAGGGATTCGCGGCGGCCCTCGGCGAGCGCCTCGGGCTGCGCGAGGAGGAGGCGGCGGCTTACACCAAGCCCACTCTCTACAGCGTGGAGGGCGGCCAGGTCGCCGCGGGCGCGCTGCTCGGCCAGGGCTGTACGGGCATCGTCTGCGGCAGCGACATGATGGCCCTCGGAGTGGTGCGCGCGGCCCGCGAACGCGGCCTCGACGTGCCGGGCGACGTCTCGGTGGTGGGCTTCGACGACTCCCAGCTCATTGCCTTCACGGACCCGCCGCTGACCACGGTGCGCCAGCCGGTACAGGCGATGGCGGCGGCCGCGGTGTCGGCCCTCCTGGAGGAAATCACCGGAACCCCCGTCCAGCGAACGGAGTTCGTCTTCCAGCCGGAGCTGGTGGTACGGGGGTCCACGGCGGGGGTGCGGGGGTGACCCTGCGGCCACCCCCGGGCCGGGTCAGAACGGCTTGGTCGGCAGGTACTTGCCGTCCAGGGTGATCACGGCCCGCTCGCCGCCCTCGGGGTCGGCGACCTTCTTCACGTCCAGCTTGAAGTTGATCGCGCTGATGATGCCGTCCCCGAACTGCTCGTGCACCAGGGCCTTCAGCGTCGTGCCGTACACCTGGAGCATCTCGTAGAAACGGTAGATCGTCGGGTCGGTGGGGATGCCGCCCGGGATCGAGCCGCGGCTCGGGATGGTGGTCAGGAGCAGCGCCGCGTCGTCGTCGAGGTCGAGCAGGGCGGCGACGGCCCGCGCGGACTCGGTGGGCAGCGGGTGCTGGCCGAGCACGGCCGCGGTGACGAAGGCGACCGAGAGGCCCGCGACATCCGCGATCTGCTGCCACGACAGGTCCTTGCGGACCTTCGCCTCGACGGCGGCGGTGGCGATGGCCTGACGGGCGGTGGTGTCGAACGTGGCGTGGGTCATGGGGTAACTCCTTCGAGGGTTAGGTCAGTTGAGGGGGGGCTGGTCAGGCGTCGAGTCGCTCGACCGTGCCGGTCGGGATGTCGTAGACCCAGCCGTGCAGCGTGAGCCGGTGTTCGGTCAGGGCGCGGGCCACCGAGGGGTGCGTCGCGAGGTTCGCGAGCTGGGCCCGTACGTTGCCGCGCACCAGGGCGGCAAGGTCCACGGCGGCCGCGCGGGCCGGGGCCGCGTCCGCGTGCCGCAGCCAGTCGGCGATGGCGGGCATGCCGGAGAGGTCGTGGTGCTCGGCGAGCGCGGTCATCGCGCCGCAGGCGGAGTGGCCGCAGACCACGACGTCGCTGACGCCGAGGACGGCGACGGCGTACTCGATGCTGGCCGCGACACCGTCCGGGCCCGGGGTGTGGGCGGGCACCAGGTTCCCTGCCGTGCGGATCACGAAGAGCTCGCCCGGCTCGCTCTGGGTGATCAGTTCGGGGACCACCCGGGCGTCCGAGCAGCTGATGAACAGCGTCTTGGGGCGGTGGGTGGCGGCGAGGTGGGCGAAGAGGTCCGCCTTGGCGGGGAAGACGCCGCGCTGGAACTGTGCGACGCCCTCGGCGAGGTTTTGCATGGTCACTCCCTTCGGTGGTGGCCGGCCCCGAGGGGCTGACGAGATCCACCATGCATGACCAGCTGCTATAGCGTCCAAGACGCAATTTCGATGTCTACTATCGACCACATCTATAGTTGAATCCATGGCCCCGGAACTGCGTCATCTGCGCTACCTGCTCGCCGTCGCCGAGCAGGGCAACTTCACCCGCGCCGCCGAAGAGCTGCGGATCTCCCAGCCCACCCTGTCCCAGCAGATCAAGCAGCTGGAGCGCGCGGTCGGCGTCCAGCTCCTCGACCGCACCGGCCGCTCGGTCCGGCTCACGGACGCGGGGGAGACCTACGCCCACTACGCGCGGCGCGCCCTGCGGGACCTGGCCGCCGCCGAGCGTGCCGTCCTGGACATCGCCGACCTCTCGCGCGGCAGCCTGCGCCTCGCGGTGACCCCGACCTTCACCGCGTACCTGGTCGGCCCCCTCGTCGCGGAACTGCACACCCGGCACCCCTCGATCACCCTGGACGTAAGGGAGTTGGCGCAGGACCGCATCGAGGCCGGGCTGCTCGCCGACGAACTCGACCTCGGCATCGCCTTCGACGGCCCGCACCTGCCCGGCATCGAGGCGACGGCCCTGTTCACCGAGACCCTCGGTCTCGTCGTCGGAGCCCCGGGCCCGGAGGGAGCGCTCACCGTGCACGAGCTGGCGGGGCGTCAACTCGCCCTGCTGAGCGGCGACTTCGCGACCCGGGGTCACATCGACGCCTATCTCGGCCACCATCGCGTCACCCCGAGCATCGCCGTCGAGGCCAACTCCATCCAGGCGCTGACCGAGATCGTGCGCCGCACCGTGCTCGCCACCGTCCTGCCCGACGCCGTCACGCACGACCACCCGTACCTGGCGCCCGTCGCGCTCGATCCGCCCCTGCCCGCCCGCACGGTCGCCCTGCTGCGCCGCGAGAGCGCGTACCGCAGCGCCGCCGCCCGGGAGTTCACCCGGCTCACCCAGGACCTCGTCCGCGCCCGGGGCTACGCCCCCGCCTGACTCCCGATCGCGCCACGCTCACGTGCCGCGCAACTCCTTGCAGACGAGCAATCTCACGCTCCGGATTCTGCCCAAACCATTGACCTGATCCTTACGCCCTCCTACGGTCACCTGCTCAGAAGCGCTTTCAGTCTTGCTGCAAGAACATTCAAGCCACGCTGAATCGCCTCCCTCAGAGCCGCAGGAGGACCCGCCCCCCATGAAGCCCCCCAACCGGATATCGAGAACCGCAGCAACTCTCGCCTTCGTCACGGCCGTCTCGGCGGCCTTCCTTGCCGCGCCCGGCGTCCCCACCGCCGTCGCCTCGGCCCCCGGTGACCGGGACGTCACCGCCGAGCTCTTCGAGTGGAAGTACGACTCGGTCGCCAAGGAGTGCAAGGACACCCTGGGCCCGGCCGGTTACGGCTACGTCGAGGTGTCGCCCGCCACCGAGCACGTCCAGGGCAGTCAGTGGTGGACCTCGTACCAGCCGGTCAGCTACAAGATCGCCGGCCGGCTCGGCGACCGCACGTCCTTCAAGAACATGGTCGACGCCTGCCACGCGGCCGGGGTGAAGGTCGTGGCCGACGCGGTCATCAACCACATGGCCGCCGGCTCCGGCACCGGCACCGGCGGGTCCTCGTACACCAAGTACAACTACCCCGGGATCTACCAGTCCCAGGACATGGACGACTGCACCAGCCAGGTCAGCAACTACAGCGACCGCTGGAACGTGCAGCACTGCGAGCTCGTCGGGCTCGCCGACCTCGACACCAACGAGCCGTACGTCCGCACCCGCATCGCCCAGTACCTCAACGACCTGCTCTCGCTCGGCGTGGACGGGCTGCGCATCGACGCCGCCAAGCACATCGCCACCGAGGACATCGGCGCCATCAAGGCCCAACTGACCAACCCCTCGGCCTACTTGAAGCAGGAGGTCATCTACGGCGCGGGCGAGGCGGTCCAGCCCACCGAATACCTGCCGAACGGAGACGTCCAGGAGTTCCGGTACGGGCGCGACCTCAAGCGGGTCTTCACCTCCGAGAAGCTCGCCTACCTCAAGAACTTCGGCGAGGCCTGGGGCTATCTGCCCAGCAGCCAGGCCGGGGTGTTCGTCGACAACTGGGACACCGAGCGCAACGGCTCCACCCTCACCTACAAGGACGGCGCGAACTACACCCTCGCCAACGTCTTCATGCTGGCCTGGCCCTACGGCTCGCCCGACGTCCACTCCGGATACGAGTTCACCGACAACGACGCGGGCCCGCCGAACGGCGGCACCGTCAACGCATGCTGGACGGACGGCTGGAAGTGCCAGCACAAGTGGCCCGAGATCCAGAGCATGGTCGCCTTCCACAACACCGCGCGCGGCCAGTCGGTCACCGACTGGTGGGACAACGGCAACAACCAGATCGCCTTCGGCCGCGGTGCCAAGGCGTACGTCGCCATCAACCACGAGCCGTCCGCGCTGACCCGCACCTTCCAGACCTCGCTGCCGGCCGGAGCGTACTGCGACGTGCAGAGCAAAAAGGGCGTGACGGTTGACTCGGCCGGACAGTTCACCGCCACGCTCGGCGCCAACACGGCCCTCGCCCTTCAGGTCAACTCCCGTACATGCAGCGGTAGTTAACCCATGAGCTAGCTCCATCCCCGAGAACCGTGCCGCCCGGCGCCCCCTCCCGCCCCGCCGGGTGCCGGGCGGCCCCGCCGTTCCACCCCGAATGCCGAGAACCCCGTACGACTGAGGAGCACCCGGTGATCCCCCTGCGAAGAACGGCCGTCGCGCTCGCGGCCGCCCTGTGTGCGGCGCTCGTGCCCGCGCTGCCCGCCACGGCCGCGCCGAAGCCGCCCGCGCCGCCCAGTGACGCGCGGCTCGCCGCCGAGCCGGCCCGGCACGACGCGACCCGGGAGCAGTTCTACTTCGTGCTCCCGGACCGGTTCGCCAACGGGGACACCTCCAACGATCGCGGTGGACTCACCGGCTCGCGGCTCGACACCGGGTACGACCCCACCGACAAGGGGTTCTACCAGGGCGGCGACCTCAAGGGGCTCACCCAGAAGCTCGACTACATCAAGGGGCTCGGGACCACCGCCATCTGGCTCGCCCCGATCTTCAAGAACAAGCCCGTGCAGGGCACCGGCAAGGACGCCTCGGCCGGCTACCACGGGTACTGGATCACCGACTTCACTCAGGTCGACCCGCACTTCGGCACCAACGCCGACCTCGCCGGGCTCATCGCGGGCGCCCACGCCAAGGGCATGAAGGTCTTCTTCGACGTCATCACCAACCACACCGCCGACACCGTCGACTACGCCGAGAAGCAGTACGGCTACCGGCCCAAGGGCGCCTACCCCTACCTCGACACCAGCGGTCGCCCCTTCGACGACCGTGCGGGCATGAAGAAGGTCGACGCGAACTCCTTCCCCTACACGCCCGTCGTGAAGGAGAAGAAGGTCCCGGCCTGGCTCAACGACCCGACGATGTACCACAACCGGGGCGACTCGACCTTCGCCGGTGAGAGCGCCGAGTACGGCGACTTCTCCGGGCTCGACGACCTGTGGACCGAGCGGCCCGAGGTCGTCTCCGGCATGGAGCGGATCTACGAGAAGTGGGTCCACGACTTCGCCGTGGACGGCTTCCGCATCGACACCGTCAAGAACGTCGACCTGGGCTTCTGGACCCAGTGGGCGACCGCCCTCGACGCGTACGCGAAGAAGCGGGGGCGCCCGGACTTCTTCATGTTCGGCGAGACCTACTCCGCCGACCCCGCCGTCACCTCCCCGTACGTCACCCGGGGCCGCCTGGACGCGACCCTCGACTTCCCCTTCCAAGGCGCGGCCCGCCAGTACGCCTCCCAGGGCGCCCCGGCCACCAAGCTCGCCTCCCTGTTCGCCGACGACTACCGCTACACCACCGACAAGGCGAACGCCTACGAGCAGGTCACCTTCCTCGGCAACCACGACATGGGCCGCATCGGCACCTTCCTCAAGCAGGACCATCCGGGGGCCAGTGACGCCGAGCTGCTCCAGCGCGACCGCCTCGCCAATGAGCTGATGTTCTTCAGCCGGGGCAACCCGGTCGTCTACTACGGCGACGAACAGGGCTTCACCGGCGCCGGCGGCGACAAGGACGCCCGCCAGACCATGTTCGCCTCGAAGGTCCCCGACTACCTGGACGACGACGAGCTGGGCACCGACCGCACCCACGCCTCGGACGCCTACGACCCCACGCACCCGCTCTACCGCACCATCGCCGACCTCTCCCGCCTCACCAAGGCCAACCCGGCGCTGCGCGACGGCGTCCAGACCGAGCGCTACGCCAAGGACTCCGTCTACGCCTTCTCGCGTACGGACGCGGGGACCCGCACCGAGTACCTCGTGGCCGTGAACAACGCGACCGAGCCGAAGACGGTCTCCGTGCCGACCGGCTCCGCCGACGCCGACTTCGGTGTGCTGTACGGGGGTTCGGGCACGGCCCGCAGTGGCTCGGACGCCGCCGTCGAGGTGACCGTGCCCGCGCTGTCCTCGCTGGTCCTGAAGGCGGCGGCCCCGCTGCCCGCGCCCGCCGCCAAGCCGCCGATCACCCTGAAGGCCCCCGCTCCCGGCGCCACCGGCACGGTGGAAATCTCCGCCGACGTGACTGGCGGACAGCTCGACCGGGTCGTCTTCGCCGCGCAGAGCGGCAACGGAAAGTGGCAGACGCTCGGCTCCGCCGACCACGCCCCGTACAAAGTCACGCAGTACTTGGACCTGGTGGCCGGAACTCCCGTGCGCTACAAGGCTGTTGTGGTCGACAGCGCAGGACGCACCGCGAGCGCACTCGCCTCCACGACGGCGGGGCAGAACCCGCCGCCCGCCAAGCCGACGGCCGTCGAGCGCGACTACGCCGTCGTGCACTACCGGCGCCCGGCCGGCGACTACGACGGCTGGCAGCTGAAGGCCGACGGCCTGAGCGCCGCCTTCACCGGGCGGGACGCCTACGGCGCCTTCGCCTGGATCAAGCTCCCGCAGGGTGCCTCCTCGCTCGCGTACACCGTCGCCAAGGGCGACACCGCCGACGGGCCGCAGCGCACCATCGACCTCGGCCGCACCGGCGAGGTGTGGGTGGAGCAGGGCAAGGACGGCCAGTCCGAGCAGGCCCCACCCGGCGCCCACCCGCCGCAGGACAAGTCCAAGGTGGTCCTGCACTACTCCCGGCCCGACGGCGACTACGACGGCTGGGGGCTGCACACCTGGACCGGCGCCGCCTCGCCCACCGACTGGTCCAAGCCGCTGATGCCTACCGGCCGCGACGCGTACGGAGTGACCTTCGAGGTGCCGCTCGCCAAGGGCGCGACCTCGCTGAGCTACATCCTGCACAAGGGCGACCAGAAGGACCTGCCCGACGACCAGTCCCTCGACCTCGCCACCTACGGCAACGAGGCGTGGCTGCTCGCCGGACAGCCCAAGTACCTGCTGCCGCAGGCGAATTCCGGCGTCTCGCTCGACCTCGGCAAGTCCGAGGCGCAGTGGATCGACCGGAGCACCGCCGTGTGGAAGGTCAAGGCGACCGACGCGACCAGCGAGCAACTCGTGTACGCGCCGGGCGGCGGCATCACCGTCAAGGACGGCGCGCTCTCCACAGAGGGCCAGTGGCTGCGGCTCACCCCCGCCGCGCTGAGCGATGCGCAGAAGGCCAAGTTCCCGCAGCTCAAGGACTATCCGGCGTTCACCGTGGACGCCCGCGACCGGTCCCGTATCCGCGAGTCCCTCAAGGGGCAGCTCATCGCGACCCAGCGGGCCGCCAACGGGGCGCTGCTCGCGGCGACCGGCGTCCAGACCCAGGGCGTCCTCGACGACCTGTACAGCGGCGCCGCCGCCAAGGCCTCGCTCGGCCCGGTCTTCGACCACGGCCGCCCCACCCTCTCCGTGTGGGCGCCGACCGCACAGCAGGTGTCCCTCGAACTCGGCGGGCGCACGGTCGCGATGCGGCGGGACGACACCTCCGGCGTCTGGTCGGTGACCGGGCCCGCGTCCTGGTCGGGCAAGCCGTACCGGTACGCCGTGAAGGTGTGGGCGCCGAGCGTGCACAAGGTCGTCACCAACCTGGTCACCGACCCGTACTCGACCGCCCTCACCGCCGACTCGGCCCGCAGCCTGGTCGTCGACCTCGCCGACCCGAAGCTCGCCCCCAAGGGCTGGGCCACGCTCAAGAAGCCGGCCGCCGTGCCGCTGCGCGACGCCCAGATCCAGGAGCTGCACATACGCGACTTCTCCATCGCGGACCCCACCTCGCACCACCCCGGCCAGTACCTGGCCTTCACCGACACCGCATCCGACGGCATGAAGCACCTCGCCCAGCTCGCCAGGTCCGGCACGTCCTACGTCCATCTGCTGCCCGCCTTCGACATCGCGGGCATTCCCGAGAAGAAGGCCGAACAGGCCATACCCGCCTGTGACTTGAAGGTGTACGCGCCCGACTCGGAGGAGCAGCAGGCCTGCGTCGCCAAGTCGGCCGCGAAGGACGCGTACAACTGGGGCTACGACCCGCTGCACTACACCGTCCCCGAGGGCTCCTACGCCAGCGACCCCGACGGCACCCGCCGCACGGTCGAGTTCCGGCAGATGGTTCAGGGTCTTGGCAACGCCGGCCTTCGCACCGTCATGGACGTCGTCTACAACCACACCGCCGCGAGCGGGCAGGCCGACGACTCGGTGCTCGACAAGATCGTGCCGGGCTACTACCAGCGGCTGATGCCCGACGGCAGCGTCGCCAACTCCACCTGCTGCGCCAACACCGCACCCGAGAACGCCATGATGGGCAAGCTCGTCGTCGACTCGGTGGTGACCTGGGCCAAGCAGTACAAGGTCGACGGGTTCCGCTTCGACCTCATGGGCCACCACCCGAAGGCCAACATCCTGGCCGTGCGGGGGGCGCTCGACGCGCTGACCCTCGCGAAGGACGGCGTCGACGGCAAGAAGATCATCATGTACGGCGAGGGCTGGAACTTCGGCGAGGTCGCCGACGACGCCCGCTTCGTGCAGGCCACCCAGAAGAACATGGCGGGCACCGGCATCGCGACGTTCTCCGACCGGGCCCGCGACGCGGTGCGCGGCGGGGGCCCCTTCGACGCCGACCCGGGCGTCCAGGGCTTCGCCTCCGGGCTCTACACCGACCCCAACTCCTCGACGGCGAACGGTACTTCGGCCGAGCAGAAGGCCCGTCTCCTGCACTACCAGGACCTCCTCAAGGTGGGCCTGACCGGCAACCTCGCCGCGTACACCTTCACCGACAGCTCCGGCCGCAGCGTCAAGGGCTCCGAGGTCGACTACAACGGGGCCCCGGCGGGCTACGCGGCCGCCCCGGGCGACGCGCTGGCCTACGCGGACGCCCACGACAACGAGTCGCTGTACGACGCGCTCGCCTACAAGCTGCCCGCGGGCACCGCGGCCGCCGACCGCTCCCGCATGCAGGTCCTGGCGCTGGCGACCGCGGCCCTCTCGCAGGGCCCGGCCCTGTCCCAGGCGGGCAGCGACCTGCTTCGCTCGAAGTCGCTCGACCGCAATTCGTTCAACAGCGGCGACTGGTTCAACGCGCTGCACTGGGACTGCCGGGCGGGCAACGGATTCGGGCGCGGGCTGCCGATGGCCGCCGACAACCAGTCCAAGTGGCCTTATGCCAAGCCTCTGTTGGCGAATCCTTCGCTGACCCCGGGCTGCGCCCAGATCAACGCGACCTCGGCCGCCTACCAGGACCTGCTCGCGATCCGGGGCAGTGAGAGCGCGTTCGGGCTCGCCACGGCGGACCAGGTCCAGTCGGCGCTCTCGTTCCCGCTGTCCGGCACGAGCGAGACCCCGGGTGTGATCACCATGCGGCTCGGCCCGCTGGTCGTCGTCTTCAACGCGACCCCGCAGGCTCAAACGCAGCGGGTGGCCGCCCTCGCGGGCACCCCGTACGCGCTGCACCCGCGCCAGGCGGGCGGGGCCGATCCGGTGGTGAAGACGGCCACATACGATCAGAGTTCGGGGAGCTTCACAGTCCCGGCCCGTACTGTTGCGGTCTTCAAGCAACACTGAACCGATCATTCCGGGTCGTTCGGTGACCTGAATCGGTTGTTCCCCGCCGCGGGTTGAGGCAAGGGCCGCACTGTGGTCCAGACTGTGCCCGTGGTGGGGAATCTTCCTGCGGAGAGCACGAGTTTCATCGGTCGGTCGGTCGAACTGGCCACCCTGGACGGCCTCCTGGAGCGGCACAGGCTCGTGACCGTCACGGGACCCGGCGGGGTCGGAAAATCCCGGCTCGCCCTGCGGACCGTCCGGCGCGTCGAGCGCCGCTACCCCGACGGGGTCTGGTGGGTGGAGCTGTCGCCGCTGCGGGACCGGAACTTACTCGCCGCCACCGTCGCCGACGCCTTCGACGTCTTCGACCAGAGCCTGCGCACCGCCTGCGAGGCACTCTGCTCCTGGCTCGCCGACAAACGCCCGCTCCTGGTGCTCGACACCTGCGAACACCTGATCAGCGCCTGCGGCCACCTGATCGGCGAGCTCCTGCAGACCTCGCCGGGGCTCACCGTCCTCGCCACCAGTCGGCAGCCGCTCGGCCGACCGCAGGAACGTGTCTTCCCCCTGGAGCCGCTGCCCGTCGCGGTGGAGGCGCTGGCGCTGTTCAAGGAACGCGCCACCGAGGCCGTGCCCCACCTCAGCTTCGAGGACCCGGCCCGCGCGGCCGCCGCCGCCGACGTCTGCCGCCGCCTCGACGGGATCCCGCTCGCCCTCGAACTCGCGGGCGCCCGGCTGCGGTTGTGGTCGGTCGAGCAGCTCGCCACCCGGCTCGGCTCCCGCTTCGAGGTGCTCGCCGACACCCGGGTCGCGGCGCTGCCCCGCCACCAGACCATGCGCACCGCGATCGGCTGGAGCCACGAGCTGTGCGAACCGCTCGAACGGCTCCTGTGGGCCCGGCTCTCCGTGTTCGCGGGCGAGTTCGACCTCGCCGCGGCCCAGGACGTCGGCGCGGGCGGCCCGCTGCCCGCGTGCGCCGTCGAACAGGTCCTGGCCGGCCTCATCGACAAGTCGGTCGTCCGCACCCGGCTCGAACCCTCCGGCCGGTTCGGCCACCGCATGCTGGACACCATCCGCGAGTACGGCCTGCGCTGGCTCGACGAACTCGGCGAGAGCTCCGAGGTCGCCGACCGGCACGCCGGACGCTTCCGCCGGATCGCCCACGAGGCCGACGCGGCCTGGATGGGCCCCGGCCAACTCGACCGGTACGCACGACTGGAGGCCGAGCACGCCGATCTGCGCACCGCGCTCGAACACCTCCTCGCGACCGACCCCGAAGCCGCCCTCGACATGGCGGGCTCGCTCTGGTTCGTCTGGTTCTGCTGCGGCCGCCTGCGCGAAGGCCGCGGCTATTTGCAACGCGCCCTGGACGGCTGCCCGGGCCCCGGGCCGTACCGGGCCACCGCCGTGTGGGCGCTCGGCATGTGCGCCTTCCTGCAGGGCGACTTCGTCATGGCGCACCGGCTCGGCGAGGAGTGCGCCCGGACCGCCACCGACCCCGAACTCCGGCTGCGCGCCGCCTACTTGTACGGCGGCAGCGTCCTCATGCCGGGCGACCCCCAGCGGGCCCTCGCGATCATCGACCC
Source organism: Streptomyces sp. WM6378 (assembly GCF_001279695.1). Classification (GTDB taxonomy): domain Bacteria; phylum Actinomycetota; class Actinomycetes; order Streptomycetales; family Streptomycetaceae; genus Streptomyces. Next base: position 97,911 of record NZ_LGDD01000013.1, read on the forward strand.
CGCCCTTGCCCAGGACACCGGTTTCTCGGCGGGCCGCGTGCTGTGCGCACTCGCCCGGATCTACGCCCTCACCAACCTGGCCCGCCACACCGAGGCGTCCGCCGAAGCCGTGCTCCTTCGCGACGAGTGCGCGGCCCGGGGCGAGCGCTGGATGCGGGCGTACGCCGACTACATGCTGGCGGTCAGCGCGCTCGCCCTGGACCGGCCGGCCGAGGCCGCCGCCCACGCCCGTGCCATGCTGGCCGGCAAACGCCTCCTGCACGACAGCTTCGGCATCGCGATCGGCCTGGACCTGCTGGCCTGCGCCGTCACCGCGCAGGGCGACGGCGAGGACGGCGCGCTGTTCCTCGGCGTCGGCCAGGAGTGCTGGCGCACCGTCGGCAAGGCGCAGATGGGCGCGCCGGAACTGACCGCAGTGCGCGAGCAGTGCGAGCGCCGGGCGCGCGCCGCGCTCGGCGACGGGGCGTTCGACTCGGCCTTCGACCGAGGCGTGGCCACCGGCCTCGACGACGGCCTCGCGCTGGCTCTCAAGGGTGACTCGCCGGACGGGAGTTGACGAAAGCCGCGTGTGGCCGCCCCTGTCCACGCTGCGGCGCTACGGTGGGTGGCGGCCGGTGCCGCAGAGCGACACCCCTTGACCGGCGGGCCTTCGGAGACGATCGGCGGTGAGTACGACGATGCCCACGACCCGCGACACGACCGTCCTGGTGGTCGACGACGTCGACGCCAACCGCTGTGCGATGGGCGCCGTCCTCAGCCGCGCGGGCCACCGCGTCGTATCGCTCGGCACCGCCTCGGCCGCGCTCGTCGAACTCGACGCGCGGCTGCGCGCGGGAGCGCTGCCCGACGCCGCCCTCGTGGACGTGGGCCTGCCCGACATGGACGGCTTCGAACTGTGCCGCCGCCTCAAGTCGCACCCCGGCATCGCGCCCATGCCCGTCGTGCACTTCTCGGCGGCCTCCATCACCCCGCACGACCGCAGCCGGGGCCTGGACGCGGGCGCCGAGGCCTACCTCACCGTGCCCGTCGAGCCCGAGGAGATCCAGGCCGTCATCCGGGCCGCGCTGCGCGGCGCCCGGCTGCGCCACGAATCGGCCGCCCGGGCCGGTCGGCTGAACCACCTCGCCGAGGCGACCGCCGCCCTGCACCGGGCGCGCTGCCCCCAGGAACTCGCGGACGCGGCCGCCGCGGCGGCCATGCCGCTCACCTCGGGCCCGGTCACCGCCTTCGTGTTCGGAACCGACGCCTTCCTCCACGCGGGCGGCGCCGCACGCCCGGCCCGCACCACCGAGATCCCGGCGCTCGCCGTGCTGCTGCGCCGAGCCATGGCGGGCTGCACCGGCGTACGATCCGTGCTCGCCCCGGCCCCGCTGTGGCCGCCGGAACTCTTCGGCAGCGAAGGGGCCCGGCTCGTGCTCGCCCGCGGCCAGGCCGACCAGCCGCCCGTCTGCCTCGCCGTCCCGGCCCGCCTGCCGTACGGCCAGGAGACCGAGGCGCTGCTCTCCCGGCTCGCCCGGTCCCTCGCCGTCGCCGCCGAATCCCTGCGCACCTACGCGGAGGAACGCCACATCGCGCTCACCCTGCAACGCAGCTTCCTGCCGCAGCGCGCACCCCGGCTGCCCGGCGCCGACATCGCCCTGCGCTACGTCCCGGCCTCCAGCCGCGCCGAGATCGGCGGCGACTTCTACACCGCGCTCACCACGCCCGCGGGCCTCCTGGTCGGTGTCGGCGACGTCGTCGGGCACTCCCTGGACGCGGCCACCGTGATGGTCGAACTCCGCCATGCCCTGCGCGCGTACGCCACCGACCACCACGAACCGGCCGCCCTGGTCCGGCGCCTGGACCGGATGCTCCAGCTCTACCACCCCGAGGCGACCGCGACCCTGTGCCTGGCCCTCATCGACCCGGACACGGGCGAGGCCCGCATCGCCGACGCCGGGCACCTGCCGCCGCTGCTCCTGCCCCACCGGGGCGAGGCCTCTTTCATCGAGACGCGGGGCCCGCTGCTCGGCCTCGGCCTGCGCCATCCACCCTCGACGTGCCTCCAACTCGGCCCCCACGACGGCCTGTTGATGCTGACCGACGGCCTCATCGAGCGCCGCGGCACCGACCTCGCGGACTCACTGGAACACCTCAGGCACACCGCGGCCGCGGCCCCGCCCGACACCGAGGCACTCTGCGACACCCTGCTCGACCGATTCGGCAACGACCTGGAGGACGACGTGGCACTGCTCGCCCTACGCCTCAACGCGGACCGAGGCCTTTCTCCATCAGCGTGACCGGGTACGGGCCGCCCCGCCGTTGATCATGCCGCAGGGCTCAGCCCACGCGCGGTGCGGGCACCAGCGGGAGCAGGGCGGCGAGTCGGTCCACCAGCTCGCCGAACGGGCCGTCGGCGGGCTCGTCCGCCAGCATGGGCAGCACGATCGCGGCCATCTCCGGGTCGTAGGCGGCGCTCACCGCGGCGAGCGCCGCGAAGTCGTGGACCAGCTGCAACTCCAGCTCGCCGCGCGGAATCCGCCGCCCGTCCAGCCAGATCAGCGCCGTCGACTCGGCGAGCGAGACCCAGGACCGTACGACCAACTCCAGTCTGGCGGGCGGGTGTTGGACCCCGAGGTGCGCCAGGATCTGGAGGTAGGCGGCGTTGCGCACCTCGTCGATCATGGCGTTCGCGGTGCTTGAGCCGACCGCCGGGCCGCCCCGCATCAGTGCGGAGAAGCCGGGCCCGTGCTCGTCGACGAAGTCGAAGAACCGCCCCATCACCCGCAGCAGCCGGGCGCCGAGCGGGCCCTCGTGCGGCTCCATGAAACGGCCCGCGAGCTCGTCAGCGGCCCGGCGCAGCGCGGCCTCGTACAGGCTCTGCTTGCCGGGGAAGTAGTGATACACCAGCGGCCGCGATATCCCCGCGGCCGCCGCTATCTCGTCGATGGACACATCGTCGGGCGAGCGGTGGCTGAACAGCTCAAGGGCGACCCCGATCAGCTGCTGCCTGCGCTCGTCGACGCCCATCCTGCGCCGTACCCCGGTCGTCATGCGAACAGAGTACCCACGGGGCCCTACAGGTCGAGCACCAGCTTCTTGCCGAGGCACCTCGATACACAGACCAGCATCGAGTCGTCGCGCTCCGCATCCGTGAGCAGCTCGTCGCGGTGGTCGATCTCGCCCTCCAGGACCCGCTGTTGGCAGGTCCCGCAGAAGCCCTGTTCACAGGAGTACGAGACGCCCGGCAGCTCCTCGCGCAGGGCGGCGAGCAGCGACTTGTCCGCCGGGACGGCCAGCGTGCGCCCCGAGCGCCGCAGCTCGACCTCGAACGCGGCGCCCGCCGTGGCCGCACCGGCCGCGAACCGCTCCAGGTGCGGGGTGCGCCCGGGGCCGAGCGCGGCGGTGACCGCGTCCATCAGCGGATCGGGCCCACAGCAGTAAACGACCGCGTCAGCAGGGGAGTTGGCGAGGAAGGAGGCGAGATCCGGCAGCCCGGACTCGTCCTCCGGGACGACCGTGACCCGCCCGCCCAGCTTCTCGATCTCGTCGAGGAAGGGCATGGTGGCCCGCGAACGGCCGCCGTACAGCAGCCGCCAGTCGGCGCCCGAGGCCCCAACTGCCTTGAGCATGGGGAGCATTGGCGTGATCCCGATGCCACCCGCGACGAACACGTACGAGGCGCTCGGCACCAGCGGGAAGCGGTTGCGCGGCCCGCGCACCGACACCTCGACCGCCTCCTGGAGCTGCTCGTGCACCTCGCGCGAACCGCCCCGGCCGTCCTCGACGAGGCGGGTGGCGACGGTGTACGAGGTGCGGTGGGCCGGGTCGCCGCAGAGCGAGTACTGCCGTACGAGACCGGACGGCAGCACCAGATCGAGGTGCGCGCCGGGCTCCCAGGCGGGCAGCTCGGCCCCGTCCAGGGCATCGAGGCGCAGCCGTACGACGCCTTCGGCGGGCTCGGTCCGCTCGGTGACGGTCAGCTTCAGGGTGATGGTGGAACGCCGGGTGCCGCGCCCCGAGACGGGCTCCTCCAGGGCGGGCATCGGCCACAGCGGCGAGGCGGCGATGCGGCGGCGCAGCGCCCGCCGGGTGAGCAGCGCGGCCCCGGCGGCCAGGGCGAACGTGGTGGCACGGCGCATGTCAGCGGCCTCCGTTGGCGCCCGGCGAGGCGGCGAGATAGGCCACGGCCTGGGCCGTGCTGCCCTCCTGCGAGGGGTGATAGGTGCGGCTCAGATAGCGCGGGATGGACTTGAGCATGGCGGGGGTGGAGGGCAGCATGCCCTTCCTGCCGGCCCGGTAGAACTCCCCGAAGCTCGCCCTGCCCTCCGCCAGAGTCGGATCGTTCGCCATGAAGAAACGGGCCCCGCGCTGCCAGAGGAAGGCGAGCGCGGTGAACGCGGTCGCCCAGGTGCGCACCCTGCGGCGGTACCCGCCGTCGACATGCATGAACAGCTCGAAGGCCACCGAGCGGTGCTCGACCTCCTCGGCGCCGTGCCAGCGCAAGAGGTCCAGCATCATCGGGTCGGCGCCGCGCCGGTCCAGGGTTTCGGCGTTGAGGATCCAGTTGCCGAGGAACGCGGTGTAGTGCTCGATCGCCGCGATGGTGGCGACCCGCTCCATCAGCCACCACTCGCGCGCCCTGCCGGGCGGCAGCGTCCGGTCCCCGAGCAGTTTCTCGAAGAGCCAGTCGACCTGCGCGGTGTACGGCGTCGGGTCGAGGCCGAGCTTCTTCAGGTGGGGGAGCACGTCGTCGTGCGCGGCGGAGTGCATCGCCTCCTGCCCGATGAAGCCGATGACGTCCTCGCGCAGCCGGTCGTCCGTGATGTGCGGAAGCACCTGCTTGTACACGTGCACGAACCAGCGCTCACCGGCCGGCAGCAACAGGTGCAGCACATTGATGGTGTGGCCGGTGAACGGGTCGCCGGGTATCCAGTGGAGCGGGGTCTTCTCCCACTCGAACGAGACGTTCCGGGCCCTGAGCTCGATGCGCTCCTCCGCGACCGGAGCGGGCTGCGGCGTATTAGACATGGCGTCAATGTACTGACGGGTACGCCGCAGCGACAGGGGTGCGCACCGGATTGTTGGACGGATCGGTCAGGCACCGGCTCTCAGCGCAGGGTGCTGATCGGAGTCCCGTCCGTGAGCCGTCCGTCGAGCTCGGCGCGCGCACCCTCCTTGGCCCGTACGGCAAGCAGGTTGCCCCGTCCGCTGCCGGTCATTCCGCCGGACAGGGTCACCGACGACACCTGCTCGCTGCCCGCCGCGAGCACGAACCAGTTCCCGCCGCGCGACTTCCACAGCACCCCGGCGAGGACCCGTGCCTCGCGGACCCCGCAGGCCGCGGAGTTCTCGGCGCGGGCCGCGATCGCACCCGGCGCGAGCTTGGCGGAGGGCGCCTGGAACTGGGCGAACACCCGGCTGCCCGCACCCCGCCAGGTCTCGGCCCGGGTGCAGATCCAGTCGGCGGTGCCGTTGTTCTCGGGCAGCGCCTGCTGGGCGAACTGCCAGTCGTTGACGGAGCGCACCCCGTGCGAGCGGACGGTGGGCAGCAGGCACGCGGTCCGCGCCCAGCCCTGGCGCGCGGAGCGGTCGTCGACGTCGCGGGCGTCGTGGGGCGGCCCCCACGTCAGGCGCGCGGGAGCCAGCTCGCCGAGGTCGGTGACGAGCCGCACCCCGCTGTCGTCGTGGAATTCGAGCGCCTCCCAGGACGTGCACTGCTGGGCCTGGGCGGGCGAGACGACCGGGTCGGTCACCCCGTCCTTGTCCCGGTGCAGCGGCCGCGCGGAGGCGTCCGGAGCCAGCAGATCGCGTACGGAGGCCTGGCGCACCCAGGGCGCGGTCAGATAGCGCACGTTGCCGTCGGTCCGGCCCACCACGAGCGCGCTCGCGGACGCGGTGTCGGCGGCATCCACGCGCGCGAAGTCGAGCGCGGCCCCGGCCGTGCCGTCGCGCGGCTCGGCGTAGCGGGCGACCCGCAGCCCGTCGTAGAGCAGCACGACCCTGGCCCGGTCCACATCGCCCGCGAACAGGAGTTGGGGCGCGCCCATCGGCGGACCCGACGGGGTGCCCGGCGTCGCCGAGACCTGCACGGACTCGCCCGGCCGCGCCCACACCGCGAGCGCCCGCCGCAGCAGCGCCGAGTCGCCGACCAGATCGCCCCGGGCCGGCCACACCGAGAAGTCCGTACGGGTCGCGGTCGTCCACGCCGTGGGCTCGACCCGCAGCAGATGGCCGGGGTCGAGCGCGGCCTGGGCCGCCGGGTTCTGCGCGTAGGGCGGCGCGGCCGCGCCGTCGGGCCCCCAGCCGTCGCCCGGCAGGCCGATGAGCGCCCCGCACACCACGAGCGCGGCCACGGCGGCGAGCGCGGCACGGCCGTGCTGGCGGCGCCGCATCAGATCGGTGGGCCGGGCCTGGAGCGAGCAGGGGTCGAACTCGGCGGATTCCAGCAGCCCGGCCTGCGGCTCGGTGGTGTCGGCCTCGGCCAGCGCCCGGCGCGCCTCGGTGACCCCGGCCGCGTTCAGCTCCGCGCACACCTCGTCGTCGCCGAGGCGCTCAAGACCGCGCAGCACGTAGGCCGCCCGGGCGGGCCCGGAGAGGGCGGAAAGGCGCTGGTCCAGGGCGAGTTCATCGGCGCCGCCCGAACGCGGGAACAGCCTCAGGCCCCAGACCTGCGGCAGCAGCGGCGGGAACTGCGCCCGCTTGGGCCAGGCCTTGCGGCGCAGCGGAAGCCCCGCTTCGAGCGCCTGGCGCACCACGCGCCGCCGCACGTACACATACCCCGGGTCGCCGCCGGCCTCGGCCCGCCGCGCCCCGGGGATCAGCCCGTTGTCGGGGCCGTCGCCGGAGCCGCTCCGGCCGCGCGGCAGTGAGCGCTGCACGATCGCGTGCGCGGTCACCACCCGGCGGTTGCGCCCGAGCGATGGCGGAAGTACGAGATAGGCGAGCCGCACCAGTCGCGGATAGTGCTCGACGAGCGCGGCCTCGGCCTGCTCGACGCCGACGAAGGGGGCGGGTGGGTTGAGGATGTCCTGCTCTGGGGCCACGTTCAGCAAAACGAGCGAATGTGGAGATGGTCACCCCGTACCCAACCGGCTGACCCCTCAGGCGAGTTGACGCCGATGCGAGTCGATCACGCGATGAGCCGTTCGCGCAGCCGGGCCACCGCGTCGTCCGGCACCCCGAGCCCCTCGCGGGCGTACTTCTCCATCGAGCCGTACTTCGCGGCGACCTCGTCGAGGGCCGCCGCCAGGTACTCCGGTACGACGCCGATGATGGCGAGCGCGATCTCCGGGTCGCCGCCCTGCGCGGTGAACCCCTCGATGAGCGGGGCGAAGGCCTGGCGCACGGCCGGGTTGACGGACAGGTACTCGCGCTCGACGGTCGCCTCGTCGGCGCCGAGCAGCGTCAGGATCACCGTCGCCGCCCAGCCGGTGCGGTCCTTGCCCGCCGTGCAGTGGAAGAGCAGCGGGCCCGCGTCGTCGGCGGCGAGCTCCGTCAGGAGCGTGCGGTAGGCGGAGCGCGCCGAGTGGGACGAGACCAGCGAGCGGTAGGTGTCGGCGAACAGGGCCTGCGCCTTGCCGCCGCCGAGGTGCTCCTCGGCCACGACCGGGTCGGCCAGGATGTGCTTGAGCTGGGCGGCGGCGGGCGCGCCGGTCGCCGAGATCTTGTCGGCCAGCGCGTCGGCGACGACGAGCCGGGCCCCGGCCGGCACCCGGTCGGGGTGGTCGGCGCGCTCGGCGTCGGTGCGGAAGTCGAGGATCGTACGCAGCCCGAGCGCGGCCACCGCCGGATCGGCCGCCGGGTCCATGCGGTCGAGCTGACCGGCGCGGAAGACCAGGCCGGAGCGGACCGTGCGGCCGCCGGACAGCGGGGTGTCGCCGAGGTCGCGCAGGTTGGCGACGGTGGTGGCGGGGATCGCGATCATGTGCGGGCGGCTCCTGAGCGGGTGAAATCTACCGGTTTCGATCCGAACGGTAGTCCACGGCCGCCGCCACTCCGAGACCGAGCCCCAGTGCCGCGAAATTTCCCGCGTCCGTGGAGCCACCACCCTGCCGCCTCTTCGCGTTTTGAGAATCGCCAAGTCGCCTTGTTTATACGGGAGTTGGAGGCAAGATGGGGTGATGCGAAACAATGCACGAGTGGCCCTTGGGGTGGTTGTGGCCGTCGCGGTGGTGACCGGCTGCGGTACGTCGTCCCACGCGCCCCTGACCGCGAGCGGAACCCTGGAGCAGCTGGCCGCCCGGGCCGACTGCAAGCCCGTCGTCTCGACGAATTCGGCCGAGCTGCGGCAGGCCAACTGCACGACCAAGGACGGCCGTTACGTGCTCGCCACCTTTGCCACCGACCGCGGCCAGCGGGAGTGGATCAACGAGGCGCGGGACTACGGCGGCGTCTATCTGGTCGGGCGCAAGTGGGTGGCGGTCGGCGAACAGCCGGTGGTCACGGCACTGCACGGCCGGCTCGGTGGCAGTGTCGAGACCGGGACCATGCATTCCGGACACTGACCGAGGCGGCCGCGCAGCGGCAGTTGCCTCCTCGCGCGCTCGCGCGCAGGGGGGTCAGGCGCAGGAGCGCCCGGTGTTGATGCAGTTCACCGCCTTTCCCATCAGCTGATCGCTGAAGACGTCGATGAAGTCACCGTGATCGGTGACGGGCTTGTGGAGCTGCTCGGGGAACGAGTCCACGGCGAAGGCGCCGGCCTTGGCCGGGACGTCGTAGACGATGCGCTGCACGAGCTGGGGAATCGCTTTGAATCCGGCGGGGCAGGCACCCCTTTTGTCCGCGAAGGCGACGTGGGTGCGGTGATTGGCGCTGTCGGTGTTCTTTCCGTCCCAGCAGCTCTGGAATTTAAAGGTACGGACCACCTGGCTGCCCTGCGGGCACAGCGGATATTTGTCCTTGAGCTGGCGGTTCTCGAATCCGGTGCAGCTCCAGGAGGCATTGGCGTTCGCATTGCCGTTGGTGAACGCCTTGGCGTCACCCGTGATGATCCGCAGGAACCGGGGCATCGCGGTGACCTTGCTCACCGGACTTCCGACCAATTGGATCGTGGCCTGCGCCGGGGTCTGAATCTTTCCGACGTTCTTGTCCTTGCCGCCGCCGTCCGCGTTGGCGTCGATGTCGTTGCCCTGGTTCAGGATCCGTACGACCGGCCAGTAATAGGTGGACTTGTCGCCCTGATTGCGGCAGCTGGTGTTGCCCCGGGCCAGATCGGCATCGCTGGAGAAGGCATCCGTCGCCTGGTTTCCGACGTAATCGTGCATATGGTGGGCGCCATTGCTCACGCCCGGCGCGACGATGACGTTGTCGGGGTTGCGTTTTCCGTTCTGGTTGCGGCCGCAGTCGCTGGTGAAGGTGCCGGTGGAGGCGCCGCGCCCGGGCCGCGGGGTGGCGACGTTCGGCCGCACGGACCGGATGTCGACGAAGTCGCTGCGTGCGGGGCCGGAGGCGGTGACGTTGTCGGCGGCGTTCTGGCCGTTGGCCTGGTTGCCGTTCTGATCATTGGACGCCGGGGCGTCCGCGGCCCGCATCGTGCAGGCGGCGAGCCCCTTGTCGTTCAGGTCCGGCTGACCGGTGGCGTCCGCGATCTTGCCGATGGAATCGGTGCGTTGCCGTTTCAGCGGGTTGAGCACCATCGTGTCCGCGAGGCGGGGATCGCGCTGGATGCGGTCCTTGTTGTCGGCGAACTTCGTATAGGCGTCGGTGATCTGCGTATCGAGGTCGGCGAGTCGGCGGTCTACGCGCGATTTCGCGGAATCGGGCACGGTGGACAGGGAATTGCCCACATCCGGACAGTCGATGGTCGACAACATCTGCATCTGCGCCATGTCGTGCCCGGACGACCCTTGGCCGCCCGCATCACCTTCACTGGCGGAGGCGTAGAAATTGACCGCGACGAGCCCGCCTCCGCCCAGGATGAGTGCGGCCGCGGCCATCATCATCCGGCGGGGGAGGGCCTGCCGTTTTCGTGGTGAGCGTGAGATGCGTCCCATGGAACTCCTTCGCTTGAAGCGCGCAGTTCCATACGGATGGGAAGGGTGGGGCGTTCAACGCCTCAGGAGATTCACGGGAGTTGAGACTCCCTCAGGGTTTACCGCGCCTGCTTCACCGCGCGCAGCACCACGAACTTCGGGTCGGACGCCATGAGTTCGCAGTTGCCGAACATGCGGCGGAGCTTCTCGTGGTAGCCGAGGTGCCGGTTGCCGACCACCCACAGCTCGCCGCCCTCGCGCAGCGCCGTGCGGGCGTCCGCGAACATGCGCGAGGAGGTGCGGTCCGTCGTCGCCTGGTGGGTGTGGAACGGCGGGTTGTTCAGGACCAGGTCGGCCGTGCCGGGTTCGAAGTCCGCCAGGCCGTCGCCCAGCCGGAACTCGGCCTCGCGCGCGGGCCCCGCGCACATCCGGAACGTCGCCTCGGCCGAAGCCATCGCGGGGTGCGACTCGTCGGCGAAGGTGATCCGCGCCTCGGGGTTGGCGAGCGCCGCCGCCGTACCCACGATGCCGTTGCCGCAGCCCAGGTCCACCACGTGGTCCGGGCCGGTGCGCTCGGGCAGGTGCTGGAGCAGGAAGCGGGTGCCGATGTCGAGGCGGTCGGCGCAGAACACCCCGGCGTGATTGGTCACCGCGAGCCCGGAGGCGGGGCCGATGCCCAGTTCCAGGGAGTACGTCAGCGGCCACGGGTTCTTGGGCCTGGCCAGCGCCGGGTCCGGGGTGGTGAAGATGAGGCGGGCCTTCTTCTCGGCCAGCGAGGTCTTCGTCGGGCCGAGGATCCGCTCGAACAGGCTCAGCGTCGAGGTGTGGATCTCCTTGACCATGCCGGTGCCGACGACGACCGTGCCCGCGTGCACCGAGGGCGCGATCCGGTGCAGCTGGTCCTCCAGGAGCCCCAGGCTCTTGGGCACCCGCACGAGCAGCACGTCGACCCGCTCGGGCACCTCGTCCCGCGTCGACAGCAGGCGTACGGAATCCGGCGCGGAGCCCGCCCGCGCCAGATTGGCCCGGGTCGCCTCCTGGGCCAGGAACGAGTCGCTGATCTGGACGGGGCCGTGCTCGGCAAGGGCCGTGGTGAGCGCGCCCCAGCGGTCGCCGGTGACGACGACGGTCCCCGAGAGGTCAAGGTCCGTGATCCCGGCCAGGTGCCGCAACAGATAGTCGTCGGCGGCGTCCCAGGCCCGCAGCGGGTCGCGGGGGTCTTCGGGGAATCGGGTCAGGTCGTGCTCGCCCCAGGGCGTGATCATGCGGTTCATTGTTTTGCCAGGCTAACCCGAAACCGCCGCGGAACCCCGCAGTCGCGTCGCGGCCCCGGCCCCGGCCCCCGCCCGCCTCAGCCGCGGTCGAGGTAGGCGAGCACCGCGAGGACCCGGCGGTTGTCGTCGTCGGAGACCGGCAGGCCCAGCTTCGCGAAGATGTTGGACGTGTGCTTGGCGATGGCCCGCTCGGTCACGACGAGACGCTCGGCTATCGCCGCGTTGGAGCGGCCCTGCGCCATCAGCTCCATCACCTCCAGCTCGCGCGGGGTGAGCCCGCCCATCGGCTCGTCCTGCGCGCGGCGGGACAGGAGCTGCTGGATGACCTGCGGGTCCATCGCGGTGCCGCCGCCCGCGACCCGGCGTACCGCGTCGACGAACTGCGCCGCGTCGAACACCCGGTCCTTGAGGAGGTAGCCGACCCCGCCGTTGCCGTCCGCGAGGAGCTCGCGCGCGTACAGCTGCTCCACGTGCTGGGACAGGACCAGGACCGGCAGGCCGGGCCGGGCGCGGCGGGCGGCGAGCGCGCACTGGAGGCCCTCGTCGGTGTGCGACGGCGGAAGCCGGACGTCGACGATCGCGACGTCCGGCTCCAGTTCCGCCAGCGCCCGGGTCAGCTCGGGGCCGCTCTCCACGGCGGCGAGGATCTCGAAGTCGAACGCCTCCAGCATTCTGACCAGGCCGTCGCGGAGCAGGAACAGGTCCTCGGCTAGGACAACTCGCAAGGGATCTCCATGGTCACCAGGGTGGGACCGCCCGCGGGGCTGCTGACGGCCAGGACGCCGTCGAATGTACCGAGCCGGCGCTCGACCCCGGCCAGGCCGGTGCCCGCCCCGGTCCTCGCGCCGCCCTTGCCGTTGTCGCCGACCGACACGCGCAGCGCGCCCGACTCGTACGACAGGTCCACCCAGATGCTGTCCGCGTCCGCGTGCTTGACCGCGTTGGTGAGCGCCTCGCTGACCGCGAAGTACGCGGCCGACTCGACCGGCGCCCCGGCGCGGGCCCGCGGCGGCAGGTTCACCGACACGTCGGTCGGCACCGGCAGCCGCAGCGCCAACGCCCGTACGGCGTCCGCGAGTCCGCGCTCGGCCAGGACCGGCGGGTGGATGCCGCGCACCAGGTCGCGCAGCTCGGCCAGTGCCTCGGCGGAGGACTCGCGGGCCGTCGCGAGGAGCTGCTTGGCCTTCGCCGGGTCCGTCTCGACGAGCGCCTCGATGGTGCCCAGGTGCATGCCCATGGCGACCAGGCGGGCCTGCGCCCCGTCGTGCAAGTCCCGCTCGATGCGGCGCAGTTCGGCCGCCGAGCTGTCCACCGCGTCGTGCCGGGTCTCGGTGAGCCGGTCGACGCGCCGCGCCAGCGCGGCCTCGCGGGACGGGGCGAGCAGCGCCCGGGCCAGCTGGAAGTGGCCGCGCAGCAGGGCCGGGTTGACGAACATGGCGAGCACGAACATCGCGGTGCCGAGCGCCGCCGCGGCGTTCGCGCTCTGCTGGCTGACGACGTGGACGAACAGGAACCAGTCGCCGCCCGCGTCCGCGATCGGCCGCCACACGCCGAGTGCGAGGACCCAGCCGTACGCCATGTACAGGATCAGCGTCGGCGGCAGCAGCGCGGTGAGGAACCCGGCCGTCATGTCGGCCACCATCCAGCGCAGGTCGTGCCAGGTCGCCGGGTCGCGCAGCATGACCGTGCACCGCCCGACCCAGCCGGTCAGACCCCGCCGGTGCGGCAACGGCCGGTACGCCGACGGGATCCGCACCCCGCTCCAGCGGGCGGCCAGCTCGCGCCGGAAGTTCGCGTGGGCCCGCACCCGCCCGATGGCCAGCGGGGTGGCCAGCACGCCGACGCCGATGGGTATGAGGGCGATGGAGACGACGCTGAGCGTGAACAGCAGGATCGACCCGACGATCGAAACGAGGCTCAACGCGAAGCCCCGAACCCCCGCGAGCAGCGCGTCCCGTGCTTTGGCCGCGTTCATGTGCTTCCCCGTCTCCCTAGTGCCCGGCCTCCAGTGTCGCCGGGCCGACCGCCGCCGGTCACTGGGCTCCGCCCCCGCTTCAGGGGTGTTGCCGGCAACACCCCTTGGCCTCGCGCTCTGCCCGGTCGGCGAGGCACCGTACGAAGGGAGACGGGGGCGCCGCACGCAAAGGGGCGGGGCGCCGGTCGACGCCCCGCCTTTCAACTCCCTTGTCAGGGCGCGTACTTGTACCCCACGCGCCGCACCGTCTGGATCGCTCCGCGATGCTCCGCGCCCAGCTTGCGGCGCAGCCGGGCGACATGGACGTCGACCGTGCGGCCGTCGCCGACGTGGCCGTAGCCCCAGACCGTGGTGACGAGCTGGTCGCGGGTGTGCACCCGGTGCGGGTGCGCCACCAGGTGGGCCAGCAGCTCGAATTCGAGGTAGGTGAGGTCGAGCAGGGCCCCGTCCACCTCGGCCGTGCGCCGCACGGTGTCGATCCGCACGAGCGTGTCCCCGCCGAAGGGGGCGGGCCCGACCGGGACGGGCGTCAGGGGCTCGGGCGCCGCGGCGAGCAGCGCGGGCTGCTGGTCGGCCGGGACGAGCACCAGATAGCCGACCATCGGCGGCTGGCCCGGCAGCGCGGGCAGGGTGTGCTGGGGGGCGGGCAGCCAAGTGGCGCCCGGCGGAAGGAAGTCGATGACCTGGGACGGGGCAGGACGGGCCACCTCGTCGCGGTCCACGGCCCGCAGCCGGTGCCGGCCGAGCGGCAGGGGGGTGTGGGCGTCGGCGGAGGGGAGGGTACGGGTGTTCGCCATGAGGGGTCAGCTCTTTCGCGCGGGGAGTCGTCGGCAGGAGACGTACGTCGTTGCGCGCGGGCCGAAGGCCTGGAGTGGATCGAGGCGTTAGAGGGCCGGCGCGTTCGTCGCGCGGCAACACACCCGGTCGAAGTCGTGGTCCTGACGGGACGGCCAGAACGGCTCAAGGTCGCTGCGACCTGTCACGGGGTTCTGGATGCTGGCCATGTCCCCATTCAACCAGACGATCCGCCCGGCGCAGCAGCCCCTCCCACGGACTGATACGGATCCTTGGCGGAGCGTGACCGGAATCCACCCCTCCACGACGGAACCCCGAAGGGCGCCCGCCGCACCAGCGGCAGACGCCCTTCGAAACCGGGGTGGACGGCTCAGACCTGGCCGGCCTTCTCCAGACCGGTGCAGCAGGTGTCGACGATGAGGCGGGTCACCACGTACGGGTCGACGTTGGCGTTGGGGCGGCGGTCCTCGATGTAGCCCTTCTGGTCCACCTCGACCTGCCACGGGATGCGCACCGAGGCGCCGCGGTCGGAGACGCCGTACTTGTACTGGTCCCACGGGGCGGTCTCGTGCAGGCCGGTCAGGCGGTCGTCGATGCCGGCGCCGTAGTTCTTGACGTGGTCCATGGGCTTGGAGCCCTCGCCGAGCGCCTCGCACGCGGTGATGATCGCGTCGTAGCCCTCGCGCATCGCCTTCGTCGAGAAGTTGGTGTGCGCGCCCGCGCCGTTCCAGTCGCCCTTGACCGGCTTGGGGTCGAGGGTGGCGGAGACGTTGAAGTCCTCGGCGGTGCGGTAGAGCAGCCAGCGGGCGATCCACAGCTGGTCGGAGACCTCCAGCGGGGAGAGCGGGCCGACCTGGAACTCCCACTGTCCCGGCATCACTTCGGCGTTGATGCCGGAGATGCCGAGGCCCGCGGCGAGGCAGTGGTCGAGGTGCTTCTCGACGATCTCGCGGCCGAAGATCTCGTCCGCGCCGACGCCGCAGTAGTAGCCGCCCTGCGCGGCCGGGAAGCCGCCGACGGGGAAGCCGAGCGGGCGGTCGCCGTCGAAGAACGTGTACTCCTGCTCGATGCCGAAGATCGGCTCCTGCCCCGCGAACCGCTCGGCGAGCGGACGCAGCAGGGCACGCGTGTTGGACTCGTGCGGGGTGCCGTCGATGTTCAGGACCTCGCACAGCACGAGGAGGTTCTCGCCGCCGCGGATCGGGTCCGGGCAGGAGAACACCGGCTTCAGGACGCGGTCCGAGGCGTGGCCCTCGGCCTGGTTGGTGCTGGACCCGTCGAAGCCCCAGATGGGCAGCTCGGCGACGGCGACGGGCGAACCGGCCATGATCTTCGTCTTGGAACGGAGCTTGGCGGTCGGCTCGGTGCCGTCGATCCAGATGTACTCGGCCTTGTACGTCACGGAAGCCATCCTTTGCGGGAGCTGCGGGGTGCCTGCGCGCTGCCACGCTGCGGGCGCTGCTGTATGCCCGGCAGCCTCACACCCCGGCATTTCCCGTCCGTTGCCCGTTTGTGAACCCGGTGTTACCTGGGGTGCCGCAGCAGTGCCGCGAAGCCCGCATTGCGGATCCGCCTCGTCAGTTCCTCCGGTACGGTGCCCAGCGCCTCGGCGGTTCGTACCGGGTCCCAGTCGTGGGCGGCCAGGCTCTGGAGCAGATGACCGCGCCGCACCTGGTTCTCGGAGAGCCGGAACGTCTTCAGATACGCCACCCTGCCCTTGCGGTCGGTGATCGCCTCGCCGATGTGCTGGGCGGCGCCGCCCCGGTGGAACGGCGGCAGGAAGCGCCACAGGTCGAAGCCGCCCATCCGGTACACCCGGCTGAAGGCGTACGAGGTGTCGTACAGCTCGGCGGCCATGACCGTGTCGTGCGCCTCGCGCCAGGCCCGCTCCTGTGCGCGGGCCGCCGCCCGCAGGTCCGCGAGCGTGCGCACGTGCCGGTCGTCGACGCGGGCGGTGAACTCGGCGATCGGGCGCCCGTACTGCGCGTACTGGTGGATCAGCTCGCCGAACAGGTCCTGGAGCAGGGTGGCGTGCAGCGCCCGGTAGTCGTCCGGGTGCGGCACCGCGAAGGCGGCACCGAGTGCGTCCGCCGCGTACACGAGGACACCGCACTGGCCCGGGTGGATCTCGAACACCCGCAGTGCGTCGGCGAGCTGGGGCACGTCCGCGCCGAGGTAGGCGCTCTCCACGCGCGGCGAGAGCCCGCCGCGCAGCGCCTGGCGCGACCAGGTGTCCCACTGCACACAGGGGCCGCCGAAGTGCAGCGCCAGATAGCCCTCAAGGGCCAGGTGCAGCGGCAGGAAGCGCAGCCGGTTGCCGGGCCGCCGCTTCGCCATCCGGTGCAGCGCCAGCCGGCTCGCCGGCGCGTCGCCCAGCGCCGTGCCGTACGCGGCCGAAGGGCCCTCGCCCGACCAGTCGGCCACGAAGCCGTGCGGGATGTAGGAGGTGTAGCGGGTGGTGTGGTTCAGGCGCACGTCCGCGCCCACCGGGTCCGCGTACACCTCGCGGCTCAGCCGCAGCCCCGCCACCGGCTCCGCGCGCAGCAACGGCACGAGCCGGATGCCGCCCCACACCTGGGCGGGCCCGGCGCTGAGCCCGGTCAGGTCGAGCGAGGTCATCGGCTGCCCCCGGTGAAGTCGGCCGTGCGGCGGTCCAGATACGTGTACAGCTCGGTCAGGCCCGTGCGTCCCTCGGCGAACTCGGCGATCTCCACCAGGGCGGGCAGGTCCTCGGCGTCGCGGATGCCGGCCGTGGGCACCGAGGGGGCGAGGCGGCGCACGTCGAAGCCGTCCGCGTCGTATACGGGGTTCACATGGACGACACGGGTGCGGCGGTCCGGGGCGAGCCGGGTGCGCCACACCCGCAGCACCTCGCCCGCCAGGCCCGGCGGCGCGTTGTCCCAGCCGTCGGAGACGATCACGAGCCGCTCGGGGGAGTCGTCGAGCGCGTCCAGGACGCACGAGCCGAGCGGGGTCGCGCCGGACGGCCGGACCAGCAGCGGATCCGTGCCGCCCGAGGTCCACCGGCCGCGGTACGCCCCCGCACCGGCCAGCGCGGCCAGGAGGAAGTGGCAGGCCAGGGCCACCGCGAGCGGGCGGCGCCGCTTCTCGCCGGAGCCGCCGGAGGAGTAGCTGTCGTCGAGCACCGCCGAGACGCGGCCCCAGCTGCCCGCGTGGGGCCCGGCCGCGCGCAGCGCCGAGGCCCGCAGCGCGCCCGTCAGCTCGGCCCGGCGCCGCGCCCGCTCGTCGAGGCCCAGCGAGAGGACGTACAGCGCGAGCCGGGTCAGCGGCATGGTGGCCAGGTCGGCGGGGGCGGCCCCGGCCCGCGACTGGATGCGCAGCCGCTCCAGGCGGGTGGTGCGGGGCGCGATCCGCTCCAGGAACACCTCGCGCGGCACCCCGTGCCGGGCCGCGAACCCCTCGGCAACGGTGAACGGCAGCTCGTACAGGGCGGCCTGCTCGTAGTGCGCGCGGCGGTGGGCGTCGAGCAAGGGGTGCTCGTAGCGGGGCCGGCGGCCGGGCCGGAACAGGAAATCCCCCAACTCCCCACCACCGTAAGGGAGATGGGCGTGCCGGGCCGCGGACTTCAGGGCGCTGCGGTACTTCACCGCGTCGAACGCCGGGTCCGGGCGGGCCGCGAGCCAGTCGCGGAAGATGGCGCGGGTGCGCCGGTTGTTGACCTTCGCCGCCCGCAGCGCGCGCAGCAGCCGGTACACCCGCTGCGGCGGGAGCACCGCGAGCCGGGCCGCGATCAGTTGCCCCTCGGTGCGCTTCTCCTCGGCGCTCGCCTCGCCCGCGCTCTCCAGGAGGTGGCGGACGATCAGCGCCGCGTTGTGGTCGTTGATGTCCAGGGCGAGCACGGCGGCGTACACCCTGCGGTAGTTGACCCGCACGTACGCGTGGAGGAAGTCGAGCGAGAGCCGCTGCTCGGCCGCGCCCGAGCGGAATTCGCGCTGCCCGGTGGCGGTGACGGCGGCATTGACGAAGAGCAGTACGTCCTCGGCCGCCACGAGGTCGGCGTAGCTCTCCTGAGCCATGTGGGTCCCCCGTGCGTGAAGTGGAAGCCGGCCGGGGAATGGGGGCGCGAGCAGCGAAATGTTTGCTGTAGAGGCAAGTCCCGGAAGTCGCGCCGGAGTCCCGCGGCCGGCCCCGGAAACGTAACATTCCACCCCCCTCGTCCCGCCACCGGAATTCGTGCCCGGCAGACTGGCCCCCATGAACCAGACCGCCGGCACCACCCGCATCGGCCTCCTCGGCACCGGCCCCTGGGCCGCCGCCACGCACGCCCCGGCGCTCGCCGCGCACCCCGGCGTCGACTTCGTCGGCGTGTGGGGGCGGCGGCCCGAGGCGGCGGCCGCGCTCGCGGAGCAGCACGGGGTCGCGGTGTACGAGGACGCCGACGCGCTGTTCGCGGACTGCGACGCCGTCGCCTTCGCGCTGCCGCCGGACGTCCAGGCGCCGCTGGCGATGCGGGCCGCCGGGGCGGGCTGCCACCTGCTCCTGGACAAGCCGGTCGCGACGAGCGTGGCGGGCGCCCGCGAGCTGGCCGACGCGGCCGAGCGCGCCCGGGTCGCCTCCGTCGTCTTCTTCACGCTGCGGTTCGCGAAGGAGACCGCGGCGTGGCTGGCCCAACAGGCCGCGGTGGACGGCTGGTTCACCGGCCGTGCCCAGTGGTACGGGTCGCTGTTCACCCCGGGCGCCGAGCGCGGCCCGTACGCCGCCTCGCCCTGGCGGGGTGAGAAGGGCGCGCTCTGGGACGTCGGCCCGCACGCGCTCGCCGTGCTGACCGGGGTACTCGGCGAGGTGACCGCGCTGACGGCCGCACCCGGCCCCGGCGACACCGCCCACCTGATCCTGCGTCACGCCTCGGGCGCCTCCAGCACCGCCGACCTGAGCTTCACGGCGCCCCCGGCGGCCGCGGGCGTCGAGGTCTCGGTGCTGGGCGAGGCGGGCCGGTCGGTCATGCCGGGGTGGGGCGGCGCGCTTGACGCGTTCGGCGCGGCGATCGACGCGCTCCTCGAAGCGGCCCGCACGGGGGTGCCACACCCTTGCGACGTACGGTTCGGGGCGCGGGTGACCGAGCTCCTGGCGGACGCCGAGGCCCAGCTGGACCGGGGTTAGCCCGACCAGGGTTACCGCGACAGCGCGTCGCGCACGGCCTCGTCGGTCCGGGCCACCAGCGCCGTCCCGTCGTCCGCCGTGATGATCGGACGCTGGATCAGCTTGGGGTGCTCGGCGAGCGCGGAAACCCAGCGCTCGCGGGAGTCCGCGTCACGCGGCCAGTCCTTGACGCCGAGCTCCTTCGCGGCGGCCTCCTGCGTGCGCGTGATGTCCCACGGTTCGAGGCCGAGCCGGTCGAGCACGGCCCGGATCTCGTCGGGCGAGGGCACGTCTTCGAGGTAGCGGCGCACCGTGTACTCGGCGCCCTCCGCGTCCAGCAGGTCCACCGCGCTGCGGCACTTCGAACAGGCCGGGTTGATCCAGATCTCCATGGCCGCCAGGCTACCCGCGATCCGCCCCCAAAGCCCGGCTGGCCAGGGCCGATTGTCAGTGCCCCCCAGTAAAATTGAGGCAGTAAGTGAGGGTTCCCGACTGCCCAGGAGGATGCCCATGACCGCTGCCGTACTCACCTCGCACGCCCCGAAACAGTTGTCCCTCCAGCCCCTGCACAAGGTGCCGCTGCCCGCCGGGCGTCCGCGCGTGTGGTACGAGTCCCACAACCGGCGTCTGAAGGCCATGCGCCTGGCCATCGCCCTGCTCGACACGGGGGTGTACCGGCCGGAGCAGGCGCCCGACCGCAAGATACGCACCGTGGCCGCGCTCATCGGAGTGCGCCCGCCGTCGGAGACGACCTGCCGGATGGTGCGCGCGCTGATCTACGACGGGCGCTGAGCCCCGCACCACGGCCCGGGTCATGCCCTCGCGATGCCGGGGGCGTGACCCGGGTCCGCCCCCGGGGCGTCCGGTGGGCCGAGCCCCCGTGCCCCGTGTGATCTTCAATACCCGCACGGGGGTGCGGTTGGGCAGGCAACTCCCCAGCGTCTAGGGTGACGGCGCCGTGGTGTTCGGGAAGACCGGTGCGAAACCGGAGCGGCCCTCGCCACTGTGATCGGGTTCCCCGGGTTCCGGGGAGCCGCCGTCCCCTCGCGACGCCACTGGCCAGGATCCACCTGCCCGGGAAGGCCGGGACCGCGGCACCCGCCCGTCAGCCAGGAGACCGGCCGCGGCATCTCACGAAGTGATCCACGAGGTGCTGGAGCGTGACCCGCATGACCCTGCCCGTTCGCACGTCCCCCGAGACGGGCGCCCCCGCCGCGCCGTCCTTCCACTGGCGGCGCGAGGACACCGTCCGAACCGCCGTCCTGCTCGCGGTGATAGCCGCCCTCCATGTCGTCGCCTTCGGCGTCCTGTTCCTGCTCGTGGCCCCCGAGCACTACGCGGTCGGCACCAAGACGTACGGCATAGGGCTCGGCATCACCGCGTACACCCTCGGCATGCGGCACGCCTTCGACGCCGACCACATCGCGGCCATCGACAACACCACCCGCAAGCTGATGGCCGACGGCAAGCGGCCGGTGTCCGTCGGCTTCTGGTTCGCGCTCGGCCACTCCAGCGTGGTCGTGGTCCTCACGGCCCTCGTGGCGGGCGGTGCCCAGCTCGCGGGCACGCTGATGAACGAGGACTCCACCACCCACCAGGTGATGGGCGTGGTAGGAACGACGGCCTCCGGTTCCTTCCTCTATCTCATCGCAGCGCTCAACCTGGTCGCCCTGTTCGGCATCCTGAAGGTGTTCCGGGCGATGCGCGCGGGTGCGTACGACGAGAAGGAGCTCGAAGCGCACCTGGACTCGCGGGGCTTCATGAACCGTGTCCTGGGCCGCTTCACCAAGTCCATCTCGCGGCCCGGCCAGATGTTCCCGCTCGGCTTCCTCTTCGGCCTCGGCTTCGACACCGCGACCGAGGTCACCCTGATGGTGATGGCCGGAACGGGCGCCGCCGCCGGACTGCCCTGGTACGCGATCCTGTGCCTGCCGCTGCTGTTCGCCGCCGGGATGAGCCTGTTCGACACCCTCGACGGCACGTTCATGAACTTCGCCTACCAGTGGGCCTTCTCGAACCCGGTCCGCAAGGTCTACTACAACCTCACCATCACCGGCCTGTCGATCGCGGTGGCCTTCTTCATCGGCACCATCGAGCTGGTCGGCGTCCTGCACGAGAAGCTCGACCTCACCGACCCGGTCAGCGGCTGGATCGCCGGCCTCGACCTGGACAACGTCGGCTTCGTCATCGTCGGCCTGTTCGTGGTGGTGTGGGCGGCGGCGCTGGCGTACTGGCGGCTGGGCAAGGTCGAGCAGAAGTGGGCGGCGGGCTCGGGCGCGTGAGGGGCTGCCCTTGTGCGCAGCCCCCCCGTGCGGCCCCCGCCCGAGAGGGCCCGTTCACGCACCCTCACGCGGCCCCGGCACTCCTGCCCGGTCGTTCTGCAGCGTCCACAACTCCCCGAACAGGCCTTCTGTGGCGACGAGTTCGTCGAAGGTGCCCTCCTGGATGACCCGGCCCCGGTCGAGGACGACGATGCGGTCCGCGACCGCGACGTTCGCGAGGCGGTGGGTCACCAGGACCACCGCCCGGTCGCGGGCGATCGTCCGCAGGCCGGTGAAGATGCGGTGCTCGGCGCGGGCGTCGAGCGCGCTCGTCGGCTCGTCCATCACCAGCAGTCCGGCCGGACGGTGGAAGGCCCGCGCGATCGCGATCCGCTGCCACTGCCCGCCGGACAGCTCCACACCCCCGAACCACTCCCGCGCGAGCAGCGTGTCGAGCCCGCTGCGCAGCCCGTCGACGACCTCCGCCGCGCCGGAGTGCGCGGCTGCGCGGCGTACCGACGCGTCGCCCCCGTGCGGCTGCCCCAGCGTGATGTTGTCGCGCGCGGACATCGGCCAGTGCGCGAAGTCCTGCGGCACGACCGCGGTCTGCCGCCACAGAGCCAGCGGATCGCACCGCTCCACCGCGACCCCGTCCCACGTCACCGCCCCTTCGCTGGGCAGATAGAGCCCGGTGAGCAGCTTGCTGAGGGTGGTCTTGCCGGACCCGTTCTCGCCGACGAGCGCCAGCACCTCGCCCTTGCGCACCTCGACCGTCACCTTCTCCAGGGCGGGCCGCTCGCTGCCCGGATAGCGGTACGTCAACGACTCGGCCCGCACGACCTCCGGCGCGGGCGGCGCCACTTTGCCGCGCGCCATCCGGTGCCCGCCGGCCTCCTCGATGAACTCGGCCCAGTCGTCGAGGTAGAGCCCGGTCCTGAAGAGCCGTGTCCCGTACCCGACGACACCGCGCAGCGACGAGGCGACCGTGCGCAGCGCGAACACCGCGGTGCCCGCGGACGCCACCGACATCCGCCCCGACCCGAGCAGCCAGGCGAGTGCGCCCCACACCACCCCGGCCGCGACCCCGCCCACCAGCGAGCCGAGCACCGAGTAGCGGGCGCCCTGGTGCACGGCCTTGTCGGTCGCCGCGTCCACCCGCCGCCCGATCGCCCGGTACCGGTCGAGGAGGAAGTCCGCCATCGTGCAGGACCGCAGCTGGTCGGCGGTGTCCTTGTCGATCACGAACCACCGCAGCAGACTCAGCGTGCGCCGCTCGGCGCTCATCGCCCGCGACGCCTCGTAGTGCACCCGCGCGGCCTTCACTCCGGCGATGCCCTGCGGCAGCGCGGCGAGCAGGAGCAGGGGGAGCAGCGCGGGATGCAGGACGGTCACGACCCCGGCCGCCGCGACCAGCGAGGCCACGCACGCCATGAGGTCCTGCGAGTCGGTGAGGAGCTGCTGGGCGACCTCGGCGCCCCGGTCGGCCGCCTCGCGCTTGTCGTTGAACCCGGGCTGGTCGTACGCCGACAACTCGGCCTGTACGGCGGCCCCGAGCATCTGCATCTCGGCCTCGCGGGAGATCCGCGGCGAGAGCCGGCCGGAAATGTTCACCACCACGATCCCGAGCAGCGCCCGCAGCCCGGCCGCCCCGGCGAGCACCGCGATCGACGGCAGCGCGTCGCGCATCCGGTGCGCGATGTCGCCGCTCGCGATCAGCGCGGTGATCGTACGCGTCGTGGCGAGCAGCCCGAACGCCTCGAAGAACCCCGAGAGCGCCTGACAGCACAGCAGCACGAGCACGGCCCGCCGGTCCACCCGCCAGGCCAGCGCCAGCGCCTTCCGCACGAGCTGAGGCAACCGCCGCGCCATGGTCCGGGAGGTCACCGGCCGCCGCCGCACCGCCTCCAACGAGCTTGACCGGTACCGCAGTTGCTCGTCGACGGGCTGCTCGCCCAACACCTCCGCCATGCCGCCCCCTGAGCTAGGAATCCGCCCACTTTGCCGCAAGATCCCCCCAACGGGCCCGTCCCGCACGCCGATCCACCCCATAGGGGGGAGCGCGACGGGGGAGCGGGGGAGCCTGAGCTGGAGCACACCCGAACGCGACGAGCCCCGCCGCCCGGGGAGGGGTGGCGGGGCTCGCTGACGAAACCGTGTGAGGGAATCAGACGATGCCGAGATCGATCTCCACCGGGAAGGGAACGGTCGCCGTGACGATCCCGGTGAAGACCTCGCCGTCGCGGTAACTCCTGGTCGCCGGGTCGAGGATGTACGTGTACACGATCGGCACGCCGGTCGCGGCTTGCTCGATCCGCCAGTAGAAGGCGATACCGGCCTTGGCGTACTGGTCCACCTTCACGACCCGGTCGGTGGTCTCCGACCCCGGGGAAACCACCTCGACCACGAGCAGAACGTGCTCAGGCCGGGTGGGGGTGACGTCGATGGTGTCCGACCGGTACACGACCACGTCCGGGCGCCGGTTGGTCAGCGGAACGTCCTGCAGCCGGACATCGAAGTCCGTGTCGGCGTTCCACCCCTGTCCAGCGGCGGAGTCCAGACCGTTCGCCAGGATGCGGGCCAGCCGGTTGTGCCGCTTGGACGCACTGGGGCTCACGACGACCATCCCGTCCACGATCTCGATGCCGGCGCACTGCTCCTCGGACCAGGAGTCGTACTGCTCCGCGGTGATCTGCGAGTGCATCCACGCGGGCGCGACCATCTCGATGCTCAAAACGTACCTCCCCGAGCTGGTTGGGCGGGCTTGCTGACGGCCGGGCTCAGCCTACCTTTTTCCGTGGGCCCGCCTCCTTTCAACTGCGTGGCAATTCCGTATGCCGGAGGAATCGGAACCGTGTCTGAATCCGCTGATGGCGCGGCCTTCGACGACCAGCGATGGGTGTGGACGGGGTGGCTCCGGCGGGTTCGCTGTGAAATATGGGAACCCAAATGACGCCGGACCGTCACCCCTCGCTCACGGCCGCCGAGAACCCGGTAGGTTGCGGGTCCACCTATGGCTGGTCACGTCCCGCCTCGCGCCAGCTGCGCCGAATCTCATGCCATGCGCGGATGATTGCCGGCACTTTCCCCAGCAGTTCATGAAGCTGTGAGAGCGCGAGCCCGACGGCTCCGAACGAGGCCAGGACGGACAAGACGATGGTGTCCCAGCCCATCAGTGGCCCGCCTCGTCAGAGGTACGAGCCGCGCTGGGGGTGTCGGAGGACGACGCGACGTCCGGGCTCCGCTTCGGCAGAACGCGATCGAGCCATTCAGAGGGGGAATACAACCTCTCGAGCTTGATTCGTGTGCCGCCCGCGTAGACACCTGGGCCATGGCGGAATCGTAGCTGCAGGCTGCCACTGGCCATGCTGCGGTGCCCGAGGTTGTACGTGCACTGCAGGGTGTAGGTGCTGTCGCCGAGCTCCTGTTCCGGGTTACAAGAGCAGTGCTGGTACTCGATACGGAGCGGTAAACCCCACACGGGATCCATGAGTCTCCGCAGAAAAGCATCGTGTTCGAGCTTGATGCCGCGCACCGTGTCCAGCTCAAAGATCCATTCGTCGCCAGTGATCCAAGATCGTGTCGAGTATGCGGTGCTAGATGTCTGGAATATGGCGACGCGACGCAGTAGGGCCGATCCGAGCCAGTCGAGGCCACGCTCGGCCGCCCACGTCTCCGGGTAGTCACGAATGTGCGAGTTCTCGAAGGCGGTGAGCTTTGGATTCTGCCAGAGTGGCGGAGCTTCTGCTTTCTCGTATCGAAGCCACCGTTCATGGAGTTCCTCAGCCCAATCCGTTCCCGGGATGCCACGCAGCACAAGGTGGCATTCGCTGCCGGCGAGCGTGAGGTGCAGGTCTGGCCCATTGATGCCAACAACTCGAAGACCGACGACGCCGTTTACTTGAATACCCGGCTCGGCGCTGGGCAGTAGCTGATCCAAGGCGTGGCCGCTCCGGGCATACGAGGTGCCGTTCGTGAGCGTGGTGTGGCTGTCGAGATGCACGACTGCAGACCTCGTTGTGGACTGCACGTGCGAGAGCCCGAGTGGATGTGTCCACCATTGGCCTCCGCCGCAAAGCTTGGCGAATACCTCGGCTTCGAGATGGGATTGCGACAGCGGGCTCGAATGAATCGGGTGGCGATTGTCCCCGCCGTGTGTTGCATTTATCGCTACGCAAAGGGGCTCGCCCGTGTAGAGCTGCCGAGTCCTCGCGAGCTTCTTCAGCCGCCCACCGCTGGTCATATGCGATCCGTCCTCGGAGTACCGTCGCCCCTCGGCATCCGACAACTGATCTGTGTGCCCTACTTGAGGGCATAGGTGAGCAGTGTGACGCGCCGCGCAGGTGAGGCTATGGCTCCTTAACCCCTATGTGATCCGGCAACGGGGCGAAGCAGGATCAGGGGTGGCCTCCTGAAGGCCACGACTGAGTTTGGAGGAACACGAGAGTCGGGCGCAAGTGTGCAGTGCAGCGGGCTCCGTCAGCAGCGCTCAAGCGGCGATTCGGTAGCCAGCAGCTTGCGCTCGAGCGTGGTGGATTCCCGGAGCAAGGTCGTCGGCCTCCGTCCTCGGTCGTCCCCGGCAGGGCCTCGGCCGACGTTCCGCCCGGAGCCGGAGGACGACGGGGACGAGGTAGCGGCGCCGGTCGCGGCCTGAACAGAGCCCGCAGAAAAGGCCGTCGGCCGCGTCTTCCGGGAAGGGAAGAACACGGCCGACGGCCCAGAGACGGCCCAGGCGAGCGGAAACCCGCTCTGACCTGGGGCCCTACTAAATGTCGAAGTACAGCTCGAACTCGTGCGGGTGCGGGCGGAGCTGGATCGGGGCGATCTCGTGGGTGCGCTTGTAGTCGATCCAGGTCTCGATCAGGTCGGAGGTGAAGACACCGCCGGCCTGCAGGTACTCGTTGTCGGCCTCCAGGGCCTCCAGGACGGCCGGCAGCGAGGTCGGGACCTGCTGGACGTTGGCGTGCTCCTCGGGAGCCAGCTCGTAGAGGTCCTTGTCGATCGGCTCGGCCGGCTCGATCTTGTTCTTGATGCCGTCGAGGCCCGCGAGGAGCAGCGCGGAGAACGCGAGGTACGGGTTCGACGACGGGTCCGGGGCGCGGAACTCGACGCGCTTGGCCTTCGGGTTGGAGCCCGTGATCGGGATGCGCATGGCAGCCGACCGGTTGCGCTGCGAGTACACCATGTTGACCGGCGCCTCGAAGCCCGGGACCAGGCGGTGGTACGAGTTGACGGTGGGGTTCGTGAACGCCAGCAGCGACGGGGCGTGCTTGAGGATGCCGCCGATGTAGTAGCGGGCGGTGTCCGAGAGGCCCGCGTAGCCCTGCTCGTCGTAGAACAGCGGGTCCCCGCCGGCCCACAGGGACTGGTGGACGTGCATGCCCGAGCCGTTGTCGCCGAAGATCGGCTTCGGCATGAAGGTCGCGGTCTTGCCGTTGCGCCAGGCGACGTTCTTCACGATGTACTTGAAGAGCATCAGGTCGTCGGCCGCGGCGAGCAGCGTGTTGAACTTGTAGTTGATCTCGGCCTGGCCGGCCGTGCCGACCTCGTGGTGCTGGCGCTCGACCTGGAGGCCGGACTTCTCCAGCTCCAGGGAGATCTCGGCACGCAGGTCGGCGAAGTGGTCGACCGGCGGGGCCGGGAAGTAGCCGCCCTTGTAACGGACCTTGTAGCCGCGGTTGTCCTCGACCGCACCGGTGTTCCAGGCGGCGGCCTCGGAGTCGATGTGGTAGAAGCCCTGGTTCGCGGAGGTCTCGAAACGTACCGAGTCGAAGACGTAGAACTCGGCCTCGGGGCCGAAGTACGCGGTGTCCGCGATGCCGGTGGAGGCGAGGTAGGCCTCGGCCTTCTTGGCGATGTTGCGCGGGTCGCGGCTGTACTGCTCGCCCGTGATCGGGTCGTGGATGAAGAAGTTGATGTTCAGCGTCTTGTCGCGGCGGAACGGGTCGAGGCGGGCCGTCGACAGGTCCGGACGCAGCGCCATGTCGGACTCGTGGATGGCCTGGAAGCCGCGGATCGACGAGCCGTCGAAGGCGAGCTCCTCCGTCGCGTCGAACGCCTTCGCGGGAATCGTGAAGTGCTGCATCACGCCCGGCAGGTCGCAGAACCGGACGTCGACGAACTTCACGTCGTTGTCCGCGATGAACTTCTTCGCGTCGTCGCCGTTCTGGAACATCCAACTCCTCCTACTCCCACCCGGGGAGGGGCGGGGTTGCAGCTCGGTCGTGCGGCCAGTGCGGTGGCACACGCTGGAGCCGACCATAGGCAGGCGGGATTTCTCAAGCGTGACCCGTTTGTTTCGCCCAAGTTAACCGGGCTGGTGACGAAGCCGCCAAGACTGACCCGGGCCGAAGTGATCGAAAACGGGCGCAGTACCGTTGGATCCGTGGACAACAGGCAAGCAATCGGATCGTGGCTCTCGGGGCCCCGCGCGGCCGCCGAGGAGATGGGCGTCGACTTCGGCTACCGGGGCGAGCGGCTCGGTCTGCCCAAGGACGGGCCCGGCTCGGTGGCGCCCCTCGGCCGGCGCTTCGGCGCCATCTTCATCGACTGGGGCCTGTGCGCCCTGATCGCGTACCAGTTGATCGCCCGCGGCGACACGCACAGCGCGAGCAACTGGGCGCTGCTCGTGTTCCTGGTGCTCGGCGTGCTGACGATCGGGACCGTCGGGTTCACGCCCGGCAAGCGGCTGCTCGGCCTGCGCGTGGTCGCCGAGGAGGGCGGCCGGCTCGGCGTCGTCCGGGTCACCGTCCGCACCGTACTGCTGTGCCTGGCGATCCCCGCGCTGATCTGGGACCGCGACGGCCGGGGCCTGCACGACCGCCTGGCCCGCGCGGTGCAGGTCAGGATCTGACCGGGGTCCCACGAACGTCAGAAGGCGGCGAACGTCAGAAGGCGGCCCGGACCATGTCGGTCCGGGCCGCCTTCGTTCGTCCACGAGGTGAGGGTCAGCGCATCTTTCCGCCGCGCGGCATCCGCATGCCCTTGGGCATCGGACCCTTCGGCAGCGGCATGTTGCTCATCAGGTCGCCCATGGCGCGCAGCCGGTCGTTGGCCGCGGTCACCTGCGGGCCGGACAGCACGCGGGGGAACTTGAGGAGCGTGGTGCGCACCTTCTTCAGCGGCACCTGGCCCTCGCCGTCACCGACGATCACGTCGTGGACCGGTACGTCCACCACGATGCGGGCCATCTTCTTCTTCTCGGCGGCCAGCAGGGACTTCACCCGGTTCGGGTTGCCCTCGGCCACAAGGACGACGCCGGCCCGGCCGACGGCCCGGTGGACGACGTCCTGGCTGCGGTTCATCGCCACGGCCGGGGTGGTGGTCCAGCCGCGCCCGATGTTCTGCAGCACGGCGGCCGCCGCACCCGGCTGGCCCTCCATCTGACCGAACGCCGCCCGCTCGGCACGCCGTCCGAAGACGATGGCCATCGCCAGCACGGCCACCAGGAGGCCCAGAATGCCCAGATAGACCGGGTGCCCCAGCAGGAAACCGATCGCGAGGAAGACGCCGAGGACGACGATTCCCACGCCGGCGATGACAAGTCCGATCTTGGAATCGGCCTTGCGGGTCATCTTGTAGGTCAGGGCGATCTGCTTCAGTCGCCCCGCATTCGCATCGTTCGCAGCGCTCTCTGCGGTTGCCTTCCTCGCCATACCAGGAAGTTTACGTGGCCTAGGAGCGGCGGGTGGCCACGGCCTCCAGTACGTGCTGGGCCTCGACGCGGTCCTTGGCCCGGCGCCGGTCCTCCAGAACCGCGGTCCAGGCGTTGCGGCGGGCGGTGCGCTGGCCGGAGCCCATGATCAGCGACTCCATGGCGCGCAGCGCGCCGGTGACGGACGGAAGCGTGGTGGCTCGCACGGTCTGCGGAGCGGTAGCGGCCTGCATCGTCGAGGTCCCCCCTCGGGACGGGAAGTCAGAAACGGGCGATGGGTGTGGGGGCATGCGCGGTGCGTAAAGCCAGGGTCACTGATTGGTGTTACCAGGGCGTGTCCGAGCGGTCAAACGCCAATGAAACATTGATGCGGACCGGCAAAACGCTGACGCGGCCCGTACGCATGCCCCGACCTGCGGGGGAGGTACGAGCCGCGTCGAATCGGCCATTACTGATCAGTAGCCGCTTGTGAGCGGGTTCACGCAGTCCGTTCGGTACGCGACCGGGCTCACGCGGTGGTGGCGGCGCTCCGGGCTTCCATCGCCTGCTGGTAGAGGCGGCCCGCACGGTAGGAGGAGCGGACCAGCGGACCCGACATCACACCGGAGAAGCCGATCTCGTCGGCCTCCTCCTTCAGCTCCACGAACTCCTGCGGCTTCACCCAGCGCTCGACGGGGTGGTGGCGCACGGAAGGGCGCAGGTACTGGGTGATCGTGATGAGCTCGCAACCCGCGTCGTGCAGGTGCTGCAGCGCCTCGCTGATCTCCTCGCGGGTCTCGCCCATGCCGAGGATCAGGTTCGACTTGGTGATCAGGCCGTAGTCGCGGGCCTTGGTGATCACGTCGAGGGAGCGCTCGTAACGGAAGCCGGGGCGGATCCGCTTGAAGATCCGCGGCACCGTCTCGACGTTGTGCGCGAAGACCTCGGGGCGGGAGGAGAAGACCTCTTCCAGCTGCTCGGGGACCGCGTTGAAGTCGGGGGCCAGGAGCTCGACCTTGGTGCGGCCCTCGGCGCGCTCCGCGGTCTGCGCGTGGATCTGGCGCACCGTCTCCGCGTACAGCCAGGCACCGCCGTCCGCCAGGTCGTCGCGTGCGACGCCGGTGATGGTGGCGTAGTTCAGGTCCATCGTGACGACCGACTCGCCGACGCGGCGGGGCTCGTCACGGTCGAGCGCCTCGGGCTTGCCCGTGTCGATCTGGCAGAAGTCGCAGCGCCGGGTGCACTGGTCGCCGCCGATGAGGAAGGTCGCCTCGCGGTCCTCCCAGCACTCGAAGATGTTCGGACAGCCCGCCTCCTGGCAGACCGTGTGCAGCCCCTCGCTCTTCACCAGCTTCTGCAGCTGGTTGTACTCGGGGCCCATCTTCGCCCGGGTCTTGATCCACTCGGGCTTGCGCTCGATGGGGGTCTGGCTGTTCCGGACCTCCAGGCGCAGCATCTTGCGTCCGTCGGGTGCGACTGCGGACACGTCCGGCTCCCTGTGACTTCGATTCTTCGGCGAACCTAGGGTACGCCCGTTGTTTGCTTGGGTGGAGTGCGGCTCCCGCCGGGGGTAACCCCTGCGGGGTCCTCCGGCATTCCCTTGGCGAGGGGACCCCGGGGGCTCTGCCCCCAGACCCCCGTTCGCGCCTCAAGGGTGTTCGTCCTCAAACTCCCCCAAGGCCTCAAGGGCCAGGGGGACCCCCACGACGGGCTGGATGTGCCCGTGCAGGCAACTCCTGAGGGCTGGGCCCTCTTACGCGGACGCCCGCTCGATCTCTCGCGGAGCGAGTTCCGCGTTCTCCAGGATGTCGCGCAGGTGCTTTTCGGCCACCGGGAGGACCTCCGCGATGGTCACCTCGCGGCCCAGCTCGTACGAGAGCGATGTCACACCCGCGTCGCGGATCCCGCACGGCACGATCCGGTCGAACCAGGTGTTGTCGGGGTTCACGTTGAACGAGAAGCCGTGCATCGTGACGCCCTTGGCGACGCGGATGCCGATCGCCGCCAGTTTGCGGTCCTCGCGGCGCTGGCCGGCGTTGGAGGGCGCGTACTCGGGGCCGTTGAGGCGGGCGTCGAACTCGTCGTCGTTCAGGCGCGGGTCGAAGTCGAGGGAGAGGCCGCCGAGCTTCGGGCGCTGCTCCACCGGGTCGCCGAGCACCCAGACCCCGCTGCGGCCCTCGACCCGGGTGGTCGCCAGGCCGAAGTCGGCGGCGGTACGGATCAGGGCCTCTTCGAGGCGGCGTACGTGCGCGACGACGTCCACCGGACGGGGCAGCTTCTGGATCGGGTAGCCGACGAGCTGGCCCGGGCCGTGCCAGGTGATCTTGCCGCCGCGGTCGACGTCGATGACCGGCGTCCCGTCGAGGGGGCGCTCGCTGTCCTCGGTGCGCCGGCCCGCCGTGTAGACCGGCGGGTGCTCCAGAAGCAGGCAGGTGTCCGGAATCTCGTCGGCGAACCGGGCCGCGTGCACCCGGCGCTGCTCGTCCCAGGCCTCCTGGTACTCGACCGCGTCCTCGCCGAATCCCAGCCGGACAAATCGCAGCTCGTTCACGCCAGCTCCCCTGTCGAACTTCTCGGATGCAATGCGGTGCACGCCCGCATTCACTGTACGACCGTGTTCGAGGGCCTCCGCACGGCCCCCGGACCCGGGCAGAAACGGCACGTCACCACACGATCGGATGAATGCGGGGCGAAGGTGGCGGCACCGGCCGTATTGACCGCTAAATTCTCGCCGTTCCATGAGGGCTGCAAGATTGGCCCGGAAGGCAGGAGAACGCAGAGCTGATGACGGAACGACCCTCGCAGCGCACCCCCAACCGCCAGCTCGCCGCACTGATCGCAGAAGCCGGGTTCTCCAATGCCGGGCTCGCCCGCCGCGTTGACCAGCTCGGTCTGGAGCACGGCCTGGATCTGCGCTACGACAAGACCTCGGTGACGCGGTGGCTGCGCGGCCAGCAACCGCGCGGCACCACACCCGCGCTGATCGCCGAGGTGTTCACCCGGCGGCTCGGCCGCAGACTCTCCGCACAGGACCTCGGCCTCGACGCGTGCGCTCCCGTGTACGCGGGCCTGGAGTTCGCGGCGACGCCCGAGGAGGCCGTCGACATCGTCAGCGGGCTCTGGCGCAAGGACTCGGGCAGCCACGCCGAACTCCGCAAGATCGCGTTCACCCCGGCGGGTCTGGTGGTCCCCAGCAGAGACTGGCTGATCGGACGGGCCGACGACCGGGTGAGCCGCGGCGAGCCGAACCCGCAGGGCAACGTGACCCGCATCCCGGTCCAGGGCCGCCCCTCCGTGCCCCGCCAGCGGACCACCGACCGCGGCCCCGGCCAGCGGGTGACCAGCGGCGACATCGCGGCGCTCCGCTCGGTCGGCGAACTGTTCCGCACCCTTGACCACGCCTACGGCGGCGGGCACGCCCGTCAGGCACTGGTGCGCTACCTGGAGCACGAGGCCGAGCCGATGCTGCGCGGCACGTACGGCGAGAACGTGGGGCGCCGGCTCTTCGCGGCGGCCGCGGACCTGACCAGACTGGCCGGGTGGACCTCGTACGACATCGCCGCGCACGGGCTCGCCCAGCGGTACTTCGTGCAGGCGCTGCGGCTGTCCCAGGCGGCGGGGGACCGGGCGTACGGCTCGTACGTCCTTGTCACCATGAGCCGGCAGGCCGTCTACCTGGGGCACGGTCGCGAGGCCGTGCAACTGGCCCGGGTCGCCCAGCAGGGCGTCGGGTCGGCCGCGCCGCCCGTCGTGCAGTCGCTCCTGAACGCGGTGGAGGCGCGCGGGCACGGGGTGCTCGGCGAGGTGCGGGCGTGCACGGCCTCGCTCGTGCGGGCCGAACGGGCCCTGGAGAGCGCGCGACCGGGCGATGACGTGCCGCACTGGGCGCGCTTCTTCGACGAGGCGCAGCTCGCCGACGAGTTCGGCCACTGCCACCGCGACCTCCAGCAGTACCGTGCGGCCGCCCAGCACGCCGAGCGCTCGCTGCAATTGCGCGCGCCCGGCTACGCCCGGTCCCGGCTGTTCTGCCGGGTCGTGCTCGCCACGGCCCGGCTCGGCCTCGGCGAGCTCGACCAGGCGTGCGCGCTGGGCGCGGAGGCGGCCCAGCAGGCCAGCGAGATGCGCTCGGCGCGCGCGGTCGAGTACGTACGCGACTTCGAGCGCCGCCTGGAGCCCTACCGGGACGCGGCCGCCGTGCGCAACTACCGGGACCGGGTGGCCGCGTTGGGGTGAGGCGGGCGCGGGTCAGGCCGCCTTGCGGATCACCTCCGGGGCCGCGTGCCAGGACTGGACGCCCAGGTCGGCGAGGATCGCCTGGGCGGCGCGACGGCCCGAGTACAGGGCGCCCTGGACGGTGCTGGTGTCGCGGTGGTCGCCGCACACGTACAGGCCGGCGAGCAGCCGGACCGGGCGGCGCAGATCGTGCGGGGCGGGCATCGACGGCACGGCCTGCGGGGTGTGGTGGACGGCGAGCAGTTCCCAGCCGTCCGTGGACGTGGCGTAAAGGCGTGCCAGTTGGCGGCGTACGGCACTCTCCAGGTCGGCGGGCGGGGTGCCGAGCACGGTCGAGGTGATCAGCGCCCGGCCGCGCGGCGCCCGGCTCGGGTCGACCTCGCTCATCACCGAGCTGTACGCCACCGGACCGCTGCGGTCCGCGTCCAGGAGCAGCGCGGGGTCGGCGAGCGGGGAGCGCGGGGCGGCGTGGTGGAGCACGGTGAGCGGGTGGAACGCGGGGACCCGCAGGCCGGGCAGCAGCTCGGCGGCGGCCGGGGCGTCGGTGGCCAGGAGCAACGAGCGGCAGCCGAGTACGCCGTGGTCGGCGGTGGTGACGGAGGTCGTGGCGACGGCCGTCACCTTCACGTCGGTACGCACCGTGCCGGGCGGCAGGGCGGCGGCGAGCAGCTCCGGCAGGGTCGCCGCGCCGCCCGCCGGAACGCACAGCCGGCCACGTGCGAAGCCGCGCAGCGCGAGGTCGGCGCAGCGGCTCGACGTGGTCAGGTCCGGGTCGCAGAGCAGCGCGGAGAGCAGCGGGCGTACGAAGCCGTCCAGGGTGCGGGCGGGCAGACCCCGGCCCGACAGCGCCTGGCCGATGGGGAGTTCGGGCCGGGCGACGATCCGCTCGACCGGGGCCGCGGCGAGTTTGGCGAGTGCCTTGCCGAGCCGGGCCTGGTCGAGTGCGCCCCCGAGCGGGGTGACCGTGCCGCGAGGGGCGCTCGCGCGGGCGCGTGCGGCGGCCAGTGCGCCCCTTGCGCTCCCTGTCGCGCCTGCCCGGTAGTGCCGGCCCCCGCTGTGCACGAGGACGCCGGGCGAGAACGCGCGCAGCGGCAGGTCCTCCAGGCCCGGGGTGCGGGTCAGTTCCGGGTACGAGGTCGAGAGCAGCTGCCCGATCCGGTCGAGGCGGAAGCCGTCGACCGTGCTGGTCGACATGCGGCCGCCCACGCAGGGGGCTGCCTCCAGGACGCTGACCGTGACTCCCGCGCCGGTCAGCTGATGAGCCGCTGACAGGCCCGCGAGCCCGGCCCCCACGATGAGTACGTCCGCATGGTGTGCGGTGCTGAGCACGTGGCCCTCCCCGAGGTAGGCGCGGTAGGTGGAAGCCTCATGCCCCCAACTGGCCCACGAAATGCGGCAGTTCGAGGAGAGAGTAGGTACGTTCTGGGCGGGCGGGCCCATGCGCGCGGGGGTGGGCGTCGAAGCATGGCGGGCGCACGGGTGCCCGTCCGGGGGTGGCGGGGGAGGGGGCGGGG
>NZ_LGDD01000014.1 GCF_001279695.1 Streptomyces sp. WM6378
GCTGGGCGTCCTGGAAAACGTCGAAGTCAACCGCTGGCGCGGCACCGCAGGCCCCGGTGCTCCCACAGCGGAACCCCCCAAGCCGACCACACCAAGGAACTGACGCCTCGCCAGGCGCCTGAGCCTCCGTCCTGCGCACATCGAGAGCGGGCCAAGGACGGTGGTGTTGAACGCGCCCTAGGCTTCCGCCTGTTGTGCGTTTCGTCCTTGCTCGGTCCCGAAGGGCGGTGCCCGGGCAGGAGGCGTGCCCACAGCGTGATCGCCGTGTTCGGTGTGCTCATGGTTGGCATGCCCTACCTCCAAGCCCGCCAGTTCCACAAGCTGACCGTGAACTACGGCGAGTACCGGGCGACCATCGCTGACACCGGTGTCACCATCGCGCATCAACAGGCCACCACCACACTGACTTGGCAGGCAGCACCCCGATATGTGGGGCGGAAGTACGTCGCGAGAGCGTCACTGGATTGGGGGATGTCGGCCGGCGCCCAGCCTGAGTAAGCCGAGCGGTGATTGAACAGAATGGGCAACGCTGCCCGTAGGGGTAGGGCGCCGCGTGATGACCTTGGCTCATCGGGCGAGCGTGATTTCGCCGCTGACCAGCGGCGTGTGCCTGTGGCCTGTGTTGCCCCTCGGACACAGAGCATGTGCACATGGAAGAGCGGGTTGTGACTCTACGGTCACGACTCGCTCTTTTGCGTAGTAGGTGAGTTTCAGCCCGAGAGCTTCGTGCCTGTGTCTGGTTGATCCATGCGGTGACGAGTTCGGGGGTGGCGAGGAACTGCACGTTCTCGGCGAAGTGATTGATCCGGATCGAGACACCGAGCCTGACCTGGCCCGCAACTGCCGGTCCAGGCCCACCGGCTCGCTCCGACCGGAGGGGCGCTGGTAGAGGGGCGCCGTCCCGACTGCGCCACGTGAGTGCGATATCCGGGCCCCGGGGAGCGCCGCGCAGCATCGCGTTCTGGGAGGTCATGAACCGCGCGTTCATCGCTGGATGCCAGGTGGACGTGTGCCGCGGGCAGGCCTGGACTCCCGTCGTGCTGTGGCGGGAGTCCAGGCGTGGCGGTGCTTCAGCGGGCCCCGTGGGGAGCCAGTACCACTGTGGCGCTGAAGACCCGCCGTTCGCGCTGGTGCGCGTCGATCAGTACGCGCGGACGGCCTTGGAGGTCAGGGCTCAGAGGGGTGGTGCTGAGCCAGCAGGGTGCGTCGAACTCGACGTACCCGTCGAAGGTGGTGTCGAAGGCGACCGGGGTCGCAGGTGCCTTGAGGCTGGCCTGGGCCGCCTGGCTCACAGCTTCGAGGAGCACCATGCCGGGTATGTGGTCGTGGGGGTGGTCGTAGAGGACGGTGTGACTGGTGTCGACCCGCATCTGCCACTTGCCCGCCTCACCGGTGGGGGACAGGACCACATCCCGTGCGTTCGTGCGCCCCACGCGCTCGGGAGCGACGGGCGTAGTGGGCGGGGCGGCCCTCAGGAAGACGGCGCGATCGGCGTAGGGGCCGCGGAGCCGGTTGTAGATGCTGCTCGGGTGGGCGCTGTAGTGGACCTCGGCAGAACCCGCGTACACGCCGTTCACGGTGCCCTGCACATGGGCGACCAACTGGACCGAGCCCATTCGGCGGCGCTTGATCGCCGAGTGGATGACCTGTAGTTGGACAGTGGTCGCAGACCCAGTGGTCCGCAGCGCGTCGGCGACCACATCCAGGGTCAGGTGCTCCCACCCCAGGCTGTAGTCCCTGGGTATGTCATGCGCCGTTTGGCAGGACACGGCGAGTGCTTGGCGCACGCTCTCGGTGAAGAGCATGGGGCTGTGGGCCTGCGGGGTCGATGTGTAGAAGTCGTGCGCCCGCGGCCATTCGACGGTGACGATCTGCTCGCTGCCGCACAGGTGCAGGCAGTCGACGACGAAGACCTCCGACAGGTCCCGCTTGCCGACACACTCTTTGAGAGCGATGTGGGTGCGGACTTGCGGAGACGTGATCGATGGTGCTTCAAAAGTGCATGATGCTACAGCAGGGCTGTGAGACATGGTGCTACTCCCCCCAGAGTTGCTTCGACCTTGACGGGCAGGGTTGGATGCCGAGCATGATCAAGAAATAAAATAGTGCCCGTTGTTTTTTTTGTCGAGCGTTTACTTGGCCGAGCATTTACTTGGAGGAGGCGGGATGGCGCAGCGAGCCGTGAAGCAGGAACGCGCGGTACGAACGAGGGAGGCGCTCGTGCAGGCGGCGGCCCAGGTCTTCGGAGAGCTCGGGTTCGCGGGCGCGAGCGTCTCGAAGATCGCCGACAGGGCGGGGCTCACGCTCGGAGCGATGTACTTCCACTTCAAGTCGAAGGAGGAGCTCGCTCGGGAAATCGTGCTCTCCCAGCCCAGCAGGGTCCGGCCGGTGCATCAGTCCGAGGGTCTGCAGCACGCCGTCGACATCACGCTGACCTGGGCGTACGGACTCGCTGAAGACGCCGTGCTGTTCGCGGGCGCGCGCCTGGTGATGGAGCAGGAGCAGTTCAACGCTCCAGAGGAGAACTCGCACCGGCAGTGGACGGACATCATCGCCTCCGACCTCCGCGTCGCACAGGCCGGGCGGGAGGTTCGCAAGGCTGTCGATGTCGAGGCTGTGGCACGGCTGATCGTCAACGCCTGTACCGGCGCCCAGATGCACTCCTCCATAGAGTCGGGCCGGGCCGACCTGCCGCAGCGTATCGAGGAGATGTGGCGGATCGTGCTGCCGTCGATCGCCGTGCCGAGCGCTGTGGCACGCCTTGAGTTCGGGCAGGCGCGCGGCAGGCGGGGCTGACCGGTGGATCGTCCGGGACGGTCGGGTGCCGACCCGGACGATCTCCGGGCCCCGGGATGTGCTGTGCTGTGCCGGGCGTGATCAATTCATGGTGAACGAGTGGGTGGGGGATGAAGATGGAGATGTCCGCGAAGAGAGGCCCGGGGGAGCTCGATGGCAGGACGGTGATGGTCACCGGGGCCTCCAGCGGAATCGGTGCGGCGGCCGCGCGGCTGTTCGCCGCGCGGGGGGCGAACGTCGTCCTGATGGCCCGGCGGGAGGAGCGGCTGCGGGAGCTGGCCGCGTCCGTCGCCGCGGAGGGCGGCAGGGCGGTGCCCGTGCCGGGCGACGTAACCGTGTCGGCGGACGTGGAACGGGCCGTGTCCACCGCGGTGGACACGTTCGGCTCGCTGGACGCGGCGTTCAACAATGCCGGCTGGGGCACGGCGGCCACGCCCCTGCACGAGTTGGGGGACGACCTCTATGACCGGATCATGGACGTCAATGTGCGCGGCGTGTGGAACTGCCTGCGCCACCAGATACCCGTGATGCTCGCTCAGGGCAGGGGCGGGTCGATCGTCAACACCTGCAGTACCGCGGGCCAGTTCGCCACCGGTGCCGTAGCCCCCTATGTGGCGGCCAAGCACGCTGTCCTCGGGCTGACCCGGGCCGCCGCGGCCGAGTATGGCGACCGGGACATCCGGGTCAACGCGCTGATGGTCGGCATCACACGCACCGAACTCATCGAGCAGGCGTTGCAGGAGATGCCCGGGCTGGAGGAGGCCGCCGTCGCGCGGGCGGTCCAGAAGCGGCTTGCCGAGCCGGAGGAGATCGCCCGCGTGGCCGTCTGGCTCTGCGGTCCGGAGGCGTCGTTCATGACCGGAGCGGGGGTTCCGGTGGACGGCGGCTGCAGCGCCGTGTGACACCGCCGGCGGCAGGGGAGTTCACGACGATGGCGGGGGGCCCTCCACCGCCGGGAGGAGCATGTCCCACATCCGGGTGAACAGGTCCGACGCACTGCCGGCCCGGGTCTCGGGCGCCCCCCTGCGCCGTTGTGCCCGCACGTCCACCTCCGCCCCGTGGACGAGGTAGAGGACGAGCGCCAGGACGAGGGAGGGGTTGGCCGACGCACACGATGGCGTGCCCGCCGCCTTGGCCAGCTCCTCCTCAACGGCCGTTGACCACACGGCGCGCCAGTTGGGTGGGCAGTCCTCGCGATCCCGGTCCAGACGTGCTGCCGCGCGAACCGCGACGTCGTTCTCCAGACATCGCACCACCGCGCACGCCATGGCGATCGCCGACCGCAGCGGGCCGGCTTGGTGATCCACCTGCTGCAGGGCGTGCCGTGTCACTGCCACGCCCTGTGCGTGCACCTCGTCGGCCAGCGCCGCCTTCGACGTGAAGTGGAAGGTCACCGCGCCCGTTGACGTGCCCGCGGCCTTGCCGATGCCGGTCAGGGACGCGGCGGCGTACCCGTTGTCGTCGAACTCCCGGGCCGCGGCATGGACCAAGGCCTGCCGTGTGCGTGCAGCTCGTTCCTGCATCCCGTTGACCTTCCGTCGGACAGGCACACCAGTGTGCGTCGCGTTCTATGGGGCTCATCTCGCCAGCGCACGGGGACGACGGCACACCCTCTTGCAATGCCGAGGTGAAGGTGCACCCCAGGCCCGGTGGAGCCCCGAGGGGGTCGGCCGCCCGCCCCGGCGTCCTGAGAGCCGTCCCAGCTGGGCAGGCGCGCGGCCCAGGGTATGCCTAGGCTTCCTGGGCTCCAAAAAAAAGATAGCAATCACTATCCTATGTGTCTTGAAATGATCGCGGCATCGCCGGGGGGCGTCGGTCATGGCCATCCGTGAGCCGCTTCCGGGGCTGTCGCGCGGCCGACGGGTCGGGGTGCTTGCGATCGCGCTCGTGGCGGATCTCGCCAAGTGGTGTGAGGCGGCGCGTGATCGCCTCGGCATCGGACCGGAATGCGGCTGGCGAGCGTCCGCCTCTGGTGGAGCGGGGCGTGTCCGTGCTCCGGGGCCGCGTGCGTTCATGGGCGACCCTTTACAAAAAAAGAAAAAATCAACTATTTTTATCTGTGCACGGAGGGGGAAGCGCTGCGCGTGCACCGGCAGCCGGAACTCTTTGGCGTGATCCACGAGCGTAGGTGGAGACAGGGGGGAACCCAGAAATGACTGCGCAGCATGGGGTGGGCGGATCGGAGTCCTTCAGCGGGTTTGCTGAGGAGCTCTTCAGGCATTTGCCCAGGACCGACCAACGCAGATGGGCGGCTGCCTATGTGCAGGGCCTGCTCAGTACGCCGGGCAAGAAGACGGTCCGGCGCATGGCCGCCGAGGTGACCGACTCGTCGACGGCGGCGCAAGCCCTGCACCAGTTCATCAATTCCAGCCCTTGGGAGTGGGGGCCCATCCGCGCTGAGCTCATGCGATGGGCCGAGCAGCGCACCCGGCCCCGGTGCTGGACCATCGCCCCCGCCGTACTGCCCAAGCGGGGCGCGCAGTCGTGCGGGGTGCACCGCCGCTTCATTCCGCACGCCGGCCGCACCGTCAACTGCCAGATCGGCTTCGGGGTCTTCCTGTCGTCGGACACCGAAGACCTTCCGGTCGCCTGGAGCATGCTGCTTCCTGACGAGTGGTCCGACGAGGCACGACGGCTACGGGCCCGCATTCCGAGCGACGTCACGGCCTCGGCAGAGGAGTGGCTCCTGAATCTGACCGACGAGCTGGCCGTGCACGCGGCCCACGGCCCGATGCCGGTGGTGGCCGACGCGACCGGGTACCTGGACGCTGCCGCGCTGATCAACGGACTCAGCGCCCGGGCCACGACCTCGTCGTCGCCGTACCGGACAACCTGATGGTCCTGCCCGGCAGTCACCTGGCAGCCCGGCAATGCCCCGAGGCCGGCCCCGTGGCCGCCGTCCGACTCATCAGTGAACATGAACGTACCGGCCTCATCCCCCAGCGTGTGTCCGCGCCGGCCGATGGACGGCCGTACTCGATGGGGCTCGTTCACTTGCCTCGGCCCCGTTCGCTGCCTGGGCCCCGGCAGACCTATCGGCTGTTCACCCAACCCGACGGCCGGGGCCGCCACGGCGGCTTGTGGATCACCAACATGGTGAATCAGCCGCTCGGAGACCTCGTCGGACTGGCCGGCAGGCGTGCGGAGGCGGCCGGAACCGTGGGCCGCCTCGAACGGAACTTCGGCCTGCGGGACTTCGAGGGCCGTTCGTTCCCCGGCTGGCACCACCACATGACGTTGGTCTCCGCGGCCTTCACTTACGCTCGGCTGACAGCGCACCAGGACATGCGGAGCATCAGCGGTTTCGGCTCGAACAGCAAGACAGCGCCCGATCCTTACGCGGAGCCGTGGCGGTCACTTGGCCGGCAGCAGACACAAGACCGACGAACCGCCTGACCACGCGCACCAGGCGATCG
Source organism: Streptomyces sp. WM6378 (assembly GCF_001279695.1). Taxonomy (GTDB): domain Bacteria; phylum Actinomycetota; class Actinomycetes; order Streptomycetales; family Streptomycetaceae; genus Streptomyces. The sequence goes on from NZ_LGDD01000014.1 coordinate 6,213, forward strand.
CACGGTCACGGAACAGCGGGGGCGCGCGCTTCGTACGCCGAAGAGCGCGCCCCCGCTGGCATTTCGCCCGTCGGCGACGGTGTCACCTCACGGCTGCGGGCAGGTGGGTCCGTGGCGGTGCATCGGCGAGCGGGGACGAGTAGGCGTCCACCCGCAGGGGAGCGGGGCGGGTGTCGTAGCGCATGAAGCCGCTGACCAGCTCGGCACGCCTGAGCTGCCCCTTGTGCAGAACCATTCCGGAGACGTGGGTGCCGTCGTCGTGCCAGCACACGAGAGGGAAGCGGTAGATGTCTCCTTCAGGAGTGCCGAACACGGCTTCGTACCCGTCGGCGGCCAGCAGGCTCACGCGTGTTCGCCCTTCGGGGTGGTGGTGAACAGGTGCCCGTAGTCGGTGATGTCCGCGGCAAGGCGGGCGGCGTCCGCGAGGTGGAGCGCGTGCCAAAGGATCACCTGGTTCGCGGTGATCACGTGGAATCCGAGCTCTTCCTCAAGGGGCTTGACGGTGCCGACGGCCCGGATGCCGTTGCCCGCCACGAGAACGGCGTCGGGGCGGTGGGCGGCGACCGTGGTGCGGATCCAGGCGGACAGGTTGGCGGGGGTGATCGCCTTCTGGTTGGACGGCAGGCCGCACGGCCCGTGGTGGACGACGTCGAAGCCGAACTCGCGGAAGTAGTCCGCGCCCTGGCCCGAGAGCGTGTCATCGAACCACGGCGGGTTCACGATCGCGATCCGTTGGGCGCCCAGTGCGTGGAACGCGGCGCGCGCAGCCTTTGTCGTGCCGGTGATGGGCAGCCCGCGTGTGACCGGTGTCAGCCGCTCGTACAACTCCTCTTCTCCCTTGGCCTTCAGTACGTAACTGGAGGAGGTGAAGCCGAGCGTGAGCGCGTGCAGCGGGGAGGCCGCCACGAGTTCCACGGCCTGGTCCAGGAAGGGCGGTTCGACGAATGCCCTGACCGGGTCGTGCGGGATCTTCTCATCCATTTCGCCTCCTGCGCGCATGGCGGCGAAATGGATGCGGGAGCCGTGGATGGATACCGAGGCAGGGGCCATGGCCTGGAGTTCGGCCTCCGGGCCGACGTCGGCGTGCGGGACGACGACCCCGATGCGGGTGCTGGCATCCCAACCGTCGGTGGGCGTGCTGCTGGGGCTTGACATGAGGGAGATCTCCTACTTGGCCGGGGTGAGGGTGGACTCGTCGGCCAGCCGCCCGCCGCTGACGGTGCCCGTCCCTGCGTTGTCGAGGAACTTGGGGTGCTTGGACCGCATGGTCGCGATGATGAAGTCGTAGGGAACGTCGTCGAAGGCACCGTGGTCGACGAGGAACTCCATGGAGCCCCCGCCCTCGCCGTACGGGTGGTAAAGGCTGTCGTGGGTGCCGTCGAACTCCAGGGCCTCCATGCCGTAGAGCTTGCAGAGCATCTTGTTGAACACCGGTGTGGCCTTGACCCACTTGCCGTCCAGGTGAACCTGGGCCAGGCCGTGGAAGAAGACGTCGCCGCCGATGTGCTCGATGAGCCGGGGCGAGGCAAGGTGGTTGCGCACGTCGCCGTACACGACGCGGGAGGGGATGCCGAGGGCGCGTACCGCTGCGGCGTACAGGGCGGCCTTGTGGAGGCAGAACCCGGACTTGACCTTGGCGGTGTGCGAGGCCTTCAGTCCCTCGGGGGAGAGGTCGGCGCCGTAGACCTCATAGAAGACGCCGTCGCGCACGGCGTAGTAGAGCTCGATCGCGTTCGTCTTCTTGTCGGCCGAGCGGTCCTTGACGACGTGGTCGATGAAGTCCTGGACTTCGTCGGTCTCGTAGTCGAGGAACTCGGTGGGGCGGGTCAGCTGGAGAAGGTCAGCAGTCATGGCGTGTCCTGTGGTGGTTAGAGGCCGATGAGGGCGGCGATGCGGTTGCGCTGGATCTCCGAGCTGCCGGAGTAGATGGTCCCGGCGATCGAATTGCGCAGTTCGCGTTCCATGCCGTGCTCGGTGAGCACCCCGCGCCCGCCGTGGATCTGTACCGCGTCCAGAGCGGTCTGCACGTTGGCTTCGGACACGATCGTCTTGGTGGCCGCGAGGTCGAGGGAGGCGTCCTGCCCCGCCTCGACCTTCGCCCCGGTGTCGGTGAGCCACTTGCGGGCGGTTTCCACCTGCATCTTCATGTCGGCGATCTTGTGCGAGACGGCCTGGTACTTGCCGATCGGCTGCCCGAACTGGGTGCGGGCCTTCGCGAAGTCGATGGTCTCCTCCAGCCGGCGGGTCATCTCGCCGAGCGTGAGCGAGAAGCCGAAGAGGACCTCGCGCTTCATCACGTGGTCCAGGACGAGGAAGCCTGCCCCCTCACCGCCGACGCGCTGGGCGACGGGGATGCGCAGCTCGTCGAAGGAGAGAGTGCCGATCGGGCTGGTGCGCAGTCCGAGCTTGTCCATCGTGGGCCCGACGGACAGGCCGGGGGTGCCGGCCTCGACCAGTAGCGTGGTCAGACCGAACGGGCCGGGCTTGCCGGTGCGTACGTACAGCAGGAACAGGTCGGCGATCGGGGCGTTGGTGATGAACATCTTGCCGCCGTTGACCACGTAGTGGTCGCCGTCGCGGTGCGCGACGGTGGACAGGTTCATCGCGTCCGACCCGCCGGACTCCTCGGTGATCGCGTGCGCGGTGATCAGCTCACCGTCCATGATTCTGGGCAGGTACCGCTCTTTGAGCTCCTGCGTCGCGAACCGCTGCACTGGGATGCCGACGGACACGATCTGGGTGGAGGTGGAGAAGGACAGGCCCGCGTCACGTGAGGTGTACCCCAGTCCCTCCAGGGCGCGCATCGTCTCGGTGAGGCTGCGGCCGCTCCCGCCGAAGTCGGGGTGGAAGGGGGTGCGCAGGATCCCTGAGCTCCGGATGGCCTTCCACTTGTCCTGCGGGAAGGCGGCGGAGGCATCCAATTCCTGCAGGTTGGCGTTGAGTTCGTCGGCCCACGGGGTGGCGAGGTGGAAGAGGTCGTCGCTCAAGGATTGTCCTAGGTCCGCTGCGGGTGAGGTGGGTGGCGTGCCCCGCCGACGGCACCCGGTGGGGGCGGGCGCCGTCGGCGGGAGGGACAGGGGCCGTCGCCCCGCCATGTCAGTAGTGGGAGAACCCGTCCTCGGACAGGCTGTGCTTCTCGTTGCCGTTGATGGGCGGGTTGAATATGGAGACGAGATGCAGGTCCTCGTCGTCCGAGGCGACGAGGTAGTGGGGGTCGTGCTGGTCGAGGGCGTAGATCGTGCCCTGCACGATCTTGTGGCGGGTGCCGTCCTTCTCGACGACCTCACCCGACCCCCCTACGCAGTAGCAGGCTTCGAGGTGGTTGCGGTACTGCAGGGCGCTGGTGGTGCCGCGGCGGACCAGGGTGTCGCAGACGGCGAAACCCATGCCGTCGGACTCGGTCAGGACGCGGTAGCTGAGGCCGTTGCCCCACTCGACCGGGGCGAGGTCGTCGATGCTGCGGACGATCATGTGCTGTTTCTCCTTGTAACTGGAAGGTGTCGAAGGCCCTGAAGGTGTCGACGGGGTACTTCAGGCCGCGAGGGCCTCGGTGTGGGAGGTGATCAGGTCGGTGATCGCGTTGATGCTGCGGAAGTTGACCGGGCCGAACTCGATGTCGTCCAGGGGGACGTCGTAGGCCTGGCTGATGTGCGAGATGAGCCGCACAAGGCCGAGGCTGTCGATGACTCCGGACTCGATGAGGTCGTAGTCGTCGGTGAGATCGGACGCGTCCTCGCCGGACAGGTACTGGGTCACGACGAAGTCGCGGATCTCGGCGGCGGTGTCTTTGCTGCTCATACTTGGATTTCCTTCATTCGGTTGCTCTTGATCTGGTTTCGGTCGGGCTTGCCCGTGGAGGTGCGGGGAAGGGGAGCGTCCGTGATGTGCACGGAGGTGGGAATCGCGTGCCGCGGCAGGTGTCTTCCCGTGTGCGTACGCAGCTGCAGACTGGTCAGCGTGCTGCTGGGGCGCCTGCTGACGTGTGCGTGCAGCCGGACTCCCGCCTGTTCGTCGGGCAGCGGGACGACGACGGCCTCGGCCACGTCCGGGTGCGTGGCGATCACACGTTCCACCTCCTGGAGGTTGGTGCGCACTCCCCGGACCTTGACCTGCCAGTCCGCGCGGCCCTGGAGGCTGTACATGCCGTGCTCGTCGCGGGAGACGAGATCGCCGGTGCGGTAATAGGTGACTCCGTCGACGACGGTGAAGGCCGCGTGGTTCAGTGCGGTGTTGAGGTAGCCGTGGGTCTGGAAGGGCGTGGCCACCAGCAGTTCACCGGTCCCGTCGGACTCCACGACCGTTTCGTCCGGGGCATGGATGAGCGCTCGCGTGCCGGCGATGGGCCGGCCGATCGGCATCGTGCCGACCGGCGCGGCAGGGTCGTACTCGTGGATGAACGAGTCGTTGGTCTCCGTGCAGCCGAACACGTTGTGGAAGCGGGCTCCGGGGAAGGCCGATGCCACCTGCGCCAGCAACGAGGCCGGCATGCTGTCCCCTGTGAAGATCATGCGGCGTACGGTCCGGTAGACCTCGTCGGCCTCGACCAGCAGGCGGTGGACCATCGGCACCCCCTGGACGAAGGTGACTTCGTGTTCCTTGACCAGCGTCCGGACGTGCGGGCCGTCCGTCGCCCTGCCCTGGTCCACCAGGACGACTTCCGCCCCCAGTTGCAGGAAGGTCCAGACATCGAGGAGAGCGAGGTCGAAGTTGAGCGGGGCGTAGGACAGCGCGGTGTCATTGGGGGACAGGCCGAACTCGTGGACGGCCCAGTCGGTGAACGCGTCGAACCCGGCGGACCCGATCGGAACGATCTTCGGAGTTCCGGTCGAGCCGGATGTGGTCAGCAGTAGCCGTGTCCGTGCCGGATCCGGCGTCGCGAAGTGCTGGGCCTGCTCTTGATCCGCCCGCACCGGCGTCGCCGTGAGCTCGCCGTCGGCGGCCGCGGTGAGCAGGTGGGAGACCCGGGCCTGTTGCGCCAGGCGCTCAAGCGCGGCGCTGCCCAGGTCGGGGGAGGGCGCGAGGGCGATGTGGCCCTCGTGGAAGACGGCCAGCAACAGGGCAATGGTCTGCGGCGTCTTGTGCGCCGGCACACACACGGTGCTGCCTGCCGGGAGATTCAGCCGCAGCAAGTGGCTGCGCAGGTTCTGGGTCAGCTCGCTCAACTCGCCGTAGGTGACGGCCTGGTCGTTGAAGTGGAGCGCTGTGTCGTGGAGCCGGTGGTGGCCGTGGACGGCGATGATCTCGGCCAGACGGGGCGATGGCACGGCGGGATTCCTTGCAGTCGGCGCAGTCGGCGGCCACAGGTGTCGCTCGACTGTTCGTTGAATCGTGCGGTGTCGAGGGCGAAGGTATCCGGCCAAGTGCATGCTTGGTCAAGCATGCACTTGGCGAAGTGGGTGTGATGCAGATCGCAGGTAATTGTGTGTGCAACTAAAAACCCCCGGGCGCCTGAGGCGTCCGGGGGTGTCGGGGTGATGTGCTCGATGCGGTTCGGGGAGGGGCGGGGATCAGCTCTGGGGGGCGCGTAGGGCCTGGACCGTAGGTCCCAGTTCCGGGTCGGCGGTGAAGGCGTTCAGTGCGGAGGAGAGGACCTCGGTATAGGTGGCGCGCGCGGCCTGGTAGCGCTGCCGCCCCTCGTCGGTGATGACTGCGTAGACGCCGCGTTTGTCCGACGGACACAGGTCCTTGTATGCGAAGCCGGCCGTCTCCAACCGCCCCACCAGGCGGGTTACCGACGACTGCCCCAGGCCCACCCTCTCGGCGAGGTCCTGCATGCGCAGCTCGCTGTCGTCGGCGTGGTCGAGGTGTTCCAGGGAGCGGTACTCCGACAGGCCGATCGCGTGCCGGCTCTGCAGCGCCTGGGTCAGTTCGCGTTCCACGTGTGCGTGCAGTGCGAGGACGCGGTTCCATGCGGTGTGGTCGGACGTGCGCGGGGGCACGGGGTGTGAAGTTGCCATAGTCGCGGCCTCCCCGGGGTTGATGTTTGACATCAGAGTACATGCTCATGCAAGCTCCTGACGTTCCCCCCGGTCGAGCCCTCGGCTACACTCGGGCATCTTGTCTTTGCATGTACAAGCAACATCTATGAAGGTGTCGCAACAGCGGCACCTCACCCCGCCCCCAGCGTGGCCGGCCCGGAAAACGCGGCCATCAAACCGAAAGGACTCCCTCTCATGCAGTGGCTCTACCTCGCCATCGCCGTCGTCTTCGAGATCGGCGTCGCGATCGCGGCCGGCAAGGCCGAAGGCTTCCGCAATCGCAAGTGGACGACCGTGACCCTCGTCAGCGGCGCCCTCGGCACCTACTTCCTCAGCCAGGCCCTGCTGACCTTCAACGTCGGTGTCGGATACGCCCTGTGGACCTCGGTCTCCGGCGTCGGCATCAGCCTCCTCGGCGCCCTGCTGTTCGGCCAGCGCCTCAGCTGGCGCAAGGCGCTGGGCATCGTGGCCATCATCGTCGGGGTCGTCGGACTCCAGCTCAGCGGCGGCGCCTGACAGTCGCCCGCCCACCATCCGAACCTCACGAAAGGCACCTTCCTCATGTCCTCGACCAGCCCCTCCGCCGCCAACTCCTGGCTCATGCTCCTCCTCGCCGGCGTCTTCGAAATCGGCTACGCGCTCTCGGTGGGCGGAAGCCACGGCTTCACCCGCCTGACCTGGTCGCTGGTTGCCGTCGTGTTCTTCCTTCTGACGTTGTGGGCGCTGAGTGCCGCGCTGCGCACCATCGACGTCGGCATCGGCTATGCCGTCTGGGCGGGAATCGGAGCGGCCGGAGCGGCGGCCCTCGGACCCGTCTTCTTCGACGAGAGCCTCACCCTCGGTCAGTCCCTGTGGCTCGGCGTCATCATCCTCGGCGTCGTCTGGCTCAAGCTCGCCGACAAGCAGAGCGGCGCCGAACAGCCCGTCGACCAGCCGCAGGAGGCCCAGGGCGTCGGCGTCTGAGGACACCTCCGCCGCACCGGGGCAGCTCTCGGTCACGATGCCGCCCCCGTGCTCGATCAACGCCCCCGCTCCCTCTCAAGGACCGACTCCGCCATGCAAAGCGACCCCCTCGATCACCTGACTCCCTACGTGGAGGAAGCCGTCAAGATCAGTCGTAGTCACGTCGCCGAAGGCGGCATCCCCTTCTCGGGGATCGTCGTACGGGACGGCCTCGTCCTGGGCACCGGCTTCAACCGGGTCCACGAGGACAACGACCCCACGGCACACGCCGAAGTCGTCGCGCTGCGCGCCGCGGCGAAGAAGGCCGGCAGGTACGGCGTCGCGGGATCCACCCTGATCGCCTCGGGCGAGCCCTGCGCCCTGTGCTACATGGCCGCCCTCTACTTCAACATCGAGCACATCGTGTACGCGGCCGACCGCAAGACCGCCGACGCGTACGGCTTCGGCTACGCCGACTCGTACTCCATCTTCTCCACCGACCCCACCGCTTGGCCGATCAAGGTGACGCACGCCCCGATCGAGGGGCACGAAGTGCCGTTCCAAGAGTTCTTGACCGGCCGGAAAGGCCGACTGCGATGAGCACTCCCGTCAAGATCCAGGTCTGGTCCGACTACGTCTGCCCCTTCTGCATGTTGGCCGAGGGGCCGCTGGAAGAGGCGACGAACGACCTCGACGTCGAGATCGAGTGGAAGCCCTTCGAGCTGCGTCCCCACCCGCAGCCCACCCTGCGGCCCGAGGACGACTACCTGCCCGACATCTGGCGGCGCGCCGTCTACCCCATGGCCCGCCGTCTGGATGTCGACATCACCCTGCCCACCGTCTCTCCGCAGCCCTACACCCGCCTCGCCTTCGAGGGCTACCAATTCGCGGCCGAGCACGGCAAGGGCGCCGAGTACACGCGTCGTATGTTCCGCGCGTTCTTCCAAGAGGACCGGGACCTCGGTCATCTCGACGTCCTGCAGCCGCTGGCCGAGGAGATCGGACTGGACGGCGCCGCGTTCCGTGAGGCCCTTGAGCAGGGCACGTACAGCGACAAGCACCAGGACGCGCTCCGCGAGGCGCAGGCGCACCGCGTGCAGTCCGTGCCGACCCTCCTGGTCGGTGACATCCGTATCGAGGGTGTGCCGAGCCCCGCCCAGCTGCGCAAGGCGATCCTCGACGCCCAGGCCCAGCAGGATGCGGAGTTCGGCGGGGCGTGCGGAGTGAACGGGGGCTGCTGACGATGGGCGTCCGCGTACCCTTCGTTCCCACCCGGGAGAGGCCGGGACCGGAGGAAGGGCGGCGCGTCCTCGCCCTCCGCTAGGAGATGTCCGGGGCGCTGGAGCGATACCGGCGCCGCACGGCCCGTCCGACCGGGCGAGTCAAGGCGCGTGGTCGAAGATCTGGCGGGCCGGACCGGGGCACGAGTGCATGGCGATACTCGCCATGCACTCGTCTCGTCACACGGCTCCGCGCACTCTGCCGCGCACTCCCGCTGGGCCGTTGGTCCAGACGCTCACCCTTGACTCGAACACCCGCTGTGGCGGGCCATCTCGTGCACGGCCGCGGTGAGTGCGGCGTCGAGGAAGCCAGGGAAAAGAGCATCGAGGTCGCTTCGTCGCAACTTGCTCATCTTGGCGGTGCCCCGGTAGTTCTGTTGGATCACTCCGCTCTCGCGCAGAACCCGGTAGTGGTGAGTGGCCGTGGCCTTGCTGACCGGCACATCGATGGACGCGCCGGACAACTCACCCGTCGTGCGCGAGAGTTCGCGGACCATGTGCATCCGAACCGGGTCTGAGAGGGCCTTCATGACGTTCTCCAGGCGGATTTCGTCAAGGGTGGGGTGAAGGAGTTCGCGGCTCATCGGTGTGCTGGTCACTGCCCTTTCGTACTCGACGGTCTTCATCGATCTTGTCAGTTCCGCATGCACCGGATCGCTGGAGGCGGTTGCCCAGGAGGCGGAGATGCGACGAGGCGGCGACCTTGGCGCGATGTCAGAGCCCGCCCGTCCCCATGAGCCGAAAGCATCGTCCCTTCTTCAAGTGGTGGGCGCGCGAAGTTTGTTGAGGGTTTCCGTACAGAGGCCGACTGTGTATGCGGGCCTCGTCCTCCGGTGTCACGGGGTTTCAAAAAAAGAAAACAACTACTATTATTTAGTGTACTTGGGTGCGGGGGGAGCGCACCATGCGGCGCCGCGAGCTCAACGGGCGTGGCGACAAGCGCGATGGACACCGAGGGGGCGGAATGGACTTGAAGCTTTTGGGGGAACTGTCCGTGCACGAGGGCGGAACACCCATCACACCCACCGAAGCGCAGACGCGGCAGGTCCTGGCGCTGCTTGCGACACAGGCCGACCACATGGTGCCCACAGCGGTACTGGTCGAGGAACTGTGGCCCGCGGGTCCGCCCCGCCGCGCCACCGACATGCTGGAGGGACATGTCCGGCACGTGAGAGCCCTCATCCAGGCTGCCCTCGCCCACGGCCAGGGGCGCGCCGGTGACACCCACAGCGAGCGCCGCACCGCTCATACCGTGCTGGCAGGACTACCGGGCGGCTACCGTCTCCACAGCGGGGGAGGCACCAGTGACGTCGCGGCCTTCGAGCGGGAAGCGGGCGCCGGCTACCGCGCGATGGAGACCGAGGATTTCGAGACCGCGGCCAGCCGGCTGCGAGGCGCCCTGGCCCTGTGGTCCGGCGAACCGTACTCCGGCGTGCTGACCGGCCCCCACCTGCGCGCCCACGCATCCCGACTCGAACATTCCTGGCAGCGGGCCTTGGACCAATGGATGTCCGCCGAGGCACAACTGGGGCGATGCCGCGCCCTGCTGGACGACCTGGTGCTGTTCCTCTCGCGGTTTCGCGCCCAACAGCCGCTGTACGAGGGGCTGATGCACGAGCTGCGCCACACCGGCGACCCCCGCGGCATTCTCGCGACCTACCAGCGGGTGCGTCGGCGAAGCCAAGCCGCTGCTCCCGCCAACGCACCCCTGCGCGGCACCATTCCCCGCCCAGCCGGCTGGGCCGCGACATCCGCCTCCCGGGGACCCCAGAGCGCGGTCGGCGCCCCGGTGATGCGAAAGACGTACGCAGGGGGGCCACGTGCTGCTGCGGGAGTCCGCGCCATGGCCTGAGCCAACCGCGAGCGGTGCAGCCCGACCGGGACCGACTTGATGAACTTCCGACCGACTTGACGGGCTGTCGCCGGAGCCGTTGGCCACCACTCCCACCCCCTTCAGGATGACCGCGGTGGGGACGGCTCAAGCCGGCTCGCGCTGTCGGCCGGGACGGCTGAGACAGGCCCGGCTCAAGCCGCTTCCGCCTCGTAGATCCTTCCTCGACTAGGAGCCCTGAGCACCCTGTGAACCCCCAGGCGAGTACGACACCACCGGCCCCGCTGTCCGCCCCCTTCGAGTGGACCGAGCTCGATCGCCGCGCGGTCGATGTCGCCCGAGCCCTCGCGGTCGACGCGGTGGAGACCGCCGGCCACGGCCACCCCGGTACTGCCATGAGCCTTGCTCCGGCCGCCTATCTGCTGTTCCAGCGGCTGCTGCGTCACGACCCGGCCGACCCGCAATGGGCGGGCCGGGACCGCTTCGTACTGTCCTGCGGGCACTCCAGCCTCACCCTCTACAACCAGCTGTACCTGTCCGGATACGGCCTTGAAATCGACGACATCAAGGCGCTGCGCACCGAAGGAAGCCTCACTCCGGCTCACCCCGAGTACGGCCATACGCCCGGTGTCGAGACCACCACCGGCCCGCTGGGCCAGGGCCTGGCCAACGCGGTGGGCATGGCCATGGCGGCGCGCCGCGAGCGCGGCCTGTTCGATCCCGACACCGCACCGGGACAGTCGCCCTTCGACCACACCGTGTGGGTCTTCGCCTCCGACGGCGACCTGGAGGAGGGCATCAGCCACGAGGCCAGTTCCCTTGCCGGCCACCAAAAGCTCGGCAACCTCGTCGTCCTCTACGACGACAACCACATCTCCATCGAAGACGACACCCGCATCGCCCAGTCCGAGGACGTGGTCGCCCGCTACCGGGCCTACGGCTGGCACGTGCAGCAGGTCGACTGGACCACCCCCGACGGTTACCAGGAGGACGTCCCCGCCCTGCACGACGCACTGGAGCAGGCGCGCCAAGTCACCGACCGGCCTTCACTGGTGGCGCTGCGCACCATCATCGGCTGGCCGGCCCCGAACAAGCAGAACTCCGGCAAGATCCACGGCGCCGCTCTCGGTCGCGAGGAGGCAGCGGGCGCGAAGGCCGCCATGGGTCTGGATCCTGAACGCTCCTTCGAGGTGCCCCCGGAGGTCCTCGCCCACGCCCGCCGGGCCGCGGACCGCGGGCTTCAAGCGCACGGACGGTGGGACAAGCTCTACGCGGACTGGCGCACCGCTCACCCCCAGCGGGCCGCTGCCCACGACAGGATCTCCGTCCGCCGTTTCCCCGAAGGCTGGGCGCGGGACCTGCCGGTCTTCGCCCCCGGCCAGGAGATGGCCACCCGCAAGGCGTCCGGCGAAGTGCTCTCCGCCCTCGCCGGGGTACTGCCCGAATTGTGGGGCGGATCCGCGGACCTGGCCGACAGCAACAACACGACCATGAAGGGGGAGCCCTCCTTCGTCCCCGAGGAGTTCGCGACCGAAGCCTTCGCCGGACACCGCTACGGACGCACGGTCCACTTCGGCATCCGCGAACACGCCATGGGTGCCATCCTCAACGGCATCGCCCTGCACGGCGGTACCCGCCCCTACGGCGGCACCTTCCTGGTCTTCTCCGACTACATGCGTCCGGCGGTCCGCCTCGCCGCCATGATGAAGCTGCCGGTCACCTACATCTGGACCCATGACTCCATCGGGCTCGGCGAGGACGGTCCCACTCACCAGCCGATCGAGCACCTCTGGGCGCTGCGCGGCATCCCCGGCCTCGACATCGTCCGCCCCGCGGATGCCAATGAGACGGTCATCGCCTGGCGGACCGTCCTCGAACACACCGACCGGCCCGCGGGGCTGTGCCTGAGCCGGCAGAACCTGCCCGTGCTCGACCGGAGCGATTCCTCAGGTCTGGCCCCGGCCGAGGGAGTCGCCCGCGGGGGATACATCCTGGCCGAGGCCAGTGACGATGCCCCCGAGGCCATCCTGATCGCAACCGGCAGCGAAGTTCACATAGCCCTGGCCGCGCGCGGCCTCCTCCAGGAGGAGGGAATCAGCACCCGTGTGGTGTCGATGCCGTGCGTGGAATGGTTCCGCGAACAGGACCAGGACTACCGCGACCTCGTGCTGCCGCCCCACGTGAAGGCCCGGGTCTCTGTGGAGGCCGGCACCTCGCTGGGCTGGCACGCCTTCATCGGGGATGCCGGAGAGGCCATGGGTATCGAGCAGTTCGGTGCTTCCGCTCCCTACCAGTCGCTCTACCAGCGGTTCGGCCTCACCCCGGACCGGGTGGCAGCAGCCGCCCGCAGCAGCCTTCAGCGCGCAAAGCGTGCTGTTCGGCCGTGACCGGCGAGGTGTGGGCCCGCGCAGACGTCGCGGCGTAGCGGATGGCCATTACCGCAGGTCACCGATTGACTTAAAGATCACCAAAGAATTACGTTCAGCCTATCTGTGAATGGAGTGCCCTAGGGGAGCAGCGCATGACGGATGAATCGGGCGCCACGGAGACCAATCTGCTCACCATCCTCGAACTCCTTGCCGAGGAGGCACCGCCGGGCAGGCTGGAGGAGTTGCTGCAGCGGGCACGCCGGGCCGGCCAACCTCCGCAGAACCTCGCTCGCTTGGAACGGGCCGTCGCACTCGCGGGCAGGATCCACGTGTCGCAGGGCCGACGCCGGCAGCGCGAAGACAGCCTGGCGGATCTGGTCGACACGGCTCGTGACCTGACGTTCCCGCACGACCTCGACTCCTTGCTACGGGTGGTCACCAGGCGGGTGAGGCGGCTCCTCAACTTCGATCTGACGTGCGTTGCCCTCCTCGATGGGCAGGGTGCGATGTACCTACACACCTCAGAAGGCTCGATCACCGCCCTGGTCAACGGACTTCAGATCGACCAGGGCTGGGGTCTGGGACATCGCGCCCTGGCCACCCGAGCCCCGGTGTGGACCGCCGACTATCGGGCCGACGATGGCATCGAGGGCCGGGAGCGCTTCAACGAAGTGATCCAGGCCGAAGGCCTGCACGCCCTCATGGCCGTGCCGCTCGTCAACGGCGACCGTACTGTCGGGGTGCTCTACGGCGCCTGCCGCACGGTACGGCACTTCTGCCCCGACGAACTCGGCGTGGTCTGCTCACTGGCTGTACTGGCGGCCGTGGCCATCGAGAGGGCCGAGCGCCTCGAACAGGCCAGGGGCGATATCGACGAGCTCGAACTGGACGGCTTTCGCACCCGCACCAGCCTCGTACGCATGCAACAGCTCAGCGAGGCCCACAGCCGCACCATGAACATGCTCCTGGCCGGCGCCGACCTCACCAGCGTGGCGAAGGCAGCCGGTGATGCCTTGGACGGAACCCTCCAACTGCGCGATCCCGGCGGCCGGATCCTGGCCGGCGGGGACATCGCCGACTTGGACGAAACCGCTGTGGCCGAAGGCGCCCTCGACGCCCATGCACGCCGGGGTGTCGTAGCCGCCGTCGGCAACACATGGGTGGCGCCCGTGATCGCCGGAGCCGAGAACCTCGGCCAGCTGGTGTTGCGCCCCGCCACAGCCCTGGTCGGCGAGGACGAGCGCCTGCTGTACCTCACCGCCCAGGCCTTCGCGATCCAGTTGTTGCTCCAGCGCTCCACCGCCATGGCCGAAGGGCCCGTGCGCGACGAGCTCCTCGACGACCTTTTGGCCTCGCACCCGCGCGCCGCGCACCAACTGCAGCACATGGCCCAGCGCGTCGGCCAGTTCGGTCTCGACCTGGACGCGCCGTACGTCCTGCTCGTCGTCCGACCCGAAGGCGGCGAACCAGGCCGTGCTCTGGTCTGGGCCTCTTCCTACGCGCACCGGATGTCCGGGCTCAAGACCGCGCGCGACGGCTGCATCGTGCTGCTGTTACCCGGCGAGGACCCGTCCGGGGCAGCCCGGGCCGTCGCTGAGGAACTGTCCTCCGTTCTCGGCCACTCCGTATCGGTCGGTGTCGGCGGCCCGGGCAAGGGGCCGGCCGACACCGGCCGCATCTACCAGGAAGCGCTGCGCTGCCTGGACGCGCTGACCGCGCTCAACGCACGGGGCAGCACGGCTTCCGCCCGGGAACTCGGGTTCCTCGGGCTGTTGTTGTCCGACCAGCACGATGCCGAAGGATTCATCGAATCGACTCTCGGCCCCGTGCTGAGCCATGACCGTGACTGGCAGACCGACCTCGTCGCCACCCTGGGTGCCTACTTCGCGGGCGGAGGCAGCCCGACCAATGCGGCCGAATCGCTTCATGTGCACCCCAATACCGTCTGGCGCCGTCTCAAGCGCATCACCGAACTGCTGGGTCCCCAGTGGCAGCAGCCGGAAAGGTTGCTTGAGGTGCAGTTGGCGCTGCGACTTCAGCAGACTCGCGGTCTCCTGCAACGGCAAAGGAACGCCGCGGCGAGCCATCAGGCGGCGCGGCCCATCACATAGTTTTCGGCTGTCAGCACATGGGCCGCATGGGCTGCCGAGGCGAGGGTGATGTGCCGGTGCCAGCCCTGGAAGGAGCGGCCGGCGTAATCCAGCAGACCGGTCGTGGTGCCGACGTGCGCGAAGTCCCGGTCGACCCGGTGCGTGAGCTTCGTCAGGCGCAGCAGCGCCGCCATCGGCATCTGCGTCAGATCGGTGAGCCACAGCTGGACCGGCGGGCGCGACGGGTCGAGCCATTCGCCCAGTAACAGCAGCGGCCGCGGCCGGACCCCTTCTGGCGAGGGGAAGGACACGGGGATCGCCGCGACGAGCGAAGTCCTCGTGGCCCCGTGGGCGGCCGGGTCCGCCCAGGACACCGGGCGGCGAAGTCCCTTCACCGCCTCCAGGATCCGTCGAGCCGGAAGTGCTCCGGCGCCGAATCCGGGCAACGCCCGGTCGGCCACGGTCACTCGGCAGGAGGAACTGACGCGGGCGAGGACGGGGACACCCGACGCGGTGAGGTGAGGCATCGCCGTGTGCGGGTTGCCCCGCCGCAAGTCGATCACTACGGGTCTGCGTGAAGGGCTTCCGTACTGTGCCGTGTCCAGCACGGCCGCGACCGCGCACTCGTCCGGGGTCTCCGGGCGGGCCCCGTCGGGGACTCCCGCGCGGCCCCTGCGCTCGGGGTCGCTGATCCACTGGTCCGACAGCAGCATGCGCCAGTTGACCGGCGCGCTCAGCTCCTCGGAGGCGAGCCACACCCCGAAGGCCTGCTGCCCGCGGAACATCTCGCCCAGATGCGGGGCGAAAATCCGGTCGACGCCCACCGAGTACTCGCCCCCTTTGGGTATCTGCATGGCCCGCACCACCCAAGCCTGCGGTGAACTCATCTGTTCCAGATAGTCGGTGAGTGCGGCACGTACGGGCCGCCAGTCCCAGGGGGAGCTGCTGATGAAGTGATGCAGACTCTGCTCGGTGTCGGCGGGACCGCCCACCTGAGCAGCGATATTGCGGATGGTTTTGCGCCCGACGGTGCTGAGGAGGCCATGCAGGTAGGTCTCCGCCTTGTGTCGCTGGTCCTTGCGGCGGAACGAGGAGAACAGCGCGGCGCTGAGCTCGCCGACGACATCGTCGAAGATCGCTCGTTGCTTGAAAGCAGACATGTTCACGACGCTCCCGGCTTGGTCGGCAACCCTGTGCTGGCGTATGCCCACCATGTCCGCCCGGCGCCTGCCCGAACGAGGTTCTCCACGCACCTGGTTGTCTCTGCCGTCACTCGGCACACCACCAGGGCCCGGCGCAGGAGGCCGTCGTTGCCGCGTGCCGGGACAGAGCGGTGAAGCCTCCCGTGCGGGGTGGTGTTGCCCCGGGCACCAGGGGAGCGGGCCGGTGTGGGGCACGGCCCGCATCGGCCCTGGTCACAGCTCAGCGAATGGACAGCGCGTCGAGGTAGGACTCGACGTTGCGGCGGGTCTCGGGGACGCTGTCGCCGCCGAACTTCTCGGCGACGGCGTCGGCGAGGACGAGGGCGACCATGGCTTCGGCGACGATGCCGGCGGCGGGCACGGCACACACGTCGGAGCGCTGGTGGTGGGCCTTGGCGGCCTCGCCGGTGGCGACGTCGATG
>NZ_LGDD01000015.1 GCF_001279695.1 Streptomyces sp. WM6378
CTCGACCGCCGGCTACCAGGTGAACCCGGCCGACGTGCCCGCCGACGCGGTCACCTCCTCCGGCTCCGGCCTCGACCCGCAGATCTCCCCGGCGTACGCCAGGATCCAGGTCCACCGGGTCGCCGAGCAGAACCACCTCGACGTCAAGCAGGTCGAGAAGCTCGTCAGCGAGAACACCGACGGCCGGATCCTCGGCTTCATCGGCGAGCCCGGCGTCAACGTCCTCAAGCTCAACATCGCACTCAAGGAACTCACGCAGAAGTGAGCCACTTACGACGGCGGGCGGGAGCCCCGGCCCCGGAGGACCTCCGGGCCCCGGCTCCCGCACCGCCGGGCAGTCGTAGGAATTCCGCGCACAACAGGAAGGCGGCACGCCGATGACCCGGGTGCTGGTGGTGGAGGACGAACCACAGCTCGTACGGGCTCTTGAGATCAACCTGAAGGCGCGAAAATACGAAGTGGACTCGGCGACGGACGGCGCCACCGCCCTCCAACTGGCCGCCGTGCAGCCCCCGGACGCGGTCCTGCTAGACCTCGGGCTGCCCGACATGGACGGCATCGAGGTGATGCGCCGGCTGCGCAGCTGGTGCCGGGCGCCGATCCTGGTGGTCTCCGCGCGCAACACCTCCGACGAGAAGGTCGAGGCCCTCGACTCGGGCGCGGACGACTACATCACCAAGCCGTTCAGCATGGACGAGCTCCTGGCCCGGCTGCGGGTCGCGACCCGCAGGGTCGAACCCGCCACGAAGGGCGCCGACGGGGGAGTCGTCACCACCAAAGCCTTCACCCTCGACCTCCTCGCCAAGAAGGCGAAGCGCGGCGGGAACGACGTGCGGCTCACCCCCACCGAGTGGCACCTCCTGGAAGTCCTGATCCGCAACCGCGGCCGGCTGGTCACCCAGCGCCAGTTGCTGCAGGAGGTGTGGGGGCCCAGCTACCGTACGCAGAGCAACTATCTCCGCGTTTACATGGCCCAGTTGAGACGCAAACTCGAAGCGGACCCTTCACATCCGCGGTACCTCATCACGGCACCGGGCATGGGCTACCGCTTCGAGGTCTGAGCACTGCCCGTGCTCGTAACCCGTCCCTCGTACACAGAGATCGGAACCATGGCACGCGGCAAGCTTCGGATCTACCTCGGCGCTGCGCCGGGCGTCGGCAAGACGTACGCGATGCTGTCCGAGGCGCACCGGCGGGTGGAGCGCGGTACGGACTGCGTGGTCGCGCTGGTCGAGCACCACAGCAGGCCGCGTACGGAGGTGATGCTGCACGGCCTCGAACAGCTTCCCCGACGTGAACTGGCCTACCGGGGCTCGCAGTTCACCGAGATGGACGTGGACGCGGTCCTGGAGCGGCGGCCCGCCGTGGCCCTCGTCGACGAGCTGGCCCACACCAACATCCCGGGTTCGCGCAACGCCAAACGCTGGCAGGACGTCGAGGAGCTGCTCGACGCGGGCATCGACGTCGTGTCCACCGTCAACATCCAGCACCTGGAGTCCCTGGGCGACGTCGTCGAGTCGATAACGGGTGTACGCCAGCGGGAGACCGTGCCGGACGAGGTGGTGCGCCGGGCCGACCAGGTCGAGCTCGTCGACATGTCGCCCCAGGCGCTGCGCCGCCGCATGGCGCACGGCAACATCTACAAGCCGGACAAGGTGGATGCGGCCCGCTCCAACTTCTTCCGGCTCGGAAACCTCACCGCGCTGCGGGAGTTGGCGCTGCTGTGGGTCGCCGACCGGGTCGACGAATACCTCCAGGAGTACCGCAGCGAGCACAGCGTCTCGAAGATCTGGGGCTCGCGCGAGCGCATCGTCGTCGGCCTGACCGGCGGACCGGAGGGCCGCACCCTCATCCGCCGGGCCGCCCGCCTCGCCGAAAAGGGCGCGGGCGGCGAGGTGTTGGCGGTGTACGTGGCGAGGGGCGACGGCCTGGCCTCCGCCTCACCCAGGGAACTGGCGGTCCAACGCACCCTGGTCGAGGACGTGGGCGGAAGCTTCCACCACGTGGTGGGTGACGACGTTCCCCCTGCCCTGCTCGACTTCGCGCGGGGTGTCAACGCGACGCAGATCGTGCTGGGTTCGAGCCGCCGCCGCACGTGGCAGTACGTGTTCGGCCCCGGGGTGGGCGCGATCGTGGCCCGCGACTCGGGCCCCGACCTCGACGTCCACATCGTCACCCACGAGGAGGCCGCGCGCGGGCGGGGCCTGCCGGTGGCGCGCGGCACCCGCCTGGGCCGGGCCCGCTTGATGTGGGGCTGGGCGGCGGCGGTGGCCGGCCCCGTACTGCTCACCCTGCTCCTGACCGGCATCGACACGGACCTGGGCCTCGCCAACGAGATGCTGCTTTTCCTGTCATTGACGGTGGCGGCGGCGCTCCTCGGCGGCCTCCTCCCGGCACTGGCGTCGGCGGCGGTCGGCTCCCTGCTCCTGAACTACTACTTCGCCCCGCCGGTCCACCGCCTGACGATAAGCGACCCCAACAACATCGTCGCCATCGTCATCTTTGGCTCGGTCGCGGTGTCGGTGGCGTCCGTCGTGGACCTGGCGGCCCGCCGCACTCACCAGGCGGCCCGGCTGCGCGCCGAGTCGGAGATCCTCTCCTTCCTGGCGGGCAGCGTGCTGCGGGGCGAGACGAGTCTGGACGCGTTGCTGGAGCGGGTCCGCGAAACGTTCGCGATGGAATCGGTGGCCCTCCTTGAGCGTACGAGCGAGGTCGAGCCGTGGACGTGCTCGGCGAGCGTAGGGCCCCGGCCGGTGGAGCGCCCCGAGGACGCAGACGTGGACATGCCGGTGGGCGACCACATGGCGCTCGCCCTGTCGGGACGCGTACTACCTGCGGAGGACCGCCGGGTCCTGGGCGCGTTCGCGGCGCAGGCAGCAGTGGTGTTGGACCGCCGCCGCCTGAAGGAAGAGGCCGACCAGGCAAGGCTCTACGCGGAGGGCGACCGCATCCGCACCGCGCTGCTCGCCGCGGTGAGCCACGACCTGCGCACCCCGCTGGCCTCCATCAAGGCGTCGGTCACGTCGCTGCGCTCGGACGACGTGGAGTGGTCCGAGGCGGACGAGGCGGAGCTCCTTGAGGGGATCGAGGCGGGCGCGGACCGCCTCGACCACCTGGTGGGCAACCTGCTCGACATGTCCCGCCTCCAGACCGGCACGGTCACCCCGCTGATCCGCGAGACGGACCTCGACGAGGTCGTGCCGATGGCGCTGGGCGGCGTCCCCGAGGACAGCGTCGTACTGGACATCCCCGAGGACCTACCGATGGTCCGGGCGGACCCCGGCCTCCTGGAGCGCGCGATGGCCAACATCGTGGAGAACGCGGTGAAGTACAGCCCCGAGGGGGAGCGCGTCCTGGTCTCAGCGAGCACGATCGCCGACCGCGTGGAGGTCCGCGTGGTGGACCGGGGCCCCGGCGTCCCGGACGCCGCGAAGGACCGCATCTTCGCCCCGTTCCAACGCTACGGAGACGCTCCACGGGGCGCCGGGGTGGGCCTGGGCCTGGCAGTGGCCCGGGGCTTCGCCGAGGCGATAGGAGGCACACTGGCGGCGGAGGACACCCCGGGCGGGGGCATGACGATGGTACTTACGCTGCGTCCGGCAGCGGGGTATGTGCCGGCCCGGGTGCGGTCGGGGTCGGACGACATGTGAGGGGTGGGCGGTTCGAGGCGTGATCACGCCCTCAGTACTCGTTCCGCCGCGCCCCGGCCCAGCAGTGTGTGGAGCAGGCGGGTGGGGGGCAGGGCGGGGTGGAGGTAGGTGTGTTCGCGGCGGTGTTCCACGACCGCCAGCATCTTGTGGAGGGTGTTCCGCGCGTCCTCCTGCCGGCCCGCGTGGTGCTGGGCCTGGCCGAGGAGACCCAGGTGGAGGGGCAGGCGGAGGTGGGTTCGGGAAGGGCGGAGTTCGGCGAGGGCGGACTGCATCAGGGTGATGCCCTCGGCCTCGCGGCCGGAGTGGGTCAGGCCCCAACCCTCGGGGAGGTTCAGCATCGCCTTCCAGTAGAGCAGCCCGTGTTCGCCGGCCAGGCGTGAACCCTCCGCGCCCGAGTGCAGCGCCGTGTCGACGTCGTCCTCCCAGGCGGCCAGGACCGCGTCCACGTAGAGGGCGAAGGCGCGGTCGGAAGGCCTGCTCTCGTACGCGGTCAACCGGAGCAGCTGTCGGCGGCGTTCGGTCGCGGTGGCGCGGTCGCCGAGGAGCCAGTGGGTGAAGGCGTCGTAGGAGCGGCAGGAGACGCGGGGGTCGTGCTGGAACGTACGGGCCAGGGAGTGTCCCTCGCGGGCGAAACGGTCCGCCGTTTCGACGGCGCCGTCCAGCGCGGTGAGCGCCTCGGGGAGCCGGCCGCGGATGTGCAGGACGATTCCCTCGCCGTAGGCCGCGCCGAGCTGCGCGACGGGGTGGCCGGTGCGGTCGGCGATCGTGCGCAGGAGGCCGGAGAACCGGCGGGAGTCGTCGTACCGCCCGGTGACCAGGAGGCCCGCGCACAGGGCCCACAGCACCGACGGGTCCTCGGGGGCTCCGGTGACGGCGTTGAGGGCGCGGCCCTGGCCGAGCAGCGCCTCGGCCTCGGCGTCGCCGTAGCCGCGGGTGATGGCCAGTACCTGACCGAGCTGGATGTGCAGCCGCTGCTCCAGGACCGGGGTCGAGTCGTCGCCGGGCGGCAGTAAGCGGATCAGGCGGACGGCGCGGCGCAGCCAGCTCTCGACCTGTTCGTACGCGAGGCGCTGCTCGGCCTGTTCGGCGGCGCGCAGCAGCCGGGGGAGGACCTCGCGGGCCGGCAGGGCGTCCTCGGCGCGCCAGCTGTGGTGGGCGACGCGTTCGATCTCCTCTTCCTCCCTCTGCCGGTGCCCGCGGGCGCACAGGCCCGACGCGACGCGGGCGTGCAGCCGGCAGCGTTCCTCGTGCGAGAGCTCGTCGAGGAGCGTCTCCTGGACGAGCGCGTGGGCGAAGTGGAGCCGGCCAGGGCGGTGCGGGTCCTCGTCGAGCAGCTCGGCGCGGATCGCCGACTCCAGGGCCGTGGCGACCGGTTCGTCCTCGACGGCGGTGAGGTGCAGCAGGTCCGTGTCGACCTCGGTGCCGATGACGGCACAGAGCCGCAGCACCCGCAGGACGGGCTCCGCAAGCGAGGTGAAGCGCTGGCGCAGCGCCTCGCGCACGCCCGTCGGGATGCGGGCGAGGAGCATGTCCGCGGCGCCCTGGTCGTGCAGCTGACGGACGTCGCCGAGGAGGGAGAGGAGCTGCATGACGAAGTAGGGGTTGCCCCTGCTGCGCTGGTGCAGGGCATCGACGACCTCGGTCGACACCCCGGGCCCGGCCTGCGCCCGGACCAGCGCCGCGACGGCGGTCCGGGAGAGGCCGCCGAGCCGCAGCGTCTCCGTCCGGGGGCCCCGCAGGGTCTCGGCGAGGGTGCGCCGCATGGCGGCGTCGGACTCGACCTCGAAGTCACGGGCGGTCAGCACGATGCTGAGCGGATTGCCCTGGCGGCGGATGGCGAGCAGCCGGAGCAGTTCGAGGGAGGCGGTGTCGGCCCAGTGCAGGTCCTCCAGGAGCAGGACGAGAGGACGCTGCGCGGCCAGGGTGAGGAGGACCTCGCACACCGCGTCGTGGGAGAGGAACCGGGCCTGCGCCCAGTCGACTTCGCCGCCCTGTCCGTCGCCGGTCCGCCGCGACCGTTCGGGCATCAGCGGGGCGAGGAGCGCGCCGAAGGGCTCCGTCGCGGCGCGGAAGGCCTCCGGCCGCGTGGCCGAGAGCCGGCGCAGTACCTGCGTCCACAGCCAGTAGGGCGGGACTCCCTCGCCCTGGAAGCAGTGGCTCCAGACCACTTCCAGTTCCCCGGGGGCGGCTTCCAGACGGGGGGCGAGCTCCAGCAGGAGCCGCGTCTTGCCGACGCCGGCGGGGCCGAGCACGCTGGCCACGTGACCGTGGCCGGTGAGCGCGCCGGCCGCGGCGCCCACCAGACGGTGCAGTTCCTGGTCCCGGCCGGCGAACGGGGACGGAGCCTCCGCTTCCGCGGAGTCGGGTCCCGGCCCGGCGGCGAGCTCGACCGGTTCCGGCTGGTCCGCCGGCAGGCCGTCGCCGAGCTCCTGGCGCAGGATGGCGTCGCGGACGCGCTGGAGGCCGGGGGCGGTGTCCACGCCGAACTCCTCGGCCAGGTGGCTGCGCGTGCGCTCGTACAGTTCGAGCGCCTCGGCCTGCCGCCCGAGACGGGAGAGCGCGGTCATCAGATGGCCGACAAGGCGCTCGCGCGCCGGGTTCAGGCCCGCCTCCTGGCCGAGGCCGGCCGCGACCTCGTCGGCCGCGCCGAGGGCGAGTCCGGCCTCGGCGCACGACTCCAGGGCGGTGAGCCGGAGCTGCTCAAGGCGTGCGCCCTCGTCGCTGAGCCGCGGGTGGGCGCCGAACTCGCCGTACGGGTGGCCCTGCCACAGCTCCAGCGCCTCGCTGAGCCGGGCGCGCGCCGAGAGGTGTTCGCCGCGGTCCAGCAACTGCCGCCCCGATGCCACCAGTTGCTCGAAGCGGCACACGTCGACCTGCTCGGGGGAGAGCTGGAGGATGTATCCGGGTGCCAGATGCCGCAGGGCCGACCGGGTGCCCGGGCCGGCCGCCGGATCGAGCGCACGCCGCAGATGGGAGACGTGGCTCTGCAGCGCGGCGACGGGCTGCCGTGGCGGCTCGTTCCGCCACAGTTCCTCGATGAGCTGCTCGGTGGGCACGACCCGGCCCAGGCGTATGAGCAGCAGGGCGAGCAGGGCCCGCCGCAGCGGTGGGCCGAGCGGGAGGTCCACGTCCGCGTGCCGCACCGACATGGGTCCCATGACACGCAGCAGCAACCCGGACGGATGGTCCCGCTCCGTCAGTGGCGGCGGGCCCGGCGTCCGAGGTGCGTACATGTGATCCCCACCGTTCTCGCGCTTGTGGCCGTGCCGAACGTGGCGGGCCGACGAATGCCTGGACCATCCGTTCGTGATCTTGGCACGCCGGCTGGGCCCCTCCAAGATCACCCGGCGGTATTCCGTCACCGGACGGCAAGCGGACGGCAAGGGAATGGCAACCCGTCGGCAAGGGGGCGGTAACGAGGTCGCAAGGAGTCCGCACGATCCGAACAGGCCACCGCAAGGGGGGTGTTGCAGGATTCCTGCACTCGAACATCAGGTGAGGTCACGATGTATGACATCGGTGTGGTCCATGAACACCCGCTCATCGCATGGGCAGTTGGGCACGCGCTGTCCGAATTCCCGGACATGCGGGTGCACGTGCTGAGCGCGGCGGCCCTCGCACTGCCGGGCGTCCCCCTGGTGTTACCCGACCGATTCGACGTGCTCGTCATCGACCGGCCGCTCGGGCGGCCACATCTGGCCGGGATCGAGGCCGCGGCGGCCAGGGCCTCCTGCGTCCTGATGCTCTCCGACGCTGCCGCCGAGCAGCCGCGCCCGGGAGTGACCCTCTGTCTGCCCGAGCGCACGGATCCCATGGCCCTGGCCGCCGCCGTGCACCTGGCGGCGCGGAACGCGCAGCTGCCGCCCCGGTCGGCCGGGGCGGCAAAGGAAGCGGGTGCGCTCTCGGTCCGCGAGCGGCAGGTGCTGCGGCTGCTCGCCGATGGCCTGACGCACGATCAGGCGGCGCGCCGCCTGGGCATCAGCCGCCACACCGTGGACACCTACGTCAAACGCATTCGGGCCAAACTCGCCCTGGGCAACAAGGCGGAGCTGGTCAAGGCGGCGATGGCCTATGGCTGGAACTGAGAGCCTGTGTCTAAACCCCGCCCGGGCCCGCGACGCCTGGCACGCACGCTCGCCGTGTTGGCCGAAAGCCCCAGTAGCTCCGCTACGAGGACTTCCAGCCGCCTTGCGATCGCACGCACCAGACGCCGCGGTCTGATCCGGACGGGGTTTAGACACAGGCTCTGACCCGCGGACGCGGTCACCGGAAGGGATCCGCCTCCTCGGCGAACCTGCCGTGCTCGGCCACCGCCATCCCCTGCGAGTACCCGATGCCGGCCGCCGCCAGCTCCGCCGCGAGCCCTGACGACGGACGGACGACGTCCTCGTACGCGACTCCGTCGGGCAGTCGGAGCAACTCGGGCACCGGCACCGGCACCCCGCTGAGTCGGCCCGCCCGCGCCACGCGGTCCTCGATCTCCCCCCAGTAGCCCGCCATCTTCGCTCCGCCCACCACACCCGCACAGCCGAGCAGCGAAAGCAGCGCGATGTTGGAGGAGTTGTCGAGGACGAACGCCTCGCCGACGGCGTCACAGTCGACCAGCCGGCCCGTGCCGTCGAGCTTCCTGGCCCGCGTCCGCAGCCCGAACAGGGCGGCCGGCCAGCCGCCGGACTCGTCGGACCCGGCTCCCGGGAGACCGTCGCGGAAGAACGCGACGAGCAGGTCCAGCGGCAGATACAGCGTCCGGCCCGGCACCGTGAGCCCGGCCGCGCGCTCCACGGCCGACATCAGCAGCAGGTGCGAGAGGGCGCGATCGGCTCCGTGCAGGGCCAGTTCGGCCGCCTCCCGATCCGCGCCGACCGCACGCGGCGGCACCTCGCCCATCGGCCGCTGTCCGGCGACGACCACGTGCTTGGCCTTCTTGTTCCGGGTGAACAGGGTCTCGCGGGCCAGCGCGCCGTCCTGATCGAGGAACCACCACGCGTAGGGCCGCCATCCGAGGTCCGAGAAGTTCACATGCGTCAGTGCGACCCGCAGATGGAAGGCCGACGGGTCGTGGCGCTGCAGATGGCGCACGTACCAGGAGACGCCGACGCGGGGGAAGAAGACGTTCGGGCTCGCGTGCGGGAGGCTGACCACGACGCGCCGCGCCCGCGCGAACGCGAGCAGTCCCGCGTCGTCGAGGCCGAGCGCCCGCAGCGCCCGCTCTTTGCCTCCGTCGCCGGTCACGAGCCCGTCGCGCGCCGACCGCAGCCAGGCGGTGAACTCACCGCGGCTCCCTGTTCCGTCGAACACCATGTCACCGTCTCCTTCCCGTTCCTCACTGCGTGGATCACAGACTCAGCGCGCGGACGTGCCCGGCGTACCCGGCGTGTCCCACCGCGGCCGCATCACCAGCCACCCGGCGGCGAACAGCGCCGTGCCGCAGGCGAGCACGACGAAGGCCACGGCGACGCCGTACACCCCGACCAGCGTGCCCGCGGCGAACGAGAACACCGCCTTGGCCAGCGACGCCACCACATTGCGGACCACCGCGAACTGCCCCACCTCATGGTCCGCGGGCACCTGATTCGTCAGCACCTGCATACAGATCACGTGACAGGTGACGGCCAGCGACAGACCGAAGGCGACCACCGCCACCAGATACGCGGCATCGACCAGCGCCAGTGCCAGCGACAGGGCGACCGTCACCGGCAGCGCCCAGCCGAGCACCCGCCGGGACGAGACGGCACCCGTCGACAGCAGGACGCCGGCGAGGAAGCCGCCGGCGATCGTGACGATGTTCAACAGCGCGTAGTACGACGGCTGTTCGGGGGCGACGGTGCTGGCGAGGGGCACCAGGATCGTGTTCAGGAACTGCAGTGCGCCGCTGCTGGGCACGGAGAAGACGAGCACCCCGATCAGGGCGGAGCTCCAGCGGATCGGGACGGCCGCCCGCCCCCCGCCCGCCGGGTTCTCCCCGGTGCTCGGCTGCTGTTCGGCCCGGTCGGCGTAGCCCCGGGTGCCGAGGGACAGGGAGCCCGCGCTCGCGGCGTACGCCAGCGCCGCGCAGATCAGCGCCGCCGTGATCCAGCCCTGGGCGAGCGCCACCCCGGCCAGCCCCGCGCCGAAGACCTGTCCGGTCAGCGACGCCGACTGGGACACCGCGAGGAGCCGCCGCGCCTCCTCCCGCTCGAACGCGCCCCGGATCAGCCGGTTCAGCGCCGCCTTGTTGAACATCTTCGCGATGGACAGCACGACTTGGCTCAGGGCGATGACGGTGATGGACAGGGCCGTACGACCGCCGGAGGAGAAGTGCTGGACGGCGAGCACGAGTGACACCACGGAGAGCGCCGTGTTGGTGCTGCGCGCCACCCGGCCGGCCCGTCCCCGGTCCGCGAACCTCTTGAACAGCAGCCCGAGGAGTGCCGCGGGTAGGTAGCCGAGGACCACCATGACACCGATGAGCAGGGCACTGTTCGTCAGCGCGTAGGTGAGCCAGAGCAGTACGACCGCCTGGCCGCCCTCGGCGAAGGACGACAGGGTGAAGAACAGGGTGAAGAACAGGCGGGACGAGCGGTGCGCCGGAGCGGGCGCGGGCGGATCGAGCTGTCGCGACGGCGGCTCGGCGGACGGCATGGAGAAACGACCTGTCGTGAGGCATCGGTGAGGTGAAGGGGCAGGCGCAGGCTCTGCGGCCGTCAGCCGCCCGAGAGCCGGCCGACGCCGGCCAGGGCCGCGTGCACGGCCGCCTCGTCGGGGCACGAGAAGAACGCGAGCCGCGAGAAGGCGCAGGAACTGCCGAGGCCCGCTTCCGATTCGGTCCGGGAACTTCCAGGAGAGACGCCTACGATGCCGGGCACCGCCAGCAACTCGGAGTCCTCGGGGACGCGTCGGCGGCTGCCCGGGCTGGGCGCCGCCACTCCGATCACGCCACTGAACCCAGCCGGCCCGTCGCCGGCCGGCAGGCCGGGCCCCGGTGGTCTGCCGAGCTGGATCCGGACGAATTCGTCCCAGAGGTCGACGCCGTGGAACTCGCGCAGCGACTCGGCGACTCCGCCCCCGGCCGGGCGCAGGGCGACCTCGTTGAACAGGAGCCTGTCGCCCGCCTGGAAGAGCTCCAGGTGGAAGACGAAATCGGCGATGCCGAGGGCGGCGACAGCGCGTTCGGCGGCCCGCAGCGCGGGCTCACGGCGTGGGTCACCCGGCGGCAGATGGATGCTCGCCCGGGTCGTTCCGGCGGCGCTCAGCACCGGCCGGTCGTAGGCCGAGGCGAACGCCGCCCGCAGTTCACCGCCGCGGACCACCCCGTCGACATGCAGCTCGCACTCCGCGTCGACGGCCTCCTCCACGAGGAAGAGTTCGTCACCGGCGGCGGCGAGTTCCTGTGCCTGCTCGACCGGCATCCGGCGCACCCCCTTGCTGGAGGATCCGGACAGCGGTTTCACCACCACCTCCGGAGGGAGGGCGCCGAGCGCGGACGCGGTGGCGAGGTCACCGGAGAGCCAGCAGCGGGCCGTGGGCAGGGACGGCCTGATCCACTGCTTCATCCGCCACTTGTTGGTCACCGTCAGGGCCGCCTCGAAGCCCAGGCCTGGCAGCCCGTATCTGCTGCGCAGAAAGGCGGCGAACGCGAGGTTGCTCTCGGAGGTCGCGAGCACGTACCGGAAGGGCCGCTTCGCCATGAGCCGGTCGACGGCGGCGAGCGTCTCGCGCTCGTGGTCGAAGGACGGCACGGTGAGCCTGCCGCCGGACGCCTCGCCCGCGTGGAGGTCCAGGTACTCGACCTCGGCGGCGAAGGCGGCGCGGGCCGCGTCGAAGAGCGGCTTGCCGGTGCTGAGGACGAGGGCGCGGGCGTCAGACACGGCCGGACTCGTTGAACTCGACTATCCGGCCCATGAGTTCGCCGAGCCGGGCGTTGTCGGGAGCGGACACGAGAGCGTGACCGGCCCGGCCGTACGAACCGGTGCCGCCGCCTCCGATGGTGTCCGGGTAGCTGAGTTCATGGAACGCGAAGTGCTTCTCGAAGTCCGCCCGGGTCAGCTCCACTCCCTCGAACCGGCGCAGGTAGATGTAGGCGAAGTACGCCTCGGGGTCCTTCGGCGCGAGCAGGTCGGCCGCGTCCTCCCCGAGGGCCAGACCCACCGTGAGGTCGTAGAGGTCGACGCCGTGGGTCAGTTGCACGATCTCGGTGTGGTGGGCGCCGGGAGTGCGGGTGCCGCACTCACCGAAGACGAGGTCGTCGCCGTCCTCGAACGCCTCCAGGTGGAAGACGCAGTCAGGGGCGCCGAGGCCGCCCAGGGCGCGCTCGGCCAGTGCCCTCGCGCCGTCGAGGAACTCGGCGTTCTCCTTCCGCGACAGCACCTGCGAGGCCAGTACGGCACCGGTGTTCGTGCTCATCGGCCGCTCGTGGAACCGGGAGACCGAGCACCACCGCAGCCGCCCCTGCGACCAGACGCCGTCGATGTTGAACTCCCGGCCGCCCACGAAGGACTCCGCGACCCAGGCCGCGTCGGCCCCGCCACGGCGCGAGCCGAGGTGCCGGACGAATTCCCGCTCCGAGCCGATGGCCGCCGCACCGACCGACCCCGCCCCGTTGGCGGGTTTGACGACGAAGGGAGTGCCGAGCCCGGCCGCCAGCTCCGCGTAGGTGGTGTGCGGGCCGACGTACTCGCACCGGGCCCGCTGGACGTCCGGTGGCAGGGCGGCCTTCTGCAGGTACTTGTCCCGGAACCGCAGGGCCCGTGCCCAGTCGCGGTCACCCGGCAGCCCCAGGTGGTCGCGGAGCAGAGCGGCGGTGAACACGCCCTGCTCGTGACCGGTGACGATACCGACGACATCCGTGAGGCCGGCGCCGAGCACCGTCCTGAGGACCTCCTGGGCGTCCTCCAGGTCGTCGACCAGCGCGAACCTGGTGCCGGCGAGTGCCTCCTTCGCCTTCCTTTCCACATGGAAGACGTCGAGGCCGCGCCGGGCGACCGCGTCGGCGATGCCTTTCCGGTAGCCCAGGACGATCACGGTGCCCATGGTTCTGCCTCCAGCTTCAGCTCGTAGAGGTCGTGCGTGCCGGGGCGGAACGGCGCCACGCGCCGAAAGCCCCGCCGGGTGAAGAAGGCGGTGTTGGCCGCCAGGGTCGTGCGCAGCGCGATCCGGATCTCCCGGCAGCCCGCCGCCGCGGCCCGGCCGACGACGGCGTCGACCAGCGACGAGCCGATGCCCCGGCCGCGCAGCGCGGGTTCGGTCGCGAGGAAGCACAAGGTGTAGGAGCCGTCCTCGGGGTAGTGCAACACGCAGCCGGCGAGCCGCCCGCCGACGCGGGCGACCAGCCATTGGGAGAGTTCGCGGCGGACGGCCTCGGCCGTTCGTCCCAGCGCGGTCGGCCGGAACTCTCCCGTATAAGGGGCGTAGGCGGCGGCCAGCACCGCGAGGATTCCCGGTATGTCCGCCTCGTCGGCGCCGGCCACCACTACGCCCCGCACGGCTGCCCGGACCGGGTCATCCATCGCTCTCGGCGGCCGAGGCGGTGCGGGCCGTGAAGAGTTCGCTGTGGTACGGCATCGTCAGCGCGCCGTCCTGGTCGGCATGGCGGTCGATGAGGTCCCGGAGCCGGTCGAGCAGCGCCTGACCGTGCGCCTCGATGCCGCGCTGCACCTGGGTGGAGGACTTCGCCATGCCGACGAAGTCGTCCGCCGCCATCGTCGTCGTCCAGTCGGCGGTCCTGACCTCGACGGTGCCGCCGCCGGGGGCGAACGCCTCGCGCAGTTCGGCTCCGAAGTCGAAGGCCCGGTAGTGCCGGCTGTAGCCGGGGCTCAGCTCCTCCAGGAGCGACTCGTAGGCGTCCAGAAACGAACTCGCCCTGAAATCACGGTTGTTCTGAATGATCGCGACCTGGCCACCCGGATTCAGGCAGCCCCGTGCCGCGCGCAGGAAGCGCGGCCGGTCCATCCACTGGAAGGACTGGGCGGCGACGATCAGATCGACGTCCCGCGCCTGCTCCAGGAACGGTTCGGCCGGACCGACCGACCAGCTCACCGACGGGAACTTGGCCCGGCCCCTCGACACCATGTCGGACGACAGGTCGACCGCCTCGTACCGGCCGTCCTCGCCGAGGATCGGAATGAGCCCCTCCAGGACGATGCCGGTGCCCGCCCCGGCATCGACGACGTGCGGCCGGGACCGCCCCGCCAACGGCCCGACGAGCTCCTTGAGCAGGACGGCGGGGTAGCGGGGCCGGTGCCGGTCGTAGTCGTCGGCGAGGGTGTCGAACTTCTGCTTGCGCGGTTCCATGCGCGGTCACCTGTTTCCGTAGTGCGATGAGCCGACGTGCCCCGGAGCGCCGTCGGCCGCGGGTGCGTAACGGGAGGGCGGACGGCGCAGGCCGAGCTTTTCGCGCAGGGTGCCCTCCCGGTAGCCTTCCTTGTATACGCCAAGCTTCTGCAGCTCGGGAACGACATGATCGACGAATTCGGCCAGTCCGCCCGGCAGTTGGGGCGGCATGATGTTGAAGCCGTCGGCGGCGCCCGACCGCAGCCACTGCGCCATCGTCCGGGCCACCCGGCGGTAGGAGCCGACCAGCACCAGGTGCCCCCGGGCGATCGTCATGCGCTCGTACAGCTGGCGGATGGTGAGCCCCTCCGCCGCGAGCTTCTCGATGAGCCCGCGCCGGCTCTGGTTGCCGTTCGAGGGCGGCAGCTCCGGCAGCGGACCGTCGACGTCGTACCCGGAGAGGTCGAATCCGCCCACCAGGTCGGACAGCATGGCCACGCCGAGGCCCGGATGGATGAGCCGCTGCAACTGCTCGAACTTCTCCCGCGCCTCCTCGTCCGTGGCTCCGATGAACGGGCACAGGCCCGGCATCACCAGGATGTCCCGGTTCACGCGGTCGTACTGGGCGAGCCGCTGCCTGAGGTCCGTGCGGAAGGCCTGCGCCGCCGCCATGTCCGGCTGCGCCGTGAACACCGCCTCGGCGGTGCGCGCCGCCAGCTCCTTTCCGTCCTCGGACGAACCCGCCTGCACCACCAGCGGGTGGCCCTGCGGCGGGCGGGAGACGTTCAGCTCGCCACGGACCCCGAAGTGCGCGCCCTCGTGGCCGAGCACGTGCCGGCGGGCCGGGTCGTAGAAGACGCCGCGCTCCTTGTCGCGGGGGAAGGCGTCGTCCTCCCAGCTGTCCCACAGCCCCGTGACGACCTCGAAGAACTCGGCGGCCCGGCGGTAGCGGTCGCCGTGCTCCGGGTGCTCGTCCAGGCCGAAGTTGTGGGCGGCGTCCTTCTTGGACGAGGTCACCATGTTCCAGCCCGCGCGCCCGCCACTGAGCAGATCGAGCGAGGCGAACTCGCGGGCGACGTTGTACGGCTCCTTGTACGTCGTCGAGGCCGTGGCGACGAGCCCGAGATGGGTGGTCTTCATCGCGAGCGCGGACAGCAGCGTCATCGGCTCGAAGACGACCACCCGGCTTCCGTAGCCGTCCCGGTCGTCGTTGAAGACGGACGGCGTGTCCGACAGGAACATGAAGTCGAACAGGCCGCGTTCGGCGGTTCGGGCGATGTCGATGTAGTGGTCGATGTTCTGCGCACCGTCCGCCACGGCGTCGGGGTGGCGCCAGGCTGCGGCGTGGTGGCCCGTCCCGTAGGACAGATAGGCGCCCAGTACCAGTTCGCGGTCCTCTGGCTCGCTCATGAGGGGCCCGATCTCCTTTCGTGTGCGGGAGGGCTCAGCCCTGCAACTGGAAGACCTCGCGCAGCTCCGCGATCCCGTCCTCCAGCGCCCGGGTCGACCCGTGCTCCGAGATGTGCGCGAAGCTCTGCCGCATCGCCGTGATCGAGGCGCGCAGGCCCTGGTTGGCGTACACGGCGAGCGAGAAGCCGGCCGCGCGCAGCTGCCCGGCGTCCACGTCCGGGTAGGTCGTCGGCACGGCGATCAGCGGTACGTCGGTGCGCTGCCAGCTGCGGCCGAAGTCCAGGATCTCCTGCCCGTCGCGCGACTTGGAGTGGATGAGCACCGCGTCCGCGCCCGCCTCGACGTAGGCGTCGGCCCGCCTGAGCGCATCGTCCTTGGGGCCCCCGGCGATGAACGTCTCGATCCGCGCGACGACGACGAAGTCGGGGGTGCGCTGGGCCTTCTTGGCCACCCGGATCTTGTTGCAGAAGCTCTCGATGGTCTCCTGGTGCTGGGTGCCGTCGCCGAGCGAGTTCCGCTTGGGGAAGACCTTGTCCTCGATGCAGACGCCCGCGATGCCGACCCGCTCGTACTGGTCGACCATGCGCGCGACGTTGCTCGCGCCACCGAAGCCCGTGTCGCAGTCCGCGAGCACCGGCAGATCGGTGGCGTCGTTCATCGTGCGGGCCGCGTTGAGGAATTCGGTCATCGTCAGAATGCTCTCGTCGGGCACCGCGTACGACGCGGATATCCCCAGACCGCTGGCCCACAGCACCTGGAAGCCGCTGTTCTGCGCGATCCGCGCGCCCAGACCGTCGTGGACGCCCGCGGCCAGGGACAGCTCGCCGTCCCGGGCGATCGCCTCGCGCAACATGGCTCGCTTGTTCATGATGTCTCCTCAGAAATGGTGTGGGACGGGTTGGTTCACGGACCTGCGGGCGAAGCCGACCACCTGCTCCGCGACGCTCTTCAGTTGTTCTTCGACGCGCGCGTCGTCGCACCGCCCGGCCGGGGTGAAGCCGGTCTGGGTGCTGTTGAGCGCCACCCCCAGCGGCGTGGGCCAGCCGCGCAGCGTGTGCGTCACGGCTCGCAGCGCTCCGAGGGTGACGACCGCGCCCTGGTGCCCCTGCCCGACGGCCAGACAGCCGACGGCCCGGCCGCTCAGATACGGCCTGGCGTCGTCGCGCAGCTCCTCCAGGTGGTCGAGGGCGTTCTTGACGAGCCCGGAGATGCCGCCGTGGTAGGCCGGGCTGGCCAGCACCACTCCGTCGGCCCGCGCCGTCTCCTCGATCAGCCGCAGGGCCGGCCGGGAGAGCGGCGCGCCGCCGGGGTCGTACAACGGCATGACCAGGTCGGTGCCGGCGAACAGCCGGACCTCGGCGCCGTGCCGCTCGGCCTCGGTCAGGACCGCCCGCAGCGCTCGTTCGGCCGTGGAGCCGGGCCGGTTCGATCCGCCGATTCCGACGATCCTCACGACGCGCCCTGCCGAGCGGGCTCGCCCGCGGGAGGCGAGGGGTCGAGCAACGGCGCCGCCACCGCGCGAAGGAACCCGCCCTGCCGCACGTAGTCCAGCTCGCGGGCGGTGTCCACGCGGGCCAACATCCGCCACGCGCCGACGAGTTGGCCACCGGGCCCCAGGGCCCGTACGGTGACCTCGCCGCGGGGCCGCAGCGTTTCGAGTCCGGTGATCTCGAAGGTCTCGCGGCCGGTGAGGCCCAGCTCCTTCGGACCCCGCCCCGGTGGGAACTGGAGCGGGACGATGCCCATGCCGACCAGGTTGCTCCGGTGGATCCGCTCGAAGCTCTCGGCGAGGACCGCCCGCACGCCGAGCAGCGCGGGGCCCTTGGCCGCCCAGTCACGGGAACTGCCGAACCCGTAGTCGCGGCCCGCCAGGATGACGACCGGAGTCCGCTCGGCGAAGTAGCGGGACGCCGCGTCGTAGACACTCATCACCTCGCCGCTGGGCACGTGGAGCGTGCGGCTGCCGCCCTGGGACGGGGTGAGTTTGTTGCGGAAGCCGGGGTTGGCGAAGGCTCCGCGCACCAGCACCTCGTGGTTGGCGCGACGGCAGCCGTACGAGTTGTAGTCGGCGCGGGCGATCCCGGCGCCCGCCAGATGACGGCCGGCCGGTGAGTCCTCGGCGATGGTTCCGGCGGGGGAGATGTGGTCGGTGGTGGTCGAGTCGCCGGCGAAGACCAGGACCCGGGCCCCGCGCAGATCGGCGGTGCCGGTCCGCCCGGTGGGGTCGAAGAACGGCGAGCGCACCAGGTAGGTGGAGTCGGCCGGCCAGTCGTAGACCGGCCCTTCGGGGAAGCTCAGGTCCTGCCATTCGGAGCCGCCCTGGAAGAGCGCCTCCTTCTCCACCACGAAGTGCTCGCGAGCCACGTGCGCGACCGCGGTCGCGATCTGAGCCGGTGTCGGCCACAGATCCGCGAGCCGCACGCCGCGCCCGTCCGCGCCCGTGCCGAGCGGTTCGCTGCTCAGGTCGGTCCGTACGGATCCGGCGAGGGCGTACGCCACCACCAGAGCCGGCGAGGCGAGGTAGGCGGCCGCCACATCGGGATGGATCCGGCCCTCGAAGTTGCGGTTCCCGGAGAGCACGGCCGCGAGCCGGGTGCCCTCGCGCCGCACGGCCTCCTCGGCGACGGGTGCCAGGCCGCCCGAGTTGCCGATGCACGTGGTGCAGCCGAAGCCGGCCACGTCGAACCCGAGCTTCTGCAAGTACGGCAGGAGCCCGGCCGCCTCCAGATAGCGCGGCACCGCACGGGAGCCGGGGGCCAGCGTCGTCTTGACCCAGGGCGGCACGCTCAGCCCGCGCTCGACGGCGTTGCGCGCCACAAGACCGGCGATGACCATGGACTCGGGATTGGACGTGTTGGTGCAGCTGGTGATGGCGGCGATGCCCACCGCGCCGTCGGCCGGCCCCTCGTCCGCGTGATCGTCGCCGGACCGAGGGCCGCCGGGGAAACTGCCGGCCACCGCGGCCAGCGGCAACCGCTCCTGCGGCCGGCGCGGTCCCGCGACGCTGGGCTCGACCGACGACAGATCGAACTCGACGGTGCGCGCGCAGCGGGGCTCCTCG
The DNA here is from genome assembly GCF_001279695.1 of Streptomyces sp. WM6378. GTDB lineage: Bacteria > Actinomycetota > Actinomycetes > Streptomycetales > Streptomycetaceae > Streptomyces. The sequence goes on from NZ_LGDD01000015.1 coordinate 18,370, forward strand.
GCGCTGCCCAGCGGCACGAACAGGCCTTGCTCCTTCGCGTACGCCTCCACCACGGAGACGTCCTGCTCCGGGCGGCCGGTGAGCCGCAGATAGTCCAGCGTCGCCTCGTCCACCGGGAAGAAGGCCACGGTGCAGCCGTACTCCGGTGCCATGTTCGACACCGTCGCCCGGTCCGGGAGGGAGAGCGTGGGCACGCCGGGGCCGAAGAACTCCACGAACTGCCCCACCACGCCGGTGTCGCGCAGGAAGCGCGTCATGGTCAGGGCCAGATCCGTGGCGGTACTGCCGACGGGCAGCTCACCGGTCAGCCGTACGCCCACCACCGGCGGGCTCAGCAGGGACACCGAATGCCCCAGCAGCGCGGTCTCCGCCTCGATGCCGCCGACGCCCCAGCCGAGCACCCCCAGGGCGCCGACCATCGGGGTGTGTGAATCGGTGCCGAGGACGAAGTCCGGGGCGAGCAGGCCGTCGGCGTCCGGCATCACGACCCGGGCCAGGTGCTCCAGATTCATCTGGTGCACGATGCCCCGGCCGGGCGGCACGACGCGCAGCCCGCTCATCTCGCGCTGGGCCCAGCGCAGGAACCGGTAGCGCTCGCGGTTGAGTTCGTACTCGCGGGACATGTTCAGGGCGAGCGCGCCGGGGCGGGCCCACGCGTTCACCTCCACCGAGTGGTCCACGACGATGTCCACCGGAAGCGCGGGCCGGGCGCGGCGCGGGTCGAGACCCCGCTCGGCGATCAGCGACCGCAGCGACGCGAGGTCCGAAAGGACGGGGATGCCCGTGTGGTCCTGGAGGACCAGCCGGGTGGGGCTGAAGGTGATCTCCTCCTCGGGGCCGGCGCCGGCGCAGGCGGAGATCAGCGCGGCGGACGAGGCCATGGCCCGTCCCACCGCGGCCTCGTCACGGCTCTTCACGGCGGCCCGCAGGACGTTCTCCACCAGGATGCGAACGCTGCGGGGCGCGGCATGCAGACCGGTGAGGCCGTTCTCCTCGGCTGCGGCCAGGCTGATGTACCGGCCTGCTCCCCGCGCCTGGGGCAGGGAGCGCAGCATGTCGTGCATGGTTGACCCTTCTCGCTTCGTCGGGGGGTTGCCGGCCCGGTGCCCGAGGGGGGCGGGCACCCGGCCGGCAAGCAGGGGGGAGGGTCAGGCCGCGGCCCCGGCCCGGGACAGCGCCCGGCGGTAGATGTCGGCCAGGTCCTCCGGGGGGACCGCGCCGGCCGTACGGATGGACATGTGGCGCACCTCGTCCAGGCAGAGGCCGAGCAGGTCCTCCCGCGGCTCGATGCCCTGCTGCTCAAGGGCCCAGGCGATCAGCGCGCGACCCGAGTGCTTGCCAAGGACGTAACGGCGCTCGCCGCCGACGTGCTCGGGCGGGAAGGGCTCGAAGGTGGAGGTGTCGCGCAGCATGCCGTTGGCGTGGATGCCCGACTCGTGGGCGAACACGTTGTCGCCGATGACCGGCTGCCAGGGCAGCACCGGGTGCTTGGCCGCCTGCGAGACGAGCCGGCTGAGGTCCTTGAGCTTGGTCATGTCGATGCCGAGGTCCCGGTCGTACAGCTTCTTCAGCGCGACCACGACCTGGGCGAGGTCCGCCATGCCCGCGCGCTCTCCGATGGCGTTGACCGTCACGTGGAAGTACCGGGCGCCGGCCTTGAGCCCCGCGATGGTGTTGGCGGTCGCCAGGCCGAAGTCGTTGTGGGCGTGGCACTGCGTGTCGATGGGAGCCGCCGCCCCCACCGCGGCCACCCGCTCACCGTAGGCCTCCGGCCCGAGCAGACCGACGGTGTCCGAAAGGCGCAGCCGGTCGGCTCCCGCCTCGTGCACCACACCGGCGTACTCCTGCAGGAACGAGATCTCGGTGCGCGCGATGTCCTCGGCGCTGATGGACACGTACGCGCCGCGGTCCTTGGCCATCTTGATCAGGTCCTTGGCGGTGGACAGCAGCCACGTGCGGTCCTTGCGGACGCTGGCCTTGAGGTGTCCGGCGGACGTCGGCAGACCGATGTGCACGGCCTTGAACCCCATGTCGATCGAGCGCTCGACATCCTCCCGGACCCCCCGGTGCCACACGACGAGCCGAGCCTCGTCCTGCCGGTCCACACAGGTCTTGATGAAATCGAGTTCCTCACCGCCCATGGCGGGAATACCGATTTCGACGGAGGTCACTCCGGCGGCTATGAGCGCGTCGAGGATTTTGGTCTTCGTCTCCTTGGAAAAGGCTACGCCCGGGGTCTGCTCGCCATCCCTGAGAGTGGTGTCCTCGAGAATCAGATCATCGCGAATGGCCATGGTTGGCTCCTGAATCCTTCCGGCGGGAACGGGGAATGAGAGGATGATCCACAACGAGCGCCGACAGGGTCAATCCCCGTATGCGTCCCACGAATCGGGGACAGGTGACCCGGGTCGAAAGGGCCTATATTTTGGAATCTGGATCGCTTGGGATCGACGGATGCCCCGCCGTTGAGCTGGGCATGCTGGGCCCTCGGGACCTCGAACTGCCAGTCCCTGACTGGCCGTTGTCGTCCAGCCCGCCGCCTTGCCGCGCCGCCGCCGGAGGAATTTGCCTGCGGCTCGGCCGTATTGGCGAGCGGGCGGGCGGCGCGAGTTCTGCGAATGCCGTACGGATGCGGAGTGCGCATACGGGGTCGGTAATCGGGGCCGTATACGGAGGGGTTTACGCGTTCCCGACGGGTGCGTTTCTCCAGCTACCAAGGCCTACGCGTACAGGCCAAGGACAGTTGAAGCTGCCCTCTTATTTCACGATGCGGCGCCAGGTGAGGCGCGCGATGCGCTGATGCCGAACGGGAATCGACCGCCCTGCTGGGTGAGGTGTGCGTCGAGGTCCGGGGCGAAGAGCATTCCGGGCACGCTGAGGCGCCGTGCCGGGCTTCGTCGCCCGCGATGAGCGCGCTCGCGGTCAGAGCCAGGCCCGCGGGGTCGCTCGCGGCGGCCATCAGCCGGGCGGCCGCGGCGGCGCTGGTCTGCGGCGGGATGACGAGGAGGTCCCAGCGGTCGGTTCCGTAGGAGAGCAACAGGAGGTTGTGCGGGTCCTGCTCGGCCTTGAACCAGCCGGCCTTCACCACGTGTCCGGTGACGGGGATCTTGCGGGGGACGACGGGCCAGTGCTCAGGGTTGACGGCGATGCGGGTGATCCGGCCCCACAGGGGGTCGAGTACGTCGATCAGCGCGGGAAGTTCACGCAGCAGATGGCGGGATCGTGGCCACCACGCCCCGTCCAGGAGTCCACGGGAGGCGCCTGCGGGCTTGAGCGCAAGGCGGACGTTCGGAGCTGCGGGGGGGGGGGGGGGGGGGGCCCCCCAAAAAAAGGGGGGGGGGCCCGGGGGGGG
>NZ_LGDD01000016.1 GCF_001279695.1 Streptomyces sp. WM6378
GGCATCTTCAGCCCGTCATGGGGGTCCCCCCTGGCCCTTGAGGCCTTGGGGGAGTTTGAGGACGAGCGCCCTTGAGGCGCGAACGGGGTCTGGGGCGGAGCCCCAGGAAACCGGCTTCCCCCTTCCCCACCCCCGGCGGGTTTCGGGAAGGGGTGGGGCGGGGCGGCCTCCGGGCCCTGGGGCGGGCCCCAGGGTGGGCTCCCGGGTCAGTGGGCCGTCAGGGTCAGGGACTGGTCCAGGGCCTGGAGGAAGCGGTTGGTGGTGGCGCGGTCGCGGACCGCCAGACGCAGCCACTCGGGCCCGAGCCCCGGGAACGTGTCGCCGCGCCGAGCCGCGAACCCGAGCGTGCGCAGTCGTTCCCGGACTTCCGCCGCGCCCTCGATCCGTACGAGTACGAAGGGACCCTCGGCCGGCTCCACCGCCGTCACCTCGTCGAACTCCGCGAGCCCGGCCAGGAGATGGGCCCGGTCCTCGGCGGCACCCACCGCGGCCGCCTCGGCCTCCGCCAGCGCCCGGGGTTCCATGCAGGCGCTCGCCGCGACCAGTGCCGGAGTCGACACCGGCCACAGCGGCTGGGCCCGCTGGAGGGTCGCGATCGTCTCCGGGTCCGCCAGTACGTAACCGATCCGCAGCCCCGCCAGACCCCACGTCTTGGTCAGGCTGCGCAGCACGACCAGGCCGGGCAGGTCGGTGCGGCCCGCGAGGGCCTCGCGCTCGCCCGGCACCGCGTCCAGGAACGCCTCGTCCACCACCAACGTCCGCCCGGGACGGGCGAGTTGGGCCAGCGTGCGGGCCGGGTGCAGTACGGACGTGGGGTTGGTCGGGTTGCCGACCACCACCAGGTCCGCCTCCTCGGGGACGGCCGCGGGGTCGAGCCGGAAGCCGTCCTCGGCCCGCAGCAGAACCCGCCGCACCTCGTGCCCCGCATCGCGCAGCGCCGCCTCCGGCTCCGTGAACTGCGGGTGCACCACGACCGGGTGTCGGAACGTCAGGGATCGGGCGAGCAGGACGAACGCCTCCGCGGCTCCCGCCGTCAGCAGCACCCGCTCCACCGGGAGGCCGTGCCGGGCCGCCACCGCCGCGCGGGCCGCCCGCCCGTCCGGATAGGCGGCAAGGCCGGTCAGCGAGTCGGCGATGCGCTCCCGCAGCCAGGCCGGGGGAGTGCCGGTGCGGACATTGACCGCGAGGTCGGTCAGCTCGTCGCCGTCGTCGCGGACCTCGGCGTCACCGTGGTGACGCAGATCGTGCTGGGCCTCGGTGGCAGGCATGGACATGGCTTCGCTCCTGGTGGGGGGTCCGTCGCGTCCGTCCGCGAACGGCCGGAGGCGGGGTCGACGTACGATCGCACACGTCGCCATGGCGGCACGGCCGGTGGGGCTCGACTTCCGCTTGGGCACGAGCAGTTCACCACCCCCGGCAAGGGCTGCGGCCTCCGCCACGGAGCCGGTGCCGACGGCGGCACGTACGTCGTCCGAGCCGTGCGGCACCGGGACGGCCGCGAGCTCGTCGGCGGCGTACGCGACGAGCGGAACCCCGAGCTTCGCCGCGGCTTCGACGACGCCCGGCTCCCTCGACCTGGCGTCCAGCGTGGCCAGTTCGGCGACGGCGCGGGGATCGAGGCCCGCGTCCGACAGCGCCGCCTCGATCAGCCCGAGCACCTCGTCCTCGGACACGCCCTTCGAGGCGCCGACGCCCACGACGAGCGGCGCCCCGGTGTGCTGGGGGCTGCTGATGCGGACGGCGTCGGCCATGGAAGGATCCTCGCAGGCCGCTTCGGAGTGGCGGCGGGGCCGCACACGGACGTGCGGAGTGCGGGCCCCGTCGGTTAGCAAGGGCGCATGGCGGTATTCGTCGCGCTCGGCGCGTTCCTGATGACCCTGGTCGGCGGCTGGACCGCCCAGCGGGTCACTGACCGGCGCCACCTGGTGCTCGGGCTCGCGGGCGGACTCATGCTCGGCGTGGTCGGGCTCGACCTGCTGCCGGAGGCACTGGACGCGGCCGGCGACGACCTCTTCGGGGTGCCCCGCGCGCTGCTCCTGTTCGTCGGCGGCTTCCTCTTCGCGCACGTCGTCGAGCGGGTCCTCGCCGTGCGCCAGGCCGCCCACGGGGCGGGCGAGCACCGGGCCCCGCAGGTCGGCGTCACCGTCGCCTCCGCGATGGTCGGGCACAGCCTGATGGACGGCATCGCGATCGGCGCGGCCTTCCAGGTGGGCGCCGGCATGGGCGTCGCCGTGGCGCTCGCCGTCATCACCCACGACTTCGCCGACGGCTTCAACACGTACACGATCACCAGCCTGTACGGGAACGAGAAGCGCAAGGCGGTGGCGATGCTGTTCGCCGACGCGCTCGCCCCGATGGTGGGGGCGGCCTCGACCCTGCTGTTCACTCTTCCGGAGCAGCTGCTCGGCAGCTATCTGGGCTTCTTCGGCGGCGTGCTCCTCTACCTCGCCGCCGCCGAGATCCTCCCCGAGGCCCACCACGAGCACCCCGCCCTGTCGACGCTGCTGTGCACCGTCGCGGGCGTGGGGTTCATCTGGCTGGTGGTGGGCATCGCCGGCTGAGTGCGTCACCTGGCGCAGCCCGCGGTGAAGCGGCGGGCGACCTCCGGGCGGGCCGCCCAGTGCGTGTGCAGATAGCTGGCGTGCACGCCCTGCTGTACGAAGCCCTCGGCGCGGCGCTCCGGGTGCACGATGCCCCACGCGGGGTCGGCGCCCGCGCCCGGCTCGATGACGGTGCGGTGGAACTCGTGGCCGCGCAGCCGCGTCCCGGCGACGGCCAGGCTGTTGTCCCGCACCGCGACGGCCTCCCGGTACCCGAGGGTGAGCCGCCCCGACATCCGCGCGTCGGCGTCGAGCACCCCGCACATGGGCTCCCCGTCCAGCGACCGCGCGAGGTAGAGCAGCCCCGCACACTCGGCGGCCACGGGCGCCCCCGACCGCGCGAGCTCGGCGACGGCCTTGCGGAGCCGTTCGTTGGCCGACAGCTCGGCGGCGAACATCTCGGGGAAGCCCCCGCCTATCACCAACCCGCTTGTGTCCGGGGGGAGTTGCTCGTCCCGGAGCGGATCGAAGGTGACGACTTCCGCGCCGGCGGCGGTGAGCAGTTCGGGGTGCTCGGCGTAGGAGAAGGTGAACGCGGACCCGCCGGCGACGGCGATGACGGGCCGCGCCGGTCCTGCTGGACTCAGCCCCTTTGGCGTTTGAGGAGCGGGGTCCGGGGCGGAGCCCCGGGCCCACCGGCCCGAGGCCGACGATCCGTCCGCCGGAGGCCCCGCGGCGGAGCCGCCAATGTCACAGCGGGAAGGGGCGGGGTGGGGGAGCTCAAAGCCCGGCTCCCACGCCTGCGCACCCAGCGGCGGAGCCGACCGCGCGAGGGCGATCAGCGCATCCAGATCGCACCCCGCCCGCACCTGCTCCCCCATGGCCGCCACCGCGTCCACCGCATCGGCCCGCCGCTCGGCGACCGGCACCAGACCCAGGTGCCGGGACGGGGTGTCGACCTGGGGCGCGCGGCGCAGGGCGCCGAGGACCGGCACGCCGACGTCCTCCATCGCCTCGCGCAGCAGCGCCTCGTGCCGGTCCGAGCCGACCTTGTTGAGGATCACCCCGCCGATCCGCACCTCGGGGTCCCAGGACGCGAAGCCGTGGACCAGGGCGGCCACCGACCGGGACTGCGAGGAGGCGTCCACGACGAGCACCACCGGGGCGCGCAGGAGCTTGGACACCTGGGCGGTGGAGGCGAGTTCGCCGAGCCCGCTCGCCCCGTCGTACAGGCCCATCACGCCCTCGACCACGGCGAGGTCGCAGCCGCGCGCCCCGTGCGCGAACAGCGGGGCCACCAGCTCGGGCCCGCACATGTACGCGTCGAGGTTGCGGCCGGGCCGCCCGGTCGCCAGGGAGTGGTACCCCGGGTCGATGTAGTCGGGCCCCACCTTGTGCGGGGACACGGCGAGCCCGGACCGCGCGAACGCGGCCATGAGGCCCGTCGCGACGGTGGTCTTCCCGCTGCCCGACGACGGGGCGGCGATGACGAGACGTGCTACCACTCGATGCCCCGCTGGCCCTTCTGCCCGGCGTCCATCGGGTGCTTGACCTTGGACATGTCCGTAACGAGGTCCGCGTAGTCCAGCAGTTGCTGCGGCGCGTTGCGGCCCGTGATGACCACGTGCTGGGTGCCCGGCCGGTCGCGCAGCACCGAGACGACCTCGTCGACGTCGACCCAGCCCCAGTGCAGCAGGTAGGCGAACTCGTCGAGGACGTAGAACTTGTACGTCTCGGCCGCCAGGTCGCGCTTGACCTGCTCCCAGCCTTCGCGGGCCTTCTCCTCGTGGGTCGGCTCGCCCTCGGCGGTCTCGCGCTGGATCCACGACCAGCCCTCGCCCATCTTGTGCCAGTCGACGGGGCCGCCCTCGCCGGACGCCCCGAGCGCCTTCAGCGCGTTCTCCTCGCCGACCTTCCACTTCGCCGACTTCACGAACTGGAACACCCCGACCGGCCAGCCCTGGTTCCAGGCGCGCAGCGCCATGCCGAACGCGGCCGTCGACTTCCCCTTGCCGACGCCCGTGTGCACCATGACCAGCGGCCGGTTGCGGCGCTGACGGGTCGTCAGACCGTCCTCGGGTACGACACTGACCTGTCCCTGCGGCATTAAGCGGCCCTCCTCGAAGTTCCAGTTGCGTCCTTGACGAGACCGGCGATGGAGTCCGCCCGCAGCTCGTCCAACGTGACGGCGGTGCCGCCGAGTTCGCGTGCGAGGTCCTCGGCGAGCCCCAGCCGCACCATCCCCGACTCGCAGTCCACGACCACCGAAGCGGTGCCCTCGGCGGCGTGCAGCCGGGCCGCGCGGGCGCCGAGCGCCACCGGCTCGGGGCCGCCGGTGGCCCGGCCGTCGGTGACGACCACGAGCAGCGGCCGCCGCGAGGGATCGCGCAGCCGCTCCACGCGCAGTACGTCGTGGGCCTTGAGCAGCCCCGCCGCGAGCGGGGTGCGCCCGCCGGTGGGCAGCGTTTCGAGCCGGGCCGCCGCCGCGTCCACCGACGAGGTGGGCGGCAGCGCCAGCTCGGCGTCCTTGCCGCGGAAGGTGATCAGGCCGACCTTGTCGCGGCGCTGGTAGGCGTCGAGGAGCAGCGAGAGCACCGCGCCCTTGACCGCGCTCATCCGCTGCCGGGCCGCCATCGACCCGGACGCGTCCACCACGAACAGGACGAGGTTGCCCTCGCGGCCCTCGCGGGTGGCCTGGCGCAGATCGTCACGGCGCACCACGAGACCGCGGCCCGATCGCCCGCGCGCCCGCTGGTGCGGGGCCGCCGCCTGCACGGTCGCCGTCAAGTGCAGCTTGGTGAGCGCCCCTTGGGGGCGGCGCGAACCGGTCGTCCTGCCGTGGTCGGTACGGGCCCGCGAGCGCCGGCCCGCCGCGCCCTCGCCGAGACCGGGCACGCTCAGCATCTTCGTACGGAACGGCTCGGCGGCCTTCACCGCGGCCCGCTCGCCGGGACCGCTGGGGGCGGGGGCGGCCGGCGGCTCCACGGCGTCGGAGGATTCCGACGACTCGGGGGATTCGGCGGGGCTCTCCGGGGAGTCGCCCTGCGGCGGCACCCCACCGCCTCCGCCACCGCCGCCGCCGGGGCCTTCGGGGCCCGGGTCCGGATCGTCGTCGGCCTCGTCCTGGAACTGCTCCAGGGTCTCGTCGAGCTTGTCCTGGTCGAGGCCCGGCGCGTCGAACGGGTTGCGCCTGCGCCGGTGCGGAAGGGCGAGCAGCGCGGCCTGGCGGACGTCCTCACTCGTCACCTCGGTGCGCCCCGCCCACGCGGCGAGCGCGGTGGCGGTGCGCGCCATCACGATGTCGGCGCGCATGCCGTCCACCTCGAACGCGGCGCAGGTGGCGGCGATCTGGAGCAGCACCGCGTCCCCGAGCGAGACGGAGGGCAGGAGCTCGCGCGCGGCCACGATCCGCTCGCGCAGCGCGCCCTCCTCGTCGGCCCAGCGTGCGGCGAACGCGGCCGGGTCGTCGTCGTACGCGAGGCGGCGCCGCACGACCTCGACCCGCTGCTCGGGCTCGCGCGAGGCGGCGACCTCGACGGTCAGGCCGAACCGGTCGAGCAACTGCGGCCGCAATTCGCCCTCTTCGGGGTTCATCGTGCCGACGAGCAGGAACCGTGCGGCGTGCCGCACCGATACGCCCTCGCGCTCGACGTAGGACGAGCCCATCGCGGCGGCGTCGAGCAGCAGGTCGATGAGGTGGTCGTGGAGCAGGTTGACCTCGTCGACGTACAGGATGCCGCGGTGGGCGTCCGCGAGCAGGCCCGGCTCGAAGGCCTTCACGCCCTCGCCGAGCGCGCGCTCGATGTCGAGGGCGCCCACCAGACGGTCCTCGGACGCGCCCACCGGGAGCTCGACCATGCGCGCCGCGCGGGCGGTGCCGGGACCGCTCTCGTGCGGCCCGTCCGGGCACTGCGCGTCGGGCGCGGCCGGGTCACAGCTGAAGCGGCAGCCCGCCACGACCGCCACCTCGGGCAGCAGATCGGCGAGCGCCCGTACGGCGGTGCTCTTCGCGGTGCCCTTCTCGCCCCGGACAAGCACGCCGCCCACGGCCGGGCTCACCGCGTTCAGGAGCAGCGCGAGGCGCAGGTCGTCCATGCCGACGACGGCGGTGAACGGATACCGGGTGCTCATGTGCCGATCTCTCCTTCGAGTAGTGCTGTACGCCGCGGGCTCGCGGGGGTGTTCATGGCGCCCCCGGCGGGATGAAGGGCAGCCCGGCGGGCGGGCCCTGCTCGATCAGCCGCAACAGGGCGTCGGTGTCCGCGTGTTCTTCGATCAGGTCGCCGAGCCGGTCGAGCTGCTCCTCGCGCAGCGCGCCGAACGAGGTGTCGGGCGCGGGCACGAACCGGCGGCCCGCGGCCCGGGCGACCTGTTCGAGGAACCGGCGCCGGAACCCGTCGCTCTCCAGGGAGCCGTGCCAGTGGGTGCCCCAGACGGCGCCCACACGGCATCCGTCCAAGAAGGCTTCTCCGCCGAGGACTTGGGCCACGCCGTGGTGGATCTCGTACCCCTCGACGGGTTCCCCGAGGGCCTCGCCGACGGGCCGCGCCAGGGTCTTCTCGGCGGCGAACCGCACCCGTACCGGCAGCAGTCCGAGGCCGGCGACCGAGCCCGCCCTCGACTCGACCTCGTCCTCGATGTGCTCGCCGAGCAGCTGGAACCCGCCGCAGATGCCGAGCACCGGGCGGCCCTCGGCGGCCCTGCGGGCCAGCTCCGCCGCGAGGCCGCGCTCGCGCAGCCACTCAAGGGCGCGGACCGTGCCGCGCGTGCCCGGCACCACTACGAGGTCGGCGTCGATGAGCTCCTCGGGCCGGTCCACGAACCGCACGACCACGCCGGGCTCGGCCGCGAGCGCGTCCACGTCGGTGAAGTTGGACATCAGCGGCACGGCGCAGACGGCGACCCGCAGCACGTCCTCGCCGACCGGCGGCGTCACCGCGGACTCCCGCACGGCGCCGCGCATGGAGACCCGGAGCCCGTCCTCCTCGTCGATGCCGAGGCCGTGGGCGTACGGCAGGATCCCGTAGGTGTGCCGCCCGGTGAGGCCGCGCAGCATCTCGATGCCGGGCTCCAGGAGCGTCACGTCGCCCCGGAACTTGTTGACGACGTAGCCGGCGACCAGCGCCTGGTCCTCGGGGGCGAGCAGCGCCGTCGTCCCGAAGAACGAGGCGAAGACGCCGCCCCGGTCGATGTCGCCGACCACGACGACGGGCAGCCGCGCGGCCCGCGCGATGCCCATGTTGACGATGTCGGTACGCCGCAGATTGATCTCGGCCGGGCTGCCCGCCCCCTCGCAGATCACGGCGTCATACGTGCCCCGAAGCTCCTCCAGGCACTCCAGGACGGTGCCGAGCAGCGCCTGCCGGTGCCCCCCGTGCGGCGTCTTCCCCGAGGACGGGCCCCCGGACCCGCCGAAGAACCCGCGCGCGCTCATCTCGCCCACCGGCCTGCCCATGAGCACGACCTGGCTGGAGCGGTCGCTGCCCGGCTTGAGCAGCACCGGGTTCATGAGCGCGCTCGGCTCCACGCGCGCCGCCTGCGCCTGCATCGCCTGCGCCCGGCCGATCTCCGCGCCCTCGCGCGTCACGAACGAGTTCAGCGACATGTTCTGCCCCTTGAAGGGCGCGACCTTGACGCCCCGGCGCACCAGCCAGCGGCAGATCCCGGCCGTGACGACGCTCTTGCCGGCGTCCGAGGTCGTGCCCGCGATCAGCAGCCCGCCACCCATGTACGTCCCTTCCTCACAGCGGCCCTCGTCGCGACGGAGGCGGCCAGCGTCAGCCAGCCCACCCTGCGCGAGAGCCGTACCGCCCGTTCGATGTCCGCGACGCCGACGGCCCGCCCCGAGCCATTGAGGACCGGCCGGTGCTCGACGCGTCCGGCGTAGGAGAGCGTGCCGCCGAGCCGTACGCCGAGCGCCCCCGCGAACGCGGCCTCGACCGGGCCCGCGTTGGGGCTCGGGTGCCCCGCGGCATCCGCGCGCCAGGCCCGTACCGCGCCCTTGGTGTCCGGGCCCGCGAGCGCCGCGAGGACGGCGGTGAGGCGGGCGCCCGGCCAGCCCGCCACGTCGTCCAGGCGCGCCGAGGCCCAGCCGTACCTGCGGTACTTGGCCGACTTGTGCCCGATCATCGCGTCCAGCGTGTTGACCGCCCGGAAGCCCACGAGGCCGGGCACGCCCGCGAGCGCGCCCCACACCAGGGCGCCGACGACCGCGTCCGAGGTGTTCTCGGCGACCGACTCGACGGCGGCCCGCGCGATGCCGTCCGCGTCCAGGGACTGCGGGTCGCGCCCGCACAGGTGCGGCAGGCGCTCCCGGGCCACCTCCGCGTCGCCGGCGGCCAGCGCCCCGCCGATGGCCCGCGCCTCGCGGCCGAGCGACGTGCCGCCCACCACGGTCCAGGTGGCGGCGGCGGTCAGCGCGAGGGATGCGGCGGGACGGCCTCGTACGGCACGGGAAAGGAGCACTGCCGCGCCCGTGGCGCCGCCCGCGCACACCAGGGTGTGCAGCGCGCCCCAGCCGCGGTGGTCACGCCACAGGGCGCGTTCGACGGCGCCGGCCGCGCGGCCGAACGCGGCGACCGGATGCCCGCGGCGTGGATCGCCGAGCAGGAGGTCGCCCAGGAGCCCGGCCGTGGCGCCGTAGGCGAAGGTGCGATCGGCCCGCATGCGCTCAGCCCGCCAGGGCGTCGCGGGTAGGGCCGGAGAGTCTCGACGGGCAGGCGCGCATGGCGGTATGTCCTCACTCAGGGTGTCCGCGCCCTGGTACGACGTGACCGGCGGTGAGAGTTCCTGGCTCGCGGGGATCATTCCCCGGTGACAGTGGCGGGACCGCGCCGGATTCGCACCGGCTTCCTCTGCTGCCGCCGTAGCTGGCCGGTGCAGTCCACCACGCTGCGAGAACACCCGTCAACTTGCTGTTGACCTGCGGCGGGGGAGAGTGCGCGGCGCCACACAGAACCGCCCTCCGGCACGGGCCGAAGGGCGGTTCTGGTGATGCCTGTGGGTCAGGCGACGATCAGATAGATCCCGTACGCGACGGCCGCCGCGCAGGCCGCGAAGCAGGCGTACGCACCGGTGCGGGCCAGCGCCACGTTGCCGGTGCCGGATGCCGCGGCCTCCCGCTTGGTGAGGCCGACGATGCCGAGGGTGAACAGGCCCACCAGGCCGACGGTCACCACGAGGCTGACGCCGAAGACGGAGCCGAGAGCTGCCCAGTCGATGTGCATGAGGATTCCTTAGCTGTGCCGGAGAACCGGGGTCAGACCGTCGCCGGGGTGGGCGGGTCGGCAGGCGTCACCGGGGCCGGGGCCTGGATCGTGGCCTTGAGGTCGATGGCCGCGGCGGCCGCGGCGGCCGCGGCGGTCGGCGGCGGGGTGACCGCGGCGATCGCGGTGGTGACGACACCGGCGGGCTCGGCCGCGGGGGCCTCGCCGATCTCGTCGGCGGTGACGTTGTGGTGGTCGACCGGCTGGCGGCGCGACAGCTTCCAGATGGTGCCCGAACCGGCGATCAGGAGGATGGCGACGGCGACGATGCCCCACGTGCCCTGCTTGGTGAGGAACTCCGCGCCCGCGCCGACGAGTCCGGCGGCCGGCAGCGTCAGAACCCAGGCCACGGCCATCCGGGACGCGGTGGACCAGCGGACCACACCGCCCTTGCGGCCGACGCCCGCGCCCATGACGGAGCCCGAGCAGACCTGGGTGGTGGAGAGCGAGAAGCCGATGTGCGAGGAGGCCAGGATGACGGTGGCGGCGGCGGTCTGGGCGGCGAAGCCCTGCGGCGGGCGCAGCTCGGTCAGGCCCTTGCCCATGGTGCGGATGATGCGCCAGCCGCCGAGGTAGGTGCCCATCGCGATGGCCAGGCCGGCCGAGACGATGACCCACAGCGGGGGGTTCGCGCCCGGGTGCAGCACACCGCCGGTGACCAGGGCGAGGGTGATGATGCCCATCGTCTTCTGGGCGTCGTTGGTGCCGTGGGCGAGCGAGACGAGGCCGGCCGAGGCGATCTGGCCCGCGCGGTAGCCCTTGGCGGTGGCCTTCTCGTCGGTGTTCCGGTTGAGTCGGTACGTCAGCCTGGTGGCCAGCATCGCGGCGATGCCCGCGACGATCGGCGCGGCGACGGCCGGGAGCAGCACCTTGGTGACCACGGTCGAGCCGTTGACCGAGGACCAGCCCGCCGACATGACCGCGGCGCCGATGAGGCCGCCGAACAGGGCGTGCGAGGAACTGGAGGGCAGACCGAGCAGCCAGGTCAGCAGGTTCCAGAGGATGGCACCGACCAGGGCCGCGAAGATGACCTCGGTTCTGATGCCTTTTTCGTCGATGATCCCGCCGGAGATCGTCTTGGCGACCTCCACTGACAGGAACGCGCCGACCAGGTTGAGCACGGCGGACATGGCGACCGCCGTCTTGGGCTTCAGGGCGCCGGTCGAGATGGTGGTGGCCATCGCGTTGGCGGTGTCATGGAAACCGTTCGTGAAATCGAACACGAGAGCTGTCACGATCACAATCGCGAGCAGCAGCGTGATGTGTTCCATTTACCCAGGCAATCGTTCGACGTCAGTGGCTGGACGAACGTAAGTAACCTGAGTGAACGGAAGATGAACTGGGGCGGGCGTGTCGGTGTCTGTGGCCGTTTCTCGCCCCCGGTTGGCCCACAGAGGCCGGTCAGCTGCCCGCCGCGAACCGCTTCAACTGCCCAAAAGTCCCATTGAAGAGATTCTGGTCACCCGGCAGGCTCCCGCTGCCGTTCTGGTACTGCCAGAACGTCCAGTACGACCAGCCCGCCGGCAGCGCGCCCGGCGTGTCGGCGTACCGGGCCAGCCACAGGGCGTGGGTCGCGGCGAAGGCCCTGCTGTGGCCGGTGCAGTCGTTCCACCAGCCCGCGGTCGTGTAGATCACCGGGCGGCGGCCGGTGAGCAGCCGCACCTCGTCGCTGAACCCCGCGATCCACGACGTCATCGCGGCCGGACTCAGGCCGTAGCACTTGGCACTGCTGCCGTCCTTGGCGTCCTTGCCGTACGGGTTGCGCTCCAGGTCGACCGCGGGCGGCAGCGTCCAGCCGTCGTCCGACCAGTCGCCGCCGTGCCGCACGAAGAACTCGGCCTGCGCCCGGCCGGACGCCTGGTCGGGCAGCGCGAAGTGGTAGGCCCCCCGCACCAGACCCGCCTGCCGGGCGCCGTCGTACTGCTGTCCGAAGTAGGGATTGCGGTACGTCGTCGACTCGGTCGCCTTCACATAGACGAACGAGGCGCCCAGGCCCTTCGCCGAGGCCCAGTCCACGTTCTTCTGGTGCGAGGACACGTCGTGGCCGAGCGGCTTGTCCGCGGCCGACGCGTCGGGCAGCGCCGCGAGCCCCACACAGCCCAGCGCCAGTGCGGCCAAGCCCCCCGTGAGCGCGGCCCGCACCCGGGCTCGGCGCGGGAGCGGATTGCGGTCGCGAGCCATGACGTCCCCCCAGAATTCCGATGATGTACGGAACAAAGCACCCAGAGGCTAGTTGAAGATCGCCGTCCGACTCCCGTATCGCGGCCGCTGCGCCCTGGCAGGATCGGCCGCATGAGCGACGACGAGGCGGCGACCGCCGCGGCATGGGCCGAACTGATCGACACCGCACGCAGAACCGCCGCGGAAGGGCTGGTCGTCGGCACCTCGGGCAATGTGTCGGTACGCGTCGGCGACCTGGTCCTGGTCACCCCGACCGGCGTCCCCTACGACCGGCTCGGCCCCGCCGACACCGTCGCCGTCGACCTCGAAGGCCGCCAGGTCATGGGCGCGCTCCGGCCCACCAGCGAGATCCCGATGCACCTCGCGGTGTACCGGAACACCGACGCGCGGGCCGTCGTCCACACCCACGCCGTGCACGCCACGGCCGTGTCCACCCTCGTCACCGAACTGCCCCTGGTCCACTACATGGCGGCCGCGCTCGGCGGCCCCGTCCGGGTCGCCCCGTACGCCCTGTACGGCAGCGAGGAGTTGGCCGAGAACATGCTGCGCGCCCTTGAGGGCCGCACCGGATGTCTCCTGCAGAACCACGGAACCATCACTTACGGAACCGGCCTCGCCCAGGCCTACGACCGCACCGCCCAGCTGGAGTGGATGTGCCGGCTCTGGCTCACCGCCTCGGCCCTGCCCGGCCGTGCCCCCTCGCTGCTCAGCCCCGCCCAGCTCGACGAGGTCGCCGAACGGCTGCGCGGATACGGGCAGCCGTAGGCGCCCACCCCGATGGGCTGCGTCCACTGGCACCCCGGCGAGCCCGAGCCGAGACTGGAGGGATGCGCCCCGCTACGAAGACGGCCGCGGCCGTCACCACCCTCCTCGGCGTCGGCGCGGCAGCGGTCGTCGCCGGACGCTACGCCAGCGACGCCGCCCTCAAGGCGCCGCCGGGCCGCCCGCTGCCCACCGACCCCCGGCTGACAGTGCACGCCACCGCCCCGGGCCGGATCACCCTGACCCGCTCGCTCGTGTCGCTGCGCCCGGGCACGTACGGCCTGGCGGGACCGGGCGCGCACGCCGTCGTCGGCGACGTCCTCGACGGCGCCCCGCACACCGCCGACACGGTGGTGCGCCGCCTGGAGCGGGTCACCTACGGCAGCCTCGCGGCGGGGGACCGGGTACGGCTCACGCCCCAGGTGCATCGCGGCACCCCGTCCGCCGCCCTCGGCCTCGACCACCAGGACGTCGAGATCGCGGCCGAACTCGGGCCGCTGCCCGCCTGGTTGGTGCCCGGCCCCCGTACGACCTGGGTGATCGCCGTCCACGGCCTCGGCACGACCCGCGAACACCCCCTGAACATCGTGGAGTTCCTGCACCGCCACCAGCTCCCCGTGCTTCTCCTCGCCTACCGGGGCGACGAGGGCGCACCCCGCTCGCCGGACGGGCTCGGCCACCTCGGCGACTCCGAGTGGCGCGACCTCGACGCCGCGATCCGCTACGCCCTGCGGTCCGGGGCCCGGCGGGTCATCCTGCACGGCTGGTCCACCGGCGCCACGATGGCCCTGCACGCCGCCACCCACTCCGCACTGCGCGAGCGCATCGGCGGCATCGTGCTCGACTCGCCCGTACTGGACTGGGAGTTCACCCTGAAGGCCCTCGCCACCGCCCACGGCACCCCGGGCGCGCTCCTTCCGCTCGCCGTCCGGGCCGCCCAGGGCCGCACCGGCATCCACGGCGACCGCCTCCAGGAAGCAGTCGACCCCAAGGCCCTGCGCGTCCCGACGCTGCTCTTCCACGGCCCCGACGACACGCTCGCCCCCTGGGGACCCTCCCGCGAACTGGCCGACCGCCGCCCGGAACTGATCACCCTGCACACGGTCCCGCACGCCCCCCACGCCTCCATGTGGAACGCCGACCCACGGACCTACGAAGAAACCCTGCGCCGCTTCCTCACCCCGCTCATGTGACACCCCGCAGCCCCGGTGCGGCATGAGGGGCCGATTCCGTTTGGGCTTTCGGTTAGCGCCGGGGCCGTGTCCGTCCGGGGGGCGACCCCCGGACCCCCAGCAGTCCCCGTGGCCTCCGGCGTGGCGATCGTGGCCGATTCCGTTTGGGCTTTCGGGCAGTGACGGGGAAGACTGCCTGCGTGACGTCCCGGAAGCCTGAAGAGAAGTTGCCGCGCGACTCCAGACTGCGGCTTGTCCGCGCTCCGCACCCGATGCAAGCCCGACCCCTTGCCACCGCCCGCAGGGCCGTGACCGACCGGCGTACCCGGCCGGCGCCCCGGCCGCCCGCGGGCACCCCGGCCGCCGCCGAACTGGCCCGCCAGGCCAGGGCGGTACTCGCCGACGCCGTACGCGTGGCCCGCTGGACCGACGCCGAGCGCGCCCGCGGCGGCTCCTGCGGTCCCGGCCGGCCGGGACCGCTGCCCGCGCCGGTCGCCGAGCGGGCCGCCGCCGCACTGGGTTTGACGCCCGGTCAGGTGCGGGCCGGCTGGGACCGGGCCCGGCTGGCCGGTCTCGTCGAGCTCCACGGCGCCACGGTGCGGCCCGGCTGGCGGCTGCGCGCCTGGGACCGTGACGACGCGGCCGTCCTGCGCGGCTGGGTCGCCCTGTTCGACGCCTGGTCCCTCGTCCACCCCGCCCCGGACGACATCGCCCCCACCGCGGTCGCCGAGGTCGTCGAGGCCGTCCCCCAGGTGCTCTCCCTCCTCCAGCTCTCCAACGGGCCCGTACTCGTACCGGCGCTGCTCGACCTGCTCGGCCAGCGGGTCGCCGAACTCCGCGAGGAACGCTGCGAGGTCCCCTACGGTCCCCAGCCCGACCCCGTGTCCCTGCCTCCGCTCCTGCCGCACCTCCTCGGCTGGGCCCTGGCCGGCCTCGCCGCAGTCGGCGCGCTCGTCCTCGGCGAGGGCCAGGCCACCCTGACCCCGCTCGGCAACTGGGCGGTCTGGGTCAAGCTGGAGCAGATCTGCGTCGCCGCGCAGAGCCCCGCCGGGAACATCGAGCAGTCCGCCGACGACATGCTGCGCGGCTGCGCCGGCCTCACCCCGGGCCCGGCCCGCGCCGAGTACCGGGCCTGGACCGCCGCCCGTACCGTCGGCAGCGCCGTCACCGAACTCCTCGACGTCGCCCGGGGTGACGACGCCCTGCTGCGCGGACTCGCCTTCGAGGCGCTGCGGGTCGTCGGAGCGCCCGCCGAGGCCGGGGTGCGCGCCGCCGCCGCGGAAACCTGCCTGCGCCCCTACGCCCTGCTGTGGCTCGCCGAGTACGAGGGCGGCGACCCCGAGGACGTGCTCGGTGTCCTCACCCGCGAGGAGTCCACCTGGCTGTGGGTCGACACGGCCGCCGCCGTGGCCGATCACGGCGAGAGCGAACTGCTCGTACGCCACCTCGACTCGGCGGTGCAGGGCACGGTCCCGGCACTGCTCGACGAGGTGCGTGCCGTCGGGCATCCGCGCACCGTGCAGGTCCTGGTGGCCCTGGCCGCGGCTCACCCCGACCCGGCGCTGGCCAAGGCGGTCCGCCGGGCCGCCTTCCAGGTGCACACGGGTTCCGTATAGCGACGCGCGCAGCGACACCGCCGCCCGCCCCCAGGGGCGGCACGTCACGCCCTCAACTCCCCTTCCCTGTCGACCTGTTGAGCCGACCCGAGCCGCCCACCCCCGGGCCCCCGCGCCTGAGCTCCGGGCGCCGACGGGGTCAGGGGCTGGCCCGCTGCCCCCTCACTCCGCGCCGCCCGGCGCGTACGTGCCGAAGCTCCACACGTTGCCCTCCGCGTCCCTCGCCATGTAGTCCCGCGAGCCGTAGTCCTGGTCCGTCGGCTCCATGAGGATCTCCACGCCCTGCTCGGCGGCCCGCTTGTAGTGCGCGTCCACATCGCTCACCGCCACGTACACCCCCACCGGGCCCGCGTCGGCCATCACCTTCGCGAAGAGGCCCGCGCGGCCCTTGGAGCCGAGCATCACCACGCCCGTCCCGTACGACAGCTCGGCGTGCATCACGCTGCCGTCCTCACCCTCGTACGCACACACCTCGGTGAAGCCGAAGGCGTCCTTGAGCTGGCGGATCGCCGCTTTCGCGTCGCCGTAGAGAATCGTCGGGTACATGCTCATCCCGATCACTCCTTCCGGGTCCAAGCCGCTGACTGTGACCTGGATCTCAGTCTCGCACCCGGCACTGACAACGCCCCTTGGCGCCCGGATTAGCGCCCGGATTCACCGCGCGAAGGTGTTGCAGCGGGCCATGTCGCCCGTCTGGTAGCCGGTGTAGAACCACTGCTGGCGCTGCTGCGCCGAGCCGTGCGTCCAGGTCTCCGGGGTGACCCGGCCCTGGAACTTCTCCTGGATCCGGTCGTCGCCGACCGCGGCCGCCGCGTCCAGGCCGTCCTTGATGTCCTGGACGGTGAGCTTGGAGATGAGCGGGCGGCCCGTCGACTTGTCGGGCGTCGTCGTAGCGTGGTGCGCCCAGACCCCGGCGTAGCAGTCGGCCTGCAACTCCACCTTCACCGCGTTGCTGTTGGCGCCCTGCTGCCCGTCCTGCGACTTCTGCAGGGTGCCCATCAGGTTCTGGATGTGGTGCCCGTACTCGTGCGCCACCACATACGCCTGCGCGAAGGGGCCGCCGCTGGAACCGAACTTGGTGCGCAGTTCGTTGAAGAAGCCCAGGTCGAGATAGACCTGCCGGTCACCCGGGCAGTAGAAGGGCCCGACGGCCGAAGTCGCCGTGCCGCAGGCCGTGTTGACCCGGTTCGTGAAGAGGACCGTCTTGGCGGGGGAGTACTTCCCGCCGCGCCGCGGGAACTCCTGGCTCCAGTAGTCCTGCACGCTGTTGACCACCGCGACGATCCGGCAGTCCTCCTTGGTGTTGGCGTCCGAACCCGTACGGCAGCTCTGGTTCACCTGGGCCTGCGACGACGAACTCGCCCCCGGTGTGGTGTCGCCGGACGAGAGCCCGAGCTCCTCGGGTCCCACGCCGAAGAACAGGCCCAGGAGCAGCGCGATGACGCCGACGATTCCGCCTCCGATCGTGGCCCGGCCGCCCGGGATCCGGCTGCCGCGCACATCGTTGACCTCGGACGTGTCCAGATCGGCGTCGTCGTCGAACTGCATGGGCGCACCACTCTCTGTTCACCCGGGCCGGCGTGAGGGGCAGCCCGCTCAAGGTCACCCCGAGTATCAGGAAAGTCACCCCGAGTATCAATCGGTTCATTGCGCTACGCCCGTTTTGTTACGTCGGCCGATGCGCTCTGCGCGTCAGGGAACCGGACCCGTCTCGCGCTGAGCGCAGTCGCCGCCGTACTCGCTCTGCCGCTGGTCACCGCGGCCCAGCATGCCGATCGGACCCCGTACGGCGACCTGTGCTGGCTGCTGCCCGCGCGCGACGGCTGCGTCTTCGACCCGGCGCGCACCGCGCACCGGCGCGGTGCCGCTCCTGGCCCAGCCCTGCCGCGACGGGGACTCCTGGAGCCAGGAAGCGGCCGCCGTCGACGGGCTCGGCAAGATCGCCCCTGGCCGTACCCCGCTGGGCAACGAACTCCCAGGTGAGCGGCTCACGGACCGCGGCGAAAACCGGGTTGCGCGGCCCAGTTAGAATTGGCCCATGGCAATTCTCCTTGTGCATTAGGCGGCGTCGACCCCCGACCCCCCGTCCCGTCCGCCGTCCATACCGCCCTGGAGTCTTTCCGTGATCACCGCCACCGGCATCGAGCTGCGCGCCGGCGCCCGAGTCCTCATCGAGTCCGCATCCTTCCGCGTCGCCAAGGGCGACCGCATCGGCCTCGTCGGCCGCAACGGAGCCGGCAAGACCACCCTCACCAAGTGCCTGGCCGGCGAGGGCATCCCGGCCGCCGGCACCATCACCAGCTCGGGCGAGGTCGGCTATCTGCCGCAGGACCCGCGCACCGGCGACCTCGACGTCCTCGCCCGCGACCGCGTCCTGTCCGCCCGCGGCCTCGACGAAGTCCTGCGCAAGATGCGCGAGAACGAAGAGCGCATGGCGAACGGCAAGGGCGCCACGCGCGAGAAGGCGATGAAGAAGTACGAGCGCCTGGAGACCGAGTTCCTCACCAAGGGCGGGTACGCCGCCGAGGCCGAGGCCGCCACCATCGCCGCAGCCCTCGGCCTGCCCGACCGCGTGCTCGGCCAGCCGCTGCACACGCTCTCCGGTGGCCAGCGCCGTCGCATCGAGCTCGCCCGCATCCTCTTCTCGGACGCCGACACCCTGCTCCTCGACGAGCCGACCAACCACCTCGACGCCGACTCCATCGTCTGGCTGCGGGACTACCTCAAGACGTACCGCGGCGGCTTCATCGTGATCTCCCACGATGTCGACCTCGTCGAGACGGTCGTCAACAAGGTCTTCTACCTGGACGCCAACCGCGCCCAGATCGACGTCTACAACATGGGCTGGAAGCTCTACCAGCAGCAGCGCGAGGCCGACGAGAAGCGCCGCAAGCGCGAGCGCCAGAACGCCGAGAAGAAGGCCGCGGCCCTCAATTCGCAGGCCGACAAGATGCGTGCCAAGGCCACCAAGACCGTCGCGGCGCAGAACATGGCCAAGCGCGCCGAGCGCCTGCTCTCCGGCCTTGAGGCGGTCCGCGTCTCCGACAAGGTCGCCAAGCTGCGCTTCCCCGAGCCCGCGCCCTGCGGCAGGACCCCGCTGACCGCCGAGGGCCTGTCGAAGTCGTACGGCTCCCTGGAGATCTTCACTGACGTCGACCTGGCCATCGACAAGGGCTCGCGCGTCGTCATCCTCGGCCTCAACGGTGCCGGCAAGACGACCCTGCTGCGGCTGCTCGCCGGCGCCGAGAAGCCGGACACCGGCGAGGTCACCCCGGGCCATGGCCTCAAGATGGGCTACTACGCGCAGGAGCACGAGACGCTCGACCCGGAGCGCACCGTCCTGGAGAACATGCGCTCCTCCGCGCCGGACCTGGACCTCGTCGAGGTGCGCAAGACGCTCGGCTCGTTCCTCTTCTCCGGCGACGACGTCGACAAGCCCGCCGGGGTCCTGTCCGGCGGCGAGAAGACCCGCCTGGCGCTTGCCACCCTCGTCGTCTCGTCCGCCAACGTCCTGCTGCTCGACGAGCCCACCAACAACCTCGACCCGGCCAGCCGCGAGGAGATCCTCGGCGCGCTGCGCACGTACAAGGGCGCCGTCGTCCTCGTCACGCACGACGAGGGCGCCGTCGAGGCGCTCCAGCCGGAGCGGATCATCCTGCTGCCGGACGGCGTCGAGGACCTGTGGGGTCCCGACTACGCGGACCTGGTCGCCCTCGCCTGACCGGACGCCTCCGGCGCGGGAGTCCGTGCATGATCCATCCGCTGATCCACTCGGTATGGATCATTCGGCTTACGCGTGATCCTCAATCTGAGTGAGTGCGTCTCGTACCCCGGTGTGTCATGTGCCGGATCAAGGTCCGTCCCTTGTGGGGCGGGCCTTTTTCCATGTGTGACCCGGAACACAGCGCTGACCTGGCGCTTCGCCTCGACTTTCGGCCCGGGATATGTCCGGGCCCAGCCGGAATGTGGAATTCCGCCCCGCTCGGCGGCAGTCCGGGCCCCGAAGCTTGTTGTACGGACCTTGCCGAATGGGTGGCCAGGAAGCCCGGGAGGGGTGATCATGAGAAGTCCAGAGCGCACTTCCCATGAGGAGGCACGGGTGGCCGAGACTCTGAAGAAGGGCAGCCGGGTTACCGGCGCCGCGCGCGACAAGCTCGCGGCAGACCTGAAGAAGAAGTACGACTCCGGTGCGAGTATCCGGGCGCTGGCCGAGGAAACCGGCCGGTCCTATGGATTCGTCCACCGGATGCTCAGCGAGTCCGGGGTCACTCTCCGTGGACGCGGTGGAGCGACACGGGGCAAGAAGGCCGCCTCGGCCTGACCGAGGCAGTTTCCGGACAGCTCCTGTGGCCCACCGGGTCCGGTGGTGGCCACCCGGTCGGCCGTGCGGTCGACCGGGTGGTTACTGTGCAGTCACTTAATGACCGCCGACGCGGTCATTCGATGACGGCCACTGACCCGGAGGCGCCCCATGGCTACGCCCGCATCCGCAGCTGAGGTATTCGACAAGGACGGCGTCCGGCTCTCCGTCGACGACGCGGTCGCCACGGTGACCCTGACCAATCCGGCCAAGCGCAACGCCCAGTCTCCCGCTCTGTGGCGGGCGTTGACGGACGCCGGACGGTCGCTTCCGGGCAGCGTCCGCGTCGTCGTGCTGCGCGGTGAGGGCAAGTCCTTCTCCGCTGGCCTCGACCGCCAGGCCTTCACCCCCGAAGGCTTCGACGGCGAGCCCTCGTTCATCGACCTGGCGCGCGGCTCCGACGCGGACCTTGATGCGGAAATCGCCGCGTACCAGGAGGCGTTCACCTGGTGGCGTCGCAACGACATCGTGTCGATCGCGGCCGTCCAGGGGCACGCGATCGGTGCCGGCTTCCAGCTCGCCCTCGCCTGCGACCTCCGGGTCGTCGCGCAGGACGTGCAGTTCGCCATGCGCGAGACCAGCCTCGGGCTGGTTCCCGACCTCACGGGCACGCATCCGCTGGTCGGGCTCGTGGGCTACGCCCGCGCGCTCGAAATCTGCGCGACGGGACGCTTCGTCGGCGCAGAGGAGGCCGAGCGCGTCGGCCTGGCCAACCTCGCCGTTCCCGTCGAGGAACTCGACTCCGCCGTACGGGACTTGGCGGGGGCGCTGCTCGCCGCCCCGCGCGACGCGGTGGTCGAGACGAAGGCGCTGCTTCGCGGTGCGGGCGGGCGGGGTTACGAGGAGCAGCGGGTCGCCGAGCGTGCCGCTCAGGCCCGGCGGCTTCGTGATCTGGCCGGCCTTTCCGACTGAGCTCCGCCCGGGCCTGTCAGCCCGCCCATGTGATCAGTACGGCCACTGAATTCGCCTCCGGCGCCGCCCGGGCCACCGCGTCCCGTACGGCTCTCGCGACCTCCAAGGGGTGGCGGGTCGTGGCCAGCTCCACTCGCAGGTGGGCCTCCGTCGCATGGATCGGCGGGCCCAGTTCCGCCGTCAGATGAGCCACCCCCGGCGTCCCCAGGGCCGCTGCCGCGGCTGCGGTCGCCGGGGGTTCGGCGGGGCCGGGTGG
>NZ_LGDD01000017.1 GCF_001279695.1 Streptomyces sp. WM6378
CGGCCGCCGGGTCAGCCGTCCTCGGTGCCGAGGACGACGTGGACATCGCTCGCCCCGGAGTTCACGCGAACGCACCGAGCGTGTCCATGCCCGCACGACACCGCTGCCGTCGATCATGGCCTTGCTTCGCATGAAATCCGTATGAACCAGTCGAAAGGACAGTCATGCCGCAACGGACCCTGAGGCCGACCCGCGCCCAGGTCGCAGCGCTGCTCACCGCATCAGTGCTCGGCGTGGGCCTGCTCGCCCCGTCGGCTTCCGCTGACCCGCCTCCGCCCGGCCCGAAGGTCGACAGCAACAGCGTCATCGACAGGGTCTGCCAGGAGGCGAACGCCGAGCCCGATGACGGCCCGGCCCTGTCCTGCGAACGGGACCTCGCACCGCCCCTCTCGCACCTCATCGGCCCCGGGAGCGGGATCACCTGCCGGAACCAGTCCCCGAACGCCATCGTCTGCCGCCAGGAAGAGTAAGAGCTGGCTCCGCCAAGAAGGAATCCGGCAGTGCCAGGGTGAACGGCAGACCAGCAGCGGCACTACGCCGACCCGGCCGCGCTCCTCAAGGACGGGACGACGGCGCCCCTCCCCGCCGCACCCGCAGCCCAAGCCAAATCCCGCACCGACCACCACAATCCGAAACAATCACTGAACCCGCACGTCAGGACCTCACCAGCTACCACGACCCCACAAAACCCCAGCCCACAACCACCCCACACCACCACCCGAAATCCCGAAACAATCACCAGACCACCACATCAACACCTCGCCCATCTAGCGATCACCAACGGATTTGTCACACCGCCTCCGCCCCCACCACAACCTGGCGCACACGGCGTTCGCGGCCTCTTGCGCCATCGCCAGGACCGGCGACTCAGTCATGAGACCTCGATCAGCTCCAGGAGATTGCCCTCCGGATCGGCGATGTACGCGTAACGCATGCCCATGGTCACGCCAGGCGCAGGGGGCGACACCGGAGCCGCACCGCACTCGCCGGTCAGGCGGGCGAACGCGGCGTCGAGGTCCGGGACTTGAAGCGCCAGGTGGGTGAAGGTCTGCACGGCGGTGGCCGCGAAGGGGTCAGCAGGCGCGGCAGGGCTCGAACCGGGCCGCTCGACGAACTCCACCCGCAGTCCGGCCGCATCGCTCAGGACCACGGTGCGGACCCCCGCCTCGGGCATCTCCAGGCGCTCGTCCACGTGAACGAGCCCGAGGGCGTTGCCGTACCAGGCTTCCTGAGTCGTGAGGTCGGCGACCGACAGGCTGACGTGGTGGAAACGGATCGCGGTCATGGCAACTCCCATGGTTAATGCCTTTCACCTGGTAAGTAATGTTAACCTTAGGTCCATGAGTTCCCCTGTCAAGCGCCGACCCACTGGCCACCACCACGGGGACCTGCGCAACGCCCTGCTGCGAGCAGCCCTCGAACTGGTCGCCGAACGCGGCCCGCACGGCTTCACTCTGGCCGAGGCGAGCCGCCGGGCGGGAGTGAGCGTTGCGGCGCCCTACAAACACTTCGCCGACCGCGAGACCCTGCTGGCCGAGCTCGCCACCATGGGCTACCGCGAGCAGCGCGACCGCTTCGCGGCGGCCATGAGCAGCAGCGGGGACCCCTCGGAGCGACTGGCCTCGTTCGCGTCCGCCTACATCCGTTTCGCCGCCGAGGAACCGGCCCTGTTCGATGTCACGTTCAACGCGGGCCTCGACAAGTCCAGGTTCGCCGAGCTGGCCTTGGCCGGCGACGGCGTGGCCGACCTCCTGCTGCCCGTCGCCCGACAGGTGGCCCAGGGCCCGGACGACGCATTCGACCTACTGCTCCGGGTTGCCGGTGCCGCGCACGGTCTGGCCGTGTTCCTTCGCCAGGGCCTGTTCGGGGTGGGAAGCGGAGCCCTCGCGGACACCGAGGAAAGGGCCGCGCGCACGGCCCGAGCGATCGTGGGCCAGCACGTCTGCGCGCCGTCGGCGAGCAGACCCCACGCCGATCCGCATCCAACCGGGAGACCCTGACCGCCCAAGAACTGAACCGTTCCGGGTTCGGTAGGGACTCCGGAGTGCCCCGAGTTGGGTGGAGTCGGGTTACCTGGTTTCACGCTTCTGGTGGTGTGCGGAGTTCGTACTCCACCGGGCTGAGCATGCCCAGCGCCGAGTGTCTCCTCTGACGGTTATGGAAGATCTCCAGGTACTCGAAGAGCGCCGTGGACAGCTCCATCCGTGTCCGCCACCGTCGGCGGTTGAGCAGTTCGACCTGGACTCGAGCCCAGAAGCACTCCATCATCGCGTTGTCCACGCAGTCCCCGATGGAGCCCATGGAGAGCAGCAGACCGGATGCCCGTGCGCGTTCGGTGAAGGCCCAGGATCCGAACTGCACTCCGTGGTCCGAGTGGATGATGGTGGCACCGGGGTGCGGGGAACGGTTGCCGATTGCCATGGCCAGGGCGTTGGTGGTCAGGGCCGCGGTGGGTGAGGCGTCGATCGACCAGCCCACCACCCGGCGCGAGAAGGTGTCCAGGACGACCGCGCAGTACACCTTGCCTTCGAAGGTGGGGTGTTCGGTGATGTCGGTGACCCACAACTGGTCGCGGGCGTGGCGGGTGAAGTTCCGTTCCACCAGGTCGGCGACCGAGGGGGTGATGCGCTTTGCGCGGGGTCGCCGGTTGCCGGACAGTCCGTGCAGGCCGGCGCGCTGCATCAGCAGTTCCACGGTGCCGTGGCTGACCTGGATGCTCAGCCCCAGGCCGAGCTCGGCGTGCACCCGGCGGGACCCGTAGGTGCCGCGCGAGGCCGCGTGGATGCCGACAATGGCCTCGGTCAGCCAGGCGTGCTTGACCAGGCGGTTCGACGGTGGCCGCTCCCGCAAGGCGTAGTAGCCGGACTCCGCGACATGGAGCACCCGGCAGGCGAGCTGGACCGGCAGGTGCTCTCGGGCCATCACGTGGATGGCTTCGAACCGCCTTTTGGGGACGTCGCCTCGCCCAGTAGCTCGGCGGCCCGTCGGTGGATGGCCAACTCGGCTTCCAGCTCGGCGATACGGCGCCGAGCCACAGCCAGTTCGGAACGGTCACTGCTGGTCGTGCCGGGCAACTGTCCCGTGTCGATCAGGTGTTGACGGCGCCAGACATAGATCGTCTGGTCACTGATGCCGAGGAGCTTAGCAACCTCGGCGACCTTACGGCCGGACTCTACGAGATCAAGAACCTTGCGGCGGAACCCGGGCGGATAGCTGCGGGGCATCACGGCCTCCGAAGGCTGCTGGATAGTCAATTGTCCAGCAACCCGACTCCATTAGACCCGGAGCAGACCATCTCTATCGAACCCGGAACGGTTCATTCTCGGTCATGCCGAGTTCGGCGCAGACGGCCCCAACGGCGTCGAGAGCGTCCCCCAAGTCGTCCCGTTCGTCCGGCGCCTGTGCTACCAGCGCAGGGCTCTGCTTTTCTTGGGGGCTCTGGCGGGTGTGGCGGTATCGGCGTCTTGAGCCACCAGCCCGGGTGGTGACCTGCCGAACCTGGCCTCAACAAGCGGGGCCGATCGCCACTTGCACCTTCTTGAGACGCTTGGCCGGCTCAGCGTCGGTGTTGTACCCCTGGTTGTCGCTCGCCCATGCCGCCTCAGTGCAGTAGCCGTCTCCGGTCGGCGACGTATGCTGCAGCCATTTGAAGGTGGACTCGCAGGTCAGCGCGTTGAAGTTCCCCAGCTCCTGCGCTAAGTCGGGCACGCCGGGCGCCTTCGTCCACACGATGATGTCCCTGGTGGGCGGGCAATGCCCTGCCGACGCGGACGGCTTCAGCTTTCCTCCGCCATGGGCACTGCCAGCGGGGACCGTTGCGGAAGATGTGGGCGCGGGGCCGCCGGGGTCATGGACGGTCCCGGTCGGCTTGGATGGACCGCCGCTGCAGGCAGCAGCAAGCAGGATGACGGCAATGGGCAGGACGGTACGACGCAAGGGGCCCCCTTGGCGGTTCGGATGCGGCGTGGGACACCGTGGCATCTATGTGCGCATCACGGGGCGTTGTTGCCGGAATATGACGATTGGAGGCAACACCACGCCCCGCCTGAGCCAGGGCGGTCATCGCCTCGGCCCGCATCCAGGCAGCTCGGTCAAGCTGACCGACGGTATCGGTTGCAGCTGTGCGTACGGTGATGAGCAGCAGCCTGGCTGACGTTCTGGCGAGTACCCATAGAGCAGTGCGCGTTGTGGTGCAGTGGGCAACGTCGGCATGTGACATGCCTGGTGCTGCGGTCAGGGCCAAGGTAGTCGAGGAATCGTCTGCTGCGGCCTGACGCGGCAGGCATCGGCCCTCCGCCAGTGATCACGCGCCTTCCTGTCGCCAGGTGGCGAGGATGGTCTGTACTGCGCTGGAGACTTGCTCCTGTTCCGTATGGTCGGCCCATAGGTGTGCATCGTGTTCGGTGAGCTTGACCGCGTCGCTCTCGTGGGTGGTTGTGGCGGTGAAGTTGAATTGCCGGGTCTTCTTGCCGCTCTTGGAGCGATAGTCGAAGTGCCCGAGGTAGGTCCCGATCTCGGTGACCGTGAGGCCGGTCTCTTCGGCGACTTCCCGGTGCAGGGCCTGGGTCAGGGTCTCGCCCTCGTCGACGCCGCCGGACGGAAGCTCCCACAGGCCGCCGAGGTAGTCGTCGGCGGTGCGGTGAAGCAGCAGCACCTTGCCGTCTGTGTTGGGGATGACGGCGCCGACGACGTGCTTGGTGATGCCGTCGGCATCGGCGGTGTGGAGGAGGTCGCCCATCAGGGCGGCGTCGACGGGGGCGTTCACTTCACGAGTTCCTTGTGGTGGTTGGTGACCTTGATGATGGCCGCGGTGTACGCGTCGGCGAGGTGGAGGTCCTGTTCTCGGTGCCACACCGGAAGTTTCACCGTACTGCCGTGCACACGCTGGGCGTTGGCGAAACTGTCGGTGTCGGGTTCCTGGTGGTCGGCGTAGCCGGGCAGGAGGAACCCCGGGGTTCGGAACAGCTGGTGCTCCCCGAGGGCGCGGGTGGAACCAGGCTGGTCGATCTCCTTGGCGCCCTCGGCATGGACGGCTTCGATGAACCGTTCGACGGGTAGGCCGGCGAGCCGGGCCGGGTCGTAGCGCAGCGGCAGCGCGTACCAGGCTGAACGGGCATGGGCCGGCGGGTGCGGCACGTCGATTCCCGGTACTTCGCGCAGGGCCTTCCGCATCCGGGCTGCGACAGCTTCGCGTCCGGTCAGGTAGCCCTCCAGGCGGGGAAGTTGAGTGGCCGCGAGTGCGGCCGCCAGGGGGTGGATGCGCAGCTTGAGTCCCATGCCGGTGACCGCGTAGGGGGCGAGGGCGTGGTCTGCGGGGATTTCGCGGCGGCATCGCTTGTTGTACTGGCCGTGCATCAGCGCGCGGTAGTACAGCTCGGTGTCGTCGGTGGCGACGAACCCGCCTTCCCCGGCGGAGAGGGGCTTGGGCCCGTTCATGCTGAAGGCCGCGGCGCGGCCGAAGGAGCCGACGAGTTGGCCGCGCCAGGTGGCGCCGTGGGCATGGGATCCGTCCTCCAGCAGCATCAGATTGTGCCGGGCGCTGAAGGAGAGCAGGTCGTCCATGTTTTCGGGCAGGCCCCACAGGTGGACGGCGACGATGGCTTTCGTCCGCGGGGTGATGCGGCGGGCGGCGTCGTCGAGGTCGAGCTGCCCGTGCTTGTCCACGTCGGCGAGCACGGGTCGGGCGCCGAGGTGGAAGAGCGGGGTGGCTGTGGCGTGGAACGTCAGCGCCGGGACGATCACCTCGTCGCCCGGTCCGATGCCGGCCGCTGCGTACATCGAGTGCAGGGCGGCCGTTCCCGTGCAGGTGGTGACGACGTGCCGGACCCCGAGGAAGGACGCCACGGAGTCCTCCAGCTCGGCGATGACGCCGGAGCGGTCTGGGATGGACACCGCGGACGTCAGCTGGCCGGCGACGGCGGCGATGTCGCTGTCGCCGATCGGGGGCCAGGAGAAGTGCGGGCCGGGGATGTCGATGACGGGCGGACCTCCGAAGAGGGCGAGGGGAGAGTCGGCGGTCACAGCAGGTACTCCTTCGGGTCGACGAGTGTGAGGGAGGTCTGGGAGGTGTAGGCGGCGGCCAGGAACGCGGTGTGCGCCACGTGGCTGCGGGGGCCGCAGGGGTTGGTCCGCTCGCCGTCGAGCACGCGGCAGAAGCAGTCGATCTGCGCAGCATCGGCGGAGGGCCAGGCCGGTTCACGGGTCAGGGACTCGATCAGCTGCCCGTCCGGGGCGAGGCGCCGCAGCCGGCCTCGCTCGATCACGACGGCGCCACGGGGTCCGGTCACTGTCAGCTGTTCGGTTTTCGGACCGGCGGAGCGGGAGATGAGCAGGGAGCCGTACAGACCGGAGTCGTAGGCGAGGTGGACCAGCGCGGTGTCCTCGGCGTCGTACTGCGCGTCGGGGTGTGCGGCGGTGGAGGCACTGGCCAGGATGCGGTCGGGGAGGCCGAGGTACCAGATGAGCAGGTCGATGAGGTGGTAGCCCATGTCCATCAAGGCCCCGCCTCCGGCCAGGGATGCCTGTCCGCGCCAGCCGGCGGCCGGGTCGGGGCAGTGGAAGGTGTAGCGGCCCTCGACCAGGTACGGCTGTCCGATCTGCTCCAGCAGCTGCACCGCCGCGGTGTAGAGCGGGTGGAAGCGGCGCTGGACAGTGACCATTAGCTCGATGCCGGACTTGTCGCACTGCGCCACGAGCTCGGCGGCTTCGGCCGGGCTGGTCGCGAACGGCTTCTCCTTCATCACATGCACCCCGGCCACAGCGCAGGCCTCGATGACCCCGCGGCCGGCGTGGTGAGGAACCGCGACGACGGCGAAGTCCGGGCGCACGTCCTCCAGCAGGGCGCGGATGTCGGTGAAGCCGGGCACGTTGTGCTTCTGGGCCTGGGCGGCGAGCTTGCCGGGGTCGGTGTCGCAGACCGCGGCGAGTTGGGCGAACTGGGAGTCGGCCAGCCCCGGCAGGTGGTCCTCCAGAGCCTGGTGGCCGAGCCCGATGACGACTGCCCTCTTGCGTACGCTCATCGCGTTCACGCCCTTCGGTGAAAGCGCGTCGGCCCGCCTGCTGCGGGCCTTGGCATTGCTCCAGGGCACCGCATCTGGTCAGGCACCGGCAGGGGCGCTGCCGTGAGGAGCAATGCCGATTGCATCTGGTGCAAAACCGCTGTTGCGGCCCGGCGGCCCGGGTCTACGGTGGGCGGGGCGGCACCTCGGCTATCGACGGGGGCGTGGATGCCAGTGAGCACAGCGCGAGCGCGATCCGAACGCCCGAAGAGGCCTGGGGAGTTGATCCGCAGCAGGCGGCAGGCCCGGGGCTGGACGCTTGCTGATCTCGGTGCCCGAACCGGCTACTCCGCCTCCCAGGTCTCCCGGTATGAGCGGGGCCTCTCCTCGCTGTCCGATGTCGCGGTGCTCCGACGCTTCGCTGACGTGCTCGATATCCGGCCCAAGGAGTTCGGGCTTACCGCCACTTCGCCTCCCGCGGAGAACCGACACGGACACTCCGTCACCTTGAGTCTCGGATACCCGCGCCTTCCCGGCTCTAGGGTGGGACGAACCCAGAGGGAGGACGGTGACGACCCAGTGCGGCGACGCAAGTTCCTGGCTCTCTCAGCCGCGGCCACAGCCGGCGTCTCACTCCCGGGACCGGGGTCAGCAGCCGCCGAGGATATGCCGGTCGGACAGGTTCTGGTCGGTCGTCTGCGTGACGCGATGCTCGGCATCGGCCAGGACAACGAGCTGCCGGGCCCCGAGCAGTTGCCCGCCGAACTCGCCCGCGTGCACACGGACTTCCACACCTGCCACTACACCAACCTCGCCGTACGCCTGCCCCGTCTGATCCGTGCCGGACACGCCATCGGCTCCGACGTCGAAGCCGAGCACCTCGACCTGCTCGGGCAGAGCTACCTGCTCGCGACCCGCATGCTCATCAAGCTCGACGAGCAGCAGCTCGGCTGGATGGCAGCCGACCGCGCACGCCACGTGGCCGAAGCCGCCGGGCACCCCCTGGCCGTGGCAGAAGCCGCCCGGAATCTGGCCGTGCTCGCCCGCCGCGCCGGCTGGGAGGAACAGGCACTGTCGATCGCGCTCAACGCCGCCGCCGACCCCAGCCTCCGCACATCCCGCAGCGGCGCCGCCGAACGCGGCCTGCTGATCCAGTCCGCCGCCTACAGTGCCGCGCGGAGCGGCGACAGGGCAGGCATGCGGGAGCTGACGGACGAAGCCGCCGCCATCGCCGCCCACCTCGGCGGCCACACAGCCCTGCGCGACCACGGCGGCGGCTTCAGCCCCGCCACCGTCCAACTCCACCGCATCTCCGCCGAGTTCTCCACCGGCGACCCCTCCGCAGCCCTCAACGCCGCCCGTGCACTGCCGCCCCAGAGCCTGCCCAGCGTCGAACGCCGGGCACGGTACTACACCGACGTGGCCGCCGCCCTGGCCCAACGCGGACGCCGGGACGAATGCGTCCGCGCGCTCCTGGCCGCCGAGCACCAGGCACCCCAGGAGACACACTCCCGCCCAGCGGTAAGATCCCTCATCACCGGACTCCTGCTGTCCGGCCGCACCACACCCGAACTCCGCGCCCTCGCCGCCCGCGCCGGCACCCTCCCCTAAGACGTCCTGGAGATCCGTGATCCCTCCCCCGTCCTCGGGGTGCCGGAGGAAGCGCTGCGGGGCCGGCGCCTCGCGCTCCTGCAGACCGCCCTCCTGGAATACGCCGCCCGCCACAACCTCAAGACCGTGATGACGTTCCACCAACGGGTCGAAGAGGCCGCCGCGTTCACCGAGAAACTGCCCAAGACGGCAGCCGAGCCGTACTCCAACGCCGCCTCCGACGAAGCCCTGGCGAAAGCAGAGAGCCTGCCGAAGTCGTCAATCGACGCCAAGTTCTACGAGCTGGAAGCCGACCGCCACGTACCCCCGGACCGCGTCTGGTCCGGATGGCTGTGCGGCGACCACCTCCGTCACCGAACGACGCGAAGTCCTACGGCAGTTCGCAGGCGGCATCGACGCCACCGGCCACCGCGTGCACCGCGCGTTCCTCGCGAGCTGCCGTGTGCTCGGAGAAGGCGTCGACATCACCGGCGAACGCGGCGTGGAAGCCATCTGCTTCGCCGACACCCGCGGCTCCCAGGTCGAAATCGTCCAGAACATCGGCCGCGCACTCCGGCCCAACCGCGACGGCTCCACCAAGGTCGCCAGAATCATCGTGCCGGTCAGCCCTCAGGCCCTAGAGACGCCCCTGCGAACGTCGGCTGAGTGGAGGCGCAAGATCTACCTGCGCCGCGACGGGGACGTGGGGTCTTCGCCGCTCTCGAGGAAGACCCGTACGATCGCGCCCTGGTCGAGCGCGACGTGACCTTCACGTCTCCGTGGGCTCCTGATCGTTGTGTTCTTGCTCCTGCGCCCAGGTGATCGCCCATTCGTCGAGCGGACGGAGGGCGTGCCCGAGTGCTGTCCCCAGCCGAGTGAGCTCGTAGCCATCGGCCGAGGGGGAGATGATCCCGCTCGATGTGAGTTCACGGAGCCGCTGGTAGAGGACGCTGGACGACAGCCCTTCGCACCGTGCCAGCAGCGCGCGGGCGCCGAGCGGACCCTCACGCAGTTCCCAGAGAATTCGCAGCGCCCACCGACGGCCGAACAGGTCCATCGCGGCCATGAGGGGACGGCCGGTCGTCGATCCACGAACCGGTGTTCCTGGGTGCGGTGTCGGCATACCCCTCCTAGTCCTTGCGTTTCGTTATTCGAAACACTAGCATCCACTCGGTGTTTCTGATTTCGAAACGAACTCGACGGGAGAGCCGATGTCGCGGATAGCCCTGCTGGACCCGCCGTACACTGACCAGGCTGGCGCACTGCTCGCGCGCATGATGCCCGGGGAGGCCCCGCCGATCGGGCTGTTCCGGATGTTCGCCAGAAACATCCCCCTGGCCGACGCCATGCACGGGTGGGGTCGCTACGAGTTGGGCAGACAGCTGACCCTGACCATGCGGGAACGCGAGATCGTCATCGACCGGACGTGCGCGCTGTGCGGCTGCGAGTACGAGTGGGGCGTGCACATGATGACGTTCGCCGAGCGGGTCGGACTCACCCGCGAGCAGGCGGCATCCCTGGTGCACGGCGGCCCCGCTGACGAGTGTTGGACGTCCGAGAGGGAACGGCTGCTCATCCTCTCTGTCGATGCGCTGCACGAGCGTTCCGACATCGATGACGCGCTGTGGACACGGCTCGTGTCGGTCTTCGATGAGCTCCAGCTGCTCGATCTGCTTCTGCTGTGCGGGTGGTACCACGCCGTCAGCTTCGCCGCGCGCGGCGCGCGCGTGCCGCACGAGCCCGGCGCGCCTCGCTTCGCCGACTTCCTCCCCATCACGACCGGGACCAACCGATGAGGCCGCTGGAGCGCGGCCTGGACCCGGAGCTGGCCGAGCTGCTGGCCGCTGCCGGGCTGGATCCCGTGGTGGTCGAGGACGTCGCGCACCTGGCCATCGAGGAGGACCTCGACCAGGGCGCCGACGTGACCACGGTGGCCACCGTGCCCGAGGACGCCCGCGCGACGGGCGACTTCACCGCCCGCGAGGCCGGTGTGGTGGCCGGGCTACCGGTGGCCGAGGCGGTCCTGTCGGTGGTGTGCGGCGACGACTTCGCGGTCGAGCGGCACGTGGCCGATGGCGAGTCGGTGGCCGCCGGCCAGCGGCTGCTCACGGTCACCGCCCGCACCCGGGACCTGCTGACCGCCGAGCGCAGCGCGTTGAACCTGCTGTGCCGGCTGTCCGGCATCGCCACCGCGACCAACAGGTGGGTGCTGGCGATCGAGGGCACCAGGGCGCAGGTCCGCGACACCCGCAAGACCACGCCGGGGCTGCGGGCGCTGGAGAAGTACGCGGTGCGCTGCGGCGGCGGTGTCAACTACCGGATGTCACTCTCGGACGCCGCCCTGGTCAAGGACAACCACGTGATCGCGGCCGGTGGCGTCGCCCGGGCGTTCGCGCTGGTCCGCGCGGAGTTCCCGGACGTACCTGTCGAGGTCGAGGTCGACACCCTGCACCAGGTGCGGGAGGCGCTGGCCGCGGGTGCGGACCTGATCCTGCTGGACAACTTCACGCCCGACGAGACCGCCGAGGCGGTCGCCGTCGTCGCCGGCCAGGCCCTCCTGCAGTCCTCCGGACGGCTCACCCTGGCCACCGCCCGCGCCTACGCCGAGACCGGCGTGAACTTCCTGTCCGTCGGGGCCCTCACGCACTCCGCCCCCATCCTGGACATCGGCCTCGACCTGCGAGCGGAAGCGTAGAGGCGGATGCTGCTCACCATCGACGTCGGCAACACCCACACCGTGCTGGGGCCGTTCGACGGGCAGGAGATCGTCGAGCACTGGCGGATCTCCACCGAGGCGCGGCACACGGCGGACGAGCTGGCGGTGCTGCTGCAGGGCCTGATGCGCATGCACCCGCTGCTGGGTGACGGTGTCCCAGTAGCTCTCGCGGAAAAACAACGCTAAGCGGCTGCGGCCCAGCTCAGGGGGTCGGCGTCACTGGCCGAGGGCGTTGACGCGGTTCTCGTACTCGCGTCGGGCCTTGCGCTGGGCCGGGACCGCAGCGGTGCCGTCGAGAGGCTGGCAGCCAGCAAGGAGCTGTTGGTGAACCGCCGGGGTGGTACTGACGCGCAGGGTGTAGCCCTGGCCGCGCCGTAGGGTCACCCCGCGGTCCAGCGCGTCGCGCTCTGCGGGCTCCAGTTCGGCGGCGCGGAGGAAGTCGGCGACCTTGCCAGGCATGTCGAGGACGATCGGCAGTTCCGAGGCCGGGGCGCCCGGGTCAGCGGCCGCGTACTCGGGCAGGAGGTCGGCCACAGCGGTACGGATGGCGCCGCGGCTGACGTGGTGGTCGCGGGCCAGGCCGGCGATGGACCGGCCGCCCAGGTACGCGGCGCGTACGGCGGCGGCCTTCGCTGCCGTGACGACCGGGCGGCCCCCGCCCTTGTTGCCCTTGGCCTCGGCGGCCCGCAGTCCGTCGTAGGTCAGCTCGCGCTGAAGATCACGCTGGAGTTCGCCGGCGGCGGCGAGGGTCTGCACCATGATCTTCACGGTGGACAGCAGTTCCCCGGTGCGCGCCCGACGACCTCATCCACCCCCGGCGCCGCGGCCGGACCCTGCTGCCGCCCCACGCCGAGTACCTCAACCAGCGATGGGTCGAAGGCTGCACGGACAGCGGGCGCCTCTTTCGCGAACTCCAGCAGCGCGGTTATCGAGGCAGCGCGCGCAACCTGCGCCGCTGGCTGGAACCGCTGCGTTCGGCCCCGCCGGGAGCCAAGCTCCCCTCCGCTCCCTCAGCACGTCAGGTCACCGGCTGGCTCACGCGCCACCCAGAGTCCCTGCCGGACGACGTGACGCTGTTCCTCAAGCAACTCTTCATGCGCTGCCCGGAGTTGAACGCTACTGCCGAGTGCGTGCGTGACTTCGCCAAGATGTTCACCCGCCTCGACGGCCAACGGCTGCCCCAGTGGATCGACGCCGCTGAAGCCTCCGCGCCGCCGCCCATGCGGCGCTTCGCCATCCAGCTGCGCAGCGACGTCGAGGCCGTGACTCGCGGGCTGACGATGTCCTGGAACTCGGGCCCGATTGAGGGGCGATTTTGTGACATCAAGGCGATCAAGCGCCAGATGTTCGGTCGGGCCAGCTTCCCCCTCCCGCGCAAGCGGGTCCTGCTCGTCGCCGCCAGCAGACGCATGAAGCCGACACCGTGATCGTCTTCACGGAAATCTTCGCAGAGCCGCGTGGCATGGCCGCCGTCACACGGGGCCGCCGTGTCCCAGCTCCCCATGGAGTTCGTCCACACCGACCGGCTCATCCAGGCCAGCGCCGAAGCCCTCCGCCTCCCCCACACCCCCGGCCACTCTGTCCTCATCTACAGCAACGAACCCCCCGCCTGGCACTGAACGGCCGGCTCACGATTCGCTCTCCGGTGACACAGGCGTGTCGGGCTCTGCTGCATTCGGTGCGGGGACCAGTTGGTGCAGTCGTGCCTGGGTTTCGGGGTCTGTGGAGTACAGGAGGGTTCCGGACATGCCGCGGGTGAGGAGGACTTTGTAGGTGTTGCGGACCAGGCGCAGGAAAATGGCGCGGTCGGTGCTGCTGAGCGCGGGGTCTCTGCTGGCCTGGGGGTTGGGGAGCCAGCGCTCCTGGCGCCAGACGAGGTCGTCTCCGAGGATGACGCCGTTCCAGTCGTACTCGAAGCCCTGGGCGGTGTAGATGCAGCCGACCTGGCCGAAGCCGTCGGGGTCGGTGGCCCACAGCCAGGACGGGGGGACGCCGCCGAGGCGGGACTCGCCGCGCAGGTTCCATGGCTTGCGCCAGGAGCCGATCGTGATGTCGTCGACCAGACGGCCGCGGCGCGGGTCGCTCCATGGCCAGCAGAAGCCGGCGGTGATGCGGGCGGTGAGGTGCTGCGCCTCCTTGGCCCGCAGGAGGTCTTCCATCTGCTGGGCGGAGTCGGCCACGCGGACGTGGAAGGTGCGCTCGTCGGCCCACTCGGTGGCGGGCTCGTCGGTGAGCTGCAGCAGGCGCAGGACCCACTGTTCGTAGGCGCGGCTGCCGCCGTTGCGGAACTGGCCGTTGAAGTCGATGTGGCGTGGGCGCAGGCCTCGGGCGGCGGCGGCCTGGTCGATCGCTTTGCGGCTGCCCATCTCGCCGGGGCGTACGACTTGGTGGTCGTCCAGGAGGAAGACGGGGACGCGGGCGGCGTCGAGGAGTTCGTCGATCTGGCGTACCCCGCGGTGGCGGACGGAGTGTGCGCGGATGCGGTGGGCCTCGTCGCAGATCAGTGCGTCCAGTCCGTTCTTGGGGGCGTCGGCGAAGTTCATGAAGTAGCCGAAGAGCTTGCGGACGCAGGGGGTTGTCGGTGCCGACGGCGTGGTGGAGGGTGCGGGTGAAGGACTTGGATCCGGTGGCGTGGACCACGGTGTGGCGGTCGTGGGCGAGATGGCGCATCAGGTGCAGGGCAATGACGCTTTTGCCGGAGCCGGGGCCGCCGGTGACGATGAGGACTTCTTTGCTGTCCGCTTCACGGGCCTTCTTCACCGCGCGGCGCACCAGCGAGACCGCGACCTGCTGTTGGTCGAGCAGGACGAAGCGGTCGGCGTGCAGGATCTCTTCCGCGGTCGCGCGCAGCAGGGGGCGGCTGGGTGCCAGGGGGCTGTCGATGAGTTCGTCGGCGGCTACAGTGCCGTGTGCGGGTGAGAGGCGCGACTGCAGGTAGGCGATCAGCTGATCGCGGGTGCCGTGAGTGAACAGGCGCCCATAGTGGTCGGGTTCGAGGGCGAGCAGATCGGCTACACCGGCGCTATCGGCGTTGTGGAGGTAGGCCACACCGGCCACCGCGTCGGGTTCCGCATCCAAAACAGTGGTGAAGTCCTGCAGGTACTGGCAGTAGCGCCGCACCTGGGCGACCGGATGCAAGAAGGCCCGGTTGTTGTTGCCGACCCCTGGCAGACACAGGTCCTCGGTGTCGGGCAGAGCCCGGGCGTGGGTCCACTGCTTGAGCTCGACGATGACGTAGGACGGCCGGGACGTGCGGGGGTGCCAGCCGGCCAGCACCACGTCGGCCCGCAGGCTGGACAGCGCCAGCCGGTACTCGATCAGTACCTCGACATGCTGCAGTCCGGCTTCATCCAGCACGCGGGCCAGGGCGGGCAGGCTGTTGCGCCAGGACCGTATCTCCCCGTCCTCCAGCTGGCCCAATCGCGCCCGCCGGTGACACTAGGCCAGATCATCGGCCACCGTGCCCTGTTGGCAGCGGTCGACGAACTCGTGCACAGGCATGCGCAGTAACGGCATCATCGCCTCCTCGGATCAATACGGTTCATGCAGCAGCGCGGGCAGCCCCGCACGGCGTAAGGCGTTGCCTGGGCACGCGGACTGAGCCAGCCCGCCGGGGCCGCCTTCCCCACTCGGCCCCGACGGGGCATGTGCCGCACGCGCATATGCCACGCATGGATGTCGTACAGCCGAGCCCTGGGGCAGGGGGCCCGATCGTGCAGGCCGGGCCGGGGCTACGGCTGGGTGCCAGCAGGAGGTTGGGGGACGAGGTACTGGTAGCGGGTGGGGCGCAGGTCTTCCTCGGCCGGCTGCCAGTCCTCGAGCAGCAGGACGTCGCCGCCGCTGCACTGGTACGTGCCGTCCGTCCTGGTGACCTTGATGTCGCTGACGATGAACAGGTCGACGGTGTGGCGGGCATCGCGGGCGTGGAAGACCTCGTTCACGGTCAGCTCCACGCTGGTGGGGGCGCCGGTGGTGCCCTTGACCTCCACCCGCCGCTCCAGCCCTGCCCGCTCCAGGCGCAGGTCGTAGGGCTTGCCGACCCTGTGCGCCGTCCAGCCCCGCTCGGGATGCTGGTAATGGGTGACGGCCTTCCCCTCGGCGTACAGCTCGACCGCCCTGCGCTTTTCCGGGTCCATCTGCCGGCCCGCGCCCCGCCGCCCGCGCCGGGGGCTGTTGGGGCCCTCCAACTGCTCGGGCGTGACCCCCGGCGTCGCGGCGAGCGCGACATCATGGTCCGCGGCCCAGTCGGCCTCAATGCCGGCCGCGTCGAACAACGACTGCGGGTCCATCGCCACCAGGTAGCCAACCCCCTGCTGGGTCCCCGACCGACGCGCCGCCTGCGACGCCTCCGCGCTGAGCGGACCGTCCGGGCCCAGCGGCACATCGTCGAGCACGGCCAGCGGCTCCAGGCCCAGCCGGTAAGGGTAGATGACCCGCTCCTCGGCGACCTCGTCCGGCCAGTGCGGCGCCGTGCCCTCGTACACACCGACCTGCACCTTGCACAGCGCCATCCGCACGGACTTCGCTTCCCACTCCCCCGGCTGCACCCGCGGCGCCGCCCCGGTCACCAGCAACGCGAAGACCGGCTCCCGCCGGCCGTACCAATCCGGCTTCCTCGGAAAACCCCAGGAACGGCCAAGCCGTCGCTTCCGCACTTCGGCGCCTCAATGGGCCGCCCAGCCGTGTGAGGAGTACAGCCCGACGACTCCGCCGGGGGCCAGCGGATCACTGGGCCTCACCATGGAGCTCCGCGTGCGCGATCGAGATGGATTGGAACGACCTCTGCCCCGCCCGCGAGCAACATCGACGAGCTCCATCGCCGCATTGCGGCACAGGCTCGCCCCGGCAGCGTTCGCTGAACTGGTCGCAACCTTCATGGCAGTGGACCAGGAGGAGGCGGCGGAATGACTCGAGCGGCAACCGTTCTCGGTAGAGGCTCTGGGCTGCTGCTTTTTGGGCACCTGAAGTCGAAGCTGGATGCCGGATTGAGCGTCCTGGGCCTTGGACCGCGAGCACGTGCACAGCAAGGCCAGCCGAGTTCGCTCCGACGACGAGCTGCCCGAGTTGTCCCTAGCGTGGGGGCATGACCACACCACGCATCGCGCTCGTGACCGGCGCCAACCAGGGGCTCGGCCGTGCACTGGTCGAGGGGCTCGCGGCCCGCCTTGGCCCCCAGGACCTGGTCCTGCTGACCGGTCGCGACGACCAGCGGGTCGCCGAAGCGGCTGCCGAGGTCGCCCATGCCCCGACCGTACGCAGCCGGGTGGAGGGCCGGGTTCTGGACGTCACCGACGCCGATGCCGTCGACGCTCTGGCCGCCGAACTGCACCACCGCCACGGCGGCATCGACATCGCGATCTCCAACGCGGTCGCCCGGCTCCTTCCCGACCGGCCCCAGTCCGACCAGGCCGACGAGTTCATCGACGTCGCCAACGGCGGCGCCCACGCAGTGCTGCGCTCCTTCGTGCCGCGGCTGAGACCGGGCGGCCGGCTGATCGTCGTCGCCAGCGCGCTCGGCACCCTGGGACATCTGGATCCGCGCCTGCACCCTCGCTTCGACGGCGCGACGCTCGACCAGGTCGAGTACGCCGTCGAGTCCTGGCGCAGTGCGGTCCACTCCAGGACGGCGGAGGAAGCGGGATGGCCCCGCTGGCTGAACGTGCCGTCGAAGGTGGCACAGGTTGCTGCCGCGCGGGCGGTGGCGGCCGAGCGCCGTACACGCGATCTCGCCGAGGGAACGCTGGTCGCTGCGGTCTGCCCCGGCATGGTCGACACCGCGACCTCCCGGCCGTGGTTCGGCGACTACAGCCAGGCGCAGAGCCCGGCCGAGGCCGCCCGTGCCGTACTCGACCTCGTGTTCGCCGAGCCGGTCGACCCGGACCTGTACGGCGAGCTCGTCCGCTTCGGCACCCCCCTGCCGTGGCACGGCGGCGTGCCTCTCACCGAGCAGGACCGGCTGCTCACCCCGTGAACGTACGCAACACACCGCTACACAGCGAGGAGTTCACCATGAATGCCATCACGACCCCGTTCGGATTTGCCAGCTCCGCCGCCGAAGTCGCCGCCGACATCGATCTGACCGGTCGGCGGGCCGTCATCACCGGCGGCTCGTCCGGCATCGGCGTGGAGACGGCGCGCGCCCTGGCGAGCACCGGCGCCGAGGTCACCTGGCCGTACGCGACACGGCAGCGGGCGAGCGGGTCGCCAAGGACATCGCCGCCACCACCGGGAACCGACACGTCGCGGTGGCCCATCTGGACCTCACCGACCCGGCGTCGGCTGCCTCGTTCGCGGCGGCCTGGCGGGGCCCGCTGCACGTGCTGGTGAACAACGCCGGGGTGATGGCCTGCCCCGAGCAGTACACCGAACAGGGCTGGGAGATGCAGTTCGCCACCAACCACCTCGGCCACTTCGCCCTGGCCAACGGCCTCCACCAGGCGCTGGCCGCCGACGGTTCGGCCCGGATCGTGGTGGTCTCCTCCACCGGTCACCAGTCCTCGCCGGTCGTCTTCGACGACGTCAACTTCGCCTTCCGCGCCTATGATCCTTGGCTCGCCTACGGCCAGTCCAAGACCGCCAACGTGCTCTTCGCCGTCGAGGCCACCCGCCGCTGGCGGGATGACGGCATCACCGCCAACGCCTTGATGCCCGGCGCCGTCTACACCAACCTCCAGCGCCACACCGGCGGCCGGGGCAGCGGCAGGGTCCCCGCCGAACTCATCAAGACCGTCGAGCAAGGTGCGGCCACCTCCGTCCTCCTGGCTACCTCGCCCCTCCTCGAAGGCATCGGCGGCCGCTACTTCGTCGACTGCAACGAGACCGAGACCGTCGACCACCGCACCGGCAACCTGCACGGCGTGGCCCACTACGCCCTCGACCCCGACAACGCCGAGCGACTGTGGACCTTGTCCGAGAAGCTCCTGGGCACCGGTGAGTGACCCTGTCTGGGCGTCCGAGCAACACGAGAACCATCACTGCGTGTCGGCACCGCCCCAGTGAGACGCACCGAGTTCGCCGTCACCTACCCAGAGGGGCCATAAAAACAGAGACGCCGGCTCAAGGACAGAGGCTGAGACACTCCGCGAGCTCCCTGCTCAGCGCGCCCCCGTGGGACATTGGAAATGCGAACCTGATATGTAGTGCGTTTTGTCAAGAGGGCATGGATTTCCGGACTCGCGGGGGCGGGTCCAGGGGTGGTGCTGTGGGACCGGCGGGAGGCCGGTGGCGTGTCGTACGTCGACGCGCGGTCAGCCTGATATCCGCGGGTTGGTTACCGCATGACCGGATGTTCGTCGGGGACGGAGCGCTGGTCTACACCCGAGCGTGGCCCACCGGAGCGGACTGCTCATAGGTTCCGCGGGCATCGTCCCTCGCGCTGAACACGTGTCGGCCTCCCGTCGGCCGTTCTGTGAACCCCGCTGGTGACAGTAGGGTCAGTTCTCCATCATCGCCAAACTCCAGCACCAGCCCGCCAGTTCACGGGCGATCGCGACGGCGGCGACGTTGGTGTTCTTCTTCCGGGCCAGGAAGCTTACCCACCGCTGGTGGAGCCTGCGGTTGCCGAGGTCGGCGCGCTGCCGCACCGGGGCCGGGGCCAGTTCCATGCGTCGCCGCA
This sequence comes from Streptomyces sp. WM6378, assembly GCF_001279695.1. GTDB lineage: Bacteria > Actinomycetota > Actinomycetes > Streptomycetales > Streptomycetaceae > Streptomyces. The sequence continues at coordinate 18,920 of NZ_LGDD01000017.1, forward strand.
GGGCCGCCCCGGGACCACGGTAGGGCTGGCAGTGCTGCCAGGCCGCCTCGACCAGCAGGCGCCTGGCGTGAGTGTTGCCGGTCTTGGTGATCGGGCCCAGGGTGCGGTTGGGCCCGGAAGAAAGCTCACTCGGCACGAGCCCGAGGTAGGCGCCGATGGTCGCGCCGGTGAACTGGTGCCAGTCGCCGACCTCGACAGCCAGCCCGAAGGCGGACAGCGTGTCGATGCCCCGCAGGCAGGCCAGCCGACGCACCACCGCGGCCCTCGACAGGGCAAGCGGAAAGCCGCGCGTGACCTGGTGCTTCGCCGGTTCGATGCGATCGCGCCGGACGTGTTGTGGTGGGGCGATATAACCGAGATCGAAACAGGCGAGGGCAAGCTCTCCCTGGCGTCCGTCCACGATGCGTTCTCGCGCCGGGTGCTCGGTTACGCCATGGGCGAGCTGCATGATGCGTCCCTGGTCAGCGCGGCGCTGAAGATGGCCGTCGCGATGCGCGGCGGCGCCGTGGACGGCGTGATTTTCCACGGCGACCGCGGGTCGGAATACACCAGTGAGACCTACAACAACCTCTGTGGCCGACTGGGTGTGGTGCAGTCCATGGGGTGTGTGGGCTCGGCGCTGGACAACGCGGCGGCGGAGTCGTTCCACTCGACGATCAAGGTGGAGTACATCCGCCGGCACCGCTTCACCACCCGTGCCGAGGCCCGGCTGAAGATCGCCACGTGGATCGTGGACTTCTTCAACCGGTACCGAAGGCACAGCGCCGCCGATGGACTGCCGCCGGTGGAGTTCGAACGGATCATCAACCAGAAGCGCGCCGGGGCCCGTTCACGGGCTCAGGCCGCATAGCCGAAGACTCCACGCTCCCAGGGGATTGCCAACACCTCGCGCAGCAAGTCCTCGCTTTCGGGCGCGTGGCCTGCCTGGTGGGACAGGATGACGTGCTGACCCTGCCTCAAACAGGCGCATGCTTGCCGAGATGGCCGACCAAGCACGTGCTGCGAACGCCCACCTGCTCCGGCAGTAATCAGAGAATCCCAATATGGTTCAGGATGCCGCTGAGAAGTTGATGGATGTTGGCGATGGCATTGATTTGGTCTTGAGACAGGACGTTGTTCAGACCAACGTTGACGAGTCCGCTTTGGACTTGAGACACCAGGCCGTTGACGAGTCCGCCTCCATCGCTGGGTGCGGCTGAAGCGGGGATGGCAGATCCGAGAACCAGACCGACCGTAACAGCGGTAGTGGTGGCCAGTCGGGTGAGTTGAGCCCTCATGCTTCCGCTCCTTTCACGCCCTTGGCGTGTCGCTGAGACGCTCAGAAGGACGACGTGGTCACAGAAGAGACACCTACCGATACTGCAACCCGACCAAACCATGGGCGCACGGGCGCGCAGAAGCCCGAAGCAGCGCATTACGCGCGTGAAACAGTCAGACGACCCCATGCTTCACGCGCCCTGGCCAGACTGACCCAGCTCCCCAGTCCCCGTTCGGCAAGCCGCGTCGCCGCGGAGAGCAGCAGCCGCCACAGCGAGGACGCAGACCTCGGCAACCGGACCGCTACGCCTACTGACCTTTCCGATGGGTTGTCGGGCTGGTGTCAGCTGAAGGTGGCGAGAGACCGGTGCCATCGAGACAACCGTCGATGAGGTCTGGTGTGTGCTGGATGCGCCGCAGGCCGCTGCGGACGGCCCGGACGAGGTGGTCGCGGTCGGCGAAGACGATGTTCGCGGTCACGGCCCGCCGCAGAAGGGACCAGATGCCCTCTACCGGATTCAAACCCGGTGAGTACGACGGCAGCTGGACGATGGTCAGCCAGTCATGCTCGGCGGCATAGTCACGGATGTCGGCGCTGCGGTGGACATTCAGATTGTCCCAGA
>NZ_LGDD01000018.1 GCF_001279695.1 Streptomyces sp. WM6378
GCTCGACACACCCGGCAACGTCCCGGCAGGCGCCCGGATCTCCGCCGGAAAGTTCGGCAACGTCGACAAATCATTGCCGAACGACGCCGTCTCCGACGTGAACCGATCCCCGGTGAGCTGCATACCATCACCCGAATCACCCGCAAAACGAATGATCACACGATCGAGACGCCGGATTTCCTTCTCCCCGGTGGGCCTGCGCTGCTCCCCGACGAGGGCCTCATCGGCTCCGTCGGCCTGCTCGGCTGGGCTACTGACCTGGCTGGTCACTGAACTGGACCTCCCTCGGGCGGGCTGCTCGGGCGCATCCGGCCGACCGGTAGCGCCAAGGCCCACCCTACGTCGGTAAGGGTCGCCTTCCCTGGACCGCTCATATGGTGGACGCTCTTTTGAGACGCCCTAATGCCCTGAATTGCCACGATTTACTCGCCCCCCGGCCCTTCTGCTAAGACGCCCAGCGATCCTTCTTCGGTTCTAGGTCTCACCGTGTCGGGAGCCCCGCGAGCGGAGACTCAATCCGGCCCGGTGACCGAGTTTCGACCCTGTCGGCTGGGTCCCGCTCGATCCTCGACAGGGTGGCAGCCGATCATGAATTGATGTAGGTCAATACCGCGAGCACGCGCCGGTGGTCCCCGTCACTCGGTGAGAGCCCCAGCTTCAGAAAGATATTGCTGACGTGCTTCTCGACGGCGCCGTCGCTGACGACGAGCTGCTTGGCGATAGCGGAATTCGTGCGTCCCTCAGCCATTAGTCCTAGGACCTCCCGCTCGCGCGGGGTGAGGCCCGCGAGCACGTCCTGCTTGCGGCTGCGGCCGAGCAGCTGTGCCACGACTTCCGGGTCGAGCGCGGTGCCTCCCTGGGCGACCCGGACGACGGCCTCGACGAACTCCCTGACCTCGGCGACCCGGTCCTTCAGCAGATAGCCGACGCCCCGGCTCGACCCGGCGAGCAGCTCGGTCGCGTACTGCTCCTCGACGTACTGGCTGAGCACGAGCACCCCGATCCCCGGGTACAGCTTGCGCAGCAGCACCGCCGCGCGCACGCCCTCGTCGGTGTGGGTGGGCGGCATCCGCACATCCGCTACGACGACATCGGGCAGCGCGCCCTGGTCGGCGAACTCTCCCACGGTCTTGACCAGCGCATCCCCGTCGCCCACTCCCGCGACGACGTCATGCCCCCGGTCGGTCAGCAGGCGGGTCAGGCCCTCTCGAAGCAGTACCGAATCCTCGGCGATGACCACCCGCACCCTGTCCTCCACGACTCTGCAGCCCCCCGGGCTCTGTTGGCTTCCCAGGCGCGTGCCGCCGGGGTGCGCGCCCCACAGCTCTGTGCAAGCCATGGCGTTGTGCCCATCCAGCATCCCAGCATCCGGGCAAGAATCGGCCCCCGCCAGGCAAAAACCCCCGACCCCGTGTTTGCGGGGCCGGGAGGTGTGGGCTGGGTCAGTCAGGCTGCTACGCGCGCCACGGGAGTTCCGCCGTGATCGTCGTCGGGCCGCCGCGCGGGGAGTCGACGACGAGGATTCCGTCCACCGCGTCGAGCCGCTCGGCGAGGCCCGCGAGGCCGGAGCCGGCGGTGGCGTCCGCACCGCCGCGCCCGTTGTCGCCGACCTGGAGCATCAGGCGGTCGCCGGCCCGCCACACGTCGATGGAGGCCCGGCTCGCGCCGCTGTGCTTGCTGACGTTCTGGAGCAGCTCGGAGACGGTGAAGTACGCGATGCCCTCGATCGCCGGGACCGGCCGGGCCGGCAGGTCCACCTCGACCTGCACCGGGACCGTGCAGCGGGAGGCGACGGAGGAGAGGGCCGCGTCGAGGCCGCGGTCGGTGAGGACGGCCGGGTGGATGCCGCGGGCCAGGTCGCGCAGTCGCTCAGCTTCTCCTTGGCGAGGCCCAGGTCCATGGCGAGGGCCACGAGGCGGGCCTGGGCGCCGTCGTGCAGATCCCGCTCGATGCGCCGCAGGTCGGCGGCCGAGGTGTCGACGACGACTCCGCGGTCCGACTCCAGCTCGGTGACCCGCTCCTCAAGGTGCGAGGGGCCGAGCAGGCCGATGACCATCACCCGGTCCATCACGGCGAACCCGCGGATCAGCCACGGCACGGCCAGCGTGATGAGCAGCCCGACCAGCGAGGTCAGGGCGATCCTGCCCGGCGAGTCCAGGTACACGTTGTGGTGGTCGTCCCCGTAGAGCTGAAGGCCCGCCTGGCCCGCGTACATCGGGAACACCCACTGCCACACCGGGTACGTGAAGAGCGCCCAGCCGGTCAGCCAGATCGGCAGCGTCGTGCAGAAGGCGAAGAGCGCCCAGGGGAAGTGGAGGACCGAGTACAGCAGGTGGCGCCAGGAGACGCCGCTCTTGAGCACCCCGCCGATCCACGACATGAGGCCGCCGCGCGAGCGGACCGGCTGCGGCTCGGCGATCTCGACCCCGAGCAGCACCCGCGCCCGGGCCCGCTCCATCACGCCGAACGCGCGGCAGCCCAGCAGGGCCACCGCCATGAGGGGGATGCCGATGAAGGTGACCAGGAGTCCGGCGCTGAGCGACACCGCGGTGACGGCCCAGACGAACAGCACGATGCTGATCGGCAGGCTGAGCAGCAGGTAGCCGAACTCGCGGAAGGTCCGCGCCTCGAACGGCGCGCGCAGCACCGGCGGAAGGAGGTGCCGCCGCGGCTCGGGGGACCGCGCCACGCCGTACCCGTACTCCGTGTCCATGGTCATCGGTCCCCGTCCGTCCATTCCTCGTGATGCGCGGCCGCGCGCCGCCCCTCTTACCCACCAGCTTGGCCGGTCGGGCCGGCCCGGACCATGCAGCCGGTCACCCTCTTCGACCGGGGGTTTTCCCTACCCCCGGCCCGCCGGTCAGTCCCGGGGACCCCGGTCGCGCCACGGCAGTTCGGCCGTGACGACGGTCGGGCCGCCGACGGGCGATTCGAGGACGAGCAGCCCGTCCACCGCGCCGAGCCGCTCGGCGAGCCCCGCCATGCCGCTGCCGCCGTCGAGGCGCGCGCCGCCCACCCCGTCGTCCTCGACCTGGATGAGCAGCCGGTCCGCGGCGCGCCACACCTCGACCGAGGCGCCCCGCGCCCGGCTGTGCTTGCTGACGTTCTGGAGCAGCTCGGAGACGGTGAAGTACGCGATGCCCTCGATGGCGGGGGCGGGCCGCGCGGGCAGGTCGACGGCGACCTTGACCGGGACCGTGCAGCGGGAGGCGACGGAGGAGAGGGCCGCGTCGAGGCCGCGGTCGGTGAGGACGGCCGGGTGGATGCCGCGGGCCAGGTCGCGCAGTCCGCCGCCTCCGGGTCTTCGAGCACCTTCTCCTTGGCGAGGCCGAGGCCCATGGCGAGGGCCACGAGGCGGGCCTGGGCGCCGTCGTGCAGATCGCGCTCGATCCTGCGGAGATCGGCGGCGGCCGTGTCGACGACCACGCCCCGGTCGGACTCCAGCTCGGCGATCCGCCGCTCCAGCTCGTCCGATGGCGAGAGCAGCGCGCGCACCATCATCCGGTCCGCGTTGCCGAGCCCCCGCGCGATGAACCCGAGCACCGGCCACGCCACGAACAAGGAGACCAGCGTGACCGTGAAGGTCAGGATCCCCCAGGGCAGCCGCACGAACTCGTACAGCACGTTGCGCCAGGCCACCGGGTCCTTCAGGCTCGTCCACAGCCAGGAGAAGAAGCCGCCGTGCTTGCTCGGGCTCGCCGGGATCGGCGTCGGCTCCTCGATCCGCACCCCGAGCAGCGCCCGCGCCCGGGCCCGCTCCAGCTTGCCGAGCTGGCGCGTGCCGAGCAGACCCACCGCGAGCAGCGGAAGACCGATCACGGTGATGGAGAGACCGAGGCCGAGCACGACCATCACGACGACGTAGATCCAGCCGATCAACGCCATCGGCAGGTTGGCGAGGAGATGGACGATCTCCTTCCAGGTGTGCCGGTCGTAGGCGAACCGCACCGCGGGCGGGGCGGCGCTCTCATCGCGGCCGGCTTGCTGTGCTGGGTACCGCTGCTGGTCGCGGAGGGTCCTGGTCATGCTGCCAAGACTGCCGGGCCGCGATCGGCGGCGCCATGGGGTGCCGCACCGTCTTGTACGGGGGAAAACCCCACCCCGGCGGCCCACCCCGTGAGACGCGCCTGCCAAGGGCCCCCTCAGGGGGTGTCCGATGGGTCATGGCCGGGGCCGCGACGCCTGGCACGGCACCTCGCCGCGTTGCCGAAACGCCCCGAGAGCTCCTCCCCCAAGGCCTTAGGGGCCAGGGGGGACCCCCATTCGGGACGCTCCGGCGCCTTGCGATGCACCGCACCAGACGCCACGACCTACCCGACCCTGACCCATCGGACACCCCCTAGCAGGGCCTAGACTCCCGTCCGTACACAGCGTCGAACAGGGCGCGACGAGATCATCGAGGCCAGGGAGCGAGGGGCGCGACGTGCCGGAACCGACCGTGCGCCAGATGCCGGTGTTGGCTGCCGACTACTTCCACAGCTATTCGGTCGTCGGCCTGCTCGCCGTGGTCGGCGTGCTGTTCGTCGCCATGGCTTTCGGGGCCGGGCGGCTGCTGCGGCCGGTCGTGCCGACGCCGGAGAAACTCCTCACGTACGAATGCGGAGTGGACCCGGTGGGCGAGGGCTGGGCGCACACCCAGGTCCGCTACTACGTCTACGCCTTCCTGTACGTGATCTTCGCCGTCGACTCGATCTTCCTCTTCCCCTGGGCGACCGTCTTCGCGGCCCCGGGCTACGGCGCGACCACCCTCGTCGAGATGTTCATCTTCCTCGGCTTCCTGGCCGTGGGACTGCTCTACGCATGGAAGAAGGGCGTCCTGGAATGGACGTGACGACTCCCGGACCCGAGTCGCAGCCCGTGCTGCTGCCCGAGCCGAAGAAGCTGGGCGTGCTCTCGCGCCTGGCCCCCGAGCCGATGAAGGTGGTCCTCAACTGGGGCCGCCGCTACAGCCTGTGGGTCTTCAACTTCGGCCTCGCCTGCTGCGCCATCGAGTTCATCGCGGCCTCCATGGCCCGCCACGACTTCATCCGGCTCGGCGTGATCCCCTTCGCGCCGGGCCCGCGCCAGGCCGACCTCATGATCGTCTCCGGCACGGTGACGGACAAGATGGCTCCCGCGGTCAAGCGGCTCTACGAGCAGATGCCCGAGCCCAAGTACGTCATCTCCTTCGGCGCCTGCTCCAACTGCGGCGGCCCGTACTGGGACTCGTACTCGGTGACCAAGGGCGTCGACCAGATCATCCCGGTCGACGTGTACGTGCCCGGCTGCCCGCCCCGGCCCGAGGCGCTGCTCCAGGGCATCCTCAAGCTCCAGGAGAAGATCGCCCGCGAGTCGCTCGGCGAGCGGTACGCGAACGCGGCCACCCCGGCCCAGCTGACCAGCGGGCTCGTCGCCGCCCCGCCGACCCCCGGGGAGGGCCAGGCGTGAGTGCGTACGACAGCCTGCCCGACGGCGTCACCGAGATCTTCGGCGCGGAGGCCACGGCGGAGGAGGCGTACGGCCTGCTCACCGTGGACGTGCCCGTCGGCTCGTGGATCGCCGCCCTCGAAATCGCCCGCGACAAGCTGGGCTGCACCTACTTCGACTGGCTGAGCGCCGTCGACGAACCCGGCACGGGCTTCCGGGTCTGCGCCCATGTCGTCGCCCTGGCGGACGGCAAGGTCCGCCGCCTGCTGCTGCGCACGACCGTGCCGCACTCGGCGCCGGTGCTGCCCTCCGCCATCGACATCTACGCGGGCGCGGCCTGGCACGAGCGCGAGACCCACGAGATGTTCGGCGTGGACTTCTCGAACCATCCGCACCTGGTCCCGCTGCTCCTGCCGGAGAACTTCGAGGGCCACCCCCTGCGCAAGGACTTCGTGCTCGCCGCCCGCGTCGCGAAGGCGTGGCCGGGCGCGAAGGAGCCGGGCGAATCGGAACACGGCGGCCCCAAGCGCCGCCAGATGCTCCCGCCCGGCGTCCCCGACCCGAACGAATGGGGTCCGCTGAAGGGCCAACTCCCGCCCGCCCCGGCCCGCCCGGCCAGGACACCGCGCGCGGCGGCCGGTGCCGGTGCGGCCGACCGCCCGGCGCGGGCCGCGGGTGACCGCCCGGTCCGGCGCGCCCGAAGCGTGTCGGAGGGCTCGGCCTCGCAGACGACCCCGGGTGCGGCCGAGGCAGCCAAGACCCCGGACGCGGCTGAGGCGGCCAAGACCCCGGACGCGGCTGAGGCAGCCCCTACTCCTGAGGCCCCCGAGACCGCTGCCGCTCCGCAGGCTCCGGCCGTACGTCCGCGACGCACCCGCAGCGCGAGCGAGGGCTCCGCATCGCAGGCGACCCCGGACGCGGCTCCGCCCACGGAGACCCCGGCCGGACCCGACGCCCCCGCGCCGCCCCGGACGCGCAGTTCGGACGCGCCCTGGCACAACCCCAAACCGGCCTTCGACAAGGGGGAGCGGGAGTCACGGCCCGCCCCGGCCCCCGGAACCGAAGCCCCCGAAGAATCCGACCCCGCCGACACCACCGACCCCGCCGGAGGCGACCCGCGTGAATGACGCACTCGACGTCGCCATCCGGCTGGCCGTCGTCTTCGTCGTGTTCCTGGTCCTCCCGCTCGTCATCGGGCAGACCGAGCACAAGGTGATGGCGCACATGCAGGGCCGGCTCGGCCCGATGTACGCGGGCGGCTTCCACGGCTGGGCCCAACTCGTCGCGGACGGCGTGAAGTTCGCACAGAAGGAGGACGTCGTACCGGCCGCGGCCGACCGGCGCATCTTCCAGCTGGCCCCCGCCGTCGCCCTGCTGCCCTACCTCCTCGTCCTCGTGGCGGTCCCGATCGGCCCGAGCGAGGGCGCGGTCGGCCAGGTCGTCGACGCGGGCATCTTCTTCGTGCTCGCCGTGATGGGCGTGGGCGTGCTCGGCTCGCTGATGGCGGGCTGGGCCTCGGCCAACAAGTTCTCCCTGCTCGGCGGATTGCGCACCGCCGCCCAGCTCCTCGCGTACGAGCTGCCGATGCTGCTCGCCGCCGCCTCCGTGGCGATGGCTGCCGGCACGGTCTCGCTGCCCGGCATCCTCAACGCCTTCCACTGGTGGTGGCTGCCCTGGCAGATCGTCGGCGCCCTGGTCTTCTTCACCGCCGGCCTCGCCGAACTCCAGCGCCCGCCCTTCGACATGCCCGTCGCCGACTCCGAGATCATCTTCGGCGCGTACACCGAGTACACGGGGCTGCGCTTCGCGCTGTTCCTGCTCGCCGAGTACGCCGGCATCGTCGTCCTGTGCGGCCTCACCACCGTCCTGTTCCTGGGCGGCTGGCACGGCCCGTTCGGCGCCGACGGGCTCGGCTGGGTCTGGACCCTGCTCAAGACGGCCGTCCTGGCCTTCGTCGTGATCTGGCTCCGGGTCAGCTACCCCCGGCTCCGCGAGGACCAGCTGCAGAAGCTCGCCTGGACCACGCTCATCCCGCTCGCCCTCGCGCAGATCGCGCTCACCGGCATCGTGAAAGTGGCGATCAGCTAATGGCTATCCCTGGATCCGGCCTCGCCAAGGGCCTCGCCGTCACGCTCCGCACGATGACGAAGAAGACCGTCACCGCGCAGTACCCCGACGTCCAGCCCGAACTCCCGCCCCGCAGCCGGGGCGTGATCGGCCTGTTCGAGGAGAACTGCACGGTGTGCATGCTGTGCGCCCGCGAGTGCCCCGACTGGTGCATCTACATCGACTCCCACAAGGAGACGGTCCCGGCCGCGGTCGAGGGCGGCCGCGAACGCAGCCGCAACGTCCTCGACCGCTTCGCCATCGACTTCTCGCTCTGCATGTACTGCGGTATCTGCATCGAGGTGTGCCCTTTCGACGCGCTGTTCTGGTCCCCCGAGTTCGAGTACGCGGAGACGGACATCCACGAACTCACCCACGAGCGCGACAAGCTGCGCGACTGGATGTGGACGGTCCCGGCCCCGCCCGCGCTCGACCCCGGCGCCGAGGAGCCGAAGGAAGTCGCCGCCGCCCGCAAGGCCGCCGACAAGCTGGCCGCGGCGCAGGCAGCCGAGGCCGAGCAGACTGGGCAGACCGGGCAGACCGGCCCCGAGGGAGGGCAGGCATGAGCGGGATCCTCGCCCAGGCGGCCCTCACCTCGCCGCACGGCTTCCTGTCGCCGACCGGCGTGGAGATCGCGTTCCTCCTCGTCGGCATCGCCACCCTCGCCGCGGCCGTCATGACCGTCACCACCCAGCAGCTGGTGCACGCCGCCCTGTGGCTGGTCGTGGCGCTCGGCGGCCTGGCCGTCGAATACCTCCTGCTCACCGCCGAGTTCATCGCCTGGGTGCAGGTGCTCATCTACGTCGGTTCGATCGTGGTGCTCCTCCTGTTCGGCCTGATGCTCACCAAGGCCCCCATCGGCCGCTCCCCGGACGCCGATTCGGGCAACCGCTGGGCGGCCCTCACGGTGGCCGTCGCCTCGGCGGGGACCCTCGTCTGGGTCGTCGTGGACGCCTTCCGCACGAGCTGGATCGACCTGGACGGCCCGGCCCAGGGCTCCACCAAGGTGTCCGGGGAGATCCTCTTCCGGCACTGGGTGCTGCCCTTCGAGGCGCTGTCCGTACTGCTCCTGGCCGCGCTGGTCGGCGCGATCGTGCTGTCCCGCAAGAGCGCCCCCGGTGACGCCCCCGGCGCCGACGCCGCTGCCGCCCCCCGCGAGACGGAGTCGCGCTGATGCACCTCGCCTACCCCGCCGTGCTCGCCGTCCTCCTGTTCTGCACCGGCCTCTACGGTGTGCTCGCGCGGCGCAACGCGATCCTGGTCCTGATGTCCGTCGAGCTGATGCTCAACGCCGTCAACCTCAACCTCGTCGCCTTCGACGTGTGGCTGCGCGACACCCTCCACGCGGGCCAGGCGCTCACCCTGTTCACGATCGCCATCGCCGCCGCCGAGATCGGCATCGGCCTGGCCATCGTGCTCGCGGTGTACCGCAACCGCGGCACCGCCGACATCGACAAGCTCCGCGACACCGCCGAGGGCACCGGGCCCGACCCGGCGGACCCCGAAGACCCCGCCGCCCCGGCACAGAAGGCTGAGGCCGCCGCGTGACCACCACGACCCTCGCCGTCCTCGTCCCCCTCCTTCCGTTCCTGGGCGCCGCGGCCGGCCTGCTGCTCGGCCGCCGCGCACCCGGCTTCGTCCGCCCGCTCGCGGTGCTTCCGACGTTCGCCGCGTTCGTCCTCGCCGTGGTCGTCGCCGTCGACCAGGGCGGCGGCAAGGCGATCGACGCGGCCACCCGGCTCACCCCGACCGGCTCCGTACCGATCGAACTCGCCCTCCACCTGGACGGGTTCGCGGTCCTCGTCGCCGTCCTGGTCGGCCTGGTCGCCACCTGCGTACAGCTCTACTCGACGGGCTATCTGCGCGACGACCCGCGCTACACCTCGTACGCCGCGCTCGTCTCCCTCTTCACCTCCGCGATGCTGCTCGTCGTCTACTCCGGCGACCTGATGGTGCTCCTGGTCGGCTGGGAGATCATGGGCATCTGCTCGTACTTCCTGGTCGGCCACTACTGGGAGACCCCCGAGGCCCGAGCCGCCTCGCTGAAGGCCTTCCTGGTCACCAAGCTCGGCGACGTCCCCTTCCTGATCGGTCTGTTCGCGCTCGCCACCGACGCCGGTACGTTCCGGATCACCGGCGTCGTCCAGGCCGCCCTGACCGGCGGCATCGACCACCCCACCCTCATCGCCCTGCTGCTGCTCGCCGGTGTGGCCGGCAAGTCCGCCCAGTTCCCGCTGCACACCTGGCTGCCCGACGCGATGGCCGGCCCGACCCCGGTCTCCGCGCTGATCCACGCCGCGACGATGGTCGCCGCCGGTATCTACTTCGTGGCCCGGCTGCTCCCCGTCTTCGCCGCGTCGGCGGCCGCGATGACCGTGCTCGCCGTGATGGCCGCGGTCACCATGGTCGGCTCGGCGCTGGCCGCGCTCGCCCAGGACGACATCAAACGCGTCCTCGCCTACTCGACCATCGGACAGCTCGGCTACATGTCGGGCGCCCTGGCCGTCGGCGACCGCGGGGCCGCCGTCTTCCACCTCCTGTCGCACGGCGCCTTCAAGGCGCTCCTCTTCCTCGCCGCCGGCGTGATCATCCACGCCGCCGGCACCAACTCCCTGACCGCCATGTCCCGCATGGGCGGCCTGGCCAAGCGCATCCCCGACGCGTACTGGACGATGACCGTCGCCCTGCTCGCGCTCGCCGCGATCCCTCCCTTCGCCGGCTTCTTCTCCAAGGAGGCCGTCCTGTCCGCCGCCGAGCACACCGCGCTCGGCGAGAGCCAGGTCGCCCCGTCCGGCGCCGGCTGGACCGTCCTCATCGCCGGACTCCTCACCGCCCTCCTCACCGCCGCGTACGCCACCCGCCTGTGGCTGCTCGCCTTCCGCGGCAGGGGAGCCGAGGCCCCGGACCACGGCCGTCAGCCGGTCGTCATGAACGCCGTGCTCTGGGTGCTCGCCATCCCCTCCATCGGCTTCGGACTCACCACCGGCTACCTCGGCGACTGGTTCGACGGGCACTCCCTCACCCCGGCCGTCACCACCTCCGTCCTGTCCACGGGCCTTGCCCTGGTAGGCGGTCTGGTCACCTACGCCGCCTGGCGCCACACCTCGGCACTGGCCGCCCGCACCCCGATGGGCGCCGTCGCCGCCCATCCCGAGGGCGACGGCAGCCTGGTCGAGGAGGAAGCCATCGCGAGCCACACCGAGGTGTACGGCAGCATCGCGTCCGCCCCGGATCCCGCCGACCCGGGCCGCCTGTTGCTCGGCCCGCTGCACCGCCACGCGGCCACCGGGTTCCACCTGGACGCCGTCTACTCCGCCCTGTTCGTCCGCCCCGTCCTGGCCGCGGCCGCCCTGGTCCGCTTCCTGGACCGGGAGGTCGTCGAGACGTACGTACGCGGTGCGAGCGCCGCGCCGCGCTGGCTCGGCTGGGCCGTCCGCCGTGCGCAGAACGGCAATGTGCAGAGCTACCTCAGCGCACTGCTCGCCGGCTCACTCGTCCTGGCGGCCGCCGTGGTCGTCCTTGCCAACGTCACCGCGGGGTCCTGAGCCGTGATCGATATCAGCGAGTCCGTGATGCAGTTCCTTCTGGCGTTCATCGTCGTCGTCCCGCTCATCGGCGCCGTCGCGGCCCTGCTCCCCGCGCCGCCCGGGCTGAAGGGCAAGAGCCCCGAGCAGGCCGTGCTGCGCCACGGCGTGACCGTGACCGGCGTGACCCTCATCGCCGCGATCGTCCTCGCGCTCGGCTTCGACCGCGGCCACCCGTCGAAGATGCAGGCCACGACGGACATCCAGTGGATCCCGGCCCTGAACGTCCACATCCACCTGGGCATTGACGGCATCTCACTCCCCCTCCTCGTCCTGACCGCGCTGCTGACCTTCCTCTGCGCGCTGTACAGCTACTTCAGGCAGCAACATGAGTGGCTGACGCCACGGGCCGCGGGCCCGTCCCCGAAGGCGTTCGTCGCGCTCCTCCTCGTCCTGGAGTCCGGCACCCTCGCCACGTTCGCCGTCCTCGACCTCGTGCTGTTCTTCCTCGCGTTCGAGATGGTCCTCATCCCGATGTACTTCCTGATCGCCCGCTGGGGCGGGGCCCAACGGCAGGCCGCCGCCTGGAAGTTCATCCTCTACACACTGCTCGGCTCGGTCGTCATGCTGCTCGGCCTGCTCCTGATCGGGCTCAAGTCGGGCACATTCGACATGGTGGCACTGGCCACTGACAACGGCCGCGGGCTGACCACATCCGTGCAGGTCATCGCCGTTCTGGCGATCGGGATCGGGCTCGCGGTCAAGACCCCGATGTTCCCGCTGCACAGCTGGCTCCCGGATGCCCACACCGCTGCCCCGACCGTCGGCTCGGTGCTGTTGGCCGGCGTGCTCCTGAAGATGGGCACGTACGGGTTCGTCCGCATCGTGCTGCCGATCGCGCCGCAGGGCATGCACACCTTCGCGCCCTACCTGGCCGCCTTCGCCGTCGCCGGGATCATCTACGGATCGCTGGCCTGCCTCGCGCTCGCCAAGCAGGGCAACAGGGGCGACCTGAAGCGGCTCATCGCGTACTCCTCCGTCGGCCACATGGGCTTCGTGCTGCTCGGCATCTCCTCGATGACCCCCACCGGCGTGAACGGCGCGCTCTTCGCCAACATCGCCCACGGCCTCATCACCGGGCTGCTGTTCTTCCTGGTCGGCGCCCTCAAGGACCGCTACGGGACCGCCGACCTCGACACCCTGGCCGGCGCCACCGGAGCCGCTCTCTACGGCCGGGCCCCGCGCCTGGGCGGACTGCTCGCCTTCGCCGCCGTCGCCTCGCTCGGACTGCCCGGACTCGCCGGATTCTGGGGCGAGATGCTCGCCATGTTCGGCGCCTTCGAGCCGGCCGCGGGCCTCAGCCGCCCCGCCTACCTCACCTTCGTGGCGATCGCCGCCTTCGGCACCCTGCTCACCGCCGCGTACCTGCTGGTCGTCGTGCGCAGGGTCTGCATGGGCGGCAAGCCGGCCGAGGGCCCACGGCTCGCCGACATCCAGGGCTACGAGTTCGCCGCCTGGAGCCCGCTCGTCGCGCTCACCGTCCTCGCCGGGCTCTGGCCCGCGGTCCTCCTCGGCCTCACCGACCCGGCCGTCCAGAAGCTCCTCGCAGGAGGCAAGTCGTGACCCCCGACGTCACCACCGCGGCGGCCGGCACCGCAAGCCTGGTCCAGTCCGTCGACTGGGTCGCGATCGCGCCGCCCCTGATCGCCGCGGCCGTCGCCCTGGTCGTGCTGCTCGCCGACCTGTTCCTGCCGCCGTCGCGCAAGCCGCTGCTCGGCTGGATCACGATCGCGGGCCTGGTCGTGGCCCTCGCCTCGCTCGCCCCGCTGCGCACCGGCAGCCGCTCGACGTTCTGCCTGACCGCGAACCCGGACGCGTGCAGTTACACCGTCGATCAGTTCGCCTTCGTCATCCAGGCACTGGTCCTCGGCGGCGCCCTGCTGACCGCGCTGCTCTCGGTGCGCGACACCAAGGAGAGGCTGCCCGCGGGCGAGTTCTGGTTCCTGCTCCTTTCCTCGGCGGCCGGCGCGGCCCTGCTGCCCGCCGCCCGCGACCTGGCCACCCTCGTCGTCGCCCTGGAAGTCGCCTCGCTGCCCGCCTTCGCCCTCGTCGGCCTCAAGCGCGGCGACCGGCTGTCCTCCGAGGCGGCCCTGAAGTTCTTCCTGTCCTCGGTCACCGCGACCGCCGTGATGCTGCTCGGCGTGAGCTTCGTGTACGCGGCGACCGGCACCCTGCACCTCACGGAGATCGCCACCAAACTGGCCACCGTTCCGGGCCAGTTGGACACCGTCGCCAAGACCGGCGTCGTCCTGACCCTGGTGGGCTTCGCCTTCAAGACGGCCGCGGCGCCCTTCCACTTCTGGGTGCCCGACACCTATGTGGGCGCGCCGCTGCCCGTCGCCGCCTACCTCTCCGTCGTCGGCAAGGCGGTCGGCTTCTCCGGGCTCATCCTGGTGACCGTCGTCGCCTTCCCCTCGTACGCCGACGTGTGGGGCCCGGCGCTCGCCGTCCTCGCCGCGCTGACCATGACGGTCGGCAACGCGGCCGCCCTGCGCCAGTCCGCCACGCGTGCCCACAGCGCGGTCCGGCTCCTCGCCTGGTCCTCGGTCGGCCAGGCCGGCTACCTCCTGGTGCCGATCGCGGCCGCCGCGTACTCCAGCGGCGACCAGGTCGGCGCCACCGTGGCGTACGCCCTGATGTACGCCGTCGTGAACCTGGGCGCGTTCGCGGTGGCCGCCCTGGTGGCCCGCGGCAAGCCGCTGAACCGCCTCACCGACTACCGGGGCCTGTACGCCGAGCGCCCCCTGGCCGCGCTGGCGCTGGCCTTCTTCCTGCTGTGCCTGGCCGGTCTTCCGCCGGGGATCATCGGTTTGTTCGCCAAGGTCACCGTCTTCTCGGCGGCCGTCAACGCGGGGCTCGGCTGGCTCGCGGTCGTCATGGCGATCAACGTGGTCGTCGCCCTCTACTACTACCTGCGCTGGACCGCGATCCTGTTCCGGTCGCCCGAGGCCGCCGACGAGCCGTCGGAGGCGGTGCGGCCCGCGCGCCCGCGCGTCCCGGCCACGCTCACGGTCGCCATCGCGCTGACCGCGTTCGTAGGCGTCGTCCTGTCCGGCGCCCCCCAACTGGCCCTGCACTTCGCTTCGGTCACCCTCTTTTAAGGACGCGCCAAGGACACGCCCGCGTCAAAGGAAAGCCTGATGGAGCCGCGCCCTCTTTAGAGGGGCGCAGCTCTTCCATAGGCACGCGGCAGGGGATCGCAACGGCTCTGCCCTCGACATGCCCCCATTGCGGCCGCGAATCCGTTTTGGCAAGCCCCCTGCCAGGGCACGGTTTGGTCCGGAAGCCCCTGAGAAGGCACTGTCGTACGCGCACACCCAAGTGCGGACGTGCGTACGACGACGCAGAACCAAGACGACACACAACAGGGAGCAGAGCGGTGCTGAGCGGGTTCAAGGACTTCATCCTGCGCGGGAACATAGTGACGATGGCCGTCGGTCTGGCCGTCGGATCCGCCTTCACGGCGGTGGTCACGGGCTTCAGCACCGCGTTCATCACCCCGCTGATTGGCCTGGCCACCAGCTCGACCGGCGACTTCAGCACGGCGACCTTCACCGCGGAGGGCGTGACCTTCCCCTACGGGAAGTTCATCGGCGCGGCCATCGCCTTCGTGATCACCGCCGCGGTGCTCTACTTCCTCGTCGTCGTGCCCATGATGAAGGTCCAGGCCCGCCTCGACCGGGACAAGCCGGTGGACATCAAGGCCGCCCTGCGCGACTGCCCCCGCTGCTACTCGCAGATCCCCGGCATCGCGACCCGCTGCTCGCACTGCACCAGCGAAATCGAGCCCGACGCGAAGGCCCTGGAGAT
Source organism: Streptomyces sp. WM6378 (assembly GCF_001279695.1). GTDB lineage: Bacteria > Actinomycetota > Actinomycetes > Streptomycetales > Streptomycetaceae > Streptomyces. The sequence goes on from NZ_LGDD01000018.1 coordinate 14,907, forward strand.
GGCCGGACTGCCCGCCCCGCGCTGATCCGACCCGTACGGCGTAACGCGCCCTCCAGCGCGCACAAGGGAACTAGCGTCCCCCGCCTGGCGTTGACCAGTACGGGAGAGTCCACTGGAACGTGGAAGGACGACCAGCGAAGGCTCCCCGCCGCACCACTTGGAGGGCGTACCGTGCACCGCCGGCACAACGGGCTGAGGACAGCTGTCCTCCTTGGAGGACTGTCCGCGCTCATCATCGTCATCGGCAGCTTCTTCGGCCGCGGAGGGCTGATCATCGCGCTTCTGGTGGCGCTCGGCACCAATGCCTACGCGTACTGGAACAGCGACAAGCTGGCGCTGCGGGCCATGCGGGCGCGCCCGGTCAGCGAGTTCGAGGCCCCCGCGCTCTACCGGATGGTCCGCGACCTCTCGACGCAGGCGCGCCAGCCGATGCCCCGGCTGTACATCTCGCCGACGCAGGCGCCCAACGCCTTCGCGACGGGCCGCAATCCCCGCAACGCGGCCGTGTGCTGCACGGAGGGGATCCTGCAGATCCTGGACGAGCGGGAGCTGCGCGGCGTGATCGGCCACGAGCTGAGCCACGTCTACAACCGCGACATCCTGATCTCGTCGGTCGCCGGCGCCCTCGCCTCGGTGATCATGTTCCTGGTCAACTTCGCGTGGCTGATCCCGGTCGGCCGCTCCAACGACGACGAGGGCCCCGGCATCGTGGGCATGCTGTTGATCATGATCCTGGGCCCGCTCGCCGCCTCGGTGATCCAGCTCGCGATCAGCCGCTCCCGGGAGTACGAGGCGGACGCGTCCGGAGCCCAGCTCACCGGCGACCCACTGGCCCTGGCCAGCGCCCTGCGCAAGCTGGACGCGGGCACCAAGCAGCTCCCGCTGCCGCCCGAGCCCCGCATCGAGACGGCGAGCCACATGATGATCGCGAACCCCTTCCGCCCCGGTCAGGGAGTGTCCAAACTGTTCTCGACCCACCCGCCGATGGCGGAACGCATCGCCCGACTCGAACAGATGGCAGGTCGCCGCTCATGAAGACAATCCTGAACGTCATCTGGCTGATCCTGTGCGGCTTCTGGATGTTCCTCGGCTACATGTTCGCGGGCCTGCTGCTCTGCATCACGATCATCGGGATCCCGTTCGGCATAGCGGCATTCCGCATCGGCCTGTACGCCCTCTGGCCGTTCGGCTACACGGTCGTCGACCGGGCGGGCGCGGGCGCGCCGTCCTGTGTCGGCAACGTCCTGTGGCTGATTCTGGCCGGCTGGTGGCTGGCGCTCGGCCACATCTTCACCGGCATAGCGCTGTGCATCACGATCATCGGCATCCCGCTGGGCATCGCCAACTTCAAGCTGATCCCCGTGTCGTTGCTGCCCCTGGGCAAGGAAATCGTCCCCACGGACCAGCCGTTCGCCACACGCTGAGCCGAGCCGGGCCGAGACCGAGACCGAGCCCGAGCCCGGGCTGAGCGGCGCGGCCGGTCCTGTGGCCTGGGCCGCACCCGGCAGACGGGGTGCAACCGTGCGCGCCCTTGAGGCGTCTTCCCCGGTGAACCGAATGGTTGCGGGGTTACGCAATACGGCAGATGCCCCGCGCAGCGCGTACGTACGAAAGGCAGGTTCCCGGCATGGGCATCGTCAGCTGGATCATTCTCGGCCTGCTCGCCGGGGCGATCGCCAAGATCCTGCTCCCCGGCCGCGACCCGGGCGGCCCGATCGGCACGACCCTCATAGGCATCGCGGGAGCGTTCGTCGGTGGCTGGATATCGGCCCGCTGGCTGGACCGCCCGATCGCCAACCACTTCTACGACGGAGCCACTTGGGCGGCGGCAATCGGCGGCTCGCTCGTCCTGCTGATCATCTACCGCATCCTGTTCGGCAACTCGCGCAGCCGCTGATCCATGGGCGAGGCGGACTAGGCGAGCCCGGTCTCGCGCAGGGTGATGTTGAGCCGGCCGCCGGTCAGGCCGGTCGCCGGATCACCCGTCCCCGGCATCACCTTGGGCACACCGTGGTACGCGAACCGGGACGGCCCGCCGAAGACGAACAGGTCGCCGGAGCTCAACTCCACATCCGTATAAGGACGCCCGCGGTTCTCGGTGTTGCCGAACCGGAAGACGCAACTGTCCCCGATGCTGAGCGAGACCACAGGCGCCCCGGACTTCTCGTCCTTGTCCTGGTGGAGCCCCATCTTCGCGGCGCCGTCGTAGAAGTTGATGAGCGCGGTGTCGGGGGAGTAGCGCTCGGCCGCGCCCGGATCGTCGTACGCCGCCGCGACTGCGGAGCGCCCCAACTCACCTAGCCAGTCAGGGAATTGGGCCACGGGAAGCCCGTTCACATCCGTCGCGGTACGGGTGTACCGGTAGGGCTGCCAGTGCCAGCCGACGCACACCGTCCGCACGGACATGACACCGCCGCCCGGCAGCATGGTGTGGCGGATCGGCACGGGCCCGCGCGCCCAGGCCCGGCAGGCGGCGACGAGCTCCCGCTGTCGGCCGGCCGAGAGCCAGCCCGGCACGTGAACGGCCCCGGGCGCGATCTCGACCCGCGCGGGCCGGGGCAGCGAGAACAGCCCCTCACTCACGGCGTCAGGGTCGGGCTGAGAGCGCCTTCGAGCCCGAGCAGCGCCTGCTTGCGCTCAATCCCGCCGGCGTACCCCTTGAGGGAGCCGTCGGAGCCGATCACGCGATGGCAGGGCCGCACCACGAGCAGCGGGTTCCGCCCGATGGCGGTGCCGACCGCCCGCACCTGCACGGAGGAGGCGCCGATGCGCCGGGCGATCTCCCCGTACGAGGCGGTCGTCCCGTACTCGATGGCGTCCAGCTGGGCCCAGACCCGGCGTTGGAAGTCGGTGCCGGGGGCGTCGGCCGCGTACTCGATGTCGAAACGGGTCAGCTCACCGGCGAAGTACGCCCGCAGCTGCGCCGCAATGCCGGCGAAGGCCTCGGGCGCGAGCCGCCACCCGTCCTGGACGACGGCGCCGCCCTTCTGCCCCGGCACGGAAAGCGAAACCAGCGCGGTCCCGCCCGGCGCGGTGGCCGACTCCACCCCCACGAGCAACAGCTCGCCCAGGGGGCTGTCGAGGGTCGCATAGACAGTCATCGCACTTTCCTTCCCTTGCGTACGACACCGAGTCTGCGACCCCCGCCCACCGAATGCTGGCGGAAATCGGACAGCGCGCCCGGCCGCCCGGCGAACGGCGTGAGCCGGTTCAGCGGTAGTTCACGAACTGGATGGCGAAGTCGAAGTCCTTGCCCTTGAGCAGGGCCTGGACGGCCTGGAGGTCGTCGCGGCTCTTCGAGGAGACGCGCAGCTCGTCGCCCTGCACCTGCGCCTTGACGCCCTTGGGGCCCTCGTCGCGGATGACCTTGGCGACCTTCTTGGCGTTGTCCTGGGAGATGCCCTCCTCGATGGAGGCGGAGATCTTGTACTCCTTGCCGGACAGCTGCGGCTCGCCCGCGTCCAGCGACTTCAGGGAGATGCCGCGCTTGATCAGCTTGGTCTCGAAGATGTCGAGGATCGCCTTGACCCGCTCCTCGCCGTTCGCCTGCATCAGGATCTTCTCGCCGGACCACGCGATCGAGGCGTCGGTGCCCTTGAAGTCGTAGCGCTGCGAGATCTCCTTCGCGGCCTGGTTGAGGGCGTTGTCGACCTCCTGCCGCTCGACCTTCGAGACGATGTCGAAACTGGAGTCGGCCATGTCCTGTGGCTCCTTGGATCGGGTGCGTGTCTGTGCGCACGACCCCTGCGGCCGAGCGCGCGGCGACCCGGCCCCACTGCCGAACCACCGCCCCAAAGCCTAGTCACCCCATGCCCGGCAGACGGCTGATCAATGGGGTGGCGAAGCACCCCTGGGCATCGGGTATCGTTTACGTCGTTGCCACGGAGCACCGCGAGAGCGGGAAACCGGCGGCGACATCCCATGGCGGTGTGCCCGAGTGGCCAATGGGAACGGACTGTAAATCCGTCGGCTCTGCCTACCCAGGTTCGAATCCTGGCGCCGCCACACTGGGTGAGACCCCTGGTGACCTGCAGAAATGCAGGTCACCAGGGGTCTCTTCGTTGTCCGGTGGCGATCTTTCGAGTGGAATCGAAAGAGGGTGACGTGTCTCACTCTGTACCGCGCGGATCCGGCGGCTGACCAGGGCGTGCGGGCCATACGCGGGCCAAGCTCGGAGCCGGCGGGTGAGATGCCCCCTGCTGATTCGCCTGTGTCCGGGAGCGGCTCCGCCGGGCGCGCTCCCGGTGCCGCTCGGGGCGCCGCTCCTGCCTGCGGCCCGCTCCGCCCCGGCTGCACCGACGCGCGCCCACATGGATAGGCCCGGGGGCATGAGTCGCGAACCCAAGACGCCATAACCACCGGTCAAGACGATGCCTCCCGGCGGAGGATCAGCCGACTCCGGGATGGAGGGGGCGCCGTTGCCGAGTGCCGGCCGAACGTGGCTGAGGCGGGGAGCTCCCATCCCGTCTGCCATCGACCCAGGCAGAGCCGAGCAGACGCGGCCCATGGCGTCCAGGTCGTTCGTACAGTGGCGCGCTCCACCTGGACGCCATGAACCACGCCCGCTCCACAGACGTGTGGGTCGACGGCAGACGGGATGGGGGCAGGGGTGAGTGGTGGGGTGGGGATGTGACGCTCACATCCCCTATGCCCCAAAGAGGCTCACTGCCAATGGTGCCAGCCGTAGAGCGCGAGCACGCCGATGCCAACCACGCTGGCCTTGACCGCGACGCGGACCAGCTCATCAGCAGCGGAATACAGAAGTCGACGGACCTGGCGGCGCGCAGCGTGCTGCGTCAGGCGGGTACGCAGACTGTCCGCGTTGTTCCTTCGCAGAGTGCAGCGCCTGCCGATGCGGCCCTTCTTTGCCCCGGGGCAGTGGGGCTTCTTCCCCTTAGACTTCCGTTTGTCGGACACGTTGGTCTCCTAGATCAAAGTCTCTGACGGTGATGACGGCCTCCTGCTTAGGACCAGGGGGCCGTTCCCCATTCGGGGAGGCCCTGTAGCCGCGCTCCAGACATTAATCCGCTGACACCAACTCACCTAACGTCTCTGACCTGCGAATACTCAGGTCTCCCATGTCCATCAATTGGGCGTGTATCAACATGTGTTGATGGAACCTTCTCCAGAGAGCACCGATGGACCACAGGACGAGTTCCCCCGTCGACTCATGCGCGTGGCTGTGCGAAGGATTAGCGAGGACAGGGGGGCTACGACATTGACAGATCGACTTGCAGTGGCAGCTGAACTACGCACCGAAGCGGAACTTCGGGTCGCTACGGAAGTCGATCGATGCCGGAGGTCAGGCATCTCCTGGGCGGACATTGGTGCAGCGCTAGGCACCTCAGCGCAGGCCGCCCACCGGAGATACAGCAATGCCTTCGCACCTACGGATCCGGAGGACCTTCTGGACGAGGTGCTGCGTGAAGCTCCGGGTCGGCAGGACACATCAGCGGAGTCTTAAGGATCACGTCAAGGCCGTGCCCCATCCGTGCCCGATAGGCCGGGAACTTACGGGGAATCACGGTCACCAACAGGCAGCACGCACGATGAAGGCCCCCGACCGATATTGCTGGTCAGGGGCCTTCATCCACTGCGGTGGGTGTGGGATTTGAACCCGCGGTGACATCGCTGCCGCGACGGTTTTCAAGATCGTTCGATACGGGTCAACGCCTGCCGCTGCCCTGGGGCCAACCGTCACGCCCGCGCCTTTCTCGTCGCTGTCCCCGCACGGCACCTCACACCCGATGGGCTTATCCCTCATCTTCCACGAGATCCAAACGGACTACTAGGCTCATGAAGAACTGGCCACGTCTTCAGGGAGTGCCCGTGTACTGCTTTCGGCTCCCCTTCGTAATGCCGAGCCGTACTCTGCTCGGACTGACCGAAAGTCAGTTTCTCCTGGGGGACGAGGGAGCACGCCGGGTTTGGCTAAAGCCCATCGGGGACGACGGTCAACGCTTGTGTGACGCCACTAACCTCGTGCTCCGGGGCGAGGGCTACACCACCCAGGACGAAGCTGCCCGGGAGGGTGAGCGGTGGCGGGACGTTATTAGTCGCGCCTTCGCCCGGGTCCACCTCGCCGCCGACTTCGGGGATCGACAGCCCGGCGGGGCCCTGACCAAAGCTGGCGAGGCGTGGCTTGCCAAACGAGCGGGACATCCTGTGTTGGGACAGCTGCCCGGTGTCACAGTCTTTGAAGATCAGCCGGGCCTTCGATTCGCCGCGCCGAGCATTGCGCTGTGCAAGCGCCCGTCGGAGGAGCGGAACCGCGTGGTGCTCACGCAGGCCGCACAACTCTATGACCCGCTGGACGGCCCTGAACGGCTGGCCTTCGACCTGTACAGCGGCTCCTTCTTCCAGCCATCAGCGGACTCAAGGCTTCTGATGCTGACGATGGCGATTGAGACCTTGCTCGACCTCCAGCCCCGCTCGGATGCCGCCAAGGCGCACGTGACCGCGATGATCCAGGCCACCGAAGCCAACGCAGACCTCACACCCGCTGAGCAGGAGTCACTACGAGGGAGTCTCAAATGGCTGCGGGATGAGTCGATCGGGCAAGCCGGGCGACGACTGGCCCGATCCCTGGAGCCTCGCACGTACTTGGGTAAAGCTCCGGCGGCCTTCTTCACCCGCTGTTACGAGATGCGTAGCGCGCTCACGCACGGGTACGTGCCACGCCCCAATCATCATGATGTAGACCTTCTCGCCGCTAGTCTCGAGTTGTTCGTCGGCGACCTCCTGGCTGGACGCCTTCTTACCGAAATACCTGACTGACACTTGGCACGGTCGACGTCTCCCGGTCGCGGGAGCTCGGATGTCGGACAACAGGTAAGTACCGCAACCACAACAACCGTCCCCGTCCGCTACCGTCTCTCCGGGGCCGCGTAGCTGCCAATATGACCGCTGCTGACCGATCCGATTAGAGCTACGGATCAGAGCTGCCCGTGCCTCTTCCGTGCCGAATCGATCGGGAACTGACGGAGAACCACGGGGTCTGACGGACGGCGCGCACGAGAGCGGCCCCCGACCGATTCACCAGGTCGGGGGCCGCTCATCTGCGGTGGGTGTGGGGAGGGAGGGGACAATGTTCGCCCGGGGGCGCTGAATCACGTCTCGGTCGAGCCGCCCCACTCTTCCAGAGCCGCTTCGATTCGCTTATTCGCACGGCCCTGGGACTGGGCGAGCACCTTGGCGTAGATCCGGAACATCACTGCCAGGCTGTGGCCGGCGCGGCGGGCGGACTCTGCCGGGTCGACGCCTGAGCTGAGCCAGAACGAGATTCCGGCGTGGCGGAGGTCGTAGGGGCGCTTGGCCAGGAGCGATTCCTGGTCGGCCTGGGGCAGGGCCTTCTTGCGGGCTTCCGCCCACACCTCCCCGTAGCCGCTTTCCTGGACCACGCCGCCGCGCAGGGTCTGGAAGACGCGGCCGTCCTTCGCGGTGCCGTGGGCCGTGATGTGCTTCCGCAGCATCTGGACGAACACGGGCGGGATGGGGACGGGGCGTGATTCGTTCGGTGCTCGCCACTTCAGGCTGCGTTGGTCGTGCGCGGTTCCGTCGTCGGTCCATTCCTTGCCGACGCGGACCAGGCCGTTGCGCAAGGTCAGAGTGCCCCAGCCCTTCTCCGGCAGATGGCATTGCTGGACGCGGAGGTTCTTCACCTCGGAGGGGCGCATGGCCGCGTGATACATGCAGCCGAAGAAGGCTTCCAGCGTCTCTCCCCGTCTGCCCTGCTCCCGGACCGCACGGAGTAGCTCTCTCACCTGGCGAGGGTTCGCGACCGACTCAGGGTCGACCTCTTCCGATGTTCGCGGGGGCTTCCAACTCAGCGAGTCCAGCGGGTTGTTCAGGGTGGAGAAAAGCTTGGATTCAGCGGCATACGTGAGCGTTTGGTTGAAGCAGACCTTCTTGCGACGGGCCGTTCGGGCTGCCGCCGGTTTGCCATCGAGTGTCGTGCTGAGCGCGTGGAGGGCCTTCCGTAGCACAAGGGGGTCTTCCAGGTCGGTCACGGAGATCGAATGCTTTTTGATCCAGTCCAGGGCCTCGCGCCACTCCTTGCACGGCTCTTGTTCGCGAGCCTTCTTGTTGTAGGCCCAGCTGTAGAGCGCCCGGCGCAGCACGCGGTGGTCGTGGCGGCCTGCTTCGGTCTTCACCAGCGCCGGTGTGATCGAGGCCAGGGCATCGGCGAGGCTCGGTCGGGACTTGGCCGGCGTGCTCTCCCACTTCATGTCGATGAACTTCAGCGTGTGCTCGTACCAGGTGACGGCTTGCCTCTGCTTGCGTAGTTCGGAGAGAGGCAGTCGGGTGTCCAGGTCGAATGCTTCGCCGTTGCGTGCTGCCGTGATGAGTTCGGCCTTGCGGCTTTCGGCCAGAGGTTTCGTCAGGTAGGACTCGGACTTCTCGCGCCCGCCCACGGCCCATCTGACCTCGAACGGCTTTCGACGGCCTGTGCGCTCGCGGATGTCCCAGAAGCGGACGTTGTAGCTCGTGGGCATCAGTGAGTGGGCTCCTCGTGGCTGTCCAGCCAGGCGTCGAAGTCCGAACGGCGAAAGCGGAGATGGCCGTTGGGTAGCTTGATGCACTTGGGAGCTTTGCCGCGGGCGCGCATGCGGTAGAAGGCGGCGCGGGACATGTCGAGTTCGTCCAGGACGTCGGCGAGCTTCATGTGGCGTATTCGGGGCAAGGCGATCAGGCACCCTTCGTCGGCGAGTTGGGGGCGGGCGCGAGGTCGCATCCGGGGTGGGTGGTTTCGCCGTACGCGGCCATGGCGCTGTCGAGCGGCAGGCGGCAGGCGGTGCACAGGAGGGTGGGATCAGAGAGGTGCTGCATTGCAGCGTCCCCAGCGGTCCCAGCGTCCCCCCGGTCGTGTTCGTGCAGGTCAGGGGTAGCGCTGTGGGGGGACGCTGAGAAGAGGGCAGCGTCCCCCTCAGCGGTCCCAGCGTCCCCCCGGGCGGGGCGGGGG
>NZ_LGDD01000019.1 GCF_001279695.1 Streptomyces sp. WM6378
ACCCCCCACCCCCGGCTACCGTGACCCCCATGTACTCGTACTACTTCTTCCGCTGACCCGCACCGCGCCCAAGCGGCCCGCAGGGCAGAGCCACCCCATCCGCACCGCGCCGAGCGGCCCGCAGGGGGGTGCAAAGACCCCGCCGCGCCGCGACACCGCGCTGCCCTCTGTCAGGAAGAAGCCCCGAGTACCCCCAAGGGACACCCATGCGCGCCCGACACCCTTCCCAACTCACCCTCACCGCCGTCTCCAAGGCGTTCGGAGACCGCCCCGTGCTGGAAGACGTATCCCTCACCGTCCGCCCCGGCGAGAAAGCCGCCGTCATCGGCGAGAACGGCTCCGGCAAGTCGACCCTGCTCCGGCTGCTCGCCGGAGCCGAGCGGCCGGACTCCGGCGAGGTCACCGCCGTCTTCCCCGGCGGCACGGCCCACCTCGCCCAGACCCTGGACCTCGCCCCCGACCGCACCGTCCAGGACGCGGTCGACCTCGCGCTGGCAGAACTGCGTACCCTCGAAGCGGCCATCAGAGCTGCCGAGACGCGCCTCGCGGACGCCGGCGAGGCCGAACTCACCGCCTACGGTGACCTGTTGACGGCGTACGAAGAACGCGACGGCTACCGCGCGGACGCCCGCACCGACGCCGCCCTGCACGCCCTCGGCCTCGCCCACGTGACCCGGGAGCGCGCGCTCGGCTCGCTCTCCGGCGGCGAGCAGTCCCGCCTGGCGCTGGCCTGCGTCCTGGCCGCCGCCCCCGAGCTGCTGCTGCTCGACGAGCCGACGAACCACCTGGACCGCCAGGCCACCGACTGGCTCGCGGAGCAACTCCGCGCCCACCGAGGCACCTTGGTGGTCGTCACCCACGACCGCGCGTTCCTCGAACGCGTCTCGACGACGATCCTGGAGGTGGACCGGGACCTGCGTACGGTCGTCCGGTACGGCGACGGCTGGGCCGGATACCGTACGGCCCGGGCCGCCGCGCGGCGCCGCCGGGAGCTCGCGCACCAGGAGTGGTGCGAGGAGCTGACCCGTACCCGGGAGCTGGTCGAGGCCGCCGGGCAGCGGCTCGCCGCCAGCGGAAAGGACCCCGGCCAGGGCTTCGGCAAGCATCGCCGTTCCTCGGAGGCCAAGCTGTCCGGGCAGGTCAGGGCGGCCAGAACGCGCCTGGACCAGCTGGAGCGCGAGCCGGTCGCGGCCCCGCCGCCGCCCCTGCGCTTCACCGCCCGCCTCACCACGGCGGCGGCCGCCCCCGAAGGCCCGCTCGTCGAGCTGACCGGGGTGAAGGTCGGCCACCGCCTCGACGTACCCGCCCTGACCGTCAAAGCCGGCCGCCGCCTCCTCGTCTCCGGCCCCAATGGCGCGGGCAAGACCACCCTGCTCCGCATCCTCGCCGGCGACCTCACCCCCGAGGAGGGGAAGGTGGATCAGACGAGCCGTCATATCGGGTATTTGGCACAGGAGTTGAGCCACGACCCGAGTCGCCTGCCCCTCCTCGGCGCGTACGCCGCAGGGCGGTCCGGCCTCCCCGAGGAGTACGCCGACGAACTGCTCGCGCTCGGCCTGTTCCGGGAGGAGGACCTGGCCGTGCCGGTCGCCGCGCTCTCCGTCGGGCAGCGGCGGCGGCTCGAACTGGCCTGCCTGGTGGCCCGCCCCGCCGACCTCCTCGTACTGGACGAGCCGACGAACCACGTGTCGCTCGCGCTGGTCGAGGAGGTGGAACAGGCCCTCGCCGACTACTCGGGCGCGGTCGTCGTGGTCTCGCACGACCGCCGTTTCCGGTCCTCCTTCACGGGCGACGAGTTGGAGCTCCGCGCAGGAGCGGCGGTGAGCTGACCCGGGCCCCGCCCGGCCACGGCGCTCCGCAATTCGGGACGGGACGCCGTGGCCCGGCTATAAACGAACACATGACCCTGCACTGGAAACTCGTCGTCGACGCCGCCGACCCGCACACCCAGGCCGACTTCTGGGCCGCCGCCCTCGGTTACGCGGTCGAGGACAACAGCGTCCTGATCAACCGGCTGCGTTCGGCCGGCACGATCGGCCCCGAGATCACCCTGGAACACGGCGGCCGGATCGCCTTTCGAGATCTGGTCGCCGTCCGGCATCCGGACGATTCCTACGACCCCGAGAGCGGCACGGGGCTCGGCCGGCGCATCCTGTTCCAGCGGGTTCCGGAGCCGAAGACGGCGAAGAACCGGCTGCACATCGACGTCCACTCGGCGCCCGGAACCCGGGAGGCCGAGGTCGGCCGTCTTGTCGAGCTCGGGGCGAGCGTGCTGCGCCAAGTGAAGCAAGCCGGAGGCGAGTTCACTGTGATGACCGACCCCGAGGGCAACGAGTTCTGCGTCCACTAGGGCCGGAGCCGACCGGCCGCGCGGGCCGCGAGCCGGCCGAAGCCCCGAAAAGCCCGCTCCCGATCGACATCTCCCAATCGCCTGCCATTTGGTGCCAGTTGAGGCCTCCCTTTGGCCCTCCCTTCACCCGCCCCGCGTCCGGAATCCGAACTCCCTTGGCCGGTTTACGTTCTTGACGCCTCCTGTACCTCTCCTTGACCATCGGGCTCGCGTTTCCGTCCCATCCCCCCCACGGAACACGGAGCCCCCCATGCACAGCTCCCACTCCCGGCGCACCCCGGTCGCGGGCGCGGCGCTCGCCGCCGCCGCTCTCGCCGTCGGTCTGCTCGCGCCCACCGTCCACGCGGCCCCGGCCCCGCCGGCAGCCTCCACACCCGCAGCCGTCTCGGCGCCCGACATACCCGTCGCCAACGTCAAGGCGCACCTCGCCCAGCTCCAGCAGATAGCCAACGCCAACGGCGGCAACCGCGCCCACGGCCACTCCGGCTACAAGGCCTCGGTCGACTATGTGAAGGGCAAGCTGGACGCGGCCGGGTTCACCACCTCCGTCCAGCAGTTCAGCTCGTCCGGCGCCACCGGCTACAACCTGATCGCCGACTGGCCGGGCGGCGACACCTCCCGGACCGTCATGGCGGGCGCGCACCTCGACTCGGTGACCGCGGGCCCCGGCATCAACGACAACGGCTCCGGCTCGGCCGGCATCCTGGAGACCGCGCTCGCCGTCTCAAGGGACCGGCTCAAGCCCGACAAGCACCTGCGGTTCGCCTGGTGGGGCGCCGAGGAGCTGGGCATGGTCGGATCCCGGTACTACGTCAACTCGCTTGCCACCGGCGACCGTTCGAAGATCTCGGGGTATCTGAACTTCGACATGATCGGCTCGCCGAACCCGGGCTACTTCGTCTACGACGACGACCCCGCCCTGGAGAAGGTCTTCAAGGACTACTTCGCCACCCTCTCCATCCCGACCGAGATCGAGACGGAGGGCGACGGCCGCTCCGACCACGCCCCGTTCAAGAACGCGGGCATCCCCGTGGGCGGCCTCTTCTCGGGCGCCGACTACACCAAGACGGCAGCCCAGGCGCAGAAGTGGGGCGGCTCGGCGGGCGAGGAGTTCGACGCCTGCTACCACGCCTCCTGCGACACGAGCGGCAACATCGACGACACAGCGCTGGACCACAACAGCGACGCGATCGCGTACGCGCTGTGGCAGTTGGCCGCCGGCACCTCGGCGCGATGAAGCACACCGTGAACACCTGCGCCGGGGCAGGAAACGGCGGTTGGAAGCTCATGTTCTGAGTCCCCCAACTCGGCCCGTACCGGGCCCCACAAGATGCATGCGTGTGCATAGAATGCACACGCATGCATTCTTGGGCTACGTACGGAGGGGACCATGGCCCGCGACTTCCTTTTCCTGCTCGGCAGCACCCGCAGCGGCGGCAACACCGAGGCGCTCGCCCGGCAGGCCGCCGCACAGCTCCCGGCGGGCGACACCGCCCGCTGGCTGAGCCTCGCCGAGCTCGAACTCCCCGGATTCCGCGACCTGCGCCACACCGAGCAGCGCGTCCAGGCCGCCCCCACCGGGGACGCGGCGACGCTCCTGGAGGCGACGCTGGCCGCCACCGATCTGGTGATCGCCTCGCCGCTGTACTGGTACAGCGTCTCCACCCCGGTCAAGCACTACCTCGACCACTGGGGGAACTGGCTCTACAGCCCCGACCTCGACTTCAAGCAGCGCATGGCGGGCCGCACCCTGTGGGGCGTGACGGCACTCGCCGGCAGCGACCACTCGTTGGCGGACCCGCTGGTGGGGACCCTGCGGAACTCGGCCGCGTACATGGGGATGAACTGGGGCGGCGTGCTGCTCGGCACCGGCACGCGGCCCGGCGAGATCGAGGGCGACACGGAAGCGGCGGCCCGCGCCAAGACCTTCTTCAGCTCAGCCCCGGAGCCCGCATCGCGCGCATGACATGGGCCACCAGCGTCTCGATCCGCTGCTCGTCGGGAAACGTCCGGCCCAGTGAGTGGCGGTAGTAGAGCGGGCCGTACATCATCTCCACGGCCAGCGGAAGATCGGCGTCCGGGGGCAGTTGGCCCTGCTCCTGGGCGCCCCGCATGCGCTCGTAGACCAGCACGACGCGCGGGATGACGAGCTCGTCGTTGACCGCCCTGGCGAGCCGCTCGTCGTGCAGCAGCTCGGCGAGGATCCCGGTGTACGCGGGCCCCACCACCGGCGAGGTGAACAGCCGCACCAGGCTCCCGATATGGGTCCGCAGATCGGCTTCGATGTCACCGGTGTCGGGCAGCGGCGAAGCGCTGGCCACCAGCTCGGTCACCGCGTCGAGCAGGATCGCGCCCTTCGTCGACCACCAGCGGTAGATCGTCTTCTTGCTCACCCCCGCACGGGCCGCGATGGCCTCGATGGTGACCTTGCCGTATCCGCTCTCCGCGCACAGTTCGAGCGCGGCCGTGAGCGTCGCGCTGCGTGATTTCTCGCTGCGGCGCCTGGGGCTCGGGGCGGACGCGGACGGGGTGATCATGCCCTCACTCTACGAGCACGCCCCGAACCGGATTGACAGTCGGGCGTACGACTCCAACAATGACGCAGGAAACGGAACGTGTCGTGTCGAGCCGTCACGGGGGTCGGCTCGCGCGACCGGTCCGTTCCGGACACTTCACATCCCGATTCGGGCACTTCGCATGTCGTTCCTGACATGTTGCGCGCCGTTCCGGGGTGTCACGCCGTGATGTCCTTCGCCGTGAAGCGGGCCCAGGCCGCCGAGCCGAAGACCGCGACGTACAGGGCCTGGAGCTCGAAGTTCTTGACCAGCTGGTCCCAGTAGACCGGCTCGCGCAGGACGTCCGCGAAGGACAGCCAGTAGTGCGGGAAGAGGTACGGCGCGATCGCGGACAGCTGCGGTATCTGGCCCAGGATCTGGACCGTGATCAGCAGCCCGACGGTCGAGGCCATCGCGGCGATCCCGCTGTTGGTCAGCGTCGAGATGAACAGGCCGAGTGCCGCCATCCCGGACAGCGAGACCGCCACCACCCCGGCGACCGCCACGGCCCGCAGCAGCCCGTCCGCGAAGGAGATCTGCGTACCGGAGATCGTCGTGACGTCGCCGAGCGGGAAGAGCAGCGCCCCGACCGCGAGGGCGGATGCCGCCACCGCCAGCGTGGCCATCAGGCAGAACGCGAGCACCGAGGCGTACTTGGCCAACAGCAGCCGCGTGCGGCCGGCCGGGGCGACGAGCAGATAGCGCAGGGTGCCGGAGTTGGCCTCGCCCGCGACCGCGTCGCCCGCCACCACCCCGACCGCCATCGGCAGGAACACCGGCAGGGTGGCCGCGAGGGCCGCGAAGACGAGGAAGAGACCGTTGTTCGTGATCTGCGCGATGAAGGCGGGGCCGCCTCCCCCACCGCCGCCCCGGCCTCCCCCGCCGTCGCCCGTCTGGATCTTCACCGCGATGCCGATCAGGACCGGCACGGCGGCCAGCACCCCGAGCAGGGCGAGCGTGCGCCAGCGGCGCACCACCGTGACCAGCTCGGAGCGGAAAAGACCGAGCGACCACAGGACGCTCGGCTTCCGCGCGGGACCGGGCACCGGGTCCCGATCCGCCACGTCCATGACCTCAGCCCGCGACATCGAAGCCCTCCCCGGTCAGCGCGACGAAGGCGTCCTCAAGGGAGGCCCGCTCGGCTACGAAGCCGCGCACCCGCACCCCGGCCCGCACCAGCTCGGCGTTGAGGTCCGCCAACTCCACGTCGGCGGGCGGCAGTTCGGCTGTCACCCGGTCCTCACCGGTCACCGTCACGTCGGCGATGCCGCGCTCCTTGAGGAGGCGGGCCGCCGCCGCGGTGTCCGGGGTGGTCACCGCGAGCCGGCCCCGCGCGTTCGCGGCGAGCTCGGCCACCTCGCCCTGGACGACGAGCCGCCCCTGGTTCATCACGGCGGCGTGCGAGCAGACCTGCTCGATCTCGTCGAGGAGGTGCGAGGAGAGGAAGACGGTCGTCCCGTCCTGGGCCAACTCCCTTATCAGCGCCCGGATTTCCCGCATGCCCTGCGGGTCGAGACCGTTGGTCGGCTCGTCCAGGACGAGCAGCTCCCGGCGCTGGAGCAGCGCCGCCGCGAGACCCAGGCGCTGCTTCATGCCCAGCGAGTACGCTCGCGCCTTCTTGCCCGCCGCCGCCGTGAGGCCCACCCGGTCCAGGGCGGCCGTCACCCGGGCGGTGCGGGTGCGCGGATCGGCGGTGGGGTCGGCGGCGTCGTACCGCAGCAGGTTGTCGCGGCCGGACAGGAAGCCGTACAGGGCAGGGCCCTCGATCAGGGCGCCCACCCTGGGCAGCACGGTGCGGGCGGCTCTCGGCATGGGGCTGCCGAGGACGCTCGCGGTGCCGTTGGTCGGCTCTATGAGGCCCATCAGCATGCGGATGGTGGTGGTCTTGCCGGAGCCGTTGGGGCCCAGGAAGCCGAAGACGCTGCCGCGGGGGACGGTCAGGTCCAGCCCGTTCACGGCCAGCTGGCCGCCGCGGTAGCGCTTGCTGAGGCCGTGCGTCTCGATGGCCGCTGAAACCTTCCCCACCCCCTCCGACGGTTGAGGAAGGAGCGGTTCACCCCTTCCTCAACCCTCCGGAAAATCCCGCGTATTGGCCCTACTTGGCCGAGTTGGCCGCGCCGATCAGCGCGTCCTTCGTCACCGCGCCCACGTACACCTTGCCGTTGTCCGTGATCAGGGCGTTCACCAGGCGGGTCTTGAAGACCGTGCCCGTGCCGAACTTGCCGGAGACCTTGTCGCCGAGGGAGTCCAGGAACTTCTGGGCGTCGCCGCCTCCCTCGCCGTTGTCCGCCTTCGGCATGCCCTTGCCGCCGGTGTCGAGCTCGGCGATGGCCGTCCAGCCCTTGCCGATGACCTTGGTGTTCTTGGCGTCGCCCAGGTTGCCGAGGCCGCCCGGCAGGCCCTGCTCGGGCTTGTACGTCTGCTTCTGCTTGCCGTCGTCCTCGGTGACCTTCGCACCCTTGGGCGGGCTGAACCTGAACGTGTCCGCCGACGGCTTCGAGAAGTCGACCTTGGTGAAGCCCGCGTCGACCACGGCCTTGCCGCCCGCGCTCGGCGAGAGCGTGAACTTCAGCGGCACCCCGGTCTTGGCGTCCACCGCTATGCGGACCGAGCCGATGGTCGAGCCGGACTGCTTCGGCTTGATCAGGAGCTGGTACGCATCGCGCCCGGCCACCTGGGCCGTGCCGTCGACCGATACCGCGGTGGTGGGGTCGACGTTCTTCAGGAACTGGTCGGCCAGCGCCTTCGGCGTGGTCGGAACGCCCGCGTCCGGAGCCTTCTTGCCGTGCTCCCCGGCCGCGCCCGCCGCGGACTTCTGCGAGTGGAAGACCTGGTTGGAGCCGCTGTCGTACGCCCAGACGTCATTGCCGTCGTGGATCAGGCTGTACTCGGCCGCGTCCTCCAGGATCGACACCTTCTGGCGGTCCGGGCCGTCGGCCGCGATCCGCAGGGTGTGCGTGCCCGAGGCTAGCTCGGTCAGCTTCGCGTCCGGGGAGGCGGACTTGTCCGAGCCGCCGCCCTTGGGGGCGAACGAGCCGAGGCTGCCGAGCCCGGGCAGGCCCAGGTCGGTCGTGATCTTCATCGTGCCGGAGAGCTGCTGCGTGTCCGAGGCGGCCATCTTCTCGATGAGCTGCTGCGCGCTGATCTTCGGCAGACTGGGGTCACCGGCCGCGGCGAGCGCCGGGACCAGTCCGATGGTCGCCGCCGCGACCCCCGCCACCCCGACCGGGACGAGGTAGCGCGCCGCCTTCCGGCGGCCCGCGCCGGGGTCCCTGGCCTCGTCGGTGGCCTGTGCGCTGTCGTTCGGTGCCATGTGTGCCCTACCTCCGTGGTCGGCGGCGTCCGTCCGTCGTGCTCAGTTCCACCCCGCGCCGCCATTCTCACCCGAATTGGTCAGGAGTGGTGCTTCCAATCTGACCAAAACGACCGCCCCGGCGCGTCAGCCCCCGGGAGCAACCTCACGTACCTCTCTGGGATGACAGAACCCCGAGTCGGGTACCCCGTCCAGTAGGGGTGAGTACCGGAACCTCTGGATCCGTATCCCTGGGTGAGAGCAGGCGGCAGCGCCCGAAGGCGCCTCGCCACGGACCACGGGCGCCACGGACCACGGGTGAGCGGGTCAGCCCGCGCGGTGCACGACCGCGTCGCAGAGCTCTTCGAGCGCGGACTTCGCGTACCCGGAGGGCAGCGGCGCGAGCGTGGCCCGCGCCTCCTCCGCGTACCGGACGGTGTCCCTGCGCGCCTGCTCAAGGGCCGGGTGCACGCGCAGCCGACGCAGCGCCTCCGCGTGCCGGGCGTCGTCGCTGAGGTCGCCGTCGAGCAGCGCCACGAGCTCCAGGTCGTCCGGGCGGCCGTGCTGCGCGGCCTGCGCCCGCAGGTGCAGGACGGGGAGCGTGGGGATGCCCTCGCGCAGGTCGGTGCCCGGGGTCTTGCCGGACTCGTGCGAGTCGCTGGCGATGTCCAGGACGTCGTCGGCGAGCTGGAAGGCGGTGCCCAGGCGCTCGCCGTACTGCGTGAGGATGTCGACGACCGACTCGTCGGCGCCGGACATCATCGCGCCGAACCGGCCGGAGACCGCGACGAGGGAGCCCGTCTTGCCGGACAGCACGTCGAGGTAGTGGTCGACCGGGTCGCGCCCGTCGCGGGGGCCCGCGGTCTCCAGGATCTGGCCGGTGACGAGCCGTTCGAACGCCTCGGCCTGAATGCGTACGGCCTCGGGCCCGAGATCCGCCAGTATGTGCGAGGCGCGCGCGAAGAGAAAATCACCCGTGAGGACCGCGACGGAGTTGCCCCAGCGGGCGTTGGCGCTGTCCACGCCGCGCCGCACATCGGCCTCGTCCATCACGTCGTCGTGGTACAGCGTCGCGAGGTGCGTGAGCTCGACGACCACGGCGGAGGGCACGACGCCCGGCGCGTACGGATCACCGAACTGGGCGGCCAGCATCACGATCAGCGGGCGGAATCGCTTGCCACCTGCACGGATGAGGTGCTGCGCGGCCTCCGTGATGAACGGAACCTCGCTCTTGGTGGCATCGAGCAGTCCCGCCTCGACAGCCGCCAATCCGGTCTGGACATCGGCTTCAAGTGCCTGGTCCCGCACGCTCAGCCCGAACGGCCCGACGACGGTCACGAGGGGTACTCCTGTCTGCTGACGATCACACGGATTGTCGATGTGTCGCTGCCTTCACTCAAGTCAGCGTATCGGGTCGCTGTTCGATCACCATGGGCGCCTTCCCGTCACCCCTCGCGCACAGTCCCTTGAGCCCCGGTATGTTCTTGGATCAGCTCATACGATCAGGAGTGGACCTTTTGTCCGGAACGATGACCGACACCCCCGACGATCCGGCCGCGGAGCAGCCGCCCCCGCAGGACGATCATGCCTTCTTCGGTCAGCCCCGGGGCCTGCTCACCCTCTCCGGCCTGGAGGTCTGGGAGCGGTTCTCGTTCCTCGGGATGCAGGCGATCCTGGTCCTGTACTTCGCCGACTCCGTCGCGAACGACGGCATGGGCATGGACGCCGGCACCGCCGCCTCCGTCTCGGCCGCCTACGGCACCCTCGTCTATCTGGTCTCGGTGGCCGGCGGCTGGCTCGCCGACCGCATCCTCGGCTCGTACCGCGCGGTCCTGTACGGCGGCATCCTGATCGCCTGCGGCCACTACGCGATGGCCGTGCCCACCCCGGCGATGACCTGGGTCGGACTCGGTCTGATCAGCGCGGGCACCGGCCTGCTCAAGCCCAATGTCGCCTCCATGGTGGGCAAGCTCTACCGCACCGACGACGAGCGCCGCGACGCCGGATTCGCGCTCTACTACATGGGCATCAACGTCGGCGCCTTCGCGGGCCCGCTGATCACCGGCTGGCTCGGCGACCACAAGGGCTGGCACTGGGGCTTCTCGGCGGCCGCGGTCGGCATGACGTTCGGCCTGATCCAGTACGTCCTCGGCCGACGGCACCTCGCCGGACGCAAGCACGCGGCCGAATTCGCCCTGCCGCGCGAGGGCATGCTCCGCGCCGTCCGCCTCATGGTGCTCGGCGCCCTGCTGGTCGCCGCCCTCGCCGTCCTGCTCGCCCTGGGCGGCTGGCTGACGATCGGCCGCTTCGTCGACCTGCTCACCCTGATCTCGGTGATCGCGCCGGTCGTCTACTTCGCGGTGATGTTCGCCAGCCCGCGCGTGACCGCCGAGGAACGCGGTCGCCTGAGGCCGTACGTGGTCCTGTTCCTGGCCTCGGTGGCGTTCAACTTCATCCTGTTCCAGGCGTACTCGACGATGATGCTGCTCGCCTCCACCAACGCCGAGACGACCATCCTCGGCTTCCACTTCCCGGCCAGCTGGTACGCCTCCGCGCTGGGCGCGTTCGAGGTGGCGCTCGCGCCGGTGGTGGCCGCCGTGTGGGCCCGCATGGGCCGGCGCCAGCCGCACGCCTCCAACAAGATCGCCTTCGGCGTGATCCTGGGCGGCCTGTCGTTCCTTCTGATGGTCCTGCCGACCTCGGGCCACTCCACCGACACCTACAAGATGGCGGCCTGGTGGATCGTCGGCTCGTACCTGCTGCTCGGACTCGGCGACATCCTGCTGGAGACCTCCGGCATGTCGGCCACCACCAAGCTCGCCCCGAAGGCCTTCGCCAGCCAGACGATGTCGCTCTGGTTCCTCTCCCTAGCGCTCGCCAACGGCATCCAGGCGCAGACCGTGAAGGTGTACGGAAAGGTCTCCAACCCCGCCTACTTCGGCCTGAACGGCGCGATCGCCGTGGCCGTCGGCATCGCCGTGATCTTCGCCGCCCCCTGGCTCAAGCGCACCATGCACCCCGTCCACTGAGGTTGCCGCCATGCACATCCGCACCGAATTCCCGTACGAGACGCAGCGCGAGGATGTCCGGATCCCGCTGCCCGACGGCACGTTGCTGTACGCGCGCGTCTGGCGCCCGGTCACCGAGGAGCCCGTCCCGGCGCTGCTCGAATACCTCCCGTACCGGCTCACCGACTGGACGGCGCCGCGCGACTGGCAGCGCCATCCCTGGTACGCGGGGCACGGCTACGCCTCGGTGCGCGTCGACGTGCGCGGGCACGGCTGCTCTCAGGGCATGCCGGGCGACGAGTACGACGCGACGGAGCTGGCCGACGGTGTCGCGGTCGTCAACTGGCTCGCCCAGCAGCCCTGGTGCACCGGGAAGGTCGGCATGTTCGGCATCTCGTGGGGCGGCTTCAACAGCCTCCAGATCGCGGCCCTGGCACCCGAACCGCTGAAGGCGATCGTCACGGTCTGCTCGACCGACGACCGCTACGACAACGACGTGCACTACATGGGCGGCTCGGTGCTGGCCGTCGACATGCACGCCTGGGCGGCGACGATGCTGGCCTTCGTCTCGCGCCCGCCGGACCCCGCGTTCGTCGGGGAAAAATGGCGAGAAATGTGGCTTGAACGCCTCGAAGCGGTAAAGCCGTTCATTCACACCTGGCTCGCCCACCAGACCCGGGACGACTACTGGAAGCACGGCAGCGTCTGCGAGGACTACCCGGCGATCGAAGCTGCCGTCCTCGCGGTGGGCGGCTGGCACGACCCGTACCGGGACACGGTGCTGAGGCTGGTGGAACATCTCCCGCCCGACCGGGTACGCGGCCTGATCGGCCCCTGGTCGCACCAGTACCCGGACCGAGGGCTCCCCCCTGGCCCGGCGATCGGCTTCCTCCAGGAGACCCTGCGCTGGTGGGACCACCACCTGAAGGGCGAGGAGACGGGCGTGATGAAGGAACCGCTCCTGCGTTCCTGGATCAGCGAGTCGCACCCGCCGGCCACGGTCTACGCGGAGCTCCCGGGCCGCTGGGTGGGCGATCCGGCCTGGCCGTCACCCCACATCACACCCATCTCGTACGCACTCCGGGGCGCGCCCGTGCGGGTGCGCTCGCCGCAGCACACGGGCCTGGACGCGGGCCGCTTCTTCCCCTTCGGCAACGACGCCGACCTGCCCCCGGACCAGCGCGCCGAGGACGCCCACTCGGCGGCCTTCGACTTCCCGGTACCGGCGGACTCCGGCCCGCTGGAAATCCTGGGCCGCCCACAGGTGACCCTCCGCCTGCGCATGGACGTCCCGTTCGGCCAGGCGATCGCCCGCCTCTGCGACGTGGCGCCGGACGGCTCGTCGACGCTGGTGACGCGGGGCGCCCTGAACCTGTCCGCGCGGCACGGCAGGGACAGGGCGGACGCGTGGCCGCTGGGCGCGACGGAGGAGGTGACCTTCGCTCTGAACGGCATCGGGCACGCCTTCCCTCCCGGCCACCGCATCCGGCTGGCCGTCTCCTCGGCTTACTGGCCATGGATCTGGCCGCAGGCCGACTCGGTCGGCTTCACTCTCGACCCGGCGGGCTCGTCCCTCCAACTCCCGCTCAGGGAACGCACGTTGGACGACACGATCGCCTTCGCGGACCCCGAGCAGTCGGAGCCCCTGGGCGTCTCGTACCCGGCCCCGCTGGACGAGCCGCGCCCCGAGCGCCTCGTCGTACGCGACGTGGCGAAGGGCGAGTGGCGCCTGGAGGTGGACCCGCGTTACGGGGGCACGCGGGTGTACCCGGACGGCCTCGAATTCACGGAGGACGCGAAGGAGACGTACACGATCGACGAGTCCGACCCGCTGTCGGCCCGGACCCGCTCGGACTGGCATCTGCGGTTGCACCGGCCGGAGTTGGCGTGGGACGTGACGATCGATACGCGGTCGGAGATCACGTGCGATGCGGCGGATTTCGTTACCTCTGACGAGGTGGTGTGCCGGGAGGGGGGCGAGGTGGTGTTCCACCGAACGTGGGAGCGCCGCATCCGCCGAGAGGCGGGGTGACTTCCCCCGCCCCGCCCCTTCCCGAGACCCTCCGGGGGTGGGGGCGGGCTGAGGTCGGTTCCCGGGGGCGCTGCCCCCGGACCCCCGCTCCTCAAACGCCGGAGGGGCTGAATTCGTCGTTGGTCGAGTGCGGACCCGTGCGTGGCTGGTCGCGCAGTTCCCCGCGCCCCTAACTACGCCGGGTACAGGCACCTCCAGCCCGTCATGGGGGTCCCCCCTGGCCCTTAAGGCCTTGGGGGAGCTTGAGGACGAGCGCCCTTAAGGCGCGAACGGGGTCTGGGGCAGAGCCCCAGCAGCGACCACCGGGCCGCAGCCGAGTCAGTCACCCCCGGAGGGTTTAGGGAACGGGCGGGGTGGGGTCTCCCGGGGTTCAGCTCGCTGCCACCGACGCCGCCAGACGCGGGGACGCGTACTCCGTGCCGCACACGAACCGCATCACCGGCCCGAACGACGACGCGGCAGGAAGGCCCGTGAAGTACAGCCCCGGCACCGTCGACTGGTACCCCGCATCCAGCACCGGCGCCCCCCGCGAAGTGGAGAGCTGGGTGCGCAACCCATGCCCCAGAAAGTCGAGCGCGGCCACGTCCATGCGGTAGCCCGTCGCCGCCATGACATGGTCCGCCGACAGCTCCCGCCCCGCCCCACCGGTCAGGGTGAGCACGGGCCGGCCCCCCTCGACCCGCGCGCGTACGATCCGCCGCCCGTCCGTCACCGCGACCCGCCCGGTGAAGCGGTCCCGCAGCCACCACGCCCCCAGTGGGCCCAGCACGTTGCGGACCAGATAGTGGCGGGCCGCCGGGGGCAGGTGGCGGAAGTGGGTCGCGTGGTACGAGAGGGCGTACAGCGACCACGCCTTGCCGAACGGCGAGTTGGGGGTGAAGCGGGGCTGCTGGTCGGGCGCCGCCCCGAACCGCACGGCCCCTGCCCCGCGCGCGACGACCCGTACGCGAGCCCCCGCCTCGGCCATCAACACCGCGTTCTCCAGGGCGGATTGACCGGCCCCGATCACCAGCACCTCGCGCCCCGCGAACCCGGACAGGTCGTGGTGCTGGGCGGCGTGCGAGACGGGGCCGGTCGCCGAGGGGCCGTCCGGAACCGCCGCGGCCAGTTCGCGCGGCAGCCGGGCCAGGCCCGAGAGCCCGGTCGCCACCACGACGGCCCGCGCCTCGAAGCTCTCGCCGGAGTCCAGCTTCAGCGCGAAGTGCCCGCCGGGCACCCGGTCCGCCGAGACCACCCTGACCTGCTCCAGATCAGGGAAGAGCTTCTGGGCGAACCACTGCCCGTAGGCCGCGAAGGACTCCACCGGGATCAGGTCCCAGTCCGATTCGAGCCGCCGCGTCCCGGTGTCGGCGCAGAAGTCGAGCAGCCCGTGCCCCGGCTGCGGCGCGTCGATGTTGGAGGCGACCGGCGTCGACTTGAGGACCATGCCCGCCGGCATGTGCTCGCGCCAGCTCACCATCGGCGAGCCGAAGACGCGGACCGGTATGCTCCGGGCGCGCAGATGGGCGGCGGCGGACAGGCCGTACGGCCCCGCCCCGATGACCGCCACCGGACGTGTCGCAGTGCTCACTCGCAGTCCCTTCTCAGGAAATGGCTCACCCCGCACCCAGCATCAACAGCCGTACTGGACAAGGGAGTTGAGCGTCGGGCTTATTTCGTCACCGCGCGGCGGGAACTCCGCCAGAGCCGGTACAGATGCTGTGCACCGGGGCGTACAAAGCGGGCCATCATCGTGAAGAAGGGTCTGATGTCGTCCCCGGCGACCCACGCGTACTCGGTGCCGGTCGGGCGCTCGGGCGCGTGCGGGGTGGTGTAGCCGCTGCGCCGGTAGGCGAGCAGCGCGGGCAGGTCGATGTTCTCGACGACGTAGCGGCGGCCGGCCCGCTGTTCGCCCTCCGGGACCCGGCGGCCGGTGAGGTGGAGGTGCTGGGCGCGGATGACGTCGACGCCCGCCTCGTTCTCGAAGAGCCGGAACTGGGCGCCCATGCGCGGGTTGAAGTCCAGGAGCTTGTAGCGGCCGTCGCGGCGGTCGAAGCGCAGATCGAGGTCGACGATGCCGGTGAAACCGATCCGCTTGACGAACTGCTCGGCCAGCGCGGCCAGTTCGGGGTTGTCGACGACGTACGCGTTCGCCGTCATCCCCGCGTGCGGCGGCCAGGACCGGACCTTCACGCCGGTGAACAGCGCGAGCGGGGTGGAGTTCTCGTCGAAGTACGCGTGCACGATCCAGTCCTCGGCCTGCTCGCGCGGCAGGTACTCCTGGAGGATCACGCCGGGCCGCTCGCCCCAGCCGCGGGCCAGCGCCAGCAGGTGCGCGCGGTCCTCGATCCGTGTGGTGCCGGGCACGGCCGGGCTGCGCCGCCGCACGAAGGCCTCCCGGTTCTTGGCCACCACCGGGAAGCGCGCGTGCCGCGCGAAGTCCTCGACGTCCGCGTACGTGTCGGGGAAGGCGGCCGCCGGGGACGGCACCCCGTGCTCCACGCACAGTTCGTGGAGCCCCTGTTTGCTGGCGAGGCGCCGGGGCAATTCCGGTGCCACGGACGGGAACAGGAAGAGCTCGGCGAGCTCCTTCTGGTGCTCGGCGATCAGCACCGCCGCCTCTTCGTCGGTGGGGATCAGCACGGCCGGCCGCCCGATCCGCCGACCGATCCTCCGCAACCCGTCCACCAGCGCGGCCGGCTCCTCGGCGCCGGTCGTCGGCCAGGCGAACGCGCGCTTGAGGTAACGGGAGTGGGCCGCGGGAGTCCAGCGGTCCTCGGTGATCGCGTACATCGGCACCCCGAGTCTGCCCAGGCTGCGGATGGCGCCGACCCCTCCGTGGTGCAACGGATAGTTCCCGAACTTTACGATCAGTGCCGGTACGTCCCGGTCCGCCCTGAACAGCACGCTACTGCCCGCCACCAGTCCCCCCTCGGGACAGAGAGCCCCCACAGCCCCGCGAGGCGCGCGGCCCCCTCGCCTGACGTGCCCCGGGCAGAGACGCTAAGGGGGAATGACCGCTTCCGGAGCCGGAATTTCCGGACATTACGAACTCTTTAGGCACTGCCGCCCCGCGCACCGCCGACGTAACGTGTGACCCACAAACCGTGGAAAGCGAGGCAGGCACCGATGTCCGAGCAGAGCCCGCTCGAACTGGCCGAGGGCGACCCCTTCGGCCCGCACAATCTCCCGTACGGCGTCTTCTCCACGCCGGACCGCCCAACCGACCGGAGGGTCGGCGTCCGCATCGGCGACCACGTCCTGGACGCGGGGGCGGCGGCGCACGCGCTGGGCTCCCCGTACGCGGCGCTCCTCGCCAAGCCGAGCCTGAACCCGCTGCTCGCCGCGGGGCGCACGGCCTGGCGCGATGTGCGCCGGGCGCTCACCGCCTGGGTGACCGTGCCCGCCCACCGCCCGGTCATAGAGCCGCTGCTGCACCCGCTCTCCGGCGTCGAGCTGCATCTTCCGTACGAGGTCGCCGACTACGTCGACTTCTACGCGAGCGAGCACCACGCGACCAACGTGGGCCAGATCTTCCGCCCCGACGGCGCGGCCCTGACCCCCAACTGGAAGCACCTGCCGATCGGTTACCACGGCCGCTCCGGCACGATCGTCGTCTCCGGCACGGAGGTGGCACGCCCCCAGGGCCAGCGCAAGGCCCCGTCAGACGCTGCTCCCGTCTTCGGCCCTTCCGTCAAGCTGGACATCGAGGCGGAGGTCGGCTTCGTGGTCGGCACCCCGTCGCACCTGGGCGAGCGGGTGGAACTGGCCGCGTTCGACGACCACGTCTTCGGCCTGTTCCTCCTGAACGACTGGTCGGCGCGGGACATCCAAGCCTGGGAGTACGTGCCGCTCGGCCCCTTCCTCGGCAAGTCCTTCGCCACGTCGGTGTCGGCGTGGGTGACCCCGCTGGAGGCCCTGACGGCGGCCAGGGTCTCTCCCCCGGCCCGCGACTTCCCCCTCCTGCCCTACCTGGACGACTCCGCCGACGAGGTGCCCGGCGGGTTCGACCTCCGGATCACGGTGTCGATCAACGGCACGGTCGTGGCCGAGCCGCCGTTCGCCTCGATGTACTGGACGGCGGCGCAGCAGCTGGCCCACATGACGGTGAACGGGGCGTCGCTGCGCACCGGCGACGTGTACGGCTCGGGCACGGTCAGCGGCCCCGAGCGCGACCAGCGCGGCTCGCTCCTCGAACTGACCTGGAACGGTACGGAGCCGCTGGAACTGCCTTCCGGCAAGCGGGCGTTCCTGGAGGACGGCGACGAGGTAACCCTGACGGCGTGGGCACCGGGGCCGCACGGGGTGCGGGTGGGCCTGGGCGAGGTGAGGGGCCGGATCACTCCGCCCCGCTGAGCGGCGGCCCGGCGGTCGTCCTCAATCGCCGGACGGGCTGGGTATGGCCGTACCGCATGCTGTTAGGGACGAGGGGAACTGCGCGACCAGCCATGCACGGTCTGCAGCCGAGAGTCCGACCACAGGGGGTCCGGAGGCGGCGCTCCCGGTAACGGACCTCAGCCCTTTCCCCACCCCCGGAGGGTTTCGGGAAGGGGCGGGAAGGGGCCTCCGGGGTCTGGGGCGGAGCCCCAGCGCACCCCGGCCCCCGGAGCCGCGCACCAAAGCCCGGGGCGGGGAATCCGGCCAGGGCTGTGGATAACTCTCGGGGTGTCGGCGGGGACGCCTATCGTTGCGAGGGTGAACGGTGAGGCAGTCGACGGACCAGCGCGGGGGACAGAGCGATGAACGGGACGGGCGGGACGCAGATGGTGGACGCGGAGACCGAGGCCCTGCAGACACTGCACCGCGTCTTCGGATACGAGGCCTTCCGCGGAGCACAGGGCGAGGTCATCGAGCACGTCGTGGCGGGCGGCGACGCCGTCGTCCTCATGCCCACCGGCGGCGGAAAATCGCTCTGCTACCAGATCCCCGCCCTGGTCAGGCCCGGCACGGGCGTCGTGGTCTCCCCCCTCATCGCGCTCATGCAGGACCAGGTGGACGCGCTGCGCGCGCTCGGCGTGCGCGCCGGGTTCATCAACTCCACGCAGGACTTCGACGAGCGCCGCACCGTCGAGGCCGAGCTGCTGGCCGGCGAGCTCGACCTGCTGTACCTGGCACCCGAGCGGCTCCGCGTGGAGGCCACCCTCGACCTGCTCTCCCGCGCCAAGATCTCCGTATTCGCGATCGACGAGGCGCACTGCGTCGCCCAGTGGGGCCACGACTTCCGCCCGGACTACCTCGCCCTGTCCCTGCTCGGCGAGCGCTGGCCGGACGTGCCGCGCATCGCACTGACCGCGACCGCCACGGACGCCACCCACCGCGAGATCACCCAGCGCCTCGGCATGCCGCAGGCCCGGCACTTCGTGGCAAGCTTCGACCGGCCGAACATCCAGTACCGGATCGTGCCGAAGAGCGACCCGAAGAAGCAGCTCCTCACCTTCCTCAAGGAGGAGCACGAGGGGGACGCGGGCATCGTCTACTGCCTCTCGCGGGCCTCCGTGGAGAAGACCGCGCAGTACCTGAGCGACAACGGGGTGCAGGCCGTCCCGTACCACGCGGGCCTCGACGCCGGGACGCGCGCCGTCAACCAGTCCCGCTTCCTGCGGGAGGACGGCCTGGTCGTGGTGGCGACCATCGCCTTCGGCATGGGCATCGACAAGCCGGACGTACGCTTCGTCGCCCACCTCGACCTGCCCAAGTCGGTCGAGGGCTACTACCAGGAGACGGGCCGCGCCGGGCGTGACGGTCTCGCGTCGACGGCCTGGATGGCATACGGGCTCCAAGACGTCGTCCAGCAGCGGAAGTTGATCCAGGGCGGCGAGGGCGACGAGGCGTTCCGGCGCCGGGCGGCCGCCCACCTGGACGCGATGCTGGCGCTCTGCGAGACCGCCTCGTGCCGCCGGGCCCAGCTCCTCGGCTACTTCGGCCAGGAGGCCACGGCCGAGAACTGCGGCAACTGCGACACCTGCCTGACCCCGCCGAAGACGTGGGACGGCACGGTGGCGGCGCAGAAGGTGCTCTCCACCGTCGTGCGCCTCCAGCGCGAGCGGGGCCAGAAGTTCGGCGCGGGCCAGATCATCGACATCCTGCTCGGCCGCAGGACCGCGAAGATCATCCAGTTCGACCATGACGCACTGTCCGTCTTCGGCATCGGGGAAGACCTCTCCGAGCCCCAATGGCGGGGCGTGGTGCGGCAGTTGCTCGCGCAGGGGCTGCTCGCGGTGGAGGGGGAGTACGGGACGCTGGTCCTGACCGAGCCGAGCGGGGAGGTCCTTGGCGGCCGGCGCGAGGTCCGGATGCGGACAGAGCCGGAGAAGCCGGCGCGGGCGCCGCGGAGCTCTTCGAAGAAGCCGGCGGCGGTCGTCGACCTGCCGCCCGAGGCGGTTCCGGTCTTCGAGGCGTTGCGGGCCTGGCGCGGGGCCCAGGCGAAGGAGGCCGGGGTCCCGGCATACGTGATCTTCCACGATGCGACGTTGCGGGAGATCGCGACGGCTCGGCCCGGGTCGATGGATGAGCTGGGCACGATTGGCGGGGTGGGCGAGAAGAAACTGGCAACGTGGGGCGAGGGAGTCCTCTCCGTCCTGGCAACCCTGGACTAGCCCCCCACACGGCTCCCGATGACTGGCCAGCGCCGCTGGGGCTCCGCCGCGTGGCCGCCGGGGGTG
The DNA here is from genome assembly GCF_001279695.1 of Streptomyces sp. WM6378. Lineage (GTDB taxonomy): Bacteria > Actinomycetota > Actinomycetes > Streptomycetales > Streptomycetaceae > Streptomyces. The sequence goes on from NZ_LGDD01000019.1 coordinate 19,879, forward strand.
GGTGGGCTCGGCTGCGGACCGTGCGTGGCTGGTCGCGCAGTTCCCCGCGCCCTAACTACGCCGGGTACAGGCACCTCCAGCCCGTCATGGGGGTCCCCCTGGCCCTTAAGGCCTTGGGGGAGCTTGAGGACGAGCGCCCTTAAGGCGCGAACGGGGTCTGGGGGCGGAGCCCCAGGGTCCCTCACCCCCGGAGGGTCTCGGGAAGGGGCGGGGCGGGGGAAAAAAAAAGCCCCGGCGCCACCCCCCCCCGCCGGGACCCCCCCCCCCCCCCAAACCCCCCCACCCCCAAAAAAACCCCCCACCATGACCCAGAGCAAAGAAAGAATCCGG
>NZ_LGDD01000020.1 GCF_001279695.1 Streptomyces sp. WM6378
GCTTCAAGAAGGTCGACCAGAACGGCGGCACCAACTACCCGACCGCGGACTCGGGTTGGGCCGGCGAGATCTCCCTCGACGTCGACATGGTCAGCGCCGCCTGCCCGCAGTGCCACATCCTGCTCGTCGAGGCCAACACCGCGAACATGAACGACCTGGGCGCCGCGGTGAACCGCGCGGTCACCATGGGCGCCAAGTTCGTCTCCAACAGCTACGGCGGCAGTGAGGACGCCTCCGACACCACCTCCGACGCCTCCTACTTCAACCACCCGGGCGTCGCCATCACCGTCTCCTCCGGTGACAGCGGCTACGGCGTCGAGTACCCGGCGGCCTCGCAGTACGTCACCGCCGTCGGCGGCACCTCGCTGAAGAAGGACAGCAGCACGCGCGGCTGGTCCGAGTCGGTCTGGGGCTCCAGCTCCGGTGGCGACGGCGCCGGTTCCGGCTGCTCGGCCTACGACCCGAAGCCGTCCTGGCAGAAGGACACCGGCTGCGCCAAGCGCACCGTCGCCGACGTCTCCGCGGTCGCCGACCCGGCCACCGGCCTCGCGGTGTACGACAGTTACCAGGCGAGCGGCTGGAACGTGTACGGCGGCACCAGCGCCTCCTCGCCGATCATCGCGAGCGTGTACGCCCTGGCCGGCACCCCCGGCGCGAGCTCCACTCCCTCGTCCTTCCCCTACGCCCACACCGGTTCGCTGAACGACGTCACCTCCGGCGCCAACGGCAGCTGCGGCAACTACCTGTGCAAGGCGGGTACGGGCTACGACGGCCCGACCGGCCTCGGCACCCCGAACGGCACGGCGGCCTTCACCGGCTGACCGATCCAGTGAGCGGGGGCCGTCGCATCGCGGCGGCCCCTTCGGCCGTCCCGGAGTCACGGGAGCCAGCGGAGCGGCGACACCTGGCGGATGTGAACGAGCACGTCAAAGGCGTCGGCGAGCGAGTCGACCGCGAGGTATCCGGTGGTGTCGCGGGACGGGTCGTAGACGCCGCTGATCACACGGGCCTTCGCCGGACCGTCCCACTGACTGCGGACGTCGTCGAGGCGCAGGTCCCGCCAGTGCGCGGGCAGGTCCACCTCGCCGAGCCGCGCGTCGATCAGGTCACCGGCCGGTTCCGGGACGGTGACGGAACCGAGGTCCCCGTGGTGGAAGCCGATCGCCACGGATACGTACCGGGCGCCGTAATGCCCCCGGAGCAGGCTGCCGACGGTGGGCTGCCGGCCGCGCTCGGGCGCCATGCCCAGGACCGTCTCGGCCGCCGACGTGTGCGCGATGCCGTCCCAGTAGACGGTGCGCAGACCGGTCCGCCGCTGGAATTCGCTGATGGCTTCGCCCCAATCCCCGGCCTCGCCCGCGTAGTTGCCCCGCCCGGCGACGCTGTGTTCGTGGAAGTCCACGATCAGCCGCATCCGCGCCAGGACGTCGTCGTGCGTTCCGGCGCCGGGCAGCGACCGGATCAGCGCGAGCGCACCGCGGGCATGCTCGGCGAAGGGACGTCCCGGGTGGATTCCCCGAGCGCGCTGGACGTGCTCATCGGTCCGGTGCGCGGTCCGGATCGGGTCCAGGTGGGATGCCAGCTCCGCAAGCCGCTCGGGGGCCGACTCCCGGACGTGGTCCAGGACGGCGTCGTAATCCTCCGGCCCCGCCTGCACGGGCCGCACACCGAAGACCCGTACGGGGTCGTGCGGGTGGTCCCGGTTGAACTCCCGTATCCACTCCAGCGACGCGGCCAGCTCGACGGTGCGCTGGGGGCGCCAGGCGTGGTCGAGCGCATCCGCGGCCGAGCCTTCGCCGCCCTGCACGTAACGGTCGAGCTCGGCGCCGACACCGGCACTGTCCTGTACGGCGAGCGCTCGGAACCCGTGCTGCCGGACCAGCCGGCGGAAGAGCTGGTCCCGTACGCCGAAGGTCTCCCGGGAGAAGCGCGTGGACTCCCCGATGCCGACGACGGTCGCCGCGTCCCCGGCGAGCCTGTCGGCCAGCTCGTCGAGCGAGGCGTCGGAGAGGGGGAGGGAAGGGATCGAGGCCTGGGAATCCGCGGTGTTCGTCATGCCGCTCAGCCTCCAACCTGAAGTCCGATTGAGGTCAAGGGTCGGTGTGCCGGAGTGTCCGTACGGAGTGAACACCCGAGCCCCGCCGGACAGTTGTGGGTGGGACTCCGGCCTATTCCCGTACCTGGGAAACTGACCGGGTGGTCTATATCACCCCCCGTCAACCCCTCCCTACGGTGGCGTAGGTCACTTGCGTGGGTGGAGGATAAGCACTCGTGGCAGACGATTCGAGATCATTCAGCAGCGGCACGTTCGGGTCGTACACGGCGATCGGCGACAGCTTCACGGAGGGCGTCGGTGACCCCGGCCCGGACGGGACGTTCGTCGGCTGGGCGGACCGGTTCGCGGTGCTGCTCGCAGATCAGCGGCCCGAGGGGTCCTTCCGCTACGCCAACCTCGCGGTCCGGGGCAAGCTCCTCGACCAGATCGTCGAGGACCAGGTGCCCAGGGCCAAGGAGCTCGCTCCCGACCTGGTGAGCTTCTGCGCGGGCGGCAACGACATCATCCGGCCCGGCACGGACCCCGACGAGGTGGCCGAACGCTTCGAGCGGGCCCTTGCCGACCTGAAGCCGGCCGTCGGCACCGTCATGGTGACCACGGGCTTCGACACCCGGGGCGTCACGCTGCTCCGCCACCTGCGGGGCAAGATCGCGACGTACAACGGGCACGTGCGGGCCATCGCGGACCGCTACGACTGCCCGGTGCTCGACCTCTGGTCCCTCAAGTCCGTCCAGGACCGGCGGGCCTGGGACGGCGACCGGCTGCACCTCTCCGCCGAGGGGCACACCCGGGTCGCGCTGCGCGCCGCCCAGGTGCTCGGGCTCGACGTCCCGGCCGACCCGGACCAGCCGTGGCCCCCGCTGCCGCCGCGAGGCACCCTTGAGGTGCGGCGCGACGACATCCACTGGGCGCGCGAGTACCTCGTGCCGTGGATCGGGCGGCGGCTGCGCGGCGAGTCCTCGGGAGACGAGGTCTCGGCCAAGCGGCCCGACCTGCTGCCCCTCTGACGAACCATCAGGCCTGACGGAGCGTCATCAGGTGGCGCGGTCAGGCCTGTTGGGTCGCACGGGCTGTGGGGCTACGCGGACGGTCGGCCGGCCAGCACCTTCGCCTCGGTCTCCGGGTCGAGGCCGACCCGGGGGCGGTCCGGGCGCTGGGGCGCGGTCCCGCCGATCGAGCGGAGCCAGGCCCAGGTGTCGGCGACCGTCTCCTCGACGGGGCGGCACCGCAGCCCGGCCCCGACCGCCTTCACCACCGCCGATCCGTGGAACTTGTCGTGCAGCTCGCCGGGCGGAAGCCACACCGGCAGCTGCTGCCACGGCTGGATGCCGGCCGCGAGGATCGGCCCGGGGTCGGTCCAGCGCAGCACGGCCCGGTCGCCGGTGACCCGCACACAGGCTTCGAGGAGCGTGCCCATCGTCGCGTGCCCCGGCGGGCTGACGAGGTTGTACGGGCCGCTGAGGCCGGCCTCGGCCGCGTCCAGGGTCCACTCCGCGAGGTCGCGGCAGTCGATGTACTGGATGCCCAGGTCGCGCGGGCCCGGCGCGAGCATGTCGCCGCCGCGTGCGGCGCGGTCCAGCCACCAGGGCAGTCGGCCGATGTTCTCCCACGGGCCGAGGATCAGCCCGGCGCGCACCAACAGGGCCCGGTCCGCGCCGAATTCGCGCATCGCGGCCAGTTCTCCGCCGCGCTTGGCCTGCGGATAGGCCACTTCGCCCGCCTCGTCTGCGGAGCCGTCCACCAGCGGCGCGTCCTCGCCCGCGCCGGCCGGCGCCGTCTCGGGATACACCGAGCGGCTCGACACGTAGATGTACCGACCGGCTCGCCCGGTGAGCAGCCGGGCCGCGTCGCGGACGGCGGCCGGGGCGTGCGACCACGTGTCGACGACCACGTCCCACTCGCCGTCCGCGAGCGCCGCGAGGCCTTCGGGGGAGGTGCGGTCGCCGTGCAGCGAGGCCACCCCCGCAGGTGGTTCGTGCCGCCCGCGGTGGAAGACCGTCACCTCGTGCCCGCGTGCCAGGGCCGCCTCGGTGACAGCCCGGCCGACGAATTCCGTTCCGCCCAGCATCAGCAGTCTCATGATCGCCACTCTGCCCGCTGGGGGAGAGGCCGGGGAAGGCTGCTTGCTCTCGGCGTAATCCCGTGAACCGGGAACCTTCACCGTGCCCCCCGGCACAGTGAAGGTCTTCGCCCGCACACGTTCAGCTTCCCGTCCCCTGGCGGTCAGCGCTCGGCCCACCACCCGCGGCAGGATGACTCAGACGAGTTCGGGCTGCAGTTCCGGCTGCCGCGCCGGTGCGACCTGCGGCTCCCACAGCTTGGTCGTCCGTACGAAGCCGTAGATCACCGAGACCATCGCAAGGATGAGGAGGGGGCCGAACACCCACGGATGATCGGCCATCTGTACCGGCAGATAGCGATAGGACACCAAGAGCGCGGTGAAGACGACCGTGCCGTAGGCGACCAGCTGGATTCCGGCCCGGTCCCAGCCGCGCGCGAGCGAGCGCAGCGCCGCCTCGATCGTGAGCGCGAAGACCACGCCCGCGATGATGTCGGTGCCGTAGTGATAACCGAATCCCAGCGTCGCACCCAGCGTGGCGATCAGCCAGAAAGCACCCGCCATGCGCAGGATCAGCGGGCCCTTGCGGGAATGGATGAAGATGGTGGTGGCCCACGCGGTGTGCAGGCTGGGCATGCAGTTGCGCGGGGTGAATTCGTTGAATGCCATGTGGTGCGGGGCACCGCCCGGCGGGGTGTTCGGCCACAGGTTGGCCACCGCGAAGTTTCCGCCGTCGGCGCCGTACACGAAGATCGGTCCGACCACCGGGAAGATCATGTAGATGGCCGGCCCGAGCAGACCGATCACCAGGAAGGTGCGCACCAGGTGGTGGGCCGGGAAGCGGCGTTCGGCCGCCACGTTGCGCAGCTGGTACAGCGCGACGATGACCGCGGCCACGGCGAGCTGGATGTAGACGTAGTCGAGGACGTGCGCGCCGATCGAGCCGGTGGCGTTGACGATCCGGCCCGCCACCCAGGAGGGGTCGCCCAGCGCGTGATCGGCGGTCGCCACGTACTGGTCGAGCACCGTCGGGCGGGTCTTCGAGGTGATGAGCAGCCAGGTGTCGCCGGTCTTGCGGCCGGCCACCAGCAGGAGGCCGAGCCCGACGCCCTTCAGGAGCAGCATGCGTTCCTGGCCGGTGCGGCGCGTGATGGCGATGACCGTGCAGCCCAGCATCACCCACAATGCGCCGTTGCCGAACATCATCTTGGCGTCGACTGCCCACCGCACCAGAAAGAAGATGACGTCGATACCGATCGCGGCACCGATCGCGATAAAGCGTTCCCGCCAGGTGAGCACCACCATCATCAACGCCATACTGGCGTACAACAGCGGCCCCGACTTGGGCGCGAATATCACCTCTTTCGCCTGATTGGTCATCGGCCCGGGCAGGCCGTAGTGGTGGGCGGCAATCTCCAACGCGATGAGGAATCCGAGGGCCACCACACCTGCCGCGGCCCACAGCATCACCCGTGGTTGACGCCATGCAACTGTAATTCTGCTATTTATTCGCGATATCAATTGTCTGGCCGATTTGTTAGACGCCGATTTGCGAGACGTTGACTAAGCGAGTCACTCTTCGTGGTCGATTGCATGGTTTCCGTGAAGGGTGGACGCTATGGGCGATCATCCGAGTCGGATCATGTTATCGGAGCGGCGCGAGTGGTTTTTACGGGGGTGTGGGTGGATTTCACCGTCCCTGAGCGGCGCGGCGGCCGGGCGATCCCGTGCCGCCTCGACGCAGGGCGCGGCGCCGCCGTGTAACGGCGAGGAGGGATCCGCGGCGGATGCCCGGCGCCGGGTGGCCGCGTTCAGCGGGTTGTGGTCAACTCCGCGCGTGCCACACCGAGTTCGCGAGCCAGTGCCTCGTCCGCCCACTCCAGCATGGCCGCCCGCCCCAGCGAGCCCGGGTACGAGATCATCTGCACGGCCAGGCCGTCGAGGAGGGCGGTCAGCCGCCAGGCCGCCCCCGCCGGGTCCGCGCAGCCGAATTCTCCGGCCGCCGCACCTTCCGCCATCACCTCGGTCAGCGCGGCCTTCCACCGCTGATCGAGGCCGTGCGCCACCTCGCGCAGCGCGGGCTCGCGGAGCGCGGCCGCCCAGCCCTCGATCCACAGCCGCCAGCCCTTGGCCGGCCCGGTCGGCGCGTACCAGCGCACGGCCGCCCGCAGCCTGCGCAGCGCGCTGGTGCGGCGCCCGAGGATCTTGTGCAGCTGGGCCAGATCGTCCTCGGCGGCGTGGGCGAAGGCCGCCGCGACCAGCTTCTCCTTCGTCGAGAAGTGGTACAGCACAAGGGCGTTGCTCACGCCGAGCGAAGCGGCGACATCGGCGATCCGTACGGCGGCGACGCCGCGCGACTCGATCTGCTCGACCGCGGCCCGCAGCAGTTCCTCGCGCCGTTCCGCCACGCCCAACCGCACTCTGGCCATGGGCCGACCCTACACACGGGCCCGCGTGGTCGAGGGTCACGGCCGGTAGACGGTGCCCGGCCGTGCGGTGCCGGGCGCGAGCAGCTGCGGGACGGTCACGAACGTGTATCCGCGCTTCTTGAGCTCGTCGATGATGCCCGGGACGGCGGGCACCGTGCCGTCGTAGATGTCGTGCAGCAGGATGATCCCGTCGCGCCCGGCCTGGTCGAGTATCTGCTTCTGGATCAGGGCGCTGTCGGTGGTCGCGTAGTCCTTGGCGGTGGCGCTCCACAGCACCTGGGAGAGGCCAAGCTCTTTGCTGACGTCCGTGACCTCGCCGTCGGTGCGGCCCTGCGGCGGGCGCATCAGCGTTGGCTCGCGGCCGGTCAGGGCCTTGATCGCCTGTTGGGTGCGGCCGAGTTCGGAGCGGACCTCGGCCGGCTTCAGCTGATCGAGGCGGCGGTGCGTCCAGGTGTGGTTGGCGATCTCGTGGCCCTCGGCGGCGGCCCTGCGGACGGTATCCGGGTAGGTGTCCACGTGGTTCTTGCCGAGCAGGAAGAAGGTGGCGTGCACCTTCTTCTCCTTGAGGAGGTCGAGGAGCCGGGGCGTGTGCGGCCCCGGCCCGGCGTCGAAGGTCAGGGCGATGCACTTGGCCTTGGTGCAGTCCACGGAATCCGGGGCCTCGGCCGCATTGAGGTGGGCCTTGGCATCGGACGCCTTGACGCCGGCCTGCCCGCGCGCCTCCTTGGGAGAGGTGGAGTCCTGGCCGCAGCCGGCCAGGGTCAAGGTTAGCGCGGCGGCCGTGAGCAGGCACGCGGCGGCCCGGGACCGTATGGAACGTGAGCTGTTTCTGAGCATGGCGGTGCTCTCCCCGGTGATGAGATTTCGCGTTCGCGACCCTCGGGGGAGGATCTCCGCCGGACTATACGCGACGTGTATACATCGAGTGCATAGTGAGGCGTGGGGTGGCCGGAATGGGGAGGGTGGCCCGGATCGGGGGCCCGTGGAGATACGGGGGAGGTGCCGCCAGGGCGGCCCCGTCAGCGATACGTGCCGAACCGCTCCGTGATGACGGGCAGTGTCTCTGCCGCGAGGGCGTGGGCGGCCGTGCGCGGAGTCGTCCCGTCGCCCTCGGCGCGTATCAGCGTCCGCTCGACGAGGCCTCGCATCGCGCGCCGGGTGTGGGCGAAGGCCTCGTCCGCGTCGGCGCCCAGGTCGCCGAACAGCGTCCACCACCACCAGGCGTTGGTGGCGGAGTTGACCACGACGTCCGGCAGCACCGTGACACCGCGCCCGGCGAGCAGTCGCTCGGCATCCGCGAGCACCGGCATGTTCGCCGCCTCGACGATCCAACGGGCCGTGATCCTGGCCTGGTTGAGGCTGTCGATCGCGTACGAGACCGCGGCCGGGACCAGCACCTCCGCGTCGACGGCAAGCCAGTCCCCACCGGGCAGTTCGCGGTCCCGGGGCCCAAGGGCCGAGCGGTCGACGGCCCCGTGCGCGTCGCGCGCGGCGAGCAGCGCCTCCACGTCGAGGCCCTCGGGGTTGGCGACCGTGCCCTTGATGTCGGCCACCGCGACGATCTTCAGGCCGGCCCGGGAGAGGAACCGGGCGGTGGCGCCGCCCATGGTGCCGAACCCCTGCACCGCGACGCGCGTCCCGTCGTACGCGGTGCCGGTACGGTCCAGGGCGGTCAGGACCGACTCGGCGACCCCGCAGCCGCCGACCAGTTCGTCAAGGCCGATCCCGTCGACTTGCACGGCGAAGGCATCGGAGAGGCGCCGCCTGGCGGCTGCTTCGTCGTCGAGCAGCGGATAAACCGCCTGAACGGTGGAGACGAGGCCCGCCTCCGCGGCCGCCCGGTCGACGAGATCCTGGCTGAGACCGAGATCCTCGCCCGTCGTCCAGAAGCTCTCGATGTACGGGCGCATGGCGCGCAAGTAGCGGACCAGCACGCCGTACGCCTCAGGGTGCCGCGGATCGCAGTCGATGCCGCCCTTCGCGCCGCCGAGCGGGATGTAGTGGCTCCGTGGGTCGTAGTGCAGGGCCTCCTTCATCGTCATGCCGCGGGCGAGCCCGGCGACCTCCTCCTGGGTGCACCCGGGCCGCATGCGCAGCCCGCCGCTGGACACGCCGCGAATCAGCCGGTCGATGACGAGGTGGCCGCGGCGGCCGGTGAGGTGATCGGTCCAGGAGAGCGCGACGAGAGGAGGAGTCATGCCGCGCACCCTAACTGAACGATGAGTCAGTACGGGAGCGTGCCGAGGCCGGCCCCGTCCGGCCAGGGGTCGCCCGCCACCCGGGCGTGCAGGTGCTCGTCGTGCCACCCGTCGGCGTGCAGCAGCGCGCTGCGCATCGTGCCCTCCAGGGCGAATCCGGCCCGCTGTGCCACCCGGCACGACGCCGGGTTCCCCACCGAGTGCGAGATCCGCAGCCGGTGCAGCCCGAGCTCCTCAAGGGCCCACCGGCTGACCCGCAACGTGGCGTCGAGCACGGCGCCCCCGCCCCGGCCGGACGGCAGCAGCCAGTACAGGAACTCCGCGCTGCCGCCCCGCAGATCGAGATCGCCGAGCCCGATCAGGCCCACCGCCTGGTCGTCCTCGCGCCGTGAGATCGCCCAGACCGCCGAGGCCTCCTCGGTCCAGCGCTGCCCCCAGCGGGCGATCTTCTCGCGGGCGGAGTCCGGCGTCAGCGCTTCGGGCCGGTTCCACTGCACGATCTCCGGATCCAGGCACGCGGCCACCAGAACGTTCGCGTCGGACTCCCGCCAGGGGCGCAGCTCACGCCCGCCGGGCAGGACGAAGGAGGGCTGCTGCTGCCGGGCCAGCCGGCCGGCGGGTACCACGGGAGGTATCGGAGTGATCATCCCCGCATCATGGCAGGCGCCGCCGGGCGGCTCCGGGGAATCCGGCCGCCCGGATCCGCGTTCCACAGCCATGACGGCATTCGAGGCACCTCAGGAAGCGCTGCTGAAACTGGTCGCCGAGCAGGACGGTGGCGTCCTGGTCACACTGAAGCGGGACGGCCGGCCCCAGCTCTCCAACGTGAACCACGCCTACTACCCCGACGAGGGCGTCATCAAGGTGTCGCTCACGGACGACCGGGCCAAGACGAAGAACCTGCGCCGCGACCCCCGCGCCAGCTACCACGTGACCAGCGAGGACCGCTGGGCGTGGACGGTGGCCGAGGGGACCGCCGACCTCACCCCGGTCGCCGCCGACCCGCACGACGACACGGTCGAGGAACTGGTCACCCTCTACCGGGACGTACGCGGCGAGCACCCCGACTGGGACGAGTACCGCAAGGTCATGGTCCGCGACCGGCGCCTGGTGCTGCGGCTGCGCGTGGAGCGGGCGTACGGCCAGCCGCGCCAGGGCGGGGCCTGACCGGCCGACGCCGCCTCGACGGTCCCGGCAAGGTGCCTGCGCGACGGATGCACATAATAGAAATACCCCGAGCCCCAGGAGGTGCCGTGACCGGCGCTGGATCCCTGCTTCCCCTGCGTTCCAGACTCCGCGAGCTGCGGCCCGACGCGTTCGGCGCCGACCCGGCGGGGGAGCGAATGGCTCGCATCCGCCGCTCGCCGAACTTCGCGGACGGCGTGTTCCAGAACCCCGAGGGTGCGCGCAGCCGGCCATCGGGCTCGACCCTGGAGTTCGCGAAGCAGTTCTTCGCGAAGGAGCAGCGCGTACGCCGCGCGCCCACCGGCACCGTCCCGGTCCACCCGACCACCCTCGCCGACATCGCGAAGCCGCCCGCCACCGGGCTGCGGCTCACCTGGATGGGGCATTCGAGCGTGCTCGCCGAGATCGACGGGCGGCGCGTCCTGTTCGACCCGGTGTGGGGCGAGCGCTGCTCCCCCTTCGCCTTCGCCGGACCCAAGCGGCTGCACCCCGTCCCGCTGCCGCTGGCCTCGCTCGGCCCGGTCGACGTCGTCGTCATCTCCCACGACCACTACGACCACCTCGACCTGCCGACCATCCGCGCCCTGGCCGGAACCGGCACGGTGTTCGCGGTGCCGCTCGGCGTCGGCGCCCACCTGGAGCACTGGGGCGTGCCCGCCGAGCGGATCCACGAGCTGGACTGGAACGAGTCCGTCAAGGTCGACGGGATCACCCTCACCGCGACCCCGGCCCGCCACTTCTGCGGCCGCGGCCTGCGCAACCAGCAGCACACCCTCTGGGCGTCCTGGGCGGTGACCGGTCCCGAGCACCGGATCTACCACAGCGGGGACACGGGCTACTTCGGCGGCTTCAAGGACATCGGCGCGGAGCACGGCCCGTTCGACGCCACCATGATCCAGATCGGTGCCTACAGCGAGTTCTGGCCCGACATCCACATGACTCCCGCCGAGGGCCTGCGCGCCCACCTTGACCTCCAGGGCGGCGCCCCGCACGGCGTGATCATGCCGATCCACTGGGGCACCTTCAACCTCGCCCCGCACGCCTGGGCCGAGCCCGGCGAGTGGACCAAGGACGCCGCCGAGGAGGCCGAGCAGCCGGCCGCGTTCCCCCGCCCCGGCGAGCCTTTCGAGCCCGCGGGCCGGCTGCCCGTGACCCCCTGGTGGCAGCCGCTGTCCGCGCCCCTCGCTCACCCGTGGCGCGTCCCCGAAGGCCCGGCCGTCACACCGCCGGTCCCGGTGGGCGAGCTGGATCTGGCGGGGGAACGGTGAGGTGAAGCCGTCGTCCGCCCGTCAGCGGTAGGCGGCAGAGCCCGACGCGCCACAGGCTGCTGTTGAGCGCGGGCGGCGGATGGGGCGTCCTCGGGGCGGTGCTCACCCCGCCTCCCCTCCGCCGGGTCGTACGTACTGGGAGGAAACGGCTACTCGATGCCCGAGACCTTGAACACGGTGCGGGCCGTCTCCTTGTCGATACAGGACGCCATCTGCCGCAGTGCCGTCTCGTCGCAGCGGAGCAGGCCTTCCTCGACGCTGGTGCGGGCATCGGCGTCCAGAACGTGCCACAGAGGGGGATTGGCGATCAGTACCTTCGGGTCGAGCTCGGCCCGGTTGCCGTCGGCGTCCCGCAGCACCAGGCGCTGGGCGACGCCATTGGACCAGCGCACCGAGACCAGCCGGTCGGTGCGTACGGTGCGCTCGCCGAACAGGCTCCGGGAGACCAGGCGGCCCCGGGCCGCCGACACCCGGGCCGGCCACAGGACCAGGAGCAGGATGACGCCCAGGCTCAGCCACAGTGCGGCGCGCAGGTCGGTGAGGGTGTCGGCCAGTGCGTCGACCGTCACCAGCAGGGCGCACAGCAGGGCCGCGTACCCCACGGCCGAGCGGGCCTCGCCCGCCCAGGTCGTGTCGTGCGCGAGCGGCGCCGCCCGGTCCCCCGGCGCGGCCCGCGTGGTCCGTCTTCCCATGCCGGGACCGTAAGGGCACGAGGCACGGATGTCGTGGTGCGAAGGCCAGTCTTGATGGGCGTCTGACGACTTCCTGACGCCGGGGAGGTCAGGCATCCGCGAGCCGGGCCTCCTCCAGATCGAGTGAGCGCTGGAGGCGACGCCGGGTGGTCTCGCTTATGCGGTGGTCGTCGTAGAGGCGCTGGAGCTCGGCGGCCTCCTCCACGATCAGATCGCGGCGCAGCTGGCGGTAGACGTGGTCGGCGGTCTCGGTCCGGCCGTTGGCGCCGTCGGTGTCGTCGAGGCGTTCGCGGGCGTGCTCCCGGCGGGCGAGGAGGGCGCGGCGGAGCCGGTCGGCGACCACGTCGGGGACGGCCTCCAACTCGGCGATCTCCTCCAGGCGGCGCAGCCCGGCATCGGCGAGGCTGAGCCGGGCCTCGGCCTCCTCGCGTTCGGTGTGGTCCGGTTCCAGCGCTATGCCGGAGCGGCGGACCACGGACGAGAGGGAGAAACCCTGCACGACGAGCGTCACCACGACCACGGCCGTGGTGAGGACCAGGACCAGGGGGCGTCCGGCGAGCCTGCCGCCGTCGGGGGTGACGACGGGGATGGAGAGTGCGGCGGCCAGCGGCATGACGCCCCGGGTGCCCGCCCAGGAAAGGACCACGGGGACCCGCCAGTTGGTCCTGGCCCGGCCGCTCCTGCGCTGGATCAGCGCGGAGAGCGGGAAGATCCACAGCATCCGGATCGCGATCAGGGTGCCGGCCAGGGCGAGTGCGTACAGCGGCCACAGCCGGTCGCCGTCGCCCAGTTCGCGGATCAGGCCGGGCAGGGAGAGCCCGATCAGGCTGAAGACCACGCTCTCCAGGAGGAAGACCACCGTGCCGTACACGGCGTGCAGTTGGAGCCGTATGCGGGAACTGGTCAGCCGGTCCGAGCGGCCGCCGAGCAGCACACCCGCGACCACCACGGAGGTGACCCCGGACGTGTGGGCGGCCTCGGCCAGCACATAGGCCGCGTACGGGGTGACGAGTGCGATCACGGTCTCCAGGACCGGTTCCTCGGTGCGCCGCCGGATCAGCGCGACGATACCGGCGGTCGCTGCTCCGATGAGGGTGCCGCCGCCCGCGAGCAGCGCGAACTCGCCGCCCGCGCCCGCCCAGGAGACGGCCGAGGCGGCGACCGCGACGCTCACCGCCACCTTGAACAGGACCAGCGAGGTGGCGTCGTTGAACAGGCTCTCGGCCTGCACGAGGACCTGGACCCGGGGAGGAAGGGCGAGACGGCGGCCGAGCGCGGTGACCGCCACCGGGTCGGTGCTGGCGAGAACCGCCCCGAGGACCAGCGCCATCTGCCAGGGCAGCGGCGTCAGTACGGACGCGACGAAGCCCACCACCGCGGCGGAGGCGAGCACCAGGCCGAACGCCAGGACCCCCACCGGCTTCCACACGGCGCGCAGCTCCCGCCAGGAGATCTCCTCGGCGCTGGCGTACAGGAGCGGCGGCAGCACGACGAGGCCGATGAGCTCCGGCGTCACGTGGATCGCGGGGCTGCCCGGCAGCAGGGCCACGGTCAGCCCCGCGACGACCAGGAGCGAGGGGGCGGGGATGCGCCATCGGCGGGCGCCCGTGGCCACCAGCGTGGCGAGCACCACGAGGAACAAGACCGTACCGACGCCGCGCATGCCGCCCCCAAGGACCGAACGCGGGCCCCGTCGGCCCGCGACGCCGACCAGACTTCCCGGCACACCGCCTTCACCCTACCGATGCGCGGATCATCAAGGCGACGTCAACGAAGGGGCGGGTGGCCACGGGGAGGTGTCACCGCGGGCGGTCGACCGGGTCAGGAACGTGTCAATGTCGTGCGCCCCGCCCCCTCTCCCCGGCGCCGTCCGGCGATGATGCGGAGTGACACATCGGGCCCCGGCCGTGCGGGGACCCCGCGGGGCGGGGCGCGCGTACGGCGTGAGGAGGCAGGTGCTGTGGTGGTGGAGCCGGATGTCCCGCCCGGAGGGGACGCCCCGCCCGGAGGGGGTGTTCCACCGGAGCGGCCGGGTCGGCTGAAGGTCTATCTCGGGGCGGCCCCCGGGGTGGGCAAGACCTACCGGATGCTGGACGAGGCCCGGCGCCGCGCGGACCGCGGCACCGATGTCGTGGTGGCGTACGTCGAGTGCCACAAGCGCCCCCACACCCTGGCGGGGCTCGCCGGCCTGGAGGTGTTGCCCCGGGTCCAACGCACTTACCGGGGTGGGGAGTTCGAGGAGATGGACCTCGACGCGGTCCTTGAGCGACGCCCCAGGGTGGCGGTGGTCGACGAGCTCGCCCACTCCAACATCCCCGGCGGCCGGCACGCCAAGCGGTGGCAGGACATCGAGGAACTGCTCGCCGCCGGGATCGACGTGGTGACCGCCGTGAACATCCAGCACCTGGAGTCCCTCAAGGACGTGGTGGAGAAGATCACCAGGGTGCCGCAGCAGGAGAACGTCCCCGACGAGGTGGTACGGCGCGCCCATGAGATCGAGCTGGTGGACATGCCCGCCCCGGCGCTGCGCCGCCGAATGGCCCACGGCAACATCTACGCGCCCGAGAAGGTGGATGCCGCCCTCGCCAACTACTTCCGGGTCGGAAACCTGACCGCACTAAGGGAGTTGGCGCTCTTGTGGGTGGCGGACAGTGTGGACGACGCGCTGCAGAAGTACCGCTCAGAGCACGGCATCGACCGGGTGTGGGAGACCCGGGAGCGGGTGGTCGTCGCCCTGACCGGCGGACCGGAGGGCGAGACCCTCATCCGGCGGGCGGCCCGGATCGCCGACCGGTCGGTGGGCGGTGACCTGCTCGCCGTGCACATAGCGCGCAGCGACGGGCTCGCCGCCGGATCCTCACCGGCCGCCCTCGTCCGGCAGCGGGCACTGGTCGAGAGCCTCGGCGGCAGCTACCACTCGGTGGTCGGCGACAGCGTCCCCACCGCACTCCTCGAATTCGCCCGCGCCGAGAACGCCACCCAGCTCGTCCTGGGCACCAGCAGCCGCGGCCGACTGGAACGGTTCGTGACCGGGCGCGGCATAGGAGAGACGATCGTCGCCCTGTCCGGGGACATCGACGTCCACATGGTCACCCACGAACGGGCGGGCAGGGGGCGGCAGTTGCCGTCGCGCCGCCGGACCCTGTCGACCCGCCGGCTCATCGCGGGACCGGTGGCCGGCCTCGTCCTCCCCGTCCTCCTCACCCTCCTGCTCGACGGGACGAGGGACACCCTCAACCTCACCAGCGAGGCGCTGCTCTTCCTGCTCGCCGTCGTCGCGGTGGCCTGCGTGGGCGGCGTGGTGTCCGCCGTGGTCGCCTCCGTCACGGCGTCGCTGCTCCTGAACTACTGGTTCATGCCGCCGGTGGGCCAGTTCACTTTCGGCGACGTGAACAGCGTCCTTGCGACCGTGGTGTTCGCGGTGGTGGCGGGTACGGTCGCGGCCGTGGTGGACCGCTCGCTGCGGCTCTCGCGCCGCTCGGCCCGGGCGACGGCGGAGGCAGAGACGCTGTCCTCGCTCGCCGGGTCGATCGTGCGGGGCGACCGGGCGATCCCGGCGCTCCTCGAACGTACGCGGGAGACCTTCGGGATGGATTCGGCCGAGCTCACCTCCGCGCCGGTGACCGACACGGCCGCCGTACAGATGCCGATCGGCGAGGAGACGCACCTGGTGCTGCGCGGGCGCTCCCTGCCGTCCTCCGAACGCAAGGTGCTCGCCGCGTTCGCCGCGCACGTGACGGTGGCCGTCGAGCGGGCCCAACTGGCCGAGGCCGCCGCCGAGATCGAACCGGTCAGGGCCGCCGACCGCATGCGCACCGCCCTGCTCGCCGCCGTCAGCCACGACCTGCGCACCCCGCTCGCCGCGGGCTGGGCCGCGATCGCCTCGCTGCGCAGCCGCGATGTGGACTTCACTGACGAGGACCGCGACGAACTCCTCGCCACCGCGGACGAGTCGATGGCCCGGCTCGGCCGGCTCATCGACAACCTCCTCGACATGAGCCGTCTCCAGGCCGGCGCGCTCAATCTGAGCCTGCGGGCCACCGCCCTGGAGGAGGTGTTGCCGATGGCCCTCGACTCGCTCCCGCCCGAGTCACCCGCGACGGACGTCCAGTGCCTGGACACCGTCCCCGCGGTCCTGGCCGACCCGCCCCTCCTGGAACGGGTCGTCGCCAACCTCCTGAGCAACGCGGCCCGGCACACGCCGCGCGGTGAAACCGTCCTGCTCACCGCGAGCACCCTCGACGACCGGGTCGAGGTGCGGGTGATCGACCGGGGGCCCGGGTTGCCCCCCGAGGACCGGGAACGGGCCTTCGTGCCGTTCCAGCGCCTCGGCGACACCGACAACACCACGGGCGTGGGCCTCGGCCTGGCCCTGGCCCGCGGCCTCACGGAGGCGATGTCCGGCACGCTCACCCCGGAGGACACACCGGGCGGGGGGCTGACGATGGTGCTGTCGTTGCCGGCGGCGTAGAGCCGCGCGGGACGCGCTCTCGGTGCTCCTCCCCGGGCGACCTCAAGGTTCCGTCAAGACAGCGGGGGCTTCGTCGGCCCGGGGAAGACTCGGGAGCATCCTGGAAGGCGGAGCACCGGAGGTGGCTGCCATGACCGCGATCACACTCCCCAGAGCCGCCCGCCCCGCGCGTTTCGCCATGCCGCTGCGTGACACCCTCGCGCTTGCCGCCGCGGTCGCGGGCCCCCTCGCGGCCGCGGGCCTGCTGGTGCCGTTGCGCACGCATGTGGCGAGCACCAATCTCGCGCTGATCCTCGTCGTGGTCGTGGTGGCGGTGGCCGCCAACGGACACCGGGGTGCGGGGGCGCTGGCCGCGCTCTCGTCGGCCGTCTGGTTCGACTTCCTCCTCACCCGGCCGTACGAACGGTTCACGATCGCCGGCGGGGACGACATCACCACCGCCGTGCTGCTGCTCGCCGTGGGCCTCGCCGTCTCGCAGCTGGCCGCCCGCGCCCGCCGCCTGAAGGTGGTCACCGTCACCGACGCCTACCACCTCGCCCGCATCCACGACACGGCCCAGCTCGCCCGGCGCACCGGCTCCGCCGCCGCGGTCGTCGACCACGTCTGCGGTGAGCTCACCGACGTGCTCCACCTGGACGGCTGCCGCTTCGAGTACGGCTCGCTCCTCGGCCATCCTCCGCAGCTCGGCCAGGACGGCGAGGTGACCACGGTGCACGGCCGCTGGAGCCTGGAGCGGCGCGGCTGGCCGCAGGGCGAGACCGAACTGCGCGTGTTCGGCAACGGCCACTACTACGGCCGGTTCATGCTGCGGCCGGGTCGCGCCGACGTCGTACCGCTGCAGGCCCGTCTGGTGGCCGCGACCCTGGCCGACCAGGTGGGCGCGGCGCTGGCGGACCCGGGAACGGGCGCGGGCAAGGAGAGTTGAGCCCTGCGCGGCGCGGCTGGAAGTCGTCGCCGTCAAGGGCGCGTCAATCCGGGACCGCTGGGCGTCAGGGCACCGTCAACGCGGCCGGTCAAGCGAACGTTTGCCCGCCATGCTGATCTCCGCACGGGTTCGTACGAGCGGCCCGTGGCGCGAGGTTGGAGGGCGAGTGGCGATCACCGCCGGTGCCGGGCAGCGTCAGGGAGCGGGGGCCCCGACAACGACTGCCGAACCAGACCCCGCGTCGGCCGTTCGTCACGGGGGGATCCCGTCGTCCCAGGCCAGAGGGGGTCCGGGACAAGGACGGCCGAGGCGACGGTCTCCCATCGCCGTCGCCCGGCCCGTCCGGCTCCTGCGGTACGCCGCCGAGCGCCACTGGCACGACACACCCGGCCGGCTCCGGCTGGCCCGCACCGTGTGCCTGCTGCTCGGCGCCGCTCTGCTCGCGCTCCTGACGGTCACCGCCACCGGGCTCTCCACCACCTGGGACGCGATCCAGCACCGCGACGCGCCCCGCACGGTGGCCGCCACCCAGCTGAACCTGGCGCTCAACGACATGGACGCGCAAACCGCCAACATCCTTCTCTCCAGCGGGGATTCGGGCACCGGCAGGGGACGCCTCGACGAGTCGTACACCAACGCCAACCGCATCTACAAAGCGGCGCAGGGCACCATCAGCAGCTCGCTGCGGACCCTCGGCGCCGCCTCCGAGGGCGACCAGGCCACCGAACGCACCGTCGTCGCGCTCACCGACGACTTCGCCCAGTACCAGGAGCTGGTCGGCCGCGCCCTGGAGAACGACGAGCACAGCGGCGGCAAGGACCCGGCCCGCGCCGACTACCGCCGCGCCACCGACCTGCTCTCCGCCCGCCTCCTGCCCCAGGCCCGCACCCTCGTCGACGCCAACAACGCCGTGTACGAGAGCGAGTACGAGTCGGCCCGCTCGGACCTGACCACCCAGCTCGTCGCCGAGGCGGTGCTCGGGGTCCTGCTGCTCGCGGCCCTCGTCGTGCTGCAACTCCACCTGGCTCGCCGTTTCGGCCGCATCCTCAACCCCGCCGTGCTCGCCGCCACGTTGTGCGCTCTGGTGGC
Organism: Streptomyces sp. WM6378; assembly: GCF_001279695.1. GTDB lineage: Bacteria > Actinomycetota > Actinomycetes > Streptomycetales > Streptomycetaceae > Streptomyces. Next base: position 18,373 of record NZ_LGDD01000020.1, read on the forward strand.
CGTCGCCTGCGGCGGACAGCTCCTGTCCACCTCGGCAGACCAGTTGAAGATCGCCCGCCACGACTCCTTCGACTCGGTGGTGGCCCTGTCCCGCTCCAAGGCCATCGGCTACGACGCCAACGCCGACGAGAGCCGGTTCCTCCTTGATGCCACGCGCCGGGACGCGTACGAGAAGTCCTTCCTCGACAAGTCGCAGCAGCTGTACGGGATCGCGGGCGCGAGCCTGTCCACCTACGACACGCGACTCGCCGACACCTGGGCCGCCTACCAGCACGACCACGCGGACGAGCGGTTCAGCGGCGAGTACCGGCGCGAACTGGACAACATCACCTTTGCCGGGGAGCGCGAGGCGGCCGAGAAGACCGTCGAGGCGTACGCCGTCTACCAGAAGGACGACCGCACCTTCCGGCAACTGATCGCCGAGGGCAGGCTCCAGGAGGCCACGGTGTTCTGCATCGGCTGGGCATCCGACACCTCCAACGCCCACTTCGGGCAGTGGATGAAGGCCCTCGACCAAGTGACCGCCATCAACGCCGCCCACCACGACCGGGCCATCGCCACCGGCCGCGACGCCATCGGCGTCCAGACCCCCATCGCCGCCGGCGCCCTGCTCCTGGCAGGACTGCTCCTCGTACTGGGACTGCGCCCGCGCCTCGCGGAGTTCCGGTGAGGTGTGGGGCGATGATTCGCTCAACTACCCATGCATTTATGGAAGATGACGGATCCTCACAACAGTGAAGGGGCGGACTGCCCGCCGGAGCAGTCCGCCCCTTCGGGCGTGCGGTGGAACCAGTGCGGCTAGCAGGACGCCTTGCTGCCGTGGTTGGCCTTCTTCTTGCGGCGGTCCCTCTTCTTGCGGGCGCGCTTCGACATGCGGTGGTGCTCCTTCAGGTGGAGGTGTTGAGGCAGGTGGTGGTGGCCTTCAGGCCGTGTGACCGACGAGCAGGGAGGCGAGCTTGTTGAGGCGCTGCACGGAGCGGTTCTCCGTCGCCGCGGGCGCCGGGTCGACGTGCTGATCACGGTCGTAGTAGGCGCCGTTGGTGATCTCGACGGCCGGGTCGCACAGGCGCGCCACATATGCGGCGCCCTCGGCGGGGGTGGCGCCCTCGTGTGCGTACAGGGGGAGCAGGGCGGTGTCGCAGATGCCGGGGTGGACGGAGACGGCGGTGACCCGCGGGTCGGCGGCGAACACCGTCAGGGCCAGCTGCGACTGCGCGTAGGCGGCCAGGCGGGAGTAGCGGCGGGAGCGGTTGGGGTCGCTCCACTGGATGTTGCCGGTGCGGTGCAGCGACGACGACACGTTGACGACGCGGCCGCCCGGGTCACTGGTGAG
>NZ_LGDD01000021.1 GCF_001279695.1 Streptomyces sp. WM6378
TGCGGCGACTGCCTTGCGGTCGGCCAGGGCCAGTACGGACAGGACGTCGATGCCGCCGAAGGCCGGCGGCGGAGCCGTGCACACCCGGTACCCAAAAGCTGGCCCGCACAAGGGAGTACGCTCGCGGGCCCGGTAGCCCGCGAGGTCCCGCACGGTCATGAGCGAGGGGATCACCGCAGTTCCCCGGCTGTCCGTACGGGGTTTGAGGAAGCCGCCCGCAGCACGTGCCACAAGGGAGGGTGCGATCCTGCCCCGCGGCGCGTAGAAGGCATCGGCTCCGCCGGCCGCCACCTCTTCAAGGACTGAGGCAAGTTCGGGGTTGACCACCCTGGCCCCGACCGGCACGGGCGTGCCGCCGGGGCAGTAAAGGGCACGCACATCGGGGTAAGCACAGCCCTCCTTGGCCATGGTGTGAAGGTACCGGCCGGCCGGAAATCCGCGAGCGGCCAGTCGCTCCCCTGCGCCGAAGAGAGATCCCCAGGGCAGACGGCCCAAGGCGCGGTGCAGCGTGCCGAGAACTCGCACGGTGCCGGGAACTCCCACGGCGCGCCCGGTGTGCTCGACGCCTTCATCGAAGGCCCGCACGCCGAGACGCTGTTCGCCGGCGGTAGGGGTGCGCAGTCCTGCGGTGGCCACGGCCGGTGCCTGGGCGAGTCCTTCGAAGAAGCGGACGCGGTGGCGGCCGTGGTCCCAGTAGAGAATCTGCGTGCCGCCGCCCAGTCCGGACGACTGCGGTTCGACCACCGCCAGCACCGCCTGTACGGCCACGGCCGCGTCCGCCGCGGTGCCGCCGCGTCGCAGCGCCTCACAGCCGGCCCGGGCTGCCAGAGGACTGGCGGCAGCGACCATGAACCGCCTCCCTCGCGCGGGGGAGGCGGAGGAACGGCCGATGACCGGTGCACACACGTGATGCTGCCCCGCGGACGCGACGGGAGGGAGCGGTCTGGAAACCCGGGCCTGGGCGCTTGGCACAAGGAGCGGGAGGGAGAAGAAGACGGCGAGTACGTGAGAGGCACAGCGGCGAAGAGACACATTGCCCCCAGAGCAGAGTCGGCCAGCACGTACTCGCCGGGCCCGCAGCCGGGAGAGTCTGACGCACGCGACGCGAGCGGCCCGCCGCCACCATCGCCGGTGACGGGCCTTGGCCCCCGCGACCGGGCACTCTCCCTCGGATGAGAGAAATCCCCCCTCCACTATCCCAAAGCTGCGCTTGGACTGGGGGCGGACGCGCCGCTTGGGGACGTTCTCAACGACGGCCCCAGGCGCCGCGCAGCGGTTGCGCATGGTCCGCGAGGTGGACAGCAGCCCGGACAGCACGATGGCCAGCGGCGCCGCGGTGTCTCGCACGTCTTCTCCGCGACGGGCCACTGCGTTCAAGCCATCCGCGGTCGCCAGCGCGCGGCCCTGCCGGTGCCTGCGCCAGGTGCAAGTCTCCGGCGTTCGCGCCACCTGAGGCCACACCGAATCAGCTTTGCCCACACGGCCGCTGGCTGCAGACGCCGCAGACGAACAGGACACCGGTCCGCCGATGCCGAGAACGAGACCGTCGAACGACCAACGGAGCTGACACGGCCGCTACGTGCGGGCACTGAGAATCGGCTGGAGTGCCTGGTCGTCATCAGGAACTCCAGCCGAGACGGATATCGTCACTCAGTCAAAGCCGCACATGGCACCCGGCAGTACGCAGTCTCTTTCCCATAGGAGTCTGTGGCTGTCGGGGTCGTGGATGGTGGCTGGGTGTTCGGCGGCATCGGGCCTGGTGGGGGCGGTGCCCGGTGTAGTGACCGCTCAGCCGGTCCACGAGGATCGGTGCCCGGATGCGCTCTGGGGGCACCGGGCCTCCCCATGCAGACGGGTGCCGACAGGACAGGACGCTGACCGTTGTGAAGGCCCGCTCTCGGAAATCCTGCTTTGGTACCTCACAAGACTCGTTTGACCTGCATGTATTTACGTCCAGGTACCCAGTGGCTAGCCTGGAGGCATGTCAGCACTCAATGTGGACTTCGACGATGAAGAACTTGAGGCCATCCGCGAGATGGCCCGGGAGCGCGGCCTGACGATGAAGGCGTTCGTCCGCTCCTCGACCACCGATGCCATCGCCCAGCATCGTGCTCTCAAGGAAGCAGCGGCCGAGTTCCAGCGGGTCTTCCACGACTCCGCGCTCGCCGACGCCATCGCGGCCGCCGGGCTCGACGACGGCCCTGCCGGGCACCGTTCCGGACAGGCTGCCTGATCGATGCCGCCCGTTCTGCACATCGACGTGCGCTGGCTCCTGCAGCAGCAGGAAACCGCCATGCCCGAGACGCCCACCATCTCCGACTTCTCCGCGCTCGTGGCCGCTGTCGCACGCCACCGCGTTGACCCGCCACGGCTGGGCGTGAACTCCGACGCCTCCTGGAGGGCTGCCGCGCTACTCCACACGCTTGTCCTGCTCAAGCCTCTGCCCGCGTACAACATCAGGTTCGCCTGCGCGGTCACCATCGCCTACATGCACGCCAGCGGTGAAGGACTCGACACCCCCTACGGCGAACTGGTCGACCTCACCCAGCAGTTGCTCACCGGCAAGGCCGACGTCTTCATCGCCGCCGAACACATCCGCTCCTGGCGGATCTGAACACCGTCATCCGCGGAAGCACTGGACAGCCCAACACGACGGCTCCATGGCCGGCTTCGAGCCGGACGTGTGCCGCGGGCCGCACCGTCGGCTCCCGGGGCACTTGGCGATCTCCATCGTGCTGCCCGGGGTGGGCGTGAACCGCTGGCCGTCGGCCGGCCTACCGGTCGACCGCGAGATCCCGGTCCGGGAGAACCGTGCCAGGGGGCTGGACCAGCTCGGGTACGACTTGGTCACTTTGGGACGGCGCTCCTGGGAGTGGACCGAGGTGCAGGACCAGGACAGCGAAGAGGTCCGCTTGGTCGCCGCTGCCCAGGTGCGCTTCGGTCCCGGTCTGGCGGACGACCGGCTCGCTGAGTACGACGCGACTCTGTGAGACGCCCCCGGCTTCCGTCGCGGGCGTGATCTGTCCGCGCTGGGCGGCGGTGAAGTCCGCGATACGCAGCAGCTCGCGGGCGACCGCACGACGCCCGCGAACCAGCTGTCCTGTGACCCTGAGCGTGGTGCGCAATGCGGCAGGGAACAGAGCAAGCCGTGAGTATCCGACTGATGATCTCGTCTCTGATCGCCGCCTGCACGCTTGCTGTCAGCATCGTCCCTGCCGCCGGCGCTGGTACCCGTCGACCTGCGGAACTCCAGTGTGATCCCGTGCCCTCCAGCGTCTGAACCCGCCGAGAAGTGCTGCCAAGAAGGCTGTGGGGTGAGTGTTTACGCCAGCTGCTGCGACTCGATCTGAACCAAGTTCAAGCACTGGAGTAGGACACCTGATCAGTGTCAGCGTCCGCCCGTGGCTGATCATCGGCTCAGCTGGGCGCAACGACTCTCCGCAGCCCGGGGCACCCGCGCCCTACGCCGAGTCGATTCCGAGCTCGGCGAGCTGCTGTTCGTTCAGCTCGCGGCGGCTCATCTGGTTGGAGACCCATACTCCGAGCCGTACGTCATGCTCGTGGCCGTCGACGGTGATCCGTTCGGAGTGCTGCCGCGGGATGACGGTCCGCTGCTCACGGTGGACGTACTGCGTAAGCGCCGCCAGGCCCCGGGCGAAGGCCTCCGCGCCCCGTGCAGTCCCTGCCCCGCCCCGCTGGCCGACGGGGTCTTACGGGCCTGGGAATCCGTTCCGCGCGGTCCGTGAGACGGCCACCGCACCGCGCCCCGAGCTCAGGGCGGATTCGTACGGTCCGAGCCGCACTTCGTCGATGTCGGCTGCGGATCCGCCTTCCCCACCGCCGCCCCGGAGCCGGGACCCGTGTGGGCTACCTGCCGAAGATGACGGTGTTGTCGCAGCCCTGGCCTGAGCCGACGTTGGTGTTCTGCGTGCCGGGCGAGCCCTTGCCGCCGGACCGGTTGCCCTCCAGGCCGTTCTGGTACCCGGACTGGCCCTGTACGTCGGCGTTGTCTTCGACCGTGCTGCATGTGTTGCTCTGGTTGACGACGAGCGTCTTGGTCTCTTTGCCGGCGTGCTCGTGTTCGTCTCCGTGGGCGTAGGCGGTGCCGGTGCCGAGGAAGCCGATGGCGCTGATGAGGACGGCTACGACAGCGGTCTTTCGGGGCTTGCGCATATCTTCTCCGAACGTTGAAGCGGACGCGTACGCGATCCGCCACCTCTTAAGGTGACGAGAGGTTAATGCGAAAGTGCCTGAGATCCGTTTGTCGGCGCGCCGGATCGTCTGACCAACGAGCAGGGGTGCCGGCCCCGCGGCCGGCCCAAGTTCCCTGTACGGCCAAGGCATCAAGAAGCCGGATGCGGGCGTGAGCGCTCCGCACAGAACCACCCGTGTGGCCGCGTGACGAGCGCGCGGCACCCAGGCTCTTCGTCACTGCCCCAGGGCGCCGACGAAACTCCCGTGCGGCGTCGCCGAGTTCGTCTCACGACGGCGCATCTCGACGACGTCACGCGCCGCGTACCGTGGGCAACGATCAAGGGGTCCAGGTCCCTGCTCCTGCAGTCCATGACGGGTAGCGGACTCACCCCCACGGGACTGCGCGTGCGGCGCGAGGGCGACGACACCACGGAGCTCCGGGCAGTCGTCGCGGCCGGCGGCGACCCCGCCCAGGCCCTGGAACAGCTCATTGCCCGCCTCTCACTCGAACCCGGCATCCACGATCTGCACTGGCACCTGGACGCAACGCCCACCGAAGCCGAACAGGACGCAGTGGCATGAACGACCACGACGATGGCCGCGACCTGCCGGAGGAACGCCGCGCCGTACTACTCGCCGCCCGCCGCCTCGCCGAGGAAGCGCCCGACGCCTGGTGGCCGCCTCCGCCGACGCGCTCCGTGCCGGACTGGCCGTCCGCGCGGACACCCTGCGCCAAGCCGCCCTCGCCGCCTGGCATGCGGGCATCCTGTCAGAAGGTCACAGCCGAGGACTCCGGGGTGTCCTCAGTCATCGTGCCGCGGTGGATCGAGGCGGACGCCTGAGCGAACGATCCGCCGCTTCGGATGAGCCTTCGCGCGCGCCTCATGGTCACCCTGGGCCCGGGACTCGAGGGCGCGCATGGTCCTTCCGCAGCCCGGCATCAGCTCCGGTCGTGGCGTGCGGCAGCCGCGTCGACGAGGAGGGCTGCGACATCGTGGGACAGGCCCAGGCGGCTGACGATCCAGGCGGTGTCGTGGCCGTGGAGCGCGAGGACCCAGGCCATGTAGAGGCGGTTGAGGTCCGGGGCCTCAGGCCCGAGCAGCAGGGGACGGACGGCTTCCATCGGGAAGCCGTCCAGGGTCCGGGCGGTGAACCAGGACGCGTCGACCGCCTCCGATGACACGGAGGGGTGATGGTGAGCCGCGATCCGCCGCCGCCGGTGCACCAGGACGGCGGTCATCGCGAGAACGGCGACGGACGCGCCGAGCAGAAAGCCCGTGATCCCGGGGCGGAGTCCGGGCGAGGCGAGGCGCAGCGCGGTGAGCTCCAGGGCAGCCACGAGGGCCACCACGATCAGGGCGACACCGTCGCGGGTGTGAGGGCGAAGCGTCACTGTCACGTTGCTCTCCTTCCTAACTACCACGCGGTGGCGCGGCGCCAGGGCAGCGGCACGGATGATCGAGGAAAGCCAGGCTCGGCCGTCGATCGCCACACCTCAATGCTTGCACAAATACGCAATAAGGAGCAATGGAACCCGAGCCGGATCACCACAGGGGGCGTCGCCCCGAGAGGTCCAGTGGGAGGTCAGACGCAGGGCGGGGCAGGGAGTACGACGAACCTTCCGGGCCCTGCCGTGGTCGCGGCGGGCCACGGGTCCGTTCCTGCGAGGTCGCCGGACTCCGGCGGCGCCGGCTGTGCTGTCAGGTGCAGGGTCGCTTCGAGCGGGGACCGGGTTGCGCAGCTCGGGTTGGCGCGCGCTCTGGGGCGGGGCGTAGGGTTCGCACCGTTGGTTTCAGGCACCTCGTTTGGTGAGGCGTCTTCACGGACACACGCCGCTGGTCTCATCCGCGAGTGGCTTCCCCTGGGCATGGGGTGCCCGTGAAGGGCTGTAGCCCGACGAGTTGGGGTGAGCCGGTCGATCAAGTCCGGGCCCCTGCCGTGATGGCGGAGCGCGGGGCGCTCATGAGCGGGGGAGGCGAGATGGACAGCAGTCCGGGCCATAGTCAGCCCCACCGTCTGTGTTCCTCGCCGTCTCTTCGCGGTACCAGGTAGCCGCTTCTCCCGTGAGCCCTGTCCGAGTAGCACCCGCTCGGTCTCGGTGGCGTGAGATGTGTGTCCTGGTGTTGCCCGTGTCCCGCCGTGTCGGGTCCAGGGGGAGTCCACTGTGTCTGCCAACAATCTGCTCATGGCCACATCCGCACGTCTGCGCGACCGCCGGGTCCAGCTCGCACGCCGTGCGACCGCCTCCAAGGCGGTACGCGGCTCTTTGGTTTCCGTGGCAGGGCTGGTCGGCGGCCCTGTCATCAATCAGGCCGGGGATGACGTCGGACGCGTGGTCGACGTGGTGGCCCGGCTGTACGGCTCGGACCCTTACCCGCCGGTGACCGGCCTGGTCGTGCGGGTCGGGCGTCGACGCGCGTTTCTCCAGGTCGACGCCGTCGAGCAGGTCAACGCCGGACGGGTGCGTCTGCGCACCGCGCGGATGGACTTGCGCGAGTACGAGCGTCGCCCCGGCGAGGTGCTGCTGGCCCGGGATGTGCTCGACCACCAACTGGTGGACGTGGACGGCGTCCAGGTCACCCGCGCTGCGGACTTGTACCTCGCGCCCCTGGCCGATCGCATCGTCCTGGTGGGCGTGGACGTCTCGCTGCCCACGCTGCTGCGCAGGCTGGGCCCGCGTCGCTGGCAGGTGCGGCCCACCCCCGAGCGTGTCCTGGACTGGCAGTCGGTGGCCCCGTTCGCCGAACACGCCACCGAAGGACCTGCCGAGGTCCACCTCCGCGGCACGCGCGCCACACTGCACCAGCTGAGGCCCGCGGACTTGGCCGACGTGCTGGAGGACTTGGGCCGAGCCGAGCGCCAGCAGTTGCTGGCCTGGCTGGAGCCCGGTCACGCAGCCGACGCTCTGGAGGAGATGGAACCCGGCGAACTGGAGAACCTCCTGCGCGAGGCCGGACCCGTCTACGCCGCTCAGATGCTGGGGGAAATGGAACCCGACGAGGCCGTCGACGCACTGCGTGACCTCGGCGCGGGCGAGCGCACCAGCCTCCTGGATCAGATGTCCCCGGCCCAGGCGACCGGCCTGCGCGAACTGCTGGCCCGCCCCGAGGACACCGCGGGCGGCGCCATGACCACGCGGCTCGTCACCGCCGTGCGCGAGCACACGGTCGCCGAGGTCCGCGGTCTGCTCGCCGAACAGGCCGAACACCGCACGGAGATCGACGCCGTGGCTGTCGTGGACACCGACGGCCGGCTCATCGCGGACATCCCGCTGTTCCACCTCACCGTCGCCGAAGACACCTCGACCATGGGGGACGTCGTGGACTGGCTCGCCCAGTTCGGAACGCAGGTCGTCGTCGGCCCCGACACCCCCATCGACGAGGTCGCCGACCACCTGCTCGCCTCCCGCGCCTCCTCCCTCCTGGTCGTCGATGAGAACGAGAGCCCGCTGGGGCGCATGCTCGCCGACGACATCCTCGATGCCCTCCTGCCCGAACGCGGGCGCCGCCACTTCCGGAGGTTCTTGCAGTGACCAGCGACGCGGACACCACCACCCCGGACGTCGCTCCGGACGGCACCCGAGGGCCCGAGCCTCGAAAGGGCTGGCGGCGGATCACTACCGTGGTGGCGATCGCGGGCCCCGGTCTGGTGGCTGCCAACGCCGGCAACGATGCCGCCGGCATCGCCACCTACGCCTCGGCGGGCTCCCAGTTCATCTACGGCACCCTGTTCTTCATGGTGCTGGTCACGATCGCCCTGGTCATGGTCCAGGAGATGGCCGTCCGGCTCGGCGCCTACACCGGCAAAGGTCTGGGGGCGCTGATTCGCGAGCAGTTCAGCCTGCGCCTGACCGCACTCGCGGTGTTCTGCCTGCTGCTGGCCAACACCGGCCTGGTCGTCTCCGAATTCGCCGGGATCGGCGCTGCCTTCGAACTCCTCGGCGTGCCCAAATGGGCCGTCATCCCCCCAGCCGCGCTGCTGCTGTGGGCGCTGGTGCTCTTCGGTTCCTACCGATGGGCCGAGCGCATCTTCCTGATCATGTCCCTGGCGTTCTTCGCGTACCCCGTCGCGATGGTCCTCGGCCACCCCGACTGGGGCCAGGTCGGCTCCCACCTGGCCATCCCGCACATCGAGGGCAGTCAGGCGTTCATCCTGCTCGCCGTTGCGCTGATCGGCACCACCGTCAGCCCCTACATGCAGTTCTACGCCGCCGCCGGAGTCGTAGACCGCGGCGCGAAGCCCGAGGACTACAAACTGATCCGTGCCGATGCCGTCCTCGGCGCAGTCTTCGCCTGCCTCATCAGCTTGACCATCATCATCGCCACTGCCGCTGCCATCGGCGGCACCGGCCCCCTGCAATCCGCCGCCCAGGCCGCCCAAGCGCTCGAACCCGTCGCAGGACAAGGCGCCGAACTCCTCTTCGCGTTCGGTCTGATCGGTGCTTCCGCACTCGCCGGAGCAGTGGTCCCGCTGTCCGCCAGCTACGCGGTGGGCGAAGCCGCAGGCGTCGAACGCTCCGTCTCCCGCCGCTTTCGCGACGCGCCCTTGTTCCTGGGCCTGTTCACCGCCCAGATCATCCTCGGCGCCGCCGTCGCCCTCACCCCCGTCAACGTCATCCAGCTCCTCATCGGCACCCAAGTACTCCAGGGCCTGATCAGCCCCGTCGTCCTGGTCTACCTGCTGGTCCTGACCAACCGCCGGTCCGTTCTGGGCGCCGCAGCCAACGGCCCCCGCTACCGCATCGCCGCCACCGTCGTCGTTCTCGCCGTCGCGGCCATGTCCACCATCCTCCTCGTCCAGACCATCCTGAGCTGGATCGGCTGGGCCTGACCCTGCAGGCGCGGTCAGCGCGTTGTGGACGCCGCCGGTTTCTGGCGTCAGGGGTGGCCCGGGCTGCGGGGTTCTTGGTTTCCGCTCCGTGGGCGAAGCCGCCGGCGTCTTCCTCGGCGCGGTGCGGAGCCTGCTTTTCAAGGCGCGGCAGGACGCGGCGGAGGTCTTCGAGGAGGAGGTCGGCGAGATGGTGGCCGAAGCCATTGCGCACCACGATGCGCAGAGCGGCCAGCTCGGTGCGGTTGGCCGGGAAGGTGTAGGCGGGTACGAGCCAGCCGCGTTCGTGCACGGCTGCGGAGACGTCGAAGACGGTGAAGTTGTCGACACTGTCGTTGATGCGGAAGGCGAAGACGGGGGTATGGCTTCCGGCGGTGAGCAGTTCGAAGGGGCCGAGTTTGGCGATGTCGGTGGCGAGGCGGGTAACGACGTCACGGCACGTCTGCTGGATGCGGCGGTAGCCGTCGTAGCCGAGGCACAGGAAGTTGTAGTACTGGGCGATGATCTGGGCGCCTGGGCGGGAGAAGCTGAGGGCGAGGGTGGGCATGTCTCCACCGAGGTAGTTGACGTGGAAGACCAAGCTCGTCGGGCAGGGCGTCGGTGTCGCGCCGCAGCGACCAGCGATCACGCGAAAACCCTGTCCGGCGGGCGTCTCATCGGCGATGATCACTCTCCATCACCGGCAGACGATGGAGACCAGTCATGGACAGCGGCAAGCGGATCACCGGCGCCGTACGCGACAAGCTCACCGATGAACTGATGAAGGCGTACGAGAGCGGGCAATCCGTCCGCACCATCACCGAGGACGCCGGCCGTTCGTACGGCTTCGTCCACCGCATCCTCACCGAAGCCGGTGTCACCCTGCGCAGCCGGGGCGGCAACAGCCGCAGCCATGGCGTGTGACCAACTTTTGAAGCTGCGGGCCCGCCGCGCGAGGGCCAAGGTCCGGGAACGCTTCCCTGCCCTCTGCCCCGCCGGGGCGGGTCAGATCCAGTCTTTGCGTTTGAAGGCTGCGTACAGAACGACGGACAGGACGACGATGGCAGCGGTCGAGGTGATGAACCCCGCCTGGGTGCTGAAGCCGGGGTAGGGGACGTTCTGGCCGTAGAAGCCGGTGATGGCGGTGGGCACGGCGATGATGGAGGCCCAGCTGGTGACCTTCTTCATGATGAGGTTCATGCGGTTTCCCTGCACCGTCAGGTTGGTCTCCATGATCGAAGCGATCATGTCCCGCAGTGACTCGGTCCACTCGCCGGCCCTCAGCACGTGGTCGTAGACGTCCTGGTAGTAGGGCAGCAGCGGCTCGGCCACGATGTGCAAGTCCCGGCGCAGAAGGCTGTTGACGACTTCCCGCATGGGCAGGACGACCCGGCGCAGCCTGGACAGGCTTTTGCGCAGTTCGTATGAGCTGCGTTGGACGGTGTCGGCCTGCTGGCGGCCTTCCTCGAACAGGAGGTCCTCGATGGTTTCGATGCGGTCGTCGAGGTCCTGCACGGCAGCGAAGTATCCGTCGACGATGTGGTCGAGCAGTCCGTGCAGAAGATAGCCCACGCCGTGCTTGGCCAGGTCCGCGTTGTTGTCCCAGCGCTCGACGACCTTCTCGATGTCGAAGCGCTCGTCGGGGCGGATGGTGATGAGGGCGCTCTCGGTGACGAAGACCGACAGTTCACTCGTGGACAACTGCCCGGTGTCCGGGTCCGTGCAGACGGCGTAGGCACTGAGGAAGGCGTGGGTGCGGTAGCGGTCGAGCTTGGGACGCTGGTGCTCGTGACGGGCGTCCTCCATCGCCAGTTCATGCAGTCCGAACTCTTCGCTGATCATGGCGAAGTCCGCAGGGGCCGGTGCACACAGGTCGAGCCACACCGCCACCCCCGATTCCGACACATATTCTGATATGTCCTCGGCAGGAAAGTCTTCGAGCGTCAATATGCCGTTGCGGTAAAGCCGCGTCCGTGTAGCCATGAGCCGCAACCCTAGGCCGACGGCGCACCGAGCCTGAGAGCGGGTTCCGCACCGGGGAGGACGGCACAACAGTTCGAGGCATCGGCGTCGGTTCACGGCTGGTCGAGAGTGATCGAGTTGATGGGCCCCAGGTCCGCCCAGAACCCGACGGCGCATTGATGCCGGAGCCGGCGCAGCCGTGTTCGGCGTCCCTGGTGCCAGACGGGCGTCGCTTCGCTGTCCGGCGGTGGCCAAGGTCGCCAGGACGCGAAATGAGGCCCGCGCCCTGCCAGGAGCCGTCGCCGCCCGTGCGTGCCTTGGGCTGTTCGGGAGGTAGGGGCGGGACTAGGCTGTCGGGCACAGCCCCAGCCCCCGGCAGCGTGAGGATCCGCTCCGAGGAGGCGCACGGTGTCCCGAGGTGCCAGAACTTCTCTCATCCCCGCAGACGCACTCCGCTCGCCCCCTGAGGGGGAGGGCGTCCGTGCGTCCGTACGAAGCCGCCGCTCCTTGTCTCCGCTCTCCCTGCCGATGCCGGACGGACAGCCCGCGCCCACCGGTGTTCCTGCGGACCAGGTGGTCGTCGTGGTCAGCGGAAGTCTTGGCCCGGCCAATGTTCCAGTACTGCGCGAGCGCCTGCTGCGCGTATCCCACGGCCCTGGAATCCGGTTGGTCCTCGACCTGTCGGGCGTCACCTCCTGCGACACCCTGGGCCTCGGGTTGATCGTCGCCACCGCCCGCCGGGCCCGATCCTTCGGCGGCAGCCTGCGCCTTGTCGCCCCGAGCCCCGCCGTTGCCAGGGCCCTCGGCGCCAGCGGGCTGATCCGGCTCCTCCAGGTCTTTCCCGCTCTCGACACGCCGGCCAGGACTTCGGCCACCGAGGCGACCAGCCCGGATCTCCGCGAAGCGGCCTAGACACTCAGCCAACCCGTGGAGGCGGTCAACTGCCCTTCGCTCGCATCCTCTTCGTGGCCCTGGTCGGCTTTGGCTTCCTCCACCCCGTCCTGTGGGCGCCCGCGGTTGTAATGATCTTCGGCTTCGTCCGTCAGGAACGGAGATAGTCGATGGGTAGCGATGCTTCTGGGACAAGGACGGTTTCTGCGGGCAACCGCCCACAGGCCGCTGTGCAGGGTGTTGTCGTCTTGGAGGGGTTGTGGAACTGACCGACTGGCTGCTCGCGCCCGGCGAGCGAGGCAATCCGGCGACTCGCCTGGAGATCCGTCGGCCCGGCGGGGTGGCCTGGTCGATGGGGAACGAGGTGCGCCCCTGGTCCACGGGGCGGTGCACTTCGCTGAACTACGGGCTAGGGACTGGTAGGGCCGCATGTTGAGGTGTCGCGTATTCCTCGACGAGGCGGGACGAACGTCACCGTGCGTGATCGCCGGGAGGGAACCGTCCGTGCGGGGATCCGACCCCGGCCCACCAGGAACGCCTCGCTCGTAGATCTGGCCGCCGAGCTTCCCGCGCTCATTTTCAGGCGTCTGCTCGGCCTCTGCGAGCAGACCGCAGCGTGCTGGATGGCGAGAGCGGCGGCGACGCAGCCCGCAATGCCGCCCACCGGGCTCGCGGGGAGAACCGCCTCTGATATATCCCCCGGTTCTGCCGGGTAAGGGGCGGGGCACAGGGCGTGGGCAGGGGCCCTACAACAGGGCGCCGCCGGACACCTCGAGGCGCTGGGCGGTGACCCATCGCGGGTCCTCGGAGGCGAGCGCGGCAATCGCGTCGCCGATCTCCTGCGCTTCGCCGACGCGGCCGAGCGCGGTCTGCGCGCCCAAGTCCTCGCGCATCTGCGCGTCGTCCCGCATGGCACCGCCGTTGAAGTCGGTGGCTGTCGGCCCCGGCACGATGGCGTTGACGCGGATCGTGCGCGCCCCCAGCTCCACGGCCAGGGTCCGGCTGAGGGCCTCGACCGCCGCCTTCGAGGCCGAGTAGACCGAGGTGCCGGCACTGGTGTGGCGGCTGAGGGAGGAGGAGACGTTGATGATCCGCCCCCCGTCGGCCAGCACGGGCGCAAGCGCCTGGGTGAGGAAGAACGTGCCGCGCACGTTGGTGTCCATTACCGCGTCGAAGTCGTCGACCGTGACCGCTTCCAGCGGTCCGAAGAGCCCGATTCCGGCATTGTTGACCAGGACATCCAGCCGGGTCGCGTCCCAGCGTTCCAGTTGCGCAGCCAGGTGGGAGACGAAGGCGGGAAAGGAGGCCACATCGCTGATGTCCAGCCGCAGCGCGGCAGCCGTGGCGCCGGTTTCCTGAACGTTCCTGACCGTCTCCTCGGCCTCCTGCGCGTCGCCGCGGTAGGTCACGATGACGCGCAGCCAGGCTCAGCGCACTTGGCCGAGGTGGATGCGGATGATGCCGTCCGCGTACGGCTCGGCCAGCCGGCGCTGTCCGGTGCCGTCACACAAGACCGGAATGCGGGCCGGCTTCTGCTGGTTATCGCCGACATGACTACAGGAGTAGCGCTCAACGCGACCGACGCCGACAACCAGATCGATGCCTCGGTGCGGCTCGCACACGAGGCCGCGGCTGCTGGGCTGCGGTCGGCCTGGTTCGGACAGACCTTCGGCGCGGACTCACCCCAGCTGGCGGCGGTCGTCGGGCGAGAAGTACCCGGTCTGCACGTCGGCACGTCGGCGATCCCTGTTTTCGGCCGCCACCCGCTGCTGGTCTCCAGCCAGGCCCAGACCGCCCAGGCGGCCACCCACGGCCGCTACCACCTCGGACTTGCGCTCGGCACCAAACTCCTGACCGAGGCGGGCTTCGGCATCCCCTACGAACGGCCCATCGCGCGTCTGCGTGAATTCCTCACCGCATTGCGGCAGTTGACCGAGACCGGCACCGCCGACTTCCACGGCGAACTGCTCACCGCGACGACACCGATCCCCGCCCGCGTGCCGGGCGCCGAAAGCGGCGTGCCCCTGCTCGTCGCCGCGATGGGCCCCCAGGCGCTGCGTGCCAGCGGTGAATTGGCCGATGGGATCCTGCCCTATCTGGCCGGGCCGCGCGCACTGAGTGAGCACATCGTTCCGGCAGTCACCGCAGCGGCAGAGGCCGCCGGCCGGCCCGCGCCCCGGATCGTCGCCCTGGTGCACGGCGTGGTCACCGACGACGTCGACTCCGTACGGGAAGGCCGCCGAGCAGCTCGCGTTCTACGAGCAGTTCCCGTCCTACGCACGAGTCATCGGACTCTCCGGCGGCCAGCGGGCCGTCGATGTGGCTGTGATCGGCGACGAGCGGACGGTCGCCGCCGAGGTGCGCCGTTACCGAGATGCCGGAGCGACGGAGGTGGTGTTCTCGGGGACGGAAATGGCCGGAGAGTCCGACCGGCGCCGTACCTGGGCACTCCTCGGAGAGCTGGCCGACTGAGCCCCGGCGGGCGGTTGTACGCTCTGGTGGCCGGACATCCTGCAGATTCCGCAGTAATGACAAGCAGCGTGCTGACTCCCTGCCAGCTGCTGTGTCTCATGCTGCGGAACCGCAGAACAGATGGCTTGCCTCGATCGCCAACTACGTCCTGTGGCCGCGGATGTTGCTCGCCGACTGGAGCCCCGCACCTGCCGACATCGACCACGCCGTCGACGAGGCGGTCACGACGATGCTCGCCCGCTACGGCCGCAGCGCCAACGACCGGCAGCAGCCCTGAGATCTCCCGGGTGTGAGTAGTTGGCCCTCGGACTGATAGGCGCGCATGTTGAGGTGTTGCGTATTCCTCGACGAGGCGGGACGGATGTCACCGTGTGTGGTCGCCGGGGGCGTATCGGCTCCAGGTTCCTCCGGCTTCGGTGACCAGGCGGGTGACTGTCTTGTCGTGGTAGCCGAGCGCCTTGGCGACGACGGGAGCCGGTGCCTGGAGCACGAGTTGGCGGATCGCGGAGATCCTGTCGCGTTGCGGCGGGACGCCGATCTCCCGCAGGTGGACTTGGAGGCTGACCGGGTTCATCGGTTGTCCGGGCTGGCGGCCGGGGAAGAGCCACTGTGAGCTTCTGCTGCTGACGTAGGGCAGGTGCTGGCGGGACTGAATGTAGGCCCGCACGAGGTCAGCGACGGGCTCCGGGAGCGGGGACGGCGGATCTCCCAGCCGGACGGCGACGGCCGGCACGCCGCTCTGCCGCGACTGCGCGGGCTCTCGGGAATCAGCGCGACGAGCTTTCGGGGCCGGCCACTCAGACCATGGAAGCCCCGATCGTCACCCGGAGCGAATACACCCTGGTCGGCATCGACGACGGTTACCTCAACCTCATGGATGACTCAGGCGAGGTGAGGGAAGACATCAAGTTCCCGGAAGACGGACTGGGTAGCGAGCTCCAGCGAGCGTACGAGGCCGGCACAGAATTCCAGGTCGCCGTACTCACCGCCACGGGGGACGACGGCCGTCGTCAGCTTCAGGGAAGCCGCGAAGTAGTTCGCTGCCCCAACACGGCCCGCCCCCGGACGATCAGCCCACCCCACCGACGGCAAGTCGGCCCTGGCAGCGCCACCGATGGTGCGCGTACCGCTCCGCGTGCATCTGCCCCACTGAGGAAACCGTGACGTGGACGACGTCCAGGCTGTTCCTGATACCGGCTGCGGTCAGTGATCAGTTTCCGCGCCTGCCGACCGAATACGCGACACTGGAACATGCGGGCCTACCAGTCCCAAGCCCGAACTACTCAAGGCCATCCAGTCCCAACAGTCGGGCGATTTACTGCTGTTCACCGACTGGCGGGGCGATCCCGACGAGAGGCTGGGCGGCCTGGGCAGCGAGATTGGCCCGGTGTTGTGCGAGGCCGCCGAACGCGGCGTCAACGTCAAGGGCCTCATCTGGCGATCCCACCTGGACCGCTTCCAGTTCAGCGAAAGCGAGAACCGCCACTTCGGCGACGAGATCCAGACCGCGGGCGGCGAGTGCCTGCTGGACATGCGGGTGCGCCCCGGCGACTCGCACCATCAGAAGTACGTCGTCCTGCGCCACCCCGGCCGGCCCGAACACGACGTTGCCTTCGTTGGTGGGATCGACCTGTGCCACAGCCGCCGTGATGACAGCACTCACCGGGGCGACCCGCTCAGCCAGCTCTTCGCCGCCGTCTACGGGCCCCATCCACCCTGGCACGACATCCAGTTGGCCATCCGCGGCCCGGCCGTCGGTGACGCCGAAGCCACCTTCCGGGAACGCTGGGAGGACCCAGCGCCGCTGAGTCGCAGCCCGTTCGGCCGCCTGCGCTCCCTCCTGCACTATGAGGACACGAAGGCAGATACATTGCCGCCGCAACTGCCCGACCCGGCCCCCTGCGGCACCCACACCGTGCAACTGCTGCGCACCTACCCCGCCCGCATCCACGGGTACGACTTCGCCCCGCACGGGGAACGCAGCATCGCCCGCAGCTACCAGAAGGCGCTACGACGGGCCCGGTCACTGATCTATCTGGAAGACCAGTACCTGTGATCCGCGCAAGTGCTGACGTGCTTCGCGAAGGCCCTGTCCGCCCACCCCGCACTGCACATGATCGCCGTCATCCCGTCGGCTCCCAGCGACGACGGCCGCCTCTCCCTGCCGATGAACCACCTGGGCCGCATCCAGGCCCTCGACCTGCTGCACCGCGCAGGCGGCGACCGGGTCGCCGTCTACAGCCTGGAAAACCATGCAGGAACCCCCGTGTACGTCCACGCGAAGGTGTGCGTCGTCGACGATGTATGGGCCTCCGTCGGCTCGGACAACATCAACCGGCGCTCCTGGACGCACGATTCGGAACTGAGCTGCGCGTTCCTGGATGAGACGCAGGATTCCCGCGAGCCACGTGATTCCGGCGGCCTCGGCGACGGCGCCCGTACCGGTGCCCGCGATCTGCGCCTCCAACTGGCCCGTGAACACCTGGACCACAGCGACCCGACCGCACTGTGCGATCCGGTGACGGCCTTCCGCGCCTTCGCCGAGTCGTCCGCCGCACTGGACGCCTGGCACAACACCGGACGCGCGGGCCCCGGCCCCCCGGCCGCCTGCGCACGTACCGCACCCCACATCTGTCACGCACCACCACGGCCCTGGTCACCCCCCTCTACCGGCTCCTCGCCGACCCCGACGGCCGCCCCCTGGCCCTGCGACGTCGCGACGCCTAGTGAACGAAGGTGCCGATGGACTCCGTACCGGCAGAAGAGTCTGTCCCCTCACACACGGTTGCCGCGGCAACCGGTGTGCGGTCTCCCGCACCGGTTCCGGTCCGAGACCAGCCGGTGGTAAGTAGAGTCGCACCAACACTCTTGCACGGCCCCCGGCCGGCGGCCGCTCTTGTGGGAGGGGGCGGTGCGCGTGTGCGCTGCCGGGCCTGTCTCGTTTTCTCCGCTCCCCGTCGCAGCCGGCCCGCCTCCTGCGGCCCGTCTGCGGGCCGCGTTGCGTCGGGCGGCTCCGGCTCTGGTGGTGTTCGGGGCCGCCCGGGCGACCGGGCTGCTCCTGATGTCCCTGTGGGCCTGGCAGGGCGGTAGGCATCCCCGCAGCGTCCTCGCGCTCGAATGGGACGGCCGGTGGTACTACCGGATTGTCGAGTGGGGCTACCACCTGCCTGCGGACTCCGTTCCGTTACCCGGATTCGCCTCGGAGAAGCTCGCCTTCTTCCCCCTGTACCCAGGGCTGATCAGAGTTGTTGACGCGGTACTTCCGATCGGCGACCTCAACGCGGCCCTCTTCATCTCCTGGGTGTCTGCGGGGGTGGCCGCCTGGGGGATCTACGCGATCGGGGAGCTGCTCTACGGCCGCCGGACCGGCATTGCCCTGGTCCTGCTGTGGGGGCTGCTGCCCCACGCGATCGTGCTGACGATGGCGTACGCCGAGCCGCTCATGACAGCCTTCGCCGCCTGGGCCCTGTACGCGGTGCTCACCCGCCGCTGGCTCGCCGCCGGGACTCTGGCCGCGCTGGCCGGGCTGGCCCGGCCCAACGGCATCGCGGTCGCTGCGGCGGTGTCCGTTGCTGTCACCGCGATTGCCTGGCGGCGCCACCGCGCGCACGAGCCCCAGGACGGGCATGCCTGGATCGGTGCGGCGCTCGCCCCGCTGGGCTGGCTCGGGTACATCGCATGGGTCGGCGTCCAGACCGGCGACCCGCTGGGCTACTTCGCCATCGAGAGCCGCTGGGGCTCCCGTTTCGACTTCGGCCAATACGCCGCGCACTACATCGCGGGCCTGGTCACCGGCCGCAACCGACTCGCTGTCTACGCCGCCGTCGCGATCGTCGGTGTATCGCTACTGCTGCTCGTCCTCGCCGTACTGGACCGCGTCCCGCTGCCCTTGCTCGTCTATACGGCCGTCCTGACCCTCATCGCCCTCGGCGGCACCGACTACTTCCAGTCCAAGCCACGCTTCCTGCTTCCCGCCTTCCCTCTCCTCATCCCCTTGGCCATCGCCCTGTCGCGTGCTCGACCTCGCACCGCCTGCCTGGCCGTCGCAGCCCTGGCCAGCATCTCGTTCTTCTACGGGACATACCTGCTACTGGTCTCCCCACTGGCACCGTAGGACCGCGCCGCTCAGCTCCCAGCCCGAATGCCGTCACCAACCGGATTCGACAGTTGTGGGGCTGAGTTGCGATTTCGCGCGGCGCCCTGGCCCACCAGGTCCTCGGCCTCGGCAACTACCGGCCCGGGCGGCGAGGAAAGAGGCGTGGAAGGTTGTACGCACAGACGTGAGGCCTCCACGATGAGCTCCCTGTCAACTGTGAGGATGGGGCACCCAGTTCACGTGTAAGAAACATCTGCCGGTAGCCGAACATTACGCACAGTGAACCGTTCCGGGTTCGGTAGGGACCAAACACTCAGTGAGCGCTGGAGATG
This sequence comes from Streptomyces sp. WM6378, assembly GCF_001279695.1. GTDB lineage: Bacteria > Actinomycetota > Actinomycetes > Streptomycetales > Streptomycetaceae > Streptomyces. The sequence goes on from NZ_LGDD01000021.1 coordinate 18,754, forward strand.
AACGGGGTTGGTCCCTTCAGGCAGTCAACTGTGCTCTCCCGAACCTGGTGACAGCTCTGGTGGATTGCTATGCAGGGGAGGGTCCGTTTTAGAGGCCCTAACAGAAGTGGTTGTTGACGTGACTGTCGGCTTGGCTGTTCGTTGGTGTGGGTGTGGGGAAGAGACAGTCGCGGCCGTGGATCGTGTC
>NZ_LGDD01000022.1 GCF_001279695.1 Streptomyces sp. WM6378
CCCGGGATCGGGGCGATCCGGGTGCGGGTGTGGGCGAGGCCGCCGCGGGGGTGTTGGTCCCCGGGGGGGGGCGGGTGGCCGGTGGGGCCGGGGGTGGGGGTGGCGGGTGGCGTGGACGGCTGACCCGTATGAGTCGGGGTCGGCGTGGGTGTCGGGGTCGGGTTCGTGCCGCCGCCCGTGCCGGTGTGGGCTGCGGTGTTGCCGCCGAGGGCGAGCAGTGCCCTGCTCTCGGCGTCGTCGGTCATCGCCTTGACGGAGATGTCGGTCGTACGGGGCAGGTTCTTGTGCTCGGCGGTGAACTTGGCCTGGGTGACGTTCTGCTTGGGCGACTTGGAGAAGTCGACGCCGCCCATGACGCAGGTGCCGGGCTGGCCGGCCCTCTCGCAGGGGTAGCTGTAGTCGCCCTGGGTGAAGGACTTCACGTAGTCCTTGTAGGTCTGCTCGGGCGTCCAGGAGGCGTTCTTGCCGCGCAGTGGCCAGTCGGTGACCTTGTTGCTGTTGATGATCGCGTGGTAGTCGGTCGGCGACTTGGCGTCCTGCTGGCGGATCCACTCGGCCGCGACGCGCGCGTTGTAGACGGCGCGCAGGTCGGCGTACCGGGCGTCGGTGTTCACCTTCTTCTCGATGTCCGGCACGATCATCGTGTCCATGAGCTCGGTGACGCGCTTGTGCTGGGCGTCGGTGAGGTTGCACGGGCCGTTCGGGCTCGGGGTCTTGACCTCCTGCGGGACCGAGTTGACCTTGAGCGGGGCGTCGAGGATGTACAGGCCGCCGTTCTGCTCGCGGACCTCGGCGGGCTTGGGGACGATCCAGTTCCGTACGCCGTGGGTGCAGGGGATGTTCTCGGCCTTGAGCTTGTCGAAGAGCTGCTTGCCGATGCCCGTGCGCGGGTCCATGTCCTTGGCGTAGTCGTGCTTCATCTCCAGGTCGGCCTGGAGCAGGACGCGTCCGGCGTCGGTCTTGCCGAACGTCTTGTCCATGATCTTGTCGGGCTGGTCCGGGTTGAGGTTGACCCAGAACTTCTCGGGCGTCAGGGCGAGCCAGGTGAAGAAGGAGTCCGAGATGAGCTCGGCCTTCTGCTGGCCGCCGTAGCCGAGGCCGGAGGACTCGTCGACCTTGTTCGCGGAGAACGAGTAGTTGAGGCCCTGGCCCTTGACGGGCTTGCCGACGTAGCGGAGTTCGAGCGTGGAGAAGTCGACGCCGCCGGGGCCGCGCACGCGCATGCCCTCGGGGTCGGCGGCCCGGATGCGGTCCAGCTGCCGCTTCATGTCGGCCGGGGTCGGCGGCGACTGCCGGATGACGTCGGCGCCGCGCCCGATGCTCTTGGCGGTGTCCTGGGCGGTGTACTTGCCGGGCTGGAACTCGGGCTCCGGCGTGGAGACGTGCTCGTACGTCGTGACCCGGCCCTGCCCGCCGAGCTTCTTGAGCCCGTCCGTGTACTTGACGGTGTCCTCGGACTGCGGCTGCCCGAAGGCGTACCGCAGCTTGTAGTCCTTGAACTTCGGGTCCTTCAGGAAGGCCCGGTCCTTGGGCGCCTGCGAGGTGTCGTGGTTGCCACCGGACTTGATCTCGACGGCTTCCTTCGTGACCTTGTTGAACGCGTCGTAGCGCCGCTGGTAGGTCTCGCCGGTCTCCGGGTCGGTGACCGTGACGGTCTCCTCGCAGATCCAGTCCGGACCGGTCAGCCCGAGGTCCTTGACGACCTTGCCGTGGAAGGCTTCGCCGCGCGGCTGGCGCCCGTACACCTCGATGTAGGCCTCGGTCAGCCAGTTGCCGAAGCCGCCGTACTTGGTGTCGGTGTTGCCGTTGCGCTTCAGGTAGTCCTTGTACGTCGCGTAGACCCGGTCGGGGGTGCCCTCCGGGTAGCTCTTGTACGGCTTGTCGAGCTTGGCGAGGATCTTGTCGCGTGCGGCAGGGTCGTCGGGCAGGGAGAGGCCGTCCATGGCCTGGCGCTGGTTGGGGAAGCCGTAGGAGTCCCAATCGGTCTCGGGCCGGACCGCGTCGCCCTTGGCCCAGGGCAGTTTGCTCGGGTCCGTCGGGTTGCTGGGCAGCTTGAACATTTCGTCGCAGCGCTGCGCCTTGACCGCCGCGGCGGCGGTGCCCTGGAGCTGCGGCAGGCCGCTGACGGAGAGGATGCCGACGGTGGTGAGCGCGACCGCGGCGCGCGCCCAGAGGTGGTGCCGGCGCGTGGATGTCGAAGGCGTGGATATCGAGCGCGTGGATATCGAAGACGTGGATCTCGAAGACATCGGCTGGTTCACGCGAGCGTGTCTTTCCCCGGGAGCCCGAAGAGGTGGGCGTGGAGCGTGCCGCGACACCAGGGGCCCCCGTGCTCAATGGTGCCGCGCAGCCCACACGCTAGCCCTGCCGCGCCACAGCAGCCCCACAGTTTTCCAGCCCGCCAAACTCCCAACTCCCCATCTCCACAAGCCCCTTACACCACTCCCGTACCCTCGTCGGTCATGAACGAGCAGCAGTGGACGGACCATCCCCGGCTCAGGACGTGGCTGGCGGAACAGGAGGCGGCGTTCGCGGAGTGGGCCGCGTCGCACCCGGGCGCCTGGGACTTCTCCCCGTCTTCGGTCGACGACCTGGAGCGTGCGGTGCGGGCGGACTTCGCCTCGTCCGAGTGGGAGGACGTACGGGCCGCGCAGCACACCCCGAGGGTGACCGCGCCCGCGTGGTACCTGGGCGAGGTGTGCGTGCGGGCGGGCGCGGTGTGGAAGGTGAACCCGGCGGCGCCGATCGACCCGGACACCTGGGAGGGCCCGTTCGTGGGCGTGCCGGGCGACCCGATGGAGGACCCGGACCACGAGGACCTGTACGAGGACGAGGACTACTGCCCGGCTGCGGTGCCGGTCACCGAACTGCGCGGCATGTTCCTGAAGTCCGCGCCGTGGCGGCTGCGGAACGTGGTGGAGGAGTTCGAGGAGTGGGGGCGGGGAAGGGCCTGACGGCGGGGCGTTCACTCGATGCGGGGCGGGGTCATTTCCATGGGGGTGAGTTGTTCGATGTCGTAGCGGAGGCGCAGTTCGGCGATGGCTTCCTGGTCCACCTGCGGGCCGGAGTCGAGGATGCCGAAGAGTTCCTCGAAGTAGCGCTCGTGGTCGGGCGGGGGCGATGCCTGGAAGAACATCCGGGCCGGTTCGCCCGAGGTGTTGGCGAACGCGTGCGGGCAGCCCGCCGGGACGACGATCACGGTTCCGGCGGCCGCCCGGACGCACCGCTTTCCCGACGGGGATTCCCATGCGCGCCAGTTGTCGCGGGTGCGGATGCTCGGTTCGAAGGCGAGGACGTCGAGCTCGCCTTCGAGGACGTAGAAGAGCTCTTCGCTGCGGGTGTGCACGTGGGCGCCGACGTCGAATCCCGGGGGGACGACGACCTCGAAGCTGGAGGCGACCCGTGAGTGTTCACCGGTCGCCTTGAAGGTCACGTGCTGTGCCGCGGTGACCAGGGTGCGGCCCTCTCCCGGTGGCACCACCAGGCCGTCGGGGACGTAGGGCAGCGTCATCGTGCGGATCCTTTCGGGCGGGGGCACGGCAGCGGGACAGGCCGGCAGGCAGGGCGGTGGGTGGGGTCAGGTGGGTGAGGTCACCACGCCACCGGCAGGTCGATCGGGCCGCGGATCAGCACCCCGGTCGGCCAGCGCACCTGCTCGGCCGGGACCGCAAGGCGCAGGTCCGGCAGCCGGTTGAGCAGGGTGGACAGGAGAACCTCCGCCTCCATGCGGGCGAGGAGCGGACCCACGCAGTAGTGCGGACCGTGCCCGAAGGCCAGGTGCGGCGGCCCCTGGCGCTCGATGTCGATCCGGTCCGGGTCGGGATAGACCTGCTCGTCCCAGTTGCCGGCGACGTAGGAGACGTAGACCAACTCGCCGTCACGGATCAGCACACCGCCCACCTCGACGTCCTGGGTGGCGATGCGCGGCTGCCCGACGCCGTGCTTGTGGGGGATCCAGCGCAGCAGTTCGTCCACGGCCCGTGGCACCAGCGCGGGCTCGGACCGCAGCCGGTCCATCAGGCCGTCCCGGGTGAGCAGGGCGTACACCATGTTCGTGGTGTTGTTGCAGACGGCGTGCCAGCCGTTGAGCTCCATGAGTGTCGTGAGGGCGAGGAGCTCCTCCTCGTCGATGCGGCCGTCGTCGACGGCGGCGACCATCGTGCTCATCAGGTCGTCCCGAGGTTCGGCACGGCGTTGTGCGGCCAGGTCGCGGAAGTAGGCGCAGGCGGCTTCCCGCCCCTGCCGGGCCCGGTCGGCGGCCGCCTCGTCGGACGTCCTGTTCAGGAGGGTCCCTGCCCAGGCACGGATCTGCGGCCGGTCGGCGGGCGGCACCCCGATCAACTCGCTGACCACGTCCAAGGGGAACGGCGAGGTGACGTGTTCCACGAGGTCGGCGGTCGGCCCGGCCGCCATCATCCGGTCCACGCGCAGGTCCAGGAGCTCCTGGACCCGTGGCCGCAGCCGGTCCATGGCGCGCTGTGTGAACGCCGGGGCGACCACCGCGCGTACCCGGGCGTGGCCGGGCGGGTCCACGAAGCTGAGCGCCCGGTCCATCGGGATGAAGTGCTTGGTCATCTTCGGGATGGGGCGGCCGATGATGTCCCGGCTGAAGCGGGGGTCCGAGGTGACGAACCGGACGTCGTCGTACCGGGTCACCAGCCAGCATTCGCCTTCCCCGTGCGGCAGCCTGATGCGTGAGACCGGCCGCTCTCTCAGCGACTCGCGGAGGAACGGGTCGAAGTCCAACTCCGGCAGGTCTTCCACGGCCCACAGACGTGCCGGACACCGGCCTGATACAGGTTCAGCTGACTTCATCGGCCACCACCCCGCTGGGAAACAGTCCTCTTACTCGGACAGCTCCCCGTACAGGCGCCTTCGCAGCCGGGCACACCGGGAAAGTCACCCTTCCGGGCGGTGTCCGGGACGTCAGGCGGCCGGGTGGGCGGTGAAGGTGATCTGTTCCCGGTCCGCGTCCATCGCGATGTTCAGCGACGCGTTCAGGCCCACCGCCAGGCGGCGCAGCAGCGGGAGGGTCGGGAAGGAGGCCGCGCTCTCGATGCGGGCGATCTTGGCCTGGGAGAGTCCGGAGCGCTCGGCGACCTCGGCCTGGGACAGTCCGAGCTCTCTGCGGCGGTCGAGGACGGCCTTCGCGAACGACACGGCCAGGCGGAACCGGGCCACCTTGGCCGCGCCCTTGGAGGCCGCGGCGTACCCCTTGGTGAGTGTCTTCTCGCGGGCCGGGTTTCCTCGGGCGTGGTCCATGACGCGTCCCCCTCTTCGCCTTGGCTGTACGGCAGTTGGGCCGGGCGGTGCCGACCCTCGCCCACCTTACGAGTGGGCGGGCTCCATCGCCTTGGGGGTGGCGGGCTCCGCCGGGGCAGGCGTCGCGTTCAGGTCCGTCAAGGACTGGCGGGTGAAGCCGAAGTAGTACGTGGCCAGGAAGCCCACCACGTAGCCCGTCAGCAGGCCGCCCGCGTAGATCGCGATCGTCGTGCCCAGGCCGTGGTTGCCCTGGAGCAGGGGGAACAGGGCCCAGCCCGACGGGCCGATCGCCGTCGAGCCCACCTTGTCGCCCAGCATCGAGAACAGGCCCACGAACGCGCCGCCCGCTGCCCCGCCCGCGCAGGCCGTGATGAACGGGCGGCCGAGGGGGAGCGAGACTCCGTAGATCAGCGGTTCGCCCACGCCCAGGAATCCGGCGGGGAGCGCCGACTTGATGGTGCTGCGCAGCGATTCGTTGCGCTTGGCGCGCAGGTACACGGCCACCGCGCAGCCGACCTGGCCCGCGCCCGCCATCGCCAGGATCGGGAGCAGCACCGTGTAGCCCTGCTGCTCGATGAGGGTCGTGTGGATCGGGATCAGGGCCTGGTGCAGGCCCAGCATCACCAGCGGCAGGAACAGGCCGCCCAGGACCAGGCCCGCGAACGCGCCCGTGTTGTCCAGGAGCCAGTTCGCGCCGTGGCCGATGCCCGTCGAGACCTCCCCCGCCAGGAACATCAGGCCGTAGAGGGTCACCAGGCCCGAGATCAGCACCGTCAGGGTGGGGGTGACCAGGACGTCCAGGGCCTCGGGGACCCAGCGCCTGCACCACCTCTCCACATATACGGCGAGGAGCGCCGCGCCCAGGGCGCCGAGGACGCCGCCCTGGCCGGGCGCGAGCGTCTGGCCGAAGACGGTGATCTTCGCGACCCCCGCGAACACGATGATCGACGCCACGGCCCCGCCCAGGATCGGCGTACCCCCGAACTCCTTCGCCGTGTTGAAGCCCACGAACACCGCGATCAGCGCCATGAAGCCCGACGCGATGGCGGCGAGCGCGGGGGTCACGCCCGTCAGCCAGCCCAGGTTCACCAGCAGGCCGTTCAGGCCCGCGATGATGCCGCAGCCGATCAGCGCCGGGATCAGCGGCACGAAGATGTTCGCGATCCGGCGGAGGAAGAGCTTGAACGGGGTCGCGTTCCGCTCCTTGCGGGCCGCCTTCAGCTCGGCCCCGCGATCCGCCAACTCATCGGCTGTGATGGGTAGTTGAGGGGAATCCTCCGCCACCAGCGTCTCGAACTCCGGGGCCACCCTCGCCACCGTTCCCGGGCCGAGCACGATCTGGTACGTGTCGTCCTCGACCACGCCAAGGACCGCGGGCAGCGCCTTCAACGCCTCGTCCTGGACCAGGGCGCGGTCCTTGAGGCCGAGCCTGAGGCGGGTCATGCAGTGGGCGATCGAGCCGATGTTCCGCGCACCGCCCACGAGCGGGAGGATCGCGGCGGCCGTGGCGCGGTTCTTGTTCTCTGGTGCCATGGTGCGGGTGCCTTGCTGTGCGGTGTCGAGGGGGCCGAGCGGGGGGTCAGGGGGCTGCGTGCAGGGCCGTGCGCAGGTGGCCTCGGCTCTCGGTCAGGAGGCGGGCCGCCGCGGGGCCCTCCACGCCGCCGAGGATGACCAGGATCGCGTTCTTCACCTCGCCGTCCGTCGCGGCGAGCGCGGCTTCGATCTCGGCGTCGTCCGCGCCGGTCGCAAGCGCCACGATGCGGCGCGAGCGGGCGCGCAGCTTCTCGTTGGAGGCCCGTACGTCGACCATCAGGTTCCCGTAGGTCTTGCCGAGCCGGATCATGGTGATCGTCGAGATCATGTTGAGGACCAGCTTCTGGGCCGTGCCCGACTTCAACCTCGTTGATCCGGTGAGGAGTTCGGGGCCGACCACGACCTCGATGCCGTGCTCGGCGGCCGCCGCGAGCGCGCTGCCCGCGTTGCAGGACAGGCCGATCGTGAGGGCGCCCGTGCGGCGCGCGTGCTCGACCGCGCCGATCGCGTACGGGGTGCGGCCCGAGGCCGAGATGCCGACGACGGTGTCGAGGTGGGTCAGGTGCAGGGCGTCGAGGTCCTCCGCCGCCAGCTGCTTGGAGTCCTCGGCGCCTTCGACCGCCTTGACCATCGCGGACGGGCCGCCCGCGATGAGCCCGACGACCTCGCAGGGGTCGGTGTTGAACGTCGGCGGGCACTCGCTCGCGTCGAGGACGCCGAGCCGCCCGGCCGTGCCGGCGCCCGCGTAGATCAGCCGGCCGCCCTGCGACATCCGCGCGGCCGTGGCGTCGATCGCCGCCGCGATGTCGGGCAGTTGCTCGGCCACGGCCGCGGGGACCGTGGCGTCCTCGCTGTTCATGATCCGGGCGATCTCGGCGGTCGGCAGCCGGTCGATCTCCGCGAGGTCGGGCCGGAACGCCTCGGTGGTGAGGGTGGCGAGCTCGGCGCGGAGTTCGGCGTAGTCCTGGGTGGTCATGGCGTGGGCGGCTCTTTCTCTGCGTACGGCGCTAGCGGGTGCGGGGGTTGTGGCGGTGGGCGAGTGCCTCGTACGAGGCGGACAGGGCCGGGGCCGCCGTCTCGTACGTGCGCTGGGCGATGCCGATGAACAGGCAGTCCACGACGAGGAGTTGACTCGTGCGGGACGACATGGCGGCCGGGCGCAGTTCGCTCTCGCGGGCTGTCGAGGTGGTCAGGACGTGGTCGGCGTACTGCGAGATCGGGCCGTCCGGGCGGCCGGTGATCGCGATCGTGGTGGCGCCGTGATCGAAGGCGACCCGCAGCGGTTCGATGACGTCGCCGGTCGAGCCGGAGTGGGTGATCGCGACCGCGGCGTCGCCGGAGCGCAGCTGCACCGCGTTGGTGACGGCGAGGTGCGGGTCGGTGTGGGCGTGCGCGATGAGCCCGATGCGCAGGAGCTTCTGCGCGAGGTCCTGGCCGACCAGCGAAGAGGCGCCGACGCCGTAGATGTCGATGCGCCGGGCGCCCGCCAACGCGCCCACCGCGGCCCCGAGTTGGACGGTGTCGAGGGCGGCCGCGGTGTCGGCGAGGGTCTGCTGCTCGTCGTAGGCGAGCTTCGCGACGACGTCCGCGATCGGGTCGTCGACGGCTATGTCCGCGGTGACGGCCGGGGCTCGGCCCGACTGCTGCTGGGCGGCGAGCCCGGCGAGCGCGAGGCGCAGGTCGCGGTAGCCGGGGTAGCCGAGGAGGCGGGCGGTGCGCACCACGGTGGCCTCGCTGGTGCCGGTGAGCTCGGCGAGGCCGGTGACCGTGAGGGCCGCGCAGCCGGCCGGGTCGCCGGCGACGGCTTCGGCGACCCGCTGCATGGAGCGGGTCATGGACGGCGCGAGCGTGCGCACCTTGGCCGCGAGGGCCGCCGGTGCGGGCGGGGCGCCGCAGCTGAAACTTTCCTTCACGTCATTGGTCACTCTTGAAAGATATTTTCGGCCGCTTCTCCGGTCAACCCCCTTTGGTCCCGTCACCGCGCGGCCCTTGGTCCCTCCGCTCGGGCTCCGGGTGTGGCCGGGGTGACAATGGGGGGCATGGACGACGTACAACCTCTGGAGCAAGCCCTGCACGCCGCCCGCGCCCTGGTGCTGGCGGATCTGGCGGCGCGCGACGTGGCGCACGCGGACGTCGTCTCGCTGGTCGAGGACGCGGTCACCCACCGGCGCTGGTGGGTCGAGCAGTGGCCCGAGGGCACGGAGTACGTCGCGGGGCTCGTCGCCCAGGACGTTCAGGACGCGCTCCTGGAGCGGTACGGGCGCTGGCCGCTGTGCCCGGTGTGCGACGCGGGCGATCCGCACGCCCTGGACGTGGAGCCGGAGCTCGGGCCCGACCCGCACTGGGTGTGCGGCAAGGCGGGCGTCGTGGTGGCCCCGGTCGGCGGCCTCGGCGGATGACCCTGTACATCGACCCGCCGACCTGGCCGGGCCACGGCCGCATGTGGTCGCACCTGGTCAGCGACGTCTCGTACGAGGAGCTGCACGCGTTCGCGGCGTCCATCGGCTGCCCGCCGCGAGCCTTCGAACGTGATCACTACGACGTGCCCGCGCACCGGTACGACGACGCGGTGCGGGCCGGCGCGCTGGAGATCGGCTCGAAGGAGCTCGTGCGCCGTCTCACGGAGGCGGGGCTGCGGCGGCCGAAGGGGCGGCCGGCCTGAGGAAAGCTCCGGCGAGGGGGTGCGCGGAACGGCCTCCCGGCGCCGGTCGGGGGACCCCGCTGGCGGGATCTTGTCGCCGGTTCGGCTGCGGCCCGTAGCCAGACGACTGCGGATCGGCTAACTTCCTTGCCAGTAGTCGTGGTTCCGAAGTCTCAGCGCCCGCGGTTTACGCCGTGGGCGTTTGCTGTGCAGCAATGTCCGAGGACCAGGGCGATCACCTCACCCAGGGGTACTGACAAGCCAGTGCCCCGCGATCCTCGACAGGGGAAACACATGGCAACCGGCACCGTGAAGTGGTTCAACGCGGAAAAGGGCTTCGGCTTCATCGCGCAGGACGGCGGCGGCCCGGACGTTTTCGTCCACTACTCCGCGATCAACTCCACCGGCTTCCGTGAGCTGCAGGAGAACCAGCAGGTCAACTTCGACGTCACCCAGGGCCCGAAGGGCCCGCAGGCGGAGAACGTCACCCCCGCCTAAGCAGTGACCCCGTGACCCCGGTTCCGGCCGGGGGGACACCGAAGCGCCCCGCACCCGAGGAATCGGGTGCGGGGCGCTTCGCGCGTACGGGTTCGGACGGGTCAGACCTCCACGCGGGCTGCCGCGAGGGTGTGGTCCGTCGAGCGGGCCACCACGCGGGACCGGGACTTGTGCAGGCGCAGGGAGGCGGTGACCAGGACGAGGGCGAGGACCGTCATCGCGGCGCCCGCCCAGGCGGTGGCGGCGAAGCCCAGGTTCGCGCTGATCACGATGCCGCCGAGCCAGGGGCCCGCGGTGTTGCCCAGGTTGAACGAGGACGTCGTGGTCGCGCCTGCCAGCGTCGGGGCGGCTCCGCCCACGTTGAACATGCGGGCGTTGAGCGCGGGGGCCGTGTAGAACGCCGAGAGGCCGATCAGGAACGACAGGGTGATCGCGACGGCGGGCGTCGACGCGAACAGCGCGAGCGCGACCAGGAACGCCGTCGAGGCGGTGATGCCGCTGAGCAGCACGCCGAAGAGGTGCGCGTCGGCGACCCGGCCGCCGATCGTCGTCCCGATCAGCGCGCCGACGCCGAACAGGCCGAGCACGGCCGGAACCCAGCCCGCGTCCACGTGCGCGACGTCCGTGAGGAGCGGCTTGAGGTAGCTGAACGCACAGAACACGCCACCCGCGGCGAGTGCGGTGATCGCGACGGAGAGCAGCACCTGCGGGTCGCGGTAGATCCGCAGCTCCCGGCTGAGCCGGGGCTTCTCGGCGGGCAGCGGGATGCGCGGGATGCGGGTCATGATGCCGACCAGCGCGATCGCTGAGGCGGCGCCGACCGCCCAGAACGCCGCCCGCCAGCCCAGGCCGTCACCGAGCAGCGCGCCCAGCGGCACACCCAGTACGTTCGCGATCGACAGGCCGCCGATCATGACGGCCATCGCGCGGGCCCGCGCGTTCACCGGGACCATCGCGATGGCGACCGCCGCGCCGACCGCCCAGAATCCGGCGCAGGCCAGCGCGGACACGACGCGCGAGACGAAGAGCAGCGCGTAGTTCGGGGCCAGCGCGCCCGCGACCTGGCCCAGGCCGAAGACGGTGATCAGCGCGATCAGGGTGGTGCGGCGCGGAAGCCGCAGCGTGGCCACCGCGAGCAGCGGGGCACCCACCACCATGCCGATCGCGAAGGCCGAGATCAGCAGGCCCGCCTGCGGAATCGACACGCTCATGTCGTCCGCGATGGCCGGAAGCAGCCCCGTGAGCATGAACTCGCTCGTCCCGAGCGCGAAGACGGACAGGCCCAGGATGTAGACGGCGAGCGGCATGCGTTTCGCCGCGGGGGCGGAGCCGGAGGAGTTCGCCGAAGCGGAGCCGGAGAGGCTTTCTGCGGGGGGAGTGGGGGCGGGCGCGGGCGTGGGTATGGGCTCGGCGGGCATATCGGGTGCCAACGCGAGTGGCTGGTTCCGTATTCCTCGGGGTGTTCCCGGGCTATTCAGCGATTGTGGAATTCCCCGCCGATCCCGGTTCCGGTCAGTCCCGATTCTGGTCGAGGAAGTGCAGTTCGAAGAGGTGCTGGGCCTCCCGGCCGCCTATCGGGCGCGGGGTGTCGCCGATGCGGCGGAAACCAGCCCGTTCCAGGACGCGCTGCGAGGCGGTGTTGTCCTCGTCGGTCGTGGCGTACACCGCCTCGACGTCGGGCTGCGCCAGCGCCCAGGCGGTCAGCGCCCTGACGGACTCGGTCGCGTACCCCCGGCCCCGTACGGACTCCGCCAGGTCGTAGCCGATCTCGACGCGGCCGTCCTCCGGCGGGCCGTGGAAGCCGATGCCGCCGATGGCCCGGGCGTCCTCGGTGCGGACGATGACGTACGCGCCCCAGCCCGTGCGGTGCCGACCGGTCTCCAGGCCCGCCAGCATCTTTCCGGCGGCGAAGCGGCTTCCCTCGTGCGGGCCGCCGGGCGCCCACTCCCAGCCGCCGTCGCCGCCGTCCTGAAGCTCCGCGGCCGACGCCCGGGTCAGCTCGTGAAGGGCGATGCGGTCGGCCTGGACTGTCACGGGGAGCACGCGGGTTACCTGCTTTCCGGCGGGAGTTGTGCGGCGGGCGGTGGGCTCGGAGCCGTTGGGCCCGTGGTGATTATGCGGCCGATCAGACGGTGAGCAGAGTCAGTTCCGCCTCAAGGTTCTCCCGGGCCGGGGTCTCCCACTCGCGTTCTCCATGCGGGGTGCGGAACAGCCTTGGCAGGGCGAGGAGTTGGGTCAGCACGTCGGCGCGGCCGGCCCGGAAGGCCTCGTCCGGCACGAAGGCGTACTCCTCGCGTACGGCGGCGGCGTACGCGGCGTATGCCTCCGGGGCGGCGGCGAGGATCGCGAGGTCGGCGTCGCACAGGACCGCGCCGTTGGCGTCGCCGTCCTCGGGGGCGTGGGTGACGGTCAGGCGCACCAGGCGCGCCACCTCCACGGTGTCCTGCTGGCTCAACCCGGCCTCGGGAAGGGCGCGTTCGGCCAGGCGGGCGGAGCGTTCCTCGTTCTCGGAGCGGTCCGGAAAGTAGACGGCGTCGTGGAACCAGGCCGCCAGCCGCACCAGATGGGGGTCGGCCGCGTACTGCTCCAGTACGTCGATGTGGTCCAGGACCGCTTGGAGGTGGGCGGTGTTGTGGTAGCGGCGGTGGGGTTCGGCCCAACGGGCCAGCAGGGCGTCGGCGTACGGCCCGGGCCGCGCGGCGGGGGAGGCGGTGAGCAGGGCGGTGTGCCAGCGGGCGCGGAGGGCGTCGGTTTCGGGCATGCGGCCGAGGGTATCGGGGGCCGGTTCTCCCACCCTCCTGCTCACCGTGTGCGCCGATCGGCTGAGGGGTGCTCACACAGATGCCGCATCCAAGTGGCGCGAAGGGGTCCACCACCAGGTAATGGCAACAACTGGTAACTCAGTGCACAGATGGGCCAAACGCAAACGCACCCGTCCCCATGGAGCCGAGTATGACGACACCTTCTTCGTCACCCCTACCCGCCCCGCCGGGCATACCTCCTCTCCCCTCGGCCGACCCGTCCCCGCCGGTCGGATACGCGGAACGTGTCGCGGAAGCGCCCCCGCCCCCGCCCCCGCCTCCGCCTCCGCCGACCGAGGAAGCACGCCCGGCCCGGCCGGTCGAGGAAGCGCCCCCGGCCCGGCCGGTCGAGGACGCGGCCCCGACTCAGCCGGCCGAGGACGCGGGACCCGTCGTCGGCAAGCCCGGGTCCCCGTACTCCAGCCCGGTCGACAGCCTGGTGCACGCCGCCGTCGCCGACCGGCCGTTGGAGGAGGTCGTACAACTCATCACGCTCCTGGAGCAGTCGCCGGAGTACGCGCGCGCCACGGTCGACGCGCTCCACGCGGTCGGCATGGACCGCTCGGTGGAGGACATCTCCCGGCTGGTAGCGCTGCTGACGCGGCCGCCGCGCAGCCCTGACAGTGCTGACGAGGCGATCCGCGCGGCGGCCGAATGCCGGCCCGTGGAGGAAGTCTCCCGGCTGATGGCGCTGCTGCACCGGTCTCCGCTGGAGCGGCACTGCGGAGAGGAGGCGATCAGGGCGGCCGCGACCAACAGGCCCGTCGAGGACCTCGTGCAGCTGATCGGCCGCTTGGCCGAGGAGAAGCACATGGACGCGCCGCAGCCCGGCGCGAGGGCGTCGGCCTTGGCGTCGGCGTCGGACGGCCCGGACTCCGCCCTGTTGTACGTGGATCCCCCGGCGGACCTCCCCATGGTCCCCCGGGGCGCACCCGCCGACGTCTTCGTCCCGGCCGCCGCACGGCGCGGCCGTGCGCAGACGCAGGGCAGCGGCACTCCCCGCGCGTGGCCGAGGTGGCTGACGTCTCTGGCGCTCGTGGTGTGCAGCCTGGCCTACCTCCCGCTGCACCGGGGCGGCGCGTCGCTCGGCTCCGCCGGCATAGACCTCGGCGTGTCGGGTCTGTGCTTCCTGCTGGCGGTGGCGCTGGCCTTCAGCGGTTCGCCGGTGGTTCTCGCCCTCGGCGTGCTGGTGCCCGCGGCGCTGGCCTCCGTACAGCTCCTTGAGGGCCAGCTCCATTCGCGGGCCCTCTCCAGCGCCCTGGCGATCACCGCCGCGCCGTCCTGGGTCGCCGGTCTCGCGGCCGTGATCGCGGTGCTGCCGGCTCTGATGGCCGTGCTCGCCTACATCGCGGCCGTGCAGCCGGAACGGCATCCCCGGACCGAGCCCCGTCCCGTGGCGGAGGCGGAACAGACGGTCGGATGATGGCACCCCGCCGTACAAACGACTCGGGCGGCCGGCCTCGGTGAGGCGGCCGCCGGCGTCGTACCCCGGCGGCCCCGTGTCACATCCGCCGGCGCCGGCGCGTCAGCGGTGTGACGGATCGGGTTGCGGCGAGGGGATGCGGGCCATGAACGGGCAGGAATATCTGGCGGAGCGGTTCGAGTCGCAGCGGGGGCAATTGCGTTCCGTGGCCCATCGGATGCTCGGGTCGCTCCACGAGGCCGATGACGCCGTGCAGGAGGCCTGGTCGCGGCTCGGCCGGTCCGACACCGTCGCGGTGGCGAACCTCGGGCGCTGGCTCACCATCGTCGTCGGGCGGGTCTGTCTCGACCTGCTGCGCGGCCGGGCCTGCCGCCGCGAGGCGCCGCTCGGGCCGCGCGTGCACGACCCGAGGGCCGGTGGCGCGGATGCCTCCGGCCCCGAAAGCGACGTACTGCTCGCCGATTCGGTGGGTCTGGCCCTGCTCGTCGTCCTTGAGACGCTGGACCCGGCCGAGCGGCTCGCCTTCGTCCTGCACGACCTCTTCGCCGTGCCCTTCGACGAGATCGCTCCCGTCATCGGGCGTACTCCGGCCGCCGCCCGCCGGCTCGCGGCCCGTGCCCGGCGCCGGGTAAGGGGCGGCGCCCCCGACACCGGCCTCGCGGGCCGTCGCGAGGTGGTCGAGGGGCCGAGCCCGGATTGAGCCGACTGTTCTGATGGTGCTGACCGTGCTGACGGCCTGAGCACCGGTGCTCAGCGGTCCGCTGATCAGTGGTCTGCCGCCTTGAAGCTCCTCAGGCGCAACGAGTTGCCGACCACGAACACCGACGAGAACGCCATCGCCGCGCCCGCGATCATCGGGTTCAACAGGCCCGCCGCCGCCAGGGGCAGAGCGGCCACGTTGTAGGCGAAGGCCCAGAACAGGTTCGACTTGATCGTGCCGAGCGTCCTGCGGGAGAGCCGGATCGCGTCCGCCGCCGCCCGCAGGTCACCGCGTACGAGGGTGAGGTCGCCGGCCTCGATGGCGGCGTCGGTGCCGGTGCCCATGGCGAGGCCGAGGTCGGCCTGGGCGAGGGCTGCCGCGTCGTTGACGCCGTCACCGACCATGGCGACCGAACGGCCTTCCGCCTGAAGGGACTTGACGACGTCGACCTTGTCCTGGGGCATGACCTCCGCGTACACGGTCTCGATGCCGACCTCCGCCGCGACCGCCTCGGCGACCGCCCGGTTGTCGCCGGTCAGCAGGATCGGGGTCAGGCCGAGGGCGCGCAGGCGGCGGACCGCCTCGGGGCTGGTCTCCTTGACCGCGTCGGCGACTTCGAGGACCGCGCGGGCCTCGCCGTCCCAGGCGACCGCGATGGCGGTACGCCCCGCCGCCTCGGCCCCTTCCTTCGCCCGCTTCAGGGCCGGGGTCAGCTCCATCGCCGACTCGCTCAGGAGCCTCTCGCGGCCGACCAGGACCGCGCGGCCGTCGACGATGCCCTGGACGCCGAGGCCCGCGATGTTGGCGAAGTCCTCGGGGGTCGGCAGCGGACCGGCCTCGGAGGCGGCCGCGTCGGCCACCGCGCGGGCGACGGGATGCTCGGAGGAGTGCTCCAACGCACCTGCAAGGCGCAGGACTTCGGCCTTGTCGGTGCCGTCGGCGGTGTGGATGGCGAGGACGGTCATGCGGCCCGTGGTCACCGTGCCGGTCTTGTCCAGGACGATCGTGTCGACCTTGCGTGTGGTCTCCAGGACCTCCGGGCCCTTGATCAGGATGCCGAGCTGGGCGCCCCGGCCGGTGCCGACCATGAGGGCGGTCGGGGTGGCGAGGCCGAGGGCGCACGGGCAGGCGATGATCAGTACAGCCACGGCGGCGGTGAACGCGGCGGTGAGGCCCGAGCCGTTGCCGAGCCAGAAGGCGAGGGTGGCGAGCGCGAGGCCGATGACGACAGGGACGAAGACGGCCGAGATCCGGTCGGCGAGGCGCTGGGCGGCGGCCTTGCCGTTCTGGGCGTCCTCGACGAGCCTGGCCATGCGGGCGAGTTGGGTGTCGGCGCCGACCCGGGAGGCCTCGACGACGAGGCGGCCGCCCGCGTTGAGGGTGGCACCGGTGACGGCGTCGCCGGGAGCGACCTCGACCGGGACGGACTCGCCGGTGAGCATGGAGGCGTCGACCGCGGACGTCCCCTCGACCACGACACCATCGGTGGCGATCTTCTCGCCGGGCCGGACCAGGAAGCGGTCGCCGACCTTCAACTCACCGGTGGGGATGGTCAGTTCACTGCCATCGCCGTGGAGAACGGTCACGTCCTTGGCGCCCAGTTCGAGGAGCGCCTTCAGGGCCGCGCCAGCCTTGCGCTTGGAGCGGGCCTCGAAGTAGCGCCCGGCGAGGATGAAGGCGGTGACCCCGGCGGCGGCCTCCAGGTAGATGTTGCCCGCGCCGTCCGAGCGGCCGACGGTCAGCTCGAAGGGGTGGGTCATGCCCGGCATTCCGGCCGTGCCGAAGAACAGTGCCCACAGCGACCAGAGGAACGCGGCCGAGGTGCCGACCGAGATCAGCGTGTCCATGGTCGCCGCGCCGTGCCTGGCGTTGGTCCAGGCGGCCCGGTGGAAGGGCCAGGCGGCGTATGTCACGACCGGCACGGTCAGGGCGAGGGACAGCCACTGCCAGTACGTGAACTGGAGGGCCGGAACCATCGACATCGCGATCACCGGCACGGCGAGGACGACCGCGGTGAGCAACCGCTGCCGCAGCGGCCGCAGCTCGCCGTCCGGGTCGGTGCCGCCCTCGGCCTCGGCCTCGGTCCGTATGGGCGTGGGCTCCTGGGCGGTGTAGCCGGTGGCCTCGACGGTGGCGATGAGGTCGTCGACGGACACGTCCTCGCGGAAGGTGACCTTCGCCTTCTCGGTGGCGTAGTTGACGGTGGCCTCGACCCCGTCCATGCGGTTGAGCTTCTTCTCGATCCGGGCCGCGCACGAGGCGCAGGTCATGCCGCCGATGGCGAGCTCGACATCGGCGGCGCCGGATGTGGTGGTGGTCACGGCTGCGGCTCCTCGGGTCAGGGGTGGTCGGATCTGTGGGTGATAGTGGCGCCCTCAATACCCCCTGGGGGTATCTTGATAAGCCCATGTATACCCCCAGGGCGTATGGGATGCAAGAGGTTGCGGGGGGCGGCCGCCCGTCGCGCCCCGTCGCCGAGGGTGGGTATGAGGTGGGCCTCGCGGGGTTGCCGGTGGCGGGGCGGGCTTGCGGTCCTGGACTTCCGGTGCGGCGGAAAGGCCCGTACGGCCGCGTTTACCGGCCACGTGGGCGGGCATTTCGCGGCGTAGGCTAGTCAATGGACTAGACCTATTTGGGCCGAGCCGGGCCCGGGTTACGGAGGAATGGGGTCAGATGAGCAACCGTGCACTGCTTGAGGTGATCGCGCTCGACGCGGAAGACGCCGTCGCGGCCCAGGCCGGCGGGGCGGACCGCCTGGAGCTGGTCACCGACATGGCGGCCGACGGGCTGACCCCGCCCCTGGAGACCTTCGCGGCGATCCGCGCGGCCGTCGACATCCCGCTGCGCGTGATGCTGCGGGCGGCGGACGGGTTCGCGGCGGGGGACGTCTCCGCGCTCGTACGTTCCGCGGAGGCGCTGCGGGCGGAGGGGGCGGAGGAATTCGTGCTCGGGTTCCTCGACGAGACCGGGGGGCCGGACATGGTGGCCGTACGGGCGCTGGCCTCCGCGCTCTCCGGGTGCCGCTGGACCTTCCACCGGGCCATCGACCGGGCGGCCTCCCGGGACGCCCTCCGCAAGGAGCTCTCGGGAATGCCGGGCCTTGATACGTACCTGACCGCGGGATCCGGGCTGGGGGTCGACGACGGGCTGCCCGTTCTCCTGGCGGAGGCGGCGCGGCGGGGGGATCCGGGGTACGAACCCCGGATCCTCGTGGGGGGCGGGCTGCGGCTGTCCCACCTGCCGGTGCTGCGCGCCGCGGGTATTGACGCGGTGCACATCGGCGGGGCGTCCCGTCCTGGCGGGTGGGCCGCCCCGGTGTCTTCGGCGGCGGTCGCGGAGTGGCGGGCGGCGCTCGACGCGTAGGGGGGTGCGGGGCGGCCTTCCGGCCCGGGGTCGGGCGGCCCCGGGGGCGTGGGGCTGAGCCCCGGCCCGCTTTCCCACCCGCCCGCCCGTGACGGGGGTGGGA
>NZ_LGDD01000023.1 GCF_001279695.1 Streptomyces sp. WM6378
GCGCCCCCGCCGCCCCCGCCGCGGCCCCCCACCCGGCGCCGAGCGCGAGCGCGAGCCCCGCGTCGCCGTGCAGTTCGATGCCCGCCCCGAACGCGTCGAAGCCCAGGACCGACAGGGAGGCGTTCGCGGACACCCCGGTGAGCCACACCATCAGGGGCAGCGCCACCGCGGTGGCCGCGGCCAGCGACAGCGCGCACCGCCCCACGAAAGCGCCGAGCGAGCCCCTGCCCACCGGCGTACGGGCCGCGGCGAGCACCCCCGCGTACAGCATGAGCACGCCCGTCGCGACCGCCAACAGCCAGACCCGGTGGTCGAGTTGGGCGAGCCGCCCCAGCGTCACCGACTCGTCGCTCTTCGCCCCGATCAGCCGGTCGAGCGGGTCGGGCAGGACGGTGGCGAGCGCGCCCGTGGCATGGCCGTGCCAGGGCACGAAAAGGCCGAGCGGGATCGCCAGCCACACGCCGTTGGGCGCGCCGAGCAGCGCCGCGCCCGCGATCCGCTTCGGGTGGGCGTCGCCGATCGCCGCGTACGCCGCCGCCGCGAGCCCCGCCACGACCGCCACCAGGACCACCGTCACCAGCGCGGACACCGCGGGCCGCACCACCCGGTGCAGCGCCGACCAGGAGCGCGGCAGCGGGGTGCGGCGGGAGGCAAGCAGGGCGATCACCAGGACCGCGAGCACCCAGCACGCCGCCCCGACCAGCGAGCGGGTCGTTTGGACGCTGAAGCCGACCTTCGCCTTGGCGTCCGCGAGGTCGGCGAGCCGGCCCGGCAGCAGGCCGCCGACGTCCCCGATGCCGGGGATGCTCGGCACGCCGGGCACCTTCACCTGGCCGAGGCCCAGCTGGGATCCGTCGAGCGTGATGAGGTCGTGGCCGGCCCAGGCGAGCCCGCCGATCACGGCGACGAACAGGACGGCCACCGCGGCCGCGCGGGCCGTGAGTTCGGCGCCGGAGATCCAGGCCCCGGCGGCCCGCAGCGAGCGCAGGAAGAAGAAGGCGAGCAGCAGGGCGCCCGCGAGCCCGACGCTCAGTGGCGCGAAATCGACGGCCGTCGTCGCCTCCGCTCCGGTCAGCCCGAACGCCGAGACGTCGCCGGACGGGGTGACCGAGCCGCCCGCCCCGAGCACCACCACGGCCGCGGTCATCGGGCCGAGCGCCCCCGCCGCGTCCGCCCCGAGCAGATGCAGTCCGAGCGCGGCCGTGCCCGCCATCGCGACCAGGGCCCAGCTCACCGAGGCGATCGAGGCGAGCACGACATCGCCCCACCGGATCGCACCTCGGACGTCGTTGTCGCCCACGCTCATCAGGACCCCCCGATACGAGCCGACTTGCCCCCATTCATACGGAGAGGACATTTTCATCCGCTGTCATGTTCCTTTATGCGCGGACATCATGATCCGTATGCACTCATGGGTGCTTACTACTCTCGGGGGGTGTTTGGTCCACGTCAACGGGCGGGCCCCGGGCGCCTGTTGCACGACCGCGACCGGACTGTGCCGGGTCTGTGCACGTAATTCACAAGGCCCGGGTTTCGGATACGAGCCCGGGCCTGAAATAGTTCCCCACGATGTTCACCATCCCTAGACTCCCTGTGTCGGGAGTCACAGGCCTCCGGTGCGGAGGTCTTTCGGGGGACGATAAGTGGGGCTGGAGTGCCGGAACTCGTACTGGAATTGAATGGCAGCACCTGGACGCTCGATCCGTCCAGGTCATACACCCTCGGGCGCGATCCGCAGGGTGACCTCGTGGTCGACGACGCCAGAGTCTCGTGGCGCCATGCCACGATCAGCTGGGGCGGCCGCAGTTGGGTCATCGAGGATCACGGATCGACCAACGGCACCTACGTGCAGGGCCAGCGGATCCACCAGATGGAAATCGGCCCAGGCTCTTCCGTCCACCTCGGCAATGCGACCGACGGCCCGCGGCTGAATCTGACCGGTGCCGCCGCGGCCGCCTACGCGCAGCCCGCCCCGGCCCAGCAGGCGCAGGCCGCGCCTGTCCACCCGCAGCCCCAGCAGGCCCCGCCGCAGCAGGGCGGCTGGGCGCAGCCGCCTCAGCAGCCCCAGCAGGCGCAGGTCCCGCCGCAGCAGCAGTGGCAGCAGCCCCAGCCGCAGCAGCCGCAGGTCCCGCAGCAGCAGGGCGGCGGCGCCGCGGGTGCTCCGCCGGTCTACGGCGACCGCAGCCCGACCACGTTCCACCAGGTCGCGCTCGGCCGCGTCATGCGCATCGGCCGTGCCCTGGAGAACGAGCTGGTGGTCTCCGACCTCCAGGTCTCGCGTCACCACGCCGAGTTCCACGCGACGCCCGACGGCCGGATGGAGATCCGCGACCTCGGGTCCCACAACGGCACGTACGTCAACGGCCAGCCGATCGCCAAGGGCGGCAGCGTCCTGCTCGGCCCGCAGGACATCGTCGGCGTCGGCCACTCGACCTTCCGCATCGTCGGCGACCGGCTCGAAGAGTTCGTCGACACCGGTGACGTCTCCTTCTCGGCCCGCCACCTGACCGTCACGGTCGACGGCGGCAAGGACATCCTCAAGGACGTCTCCTTCGGCGTCCCCGAGAAGTCCCTCATCGCGGTCATCGGCCCCTCGGGCTCCGGAAAGTCCACCCTGCTCAAGGCGCTCACCGGCTACCGGCCCGCCAACAAGGGTGACGTCCTCTACGACAACCGGAACCTGTACAAGCAGTTCGCCGAGCTGCGCCAGCGCATCGGTCTGGTCCCGCAGGACGACATCCTGCACAAGGAGCTGACCGTCAAGAAGGCGCTGAAGTACGCGGCCAAGCTGCGCTTCCCCGCCGACACCACCGAGAACGAGCGCCAGCAGCGCATCGACGAGGTGCTGCGCGAGCTCAAGCTGGACATCCACAAGGAGAAGAAGGTCACCTCCCTCTCCGGCGGCCAGCGCAAGCGCGTCTCGGTGGCCCTGGAGCTCCTGACCAAGCCGTCGCTGATCTTCCTCGACGAGCCCACCTCGGGCCTCGACCCGGGTATGGACCGCGACGTCATGCAGCTGCTCCGGGGCCTGGCCGACGACGGCCGCACGGTCCTGGTGGTCACCCACTCGGTGGCCGAGCTCGCCATCTGCGACAAGCTGCTCGTGATGGCGCCGGGCGGCTCGGTGGCGTACTTCGGTCCGCCGGAGGAGGCGCTGAACTTCTTCGGCTACAGCACTTGGGCCGACGTCTTCTCCGCCTTCGAGAGCTACCGCGACTACGACTGGGCGGGCCGCTGGAAGGGCTCGCAGCACTACCAGATGTACGCCGCGGACATCGACGCGGTGGCCCCGCAGTCCGTACAGATGCCGCCGGCCCAGGCGATGAAGCCGCCGAAGCCGCAGGGCTGGGCCTCCCAGCTGTGGACCCTGATGCGCCGCTACGTCTCGGTCATCGCCTCCGACAAGGGCTTCCTCGCCCTGTCGGTGGCCCTGCCCGCGGTGATCGGCTCGGTCAGCGTCGTCATCCCGGCGAAGTTCGGCCTCGCGCCGCCCACGCCGCCGTCCCGGTTCAACGGCGACGCCGGCACGATCATGCTGATCCTCGCGGTCGGCATGTGCTTCTCGGGCGCGGCCAACTCCGTACGAGAACTGATCAAGGAACGGGTCATCTACGAACGCGAACGGGCCACCGGCCTGTCCCGCTCGGCGTACCTGATGTCCAAGATCCTGGTGCTCGGCGTCATCACGGCCTTCCAGGGCGTGATCCTCTGCGTGATCGGCTTCTCGACCCGCAAGCTGCCCACCGAGGGCCTCGTGATGCCGCCCGCGATCGAGATGTGCCTGGTCGTGATCGCGCTCGGCTTCACCTCGATGATGTTCGGCCTGATCATCTCCTCGCTGGTGAAGACCTCCGAGAAGACGATGCCGCTCCTGGTCATGTTCGCCATCGTGCAGGTCGTCTTCACCGGCATCCTGTTCAAGGTGTACGACTCGGTCGGCCTGGAGCAGTTCGCCTGGCTGATGCCGTCGCGCTGGGCCATCGCGGGCGTCGGCACGACGCTCGACCTGTCCCACCTGATGGGGCCGATGGACCAGAACGACCCGACCAACCTCGACCCGCTGTGGAAGCACGAGGCGTCGCAGTGGTTCATCAACATCTCGGTGCTGCTGTTCATCGGCGTCGTCCTCGGCTTCTTCGTCGCACGCCTGCTGCGCCGCCACGAGCCCGAGGTCATGCGCAAGTAGCCCGCGCCTGACAACGCGAGAAGGGCGGCACCCCATGGGGGTGCCGCCCTTCTGCTGCGTCCGGAGAGATCAGCCGTCCGGAGAGGACCAGTGGTCCGATGCGGATCAGTAGGCGCTGTTGACGTTGTCCATCGAGCCGTACTTGTCGGCCGCGTAGTTGGCGGCGGCGGTGATGTTGGCGACCGGGTCGTAGATGTTCCACGAGGTGCCGGCCACGTGGTACGCGTTGAAGGTCGGCTGGATGACCTGGAGCAGACCCTTAGACGGGACGCCGTTGATGGCGTTGATGTCCCAGCCGTTGATGGCCATCGGGTTGCCGGTCGACTCGCGCATGATGTTGCGGTGCAGACCCTCGTACGAGCCCGGGATGCCCTTGCTCTTCATGATGTCGAGGGACTGGCGGATCCAGCCGTCGAGGTTGTTGGCGTACACCGGCTTGCGGGCGGCGGAGCGGCTTGCGGCGGCCGCCTCGTCCCGCTTCTTCGCCTCGGCCTGGGCCTTCGCCTTGGCGTCCGCGTCGGCCTTCGCCTTTGCGGCGGCCTTGGCCTGCTGGTCGGCGGTGACGTGCTGCTTGGAGACGGACTCCGAAACGGTCTTCGTGCTCGCGACGGTCGCCGAGAAGGCGGCGGGCTCGGCAGCCATGGCGTTGCCCGACTGACCCGTCCCGGGGAAGACCGAGAGGGCGAGAGCGGCGGCGCCGAGGGCGGCGACACCGGCAATCGAGATCTTGTGCGTCTGGGTGAGACGACTGTGACCAGGGTTGCTGGACTCGGGCATGGCTGTGGACCTCTTCCGAATGACGTGGACGGCGCATCGAAGCGCCGCGGCGATTGAGCCGCAGCGCTGTGCGACGGGAGCCATTGTTAGCGGCCGCAAAATCTGGTGGCAAAGGTGCTCATTACGAAGCCGGGTAGTGGATCACGCCCGGGCGAAAGTCGGCTCGTACCCACTCTCGTCCCGCTCACACCGGCTTTATTTGTCCACTAAACGGCTTCGTAAGTGATGTGCGTCCTATGCGCGGGCTCACATCGGACGCGTAACAGTCTCACCAAACGTTGCTGGAGCAATGCGCATAGTGAGGGTTCTCGTCCGGAAGTAGGAGGTGGACGTCGCCGAACTCGTGCCACAGGTAGAGCCGGCTCAGCGCCTGGTCGTAGGCGACGGCCAGCGCCTCGCGCCCCGCGATCGCCTCCAGCATCAGAAGGTGGGAGGCCTCCGGCTCGTGCAGCCCGGTCAGCAGGCCGTCCACCACCCGCACCCCGCGCTCCGGGGTCACCACGAGATCCGTCCAGCCCGCGGACTCGCGCACCACCCCGTCGGCCCCGGTCGCCGACTCCAGGGCGCGCACCGCCGTGGTCCCCACGGCCACGATCCGGCCGCCACCCGCTTTGGCCGCGTTCACAAGGCGGCCCGTCGCCCCCGGCACCTCGAAGCGCTCCGGGTACGGCGGCTCGTGCGCCTCCGCCGAGGCCACCCCGGTATGCAGCGTGACCGGCGCGAACTGCACGCCGCGCCGCACCAGCTCCACGACCAGCTCGACCGTGAAGGGCCGCGCCGCACTCGGCATCTCCGCCGAGCCGAGCCCACCGGGAGCAGGCAGCGCGAACACCGTCTGGTAGGCGGCGAGCGGCTGGTCCCGCTCGGTGTAGGCGTACCGGATGGGCCGCCCGTGCCGGTGCAGCAGCCCCGGCACATCGGCCGCGGAGACCCGCGCCCACCACAGCCGGTCCGGGCTCAGCGCCTCGTCGAGCACGAGCCGCTCCCCGCCGGGCAGCGCCACCACCGCCCCCGCCAGGTCCCCGGTCCGCCGCTCGGTACTCCCCGACGCCGTCGGCGTACGCAGCTCCACCGCCCAGCGCCCGTCGGGCCCCCGGGTCGAGAAGTGCACCACCACCGGCCCGCCCTCCACTGTTCCGTCGACCGCCGCGGGCATCGTCTGCGACGTATTGACGACGAGCACGTCACCGGCCCGCAGCTGCTCCGCAAGATCGCGGAAGGCGTGATGGGAGACCCGCGTGCCGCGCGACACCATCAGCCGTACGTCGTCGCGCCCGGTCCCGCGCACCTCCGCGGGCACCGAGGCGAGCAGAGCGTCGGGCACCCGCACCACCATGGGCACGGTCATCGCGCCACCTCCACAGGGGCCTCCACGAGGCCTTCCGTAAGAGACGGGGCGCTGTAGCGCCCGCTCGCCGGCCGCTCGTCGAGGAGCCGCAGGAACCCCGGCACAGCCGTCGATGGCTCGGGCCGGCCCGAGTCGTCGTCCGGCACCGCCGCCGCGTACAGGTCGGTGCGCATGTCGCCCGGGTCCACCGCCCACACCCGAAGCCCCGGCTCCTCCACGCCGAGCACCGCGGCCAGCCGGTCCAGGGCCGCCTTCGAGGCCCCGTACCCGCCCCACGTCTCGTACGCCTCGCCCGCCGCGTCCGAACTGACCGCGACCACCGCGCCCACGGACGACTCCCGCAGCAGCGGCAGCGCCTCCTGTACGAGGCCCAGCGCCGCGACCACATTGGTCTCCAGGGCTGCCCGCAGGCCGGCCAGATCCAGCTCCTCCAGGCGTACGAGCGGCTCGGCGCCCAGCGCGGAGGCGTTGTTCACAAGGAGGTCGAGCCCGCCGAGGTCCCGGGCCGCCGCCACCAGCTCCGCCCGGTGCCCGGCATCGGTGACGTCCCCCGGCAGCGCCACGACCTTCGTGCCGTACGCATCGAGCCCGCGCGCCGTCTCCTCCAGTACGGGAGCGGTCCTGGCATCGAGGACGAGGTCCCAGCCCCGCCCGGCGAGCGCCCCGGCGAGCGCCCGCCCGAGCCCCTTGGAGGCCCCCGTGATGATCGCAACCGGCATGATGACCAACCCCTCTGTCACGTCGAACCGTCCGTCGATGCGTTCAGAGTGGCTCCGGGTGCGTCCCCGCCGCCTCGGACGCGGGCCCCACCCCGGCAAGGCACTTCGACCTAGGCCCGCCGACCTAATAGGTGGAGGTCCACAGCCCGAGGCGCGCTGTCATACCCCGCCGGTACGGTGACGACATGAGCTGCTCCCGTCCCGCGCGCGCCCCCGGACCAGGGGAGACCCCGTCACCGAGCGCGGGTCTCGCCGCCGTGAGCACCGCTCTGCTCGCCATGAGCAGGCACCTGGAGGTCGGCGACGTCCTCAAGACGATTACCGCGTCGGCCCGCGAACTGCTCGACGCGGAGTACGCGGCGCTCGGCGTCCCCGACGACCACGGCGGCTTCGCCCAGTTCGTGGTCGACGGCGTCAGCGACGAGCAGTGGCGGGCGATCGGTCCGCTGCCCCGCCAGCACGGCATCCTCGCCGCGATGCTCCACGAGGAGAAGGCCGAGCGCCTCGCCGACGTCCGCAAGGACCCCCGCTTCGAGGGCTGGCCGTCCGCCCACCCCGACATGTCCGACTTCCTGGGCATGCCGATCCGCGACGGGGACGAGACGCTCGGCGCCCTCTTCCTCGCCAACAAGCGCTGCCCCAAGCCGGACGGCGGCTGCGGCTTCACCGAGGACGACGAGGAACTGCTGCGCCTGCTCGCCCAGCACGCCGCGATCGCCCTCACCAACGCCCGCCTGTACGAGCGCAGCCGCGAGCTGACCATCGCCGAGGAGCGTTCCCGGCTCGCCCACGAACTGCACGACGCGGTCAGCCAGAAGCTCTTCTCGCTGCGCCTCACCGCCCAGGCGGCCGCCACCCTGGTGGACCGCGACCCGGTCCGCGCCAAGGGCGAGCTCCAGCAGGTCGCGGCCCTCGCGGCGGAAGCCGCCGACGAACTGCGCGCCGCCGTAGTGGAGTTGAGGCCCGCAGCCTTGGAGGAGGACGGCCTGGTGCACACGCTGCGCACCCAGATCCAGGTCCTCGACCGGGCCCACGCGGCCCGCGTCACCTTCGACAACCAAGGCGTGCGCGCGCTGCCCCCGGCCCAGGAGGAGGCCCTCCTGAGGGTCGCCCAGGAGGCCCTGCACAACGCGCTGCGCCACTCCGGCGCCGGCCGGGTCGACGTCGTCCTGGAGCGCAGCGGCCAAGGCGCGGTGCTGCGGATCACCGACAACGGCCGGGGCTTCGAGCCGAGCCGGGTCCGCCGCGCGGGCCGCCACCTCGGCCTGGTGTCCATGCGGCACCGGGCGAGCGGCGTCGGCGGCAGGCTCACCGTGCAATCGGCACCCGGCGAGGGCGCCACGATCAAGATGGAGGTCCCCGGTGGCTGACAAGGTGATCAGGGTCCTGCTCGTGGACGACCACCAGGTGGTCCGCCGAGGACTGCGTACGTTCCTGGAAGTACAGGACGACATAGAGGTGGTGGGGGAGGCCTCCGACGGCGCCGAGGGCGTGGCCCG
The DNA here is from genome assembly GCF_001279695.1 of Streptomyces sp. WM6378. Taxonomy (GTDB): domain Bacteria; phylum Actinomycetota; class Actinomycetes; order Streptomycetales; family Streptomycetaceae; genus Streptomyces. Next base: position 8,530 of record NZ_LGDD01000023.1, read on the forward strand.
CGCCGAGGAGCTGAAGCCGGACGTCGTCCTGATGGACGTGAAGATGCCGGGCATGGACGGCATCGAGGCCCTGCGCAAGCTCCGCGAGCTCGCCAATGGGGCCAAGGTCCTCATCGTCACCAGCTTCACCGAGCAGCGCACCGTGGTCCCCGCCCTGCGGGCCGGCGCCTCCGGTTACGTATACAAGGACGTCGACCCGGACGCGCTGGCCGGAGCGATCCGCTCGGTGCACGCGGGCCATGTGCTGCTCCAGCCCGAGGTGGCGGGCGCCCTGCTCAGCCAGGACGACGGGCACGGCGGCACCGGCCGTGGCACGACCCTGACCGAGCGGGAGAAAGAGGTCCTGGCGCTGATCGCGGACGGCCGCTCCAACCGCGAGATCGCCCGCCACCTCGTGCTGTCCGAGAAGACCGTCAAGACGCACGTCTCCAACATCCTGATGAAGCTGGACCTCGCCGACCGCACGCAGGCCGCGCTGTGGGCCGTACGGCACGGCGTGACGGGCTGATCCGACTGTCTGAAATACGTAAACCGGATCGTCACCGTACGGTGCAAGATTCATACCGTCGTGTGGATGTCACCCACATAGCGCATCCCCTGACGGCGGTGAGCGTTCTCCAGGCATGCCGCGGCGGCTGGTCGCGGCGAAGACCAGGAGGATCCAGAACATGAAGCTCAACAAGGCTCTCGCCGTCACCCTGCTCGCCGGCGGCGCCCTCGCCGCCGCGACCGGCGCTGCCTCCGCCGACGGGGTGGCCAACGGCAAGGCCGAGCACTCCCCGGGCATCGTCGCCGGCAACCTGGCGCAGGTCCCGGTGCACATCCCCGCGAACGTCACGGGCAACACGCTCAACGTGGTCGGCCTGCTCAACTCGGACTTCGGGAACGAGAGCTCCAACAACTGACCGGCCCCGCGCCGACGCAGTGACCTCCGGCCCCCGGGTTCCACCCGGGGGCCGGTCCCTTGCCCGAACCGTTTCGGCCCGCGAGACCTCAGCCCCGCTCCCGCTCCTCCACATACGCGTTGTACGCGGCGACCCTGGCCCGCCGGGCCACCCGCTCCACCGGGCGCAGCACCTCGCCCCGCGCCGCGATCTCCGAGGCGCTCACCGCGCCCCCGTGCCCGCTCTCGTAGGCCAGCGACACCAGCAGCCCGACCCGCCGGGCCAGCTCCAACACCCGTACCGCGCGCGGCGGATAGCCCGGCGCCAGCACCTCCTCGTCGGGGCCCTCGGCCCGCGCCCGGTACGCGTCGATCGCGGCGGCCGCGGCGGGACCCGAGCCCGCCACGTCGAGCCGGTTGAGCGCCACGGTCGCCTCCCGCAGCGCCTCCGCGAGCTCACGCTCGGCCTCCCCGAGCGAGGGCACGTCCGCGGGCGGCGCCTCGCGCACCGCCAGGCAGTGCCAGACGACCTCGGCGTGCACGTCCCCCGCGGGCCCGGCCTCGTACAGCTCGGGGACGAGACCGTACGGGGCGCCGAACCCGATCACGGCCTCCTCGGCCTCAAGGGCGCGCGCGTTGAACTCCGCCGGGCCGCTGAGCCCCAGCGGATGCCCCGCCGCCGGGAGCGCGACCCGCCAGCCGTTCACCCCGAGGGTGCGCAGCCGGCCGAGCGCCAGCGTGAGCCCCACCGGCGCGGACTCGCCGGGCAGCCCTTCCACGCGGTGCACCGCGTCGTCCCCGACGATCGCGAGCGCCGCGTCGTCCGGCGAGACATTTCCGGCCAACAGGGCATTTCCCCATGCGGCCAGCCGACCTGAACGTGGTTCCGAGAACATGCCTCCAGCCTAGGGAAGCCGTACGACCGGACCTAGGGCCTGCCCGGCGGATCTTGTCTGGGACGCGCGGCCCTGGTGCGCCCATCTGCCGCGTTGTCGTCAATCGCCGACGCTCCGCGTCGCCTCAATCCTCCGCCTTGCAGCTGGACGCACCGGGCCCCCGCTCACCGGCGCCGCAGAGCGAAGGCATCTCGCGGGCGACCAGATCCGCCGGACAGACCCTAGAGGCGGGATCACTTCGCCAGTGGCGTAGGTTTTCCCTGGGGACCGCGCCCACAGGCGCCCCCGGCAAGCACTCGCGAACTCAAGACGATGGCATGGGGAGACAACGCGCTCATGAGCGATGTACTGGAGCTGGTGGACGTATCCGTGGTCCGCGACGGACGCGCTCTGGTGGACGACGTCTCCTGGTCGGTCAAGGAAGGCGAGCGCTGGGTCATCCTCGGCCCCAACGGCGCCGGCAAGACCACCCTCCTCAACATCGCCTCCAGCTACCTCTTCCCGAGCACCGGCACCGCCAAGATCCTCGGTGAACAGCTCGGCAAGGTGGACGTCTTCGAGCTGCGCCCGCGCATCGGCATGGCCGGCGTCGCCATGGCCGACAAGCTCCCCAAGCGCCAGACCGTCCTGCAGACCGTGCTCACCGCCGCGTACGGCATGACCGCCACCTGGCAGGAGGAGTACGACGCCGTCGACGAGGACCGCGCCCGCGCCTTCCTCGACCGGCTCGGCATGACGGACTTCGTGGACCGCAAGTTCGGCACCCTCTCCGAGGGCGAGCGCAAGCGCACCCTGATCGCCCGCGCCATGATGACCGACCCCGAGCTCCTCCTCCTCGACGAGCCCGCCGCCGGCCTCGACCTCGGCGGCCGCGAGGACCTGGTCCGGCGCCTCGGCCGGCTCGCCCGCGACCCGTACGCGCCCTCGATGGTGATGGTCACCCACCACGTCGAGGAGATCGCCCCCGGCTTCACCCACGTCCTCATGATCCGTCAGGGCAAGGTCCTCGCCGCCGGCCCCATGGAGACCGAGCTCACCTCCCGCAACCTCTCCCTCTGCTTCGGCCTCCCGCTCCTCGTCGAGCACCGCGGCGACCGCTACACGGCGACGGGGCTCCCGCTCGGCTAGGGCCTTTGTGCACTGTCGGTGAGGGGACGCCCGGATCTACCATGACCTTGTGGACATCGAGGCATGGATTTGGTGGCTGATCGGCGCGGCAGCTCTGGGCATTCCCCTCGTCCTGACCACCATGCCCGAGTTCGGCATGATGGCGGTCGGCGCGGTCGCCGCCGCCATCGGCGCGGGCTTCGGCCTCGGCCCCGTCGCCCAGGTCCTCGTCTTCGTGGTCGTCTCGGTCGCCCTCGTCTCCGTCGTCCGGCCCATCGCCGCCCGCCACCGCGCCCAGCGCCCCCAACTCGCCACCGGCACCGAGGCGTTGAAGGGCCGTCAGGCCGTCGTCCTGGAACGGGTCGACGCCGACGGCGGCCGGATCAAACTGGCGGGCGAGGTCTGGTCGGCCCGCGCGCTCGACCAGGACGGCGTGTTTGAGCCCGGCCGTCAGGTCGACGTCGTCGAGATCGACGGAGCCACTGCCATCGTCATGTGAACCATGCCAGGATCATCGGGTCCGGTAACTACCAATGTTTCCAGGGCCATCCGAGAGCAAGAAGGGCACGGGGTACGCGATGCAACCGATCATCATCGTCCTGATCATCCTGGTGGTGCTGGTCTTCATCGCCCTGATCAAAACGATCCAGGTGATCCCGCAGGCCAGCGCCGCCATCGTGGAGCGCTTCGGCCGCTACACGAGGACGCTGAACGCGGGCCTGAACATCGTCGTCCCGTTCATCGACTCGATCCGCAACCGCATCGACCTCCGCGAACAGGTCGTCCCCTTCCCGCCCCAGCCGGTGATCACCCAGGACAACCTGGTCGTCAACATCGACACGGTCATCTACTACCAGGTGACCGACGCCAGGGCCGCCACCTACGAAGTCGCCAGCTACATCCAGGCGATCGAACAGCTCACCGTCACCACGCTCCGCAACATCATCGGCGGCATGGACCTGGAGCGGACCCTGACCTCCCGCGAGGAGATCAACGCGGCCCTGCGCGGCGTCCTCGACGAGGCCACCGGCAAGTGGGGCATCCGCGTCAACCGCGTCGAGCTCAAGGCCATCGAGCCGCCGACCTCCATCCAGGACTCGATGGAGAAGCAGATGCGCGCCGACCGTGACAAGCGCGCGGCCATCCTCCAGGCCGAAGGCGTACGGCAGTCGGAGATCCTGCGCGCCGAGGGCGAGAAGCAGTCCGCGATCCTGCGCGCCGAAGGTGAGGCCAAGGCGGCCGCCCTGCGCGCCGAGGGCGAGGCCCAGGCCATCCGTACCGTCTTCGAATCCATCCACGCCGGCGACCCCGACCAGAAGCTGCTCTCCTACCAGTACCTCCAGATGCTCCCGAAGATCGCCGAGGGCGACGCCAACAAGCTCTGGATCGTGCCCAGCGAGATCGGCGACGCCCTCAAGGGCCTCTCCGGCGCCTTCGGCAACCTCGGCGGCGGCATGCCCGGCTTCAACACCGGCGGCAACAACGGCAACGGCGCGACCGAGCGCCGCGAAGAACCCCCCGTGGACTGACGGCCCATCGGCTGAACAGCCCGTGGACCGGGGCGAGTTGACTGCCCCTTACACCCTTCATGCATGATCAGTGCGGCCCCTCGACCTCCACGGCGGGGAGGCGACTCACTGAACGTGTAAGGAGATGGCCTTGTCCATCTGGGAAGCACTCGCGGTCTTCGCGGCCGGCATCGGCGCTGGCACCATCAACACGATCGTCGGATCCGGCACGCTCCTCACCTTCCCCGTGCTCCTGGCGACCGGCCTGCCACCGATCACCGCCAACGTGTCGAACGCGCTCGGCCTGGTCCCCGGCTCCATCAGCGGGGCCATCGGCTACCGCCACGAACTGCGCGGCCAGACCCGGCGGGTGCTCCGCCTCGGCGCCGCCGCCCTGCTCGGCGGGCTCGCCGGGGCGATCCTGCTGCTCGCCCTGCCGTCCTCGTCGTTCGACGCGATCGTCCCGGTCCTGGTCGGCGCGGCGCTCGTCCTCGTCCTGTTCCAGCCGCGCCTGGCCGCCGCGATCAAGCGCCGCCGCGAGGCCCGCGGCACCGAGGCCCACCCCGAAGGCGGCGCCGCACTCCTCGCCGGCCTCTTCCTCGCCAGCATGTACGGCGGCTACTTCGGCGCCGCCCAGGGCGTCCTCTACCTCTCCCTGATGGGCCTGCTCCTGCCCGACAGCCTGCAGCGCGTCAACGCCGTCAAGAACATCCTCGGCGCCGTCGTCAACGGCATCGCGGCCGTCTTCTTCCTCTTCGTCGCCGAGTTCAACTGGACCGCCGTCCTGCTCATCGCCGTCGGCTCGACCATAGGAGGCCAGATCGGCGCCAAGGTCGGCCGCCGCCTCAAGCCCGCGGTGCTGCGCGCAGTGATCATCGCCGTCGGCATCGTCGCGATCCTCCAACTGACCCTGAAATAGCGGCCGTACGCACATGAAGAAGCCCGCCTCCCTTCCGAAGGCGGGCTTCCCACAAGGAAGTTGACCCCGTTACGCGGCCGGTGCGGCGCCCGAAGCCAGCCACTCGGGCAGCTCGGACCGGGCCCCGGCCGCCATCGCAAGCAGCATCGCATCGGCCGGCGACGGCACGAACGGCTGCCGAAGCAGCGGCATCCCCGCCTCGTCCGGCGTCCGGTCCGCCTTGCGGTGGTTGTCCTCGGCGCAGGACGCCACCGTGTTCAGCCAGCCGTCCCGGCCGCCCTGCGCCCGCGGCACCACGTGGTCCACCGTCGTCGCCCGCCGCCCGCAGTACGCGCACCGGTGCTGGTCCCGGATCAGCACCCCCCGTCTCGACCACGGAGCCTGTCTTCGGAACGGCACCCGCACGTACCTGCACAGCCTGATCACCCGGGGCGCCGGTATGTCCATGGTGGCCGCACGCATCCGCAGACGGGGATGGGACTGCTCGACCACGGCCTTGTCCTGGAGCACCAGCACCACGGCACGGTTGAGCGTCACCGTCGACAGCGGCTCGAAGCTCGCGTTCAGTACCAGCGTGTCCCGCATCCTGCCCACCTCCGTAGTGCCGGCCCACTGACTGGCGGGCTGGGATCAACTCTGGCCGGGCTCGCCACGATGGACAACGCAATATCGGCGCCGGCGCGGGCGAAGAACCCGGCCGACAACAGAAAAATGCCCTGCCCTGATCTCTCCAAGACCAGGGCAGGGCAAACGGAAAACGAACGATCAGCTCTGTGCGGGACCCGTGTACTCACCGATGAGCTGCGCCCGCCCGAGCGTGTGGAACCGCAGGTTGAAACCGACCACGGCAGGCGAGGCATCGGCATCCGGGCCGAGCTTCTCGCTGTCGACCGCGTACACCGTGAAGACGTACCGGTGCGTCTCCCCGGCCGGCGGCGCCGCACCGCCGAAGTCCTTCGACCCGTAGTCGTTACGGACCTGGACGGCCCCGGCCGGCAGTGCCTCGAACTTTCCGCTGCCGGCCCCCGCGGGCAGCTCGGTCACCGACGCCGGGATGTCGAACACCGACCAGTGCCAGAACCCGCTGCCGGTGGGCGCGTCCGGGTCGAAGCATGTCACCGCGAAGCTCTTCGTCCCGGCCGGAAACCCTTCCCACCGCAGCTGCGGCGAGGTGTTCCCGGCCGCGTAGACCTGGGCGTCCTTGAGCACGGCACCCGGCTCGACGTCCTCGCTCACCACGGTGAACGACGGCACCTCGGGGTGGAAGTCGTGGGGAAGCGGCGGCCTCTTGAGCTCGCTCACGTCGGCACCTCCTGATTCGGCATCAACTGGTGGAACCGAGCCTAGGGCGTCCTCGCTCAGAACCAGTTCCGCCGCCCGCCGACCTCGGCCAGCCACTGATTGAGGTACGCCGCCCAGTCGGTCCCCTGGAAGTCGTGGAGGCCAACCTCGAACGAGCGGTAGGAGTCGCTGCCCTCGCTGAACAGACCCGGCTTCTTGTCCATCTCCAGGACCACGTCCATCGCGCGGTCGTCCGCGACGAACGACAGCTCCACCTGGTTCAGACCCCGGTACTGCGACGGCGGGTAGAACTCGATCTCCTGGTAGAAGGGCAGCCGCTGCCGCGTCCCGCGGATGTGCCCCTTCTCCATGTCCGCGCTCTTGAAGCGGAAGCCCAGCTGGATGAGCGCGGCGAGGATCGCCTGCTGGGCCGGCAGCGGATGCACCTGGATCGGGTCCAGGTCGCCCGAGTCGAGCGCCCGGGCGATCTCCAGCTCGGTCGTCACGCCGATGTGCATGCCCCGCAGCTGCTGCCCGGCGACGGCCGTGACCGGCGTCTCCCAGGGAATCTCCAGACCGAACGGCACCACGTGCACGGCCCCCGCCTTCACCTCGAAGGCCCCGCCGAGCCGCACCTTGGTGAACTCGATGTCCTGCTTGTGCTCGTGCTCGCCGCCCTCGACCTCGACCCGGGCCTGCAGCCCGACCGAGAGCCCCTCGATCTGCTGGTCCACCGACCCGCCCTGGATCCGGACCTCACCCTGGACGACCCCGCCCGGCACCACATTGGTCTCGGTCAGCTCGGTCTCCACCGAAGCCCCGCCGGCTCCCAAGCTCGCCAGCAGCCGCTTGAACCCCATGCCAGTCCTTCCCGTACGACTTCTCGACCTCGACCCCTACGAACGCGCAACCGCCGTGTCCGGTTCCGCCCCGCCGTCCACTACCCTCGGACGCCATGATCGCGGGCACCGAACGTACGCCACTGGCAAGGGACTTCTTCGACCGGCCCGTCCTGGAGGTCGCTCCGGACCTCCTGGGCCGCACGCTCGTACGCCATACCGAGGCGGGCCCCCTCGAACTGCGCCTGACCGAGGTGGAGGCCTACGACGGCCCGAACGACCCGGGCTCCCACGCCTTCCGGGGCCGCACGCCCCGGAACGAGGTGATGTTCGGGCCGCCAGGACACGCGTACGTCTACTTCACGTACGGCATGTGGCACTGCCTCAACCTGGTGTGCGGTCCTGAGGGCCGCGCGAGCGGTGTTCTGCTGAGGGCGGGCGAGATCCGGGTGGGCGTCGATCTGGCCCGCAAACGTCGAATCTCGGCCCGTCATGACAGAGAACTGGCCAAAGGCCCGGCCCGCCTGGCCACCGCTCTGGACGTGGGACGGGCCCTGAACGGCACCGACGTGTGCGACGGCCCGAAGGCCCCCCTCTCCGTACTGACGGGCACCCCTCCCACGCCCGACCAGGTACGCAGTGGACCGCGCACCGGAGTGGGCGGCGACGGCGCCCCGCACCCGTGGCGCTTCTGGATCTCCGAGGACCCCACGGTGAGCCCGTATCGGGCGCATCAGCCCCGCAAGCGCCGAACTTGACTCGGCCTCAAGCGGCGCCTAACGTAGCCCGAGCCGCTTGAGACGGGCCCTGCTGTTCAGCAACCCCAGGCGGCCATCCACTACCTACGATCGAACCCCAACGGGTCTGCGTTTCGGCATGCCGAAATTCGAACTCGAATGACTCGATTATGAATGGGCGGGGAAACCCGCTAAAGTAGTGGACACGCCGAAAGGGAAACGCGAAAGCGAAGAACTCGAAGCAACCCCAATTCGACGGGGAATCGGACACGAAAGAGTCTGATAGAGTCGGGAACACGAAATACCGAAGGGAAGCGCCCGGAGGAAAGCCCGAGAGGGTGAGTACGAAGGAAGCGTCCGTT
>NZ_LGDD01000024.1 GCF_001279695.1 Streptomyces sp. WM6378
GCGGCGGGGATGCGATGTTGCGAAGGCAGAGCCATGCTCCAGCCTCCCACCACACCTCGTCCGACAGGTCAACTCTGACGGTTATTCACGTACAAGCCCTGGTACGGCGCCCAGCACGTCACCCCGGGCGACACGCGCACCCCGCACTCTTGCGCACCACCTGTCTCACCCTTCAAAGTCCTTACCTGAGTTCGGTAAAGGGCGCGCAAATGGCTGCCCATGCAAGTCCCGTCGATCGCCTGGAGGTTCGATGAACGACGCGGTACCGGAGCAGCACGACGTCAGTCGGCGGTCCGTTCTGTGGTCTGCGGGGGCCGCCAGTGCCGGGCTCGCGTTCGGGGCCACGCCTGCGGCAGCGGAGGAGGCGCCCGCTCAGGAACCCGGACGCCAGGGCCGGAGCATGATCGGGGTGCCCTTCCAGCGGCGTTCGGTCGTGCGGGTCGCGTTGATCGGGCTCGGCAATCGGGGCGGGGCGATGATCGACCTCTACCTCGCCGTGCCGGGCGTCAAGGTGGTGGCGCTGTGCGATCCGGTGAAGGCGAAAGCCGAGCGGGCCGCCGCCAAGGTCACGGCCGCCGGGCAGCCCGCACCGGCCGTGTATGTGCATGGCGACCACGACTACGAGCAGCTGCTCAAGCGCGGCGACATCGACTTCGCGCACGTCGCGACGCCCTGGGACTCGCACTTCGAGATCGCCAGGTCGGCGCTCCTGAACGGGGTTCACGTCGGCGTGGAATGTCCCATCGCGCTCCAGCTCGACGAGCTGTGGGAGCTGGTGAACCTCTCGGAGCGGACCCGCAGGCACTGCATGCAGCTGGAGAACTGCTGTTACGGCCGCAACGAGATGCGGGTGCTGCGCATGGCGCACGCGGGCAAGTTCGGGGATCTGCTGCACGGCGCGGGTGCGTACAACCACGATCTGCGGGGCCTGATGTTCGACCCCGCGTACTACGAGGGCCCGTGGCGCAGGCTCTGGCACACCCGGCTGCGCGGCGACCTGTACCCCAATCACGGCTTCGGGCCGGTGGCCAACTACATGGACCTCAACCGGGGCGACCGCGCGGTCAGCATCGTCAGCGTCGGCTCGCCCTCGCTCGGTCTGGCCCAGTACCGGGCCGCCAACATGCCTGCGGGCGACCCGAGTTGGAGGGAGACGTACATCGAGAGCGACCGCACGATCAGCCTGGTGCAGACCGCGAAGGGCCGGGTGATCCGGCTTGAGCACGACGTCTCGACCCCGCATCCCTACAGCCGGATCAACAGCCTCGGCGGCACCAAGGGACTTTTCGAGGACTACCCCGAGCGGATCTACATCGAGCCGGACCACAAGAACGACGAGTGGGGCGACTTCTCGAAGTACGCCGAGTGGGACCACTGGCTGTGGAAGGAGCACGCCGATCCGCCGGGCGGGCACGGCGGGATGGACTACATGCTGGTGTTCCGGCTGATGCAGTGCGTGCGCCTGGGCCTCGTGCCCGACTTCGACGTGTACGACGCGGCGACGTGGACCTCTCCGGTCCCGCTGAGCAATCTGTCGATCAAGCAGCGCGGCATGCCGCAGCAGATCCCCGACTTCACGCGAGGTGAGTGGAAGAAGTCCCGCCCCGGGATGGATTCCGAGAAGCCCGTCGAGATGTGAGCCGCGGGTGCCCCCGGCCTCTGCCGGCCGGGGGCAGCGGCCGCTCAGCAGTGCCGGACGTCCTCGGTCAGGGTGCCCTGGGCCGTCTTCAGGCTGCGGTCGTAGCAGCCGTCCGAGCCGTACAGGCGGTAGCGCTCGGCCGAGGTGCCGACCGCGTGGCGCTGCTCGCGCGGCACGTTCATCGTCCAGGAGGCGTCACCCTGATAGGTGTCGTCGAGGTGCGAGAAGACGGTGGGGCGCGCGCCGCGCAGGGTGAGGGCGTCCGCCCGGTCGCCGAGGCTGATGACGGTGCGCAGCCGGCCGTCGGTGCCGATGGTCGTGGTGCCGTCCATCGCGTACGTGCGGTTGTCGCGGGCGGTCACGGCGGGGCCCCGGCCGGATGTCGTCACGCTCTGGTCGTCGTGCCAACTCCCCTTCAGCGCATCGGTGTTCTCGCCCTCGGTCCAGCGGTGCACCGAATCGGCCGACACCGAACGGGCCACCGTCGTGGTGACGCGGCCGTGCGAGGTGTTGAGGTATCCGGCCGTGGTGAGCCGGTGGCTGCTGCTCGCGTCGAGCCGCAGTTCCGGTGAACCCGGCTTGTACGTCGTCGAGTTGACCGGCGCCGTCTCGTCGTGCCGGGTCAGCCCGCCCGTCACGACCTTGCTGCCCTTGTCCTGCCAGATGAGCAGGTTCGTCGGGGTGGACCAGCCGGCCTGCCCGGCGGGGACCCCGGCGACGGAGACCTCGACCTGGTGCGGGCGGCCGTCGTTGAGCAGCGCCGCGTACGGCGTCAGGTCGTACTCGACGGGCTTCACGTCGAAGGCGCGGGGCGCGGGGACGACGTACCAGAGGAAGGGGTTGGACCAGCCGCCCGTCCATACGGTGGGGAACGGGGCTGCTATTCCCGCGAGTTGGCCGTCGACCCTGATCTGCACTTCCCGGTTGGGCCCTGCCGGCGCCTTGCAGGAGTAGGCGGCGGGATCGGGAACCGCGAGGTACCAGAACTCCTCGCAGCCGCCGCCCGAGCCGGTCGCGTACACCTCGGCGACGACGCGTTCCGCGTTGCGCGGGGTGGTGACCTGCGCGGTGTCCAGCGGGAGCACCTTGTCGGGGGTCGCGGCGGGCGCGGTGCGGCCTTCGGCGGCGTAGAAGGTGAGCGTCACCTTGACGTCGATGACGCCGGTGTAGGTGTCGTCGACGGTGTTGCCGATGAGCATCTCGACGGGCTGGGCGGCGCGGAAGGTGTCGCTGTAGCGCGTGACGTCCTTCTCGACGTTCCAGGCGATGCCGTCGACCGAGGGTTCCGGCGTCGAGGTGCGCAGCACTTCCACGCCGCCCACGTGGAGATAGCCGAGGCGGTCGTACTGGCGCCCCTTGACCTTGCCGTCGAGGCGCAGCACCACCTTGCTCCAGCGGTGGCCGCAGCCCTTGGGGGGTGCGTAACTCCCCTTGTAGGGCGTGTAGTCGCGGAACTGGGCCTCGGCCAGGGTGACTTGGCAGGACTTGGTGTGCGGGGTGGCCACCGGCGGCGCCGCGGTCAGCGGGTCGTGCCAGTCGGTGCCGAACTCGGCGGGCGGGGTGTCGGCAGCGGCGGCCGGGCCCGCGCCGAGCACCAGACCGGCGGCCAGGGTGAGGCCGCCGAGCATGGACATGATCTTTCGTCGTCTCATGGGTCAGGAGTGAAGCGCGAGCGCGGCCGGGACGCCAGACCCGAGGGGCGGACCTTGGCGGGTTCTGTGCCCCAACGCGGAAAAATCGATTGAAATCCGCAAGCGGAAAGGGCGAACCTTGCACGGCTCAGGCCACTCGATGCAAGGAATCCCGGGACGTCATGCAGATTCGCGATCTTCCCTTTACGGATCCAGGCGAACCGGATGTCCGCTCGGGTCCCCGCTTCCTCTACTGGCTGGGCCGCAATCAGCTCGGCGGCCAGCTCAAAGCCCTCGCCTGGGGGCTGCTGCACCAGTGCGGCATCGCCGGGCTGCCGCTGACCGTCGGGCTCGCCGTACAGGCGGCCGTCGACCGCTCGGGCAACCGGCTCGCGCTCGCGGCCGCGCTGAACGTGCTGCTCGGCGTGGCCATCGCAGTCGGCGAGATGATGCTGCACCGCACCGCGGTCACCAACTGGATCACCGCGGCCGCCCGGGTGCAGCAGTTGCTCGCGCGCAAGACCGCCGAGCTCGGCTCGGTGCTCACGCGCCGGGTCGCGGCGGGCGAAGTGGTCGCGGTATCGACGGGTGACGTGGAAAAAATTGGATGGTTCGTGGAGGCGCTCTCGCGCTTCGCGGCGGCCGCCGCCGCACTCGTGATCATCTGTGTCGGGCTGCTGATCTACCAGCCCGCACTCGGCATCGTCGTCGCGATCGGCGTGCCCGTACTCGCCCTGGCCGTCCTGCCGTTGCTGCCGCGCGCCACCAAGCGCGCGGACATCCAGCGCGAAAAGGCGGGCCGGGCAACGGAGTTGGCGTCAGACACGGTCGCCGGGCTGCGCGTGCTGCGGGGCATCGGCGGCGAGGAGCTGTTCCTCGGCCGCTACCGCGAGGCCTCGCAGGAGGTCCGCCGCGCGGCCGTGCGCAGCGCCCGCATGTGGTCGCTGATCTCGGCGGTCCAGGTGCTGCTTCCGGGCCTGCTGCTCATCACGGTCGTCGTGTACGGCGCGCACCTGGCGCTCGACGGGCGGATCGCGGTGGGCGAACTGGTCACCGTGTACAGCGCGGTGACGCTGATGCTGTACCCGCTGCAGCACTTCGAGGAGATCGCGATGGCGTACTCGTTCTCGCGGCCCTCCGCGAAGCGGGCGGCGCGGGTGCTCGCGCTCCAACGGGTCACCGACCCGGCCGGGACGGACACGGGGGTGTCGTCCGGGCCGGGGCGGGCTCTGCCGTCCGGTGATCTGTACGACCCGGGGACCGGGCTGCTCGCACCCGAGGGCCGGTTCACGGCCGTGGTGTGCGGTGACCCGGACGCGGCCGGGCGGCTCGCGGACCGGCTCGGCGGGCATGCCGCCGAGCCGGACGAGCTTCCTTCGGTGCTGCTCGGCGGGGTCGCGCTCGACGGGCTCGCGCTGGACGACGCCCGCACCGTCGTCCTCGTCCAGGACAAGGATCCGGTGCTGCTCTCGGGCACGCTGCGCGAATTGCTCGACGTGCCCTCGTCCGGGCAGGTCGGGGCGGCGGACGCGCTGGCGGCGGCGCAGTGCGGTGACGTACTGGAGGCGCTCGCACAGGCCTCGGCCGGCGACTGCCAGGACCCGATGGGCACCCGGATCACCGAGCGCGGCCGGTCGCTTTCGGGCGGGCAGCGTCAACGTCTGGCCCTGGCCCGGTCGTTGGTGGCCGACCCCGAGGTCCTGGTGCTCGACGAGCCGACCTCGGCGGTCGACTCGCACACCGAGGCGCGGGTCGCGGACGGCATCAAGCGGCTGCGGGCGGGGCGGACGACGGTCGTGTTCACGTCGTCGCCGCTGCTGCTCGACCTGGCCGAGCGGATCGTGTTCGTGCACGACGGCGAGGTCGCGTCGGTGGGCGTGCACCGCGAACTGGTGCACACCGACGCCCGCTACCGCGCGGTCGTCACCCGCGAGACGGACGAGGAAGAGTCGAAGACGATGTCGCAGGCGACGTCACGGGCGATGGAGAAAGTGGAGGAGTCGGCATGATCGGCGTGGCAGCACCGGAGTACGACCCGGCGGCCCCGCAGTCGGCCACCACCCTGCCGGTGGGCACCCCGGCGACGGTGCGTTCGTACGTGAGGGAACTCATGCGGCGCCACCGCGGGGCGTTCTCGGTCCTGATCGGGGTCAACGCGGTCGCCGTGATCGCGTCCATGGTCGGCCCCTACCTCCTCGGCGGTGTCGTGGAGGACCTGTCGAAGGGATCCCGCGACCTTCAACTCGGGCGCGTGGCAGCCCTGTTCGCGGTCGCGCTGATCATCCAGACGGTGTTCGTGCGGATGGTGCGGCTGCGCGGCGGGATGCTCGGCGAGGAGATGCTGGCCGATCTGCGCGAGGACTTCCTGGTGCGGTCGGTCGGGCTGCCGCCGAGCGTCCTTGAGCGGGCCGGTACGGGCGACCTGTTGTCCCGGATCACCACGGACATCGACCGGCTTGCCAACGCGATGCGCGAGGCCGTGCCGCAGCTGGCGATCGGTGTGGTGTGGGCGGCGCTGCTGCTCGGCGCGCTCGGGATCACGGCCCCGCCGCTGGCGCTCGCGGTGCTGATCGCGCTGCCGGTGCTCATCGTGGGCTGCCGCTGGTACTTCCGCCGCGCGCCCGCGGCCTACCGCTCGGAGGCCGCCGGTTACGCGGCGGTCGCCTCCGCGCTGACCGAGACGGTCGACGCGGGCCGCACGGTCGAGGCGCACCGCCTCGGCGGCCGCCGGATCGCGCTCTCGGACCAGCGGGTCAAGGAGTGGACGGCGTGGGAGCGGTACACGCTGTGGCTGCGGACGGTGCTCTTCCCCGTGGTCAGCGTCAGCCACATGACGATCATGGTGTCGGTGCTGACGATCGGCGGGGTCTTCGTCCTCAAGGACTGGATCACGGTCGGCCAGCTCACCACGGGCGCGCTGCTCGCCCAGATGCTGGTCGAGCCGGTCGGGCTCATCCTGCGCTGGTACGACGAGCTCCAGGTGGCCCAGGTGTCGATCGGGCGCCTGGTCGGCGTGCGGGACATCGAGCCCGACGCGGGTGACGCCGGGGTGCGCCCCGACGGGCGGCACGTCGCGGCGGACGGGGTCCGTTTCGGCTACCGCGAGGGCGTGGACGTGCTGCACGAGGTGTCGCTGTCGGTGGCCCCGGGCACCCGGGTCGCCCTGGTCGGGCCGTCCGGCGCGGGCAAGTCGACCCTCGGCCGGCTGCTCGCCGGGATCTACTCCCCGCGCGAGGGCCGCGTCACCCTTGGCGAGGCCGAGCTGTCGCGGATGCCGGCGGAACGGGTGCGCGAACACGTCGCCCTGGTCAACCAGGAGCACCACGTGTTCGTGGGTTCGCTGCGGGACAACCTGCTGCTCGCCCGCACGGGCGCCGACGACGCCGAGCTGTGGGCGGCGCTCGGGGCGGTCGACGCGGACGGCTGGGCGCGGGCCCTCGACGACGGCCTCGCTACGGAGGTCGGCTCGGGCGGCCTGTCGCTGACCCCGGCACAGGCCCAGCAGATCGCGCTCGCCCGGCTGGTACTCGCGGACCCGCACACTCTGGTCCTGGACGAGGCGACCTCGCTCCTGGACCCGCGGGCGGCCCGCCACCTGGAGCGCTCCCTTGCCCGCGTCCTGGACGGCCGCACCGTCGTGGCGATCGCGCACCGGCTGCACACCGCGCACGACGCGGACGTCATCGCGGTGGTCGAGCGTGGCCGGATCAGCGAGCTGGGCAGCCACGACGAGCTGGTCGCGGCGGACGGCGCGTACGCGGCGCTGTGGCGGTCCTGGCACGGTTAGCCTGCGGCGCGGGGGGGGGCTCGGCACTCCGGTGCTGGGCCCCTGGCCCGGCCCCCGGTTCGTTGTTCAGCGCGGACCGTGCTGGGCTGAACGCGCAGTTCCCCGCGCCCCTAAACCCGCTTTCGGCCTCGGACCGTGCGTGGCTGGTCGCGCAGTTCCCCGCGCCCCTAGCGGCATGCGGTACGGGCAACCCCAGCCCGTCATGGGGCCCCTGGCCCTTGAGGCCTTGGGGGAGTTTGAGGACGAGCGCCCTCAAGGCGCGAACGGGGTCTGGGGCGGAGCCCCAGGAAACCCGCCTTCCCCCTTCCCAACCCCCGGCGGGTCTAGGGAAGGGGCGGGGCGGGGTTCAAATGAAGTTCAGCGCGCCCGCCGCGCCTATCCCGCCGAGCACCATGAACGCCGGCATCAGGACCTTCAGCTCGACCCAGCTGCCTGCCCTGAAGCGCATGCCCTTCGGCGGGCCGATGGGGTGCCAGCGCTTGCGGCCCAGCGGGATCGGCCACAGGATCGGGCAACCCGAGACGGTCAGGGCGTCGCCGATGTCGTGGACGAGGGCGCCGAGCACGATCGGCAGACCGAGCCACAGGTACTCCTGGCCGGGGCCGCTGAACAGCCAGTCCGAGCCGTTGCCCGGCTGGTCGAGGACGCCGGCCAGGATCCACGCGCTGGTCGCGCCGAGCGCCCACACCAGCACGTCGCTGGAGACCCGGGCGGCCCGCCACAGCAGGCCTTCGACGGCGAGGACCAGGTGCACGAAGAGGATCGCGAGGACCGCCCAGCGCCCGCCGAACACCGCCGCGGCGGAGGCGCCCGCCCCTATCAGGACGGCCCACAGCCAGGTGTGGGTCAGGGTGCGGTGGCCGCCGTTGCGGCGCGGGTCGCCGGGGCCGCGGGTCGCCTTGTAGACGGCGTGCGACAGCTCGTCGACAATGCCGCACAGGCCGCGCGACACCGGCCCGAAGGCGCGCGAGATGGTCGCCGACTTGTGGTCGAGGTCGGGTGCGAGCGCCGCACCCGCGGTGATCAGGGCGCCCACGGCGAGCACCGGCCACGGCATGGGGTGTCCGGCGGCGGCCGCTGCCGCGCCCACCCCGAGCCAGGCCGCGGCCCCCGACAGTGAGTGCGCAGGTCCCATCATGACCGTGCCCCGCCCCATTTCCTCTTGTTCCGTGCGTCAGTTGACGGCCCGTCCGCGGACGGGCCGAGCTGGCAGCCTACCTGCGATGATCTTCGCGTCGGCGGCCGGTTCCCGCTTCCGGCCGTGCGCCAGGCAAGATGGGGGCGTGACCCTTATCGATCAGCTGCCGCCGAGTGCCGACCCCGATGCCCTTTTCGAGGCCTTCTCCACCTGGGCCGAGGACCAGGGCATCAACCTGTACCCGGCCCAGGAGGAGGCGCTGATCGAGGTCGTGTCCGGGGCGAACGTGATCCTCTCCACCCCGACCGGCTCCGGAAAGAGCCTGGTGGCGGCGGGTGCGCACTTCGCGGCCCTGGCCCGGGACGAGGTCACCTTCTACACCGCGCCGATCAAGGCGCTGGTCTCGGAGAAGTTCTTCGACCTGTGCAAGCTCTTCGGCACCGAGAACGTCGGCATGCTGACCGGCGACGCCTCCGTGAACGCGGACGCGCCCGTCATCTGCTGCACCGCCGAGGTGCTCGCCTCCATCGCGCTGCGCGACGGCAAGCACGCCGACATCGGCCAGGTCGTGATGGACGAGTTCCACTTCTACGCCGAGGCCGACCGCGGCTGGGCCTGGCAGATCCCTATCCTGGAACTTCCCCAGGCGCAGTTCGTCCTGATGTCGGCCACCCTCGGCGACGTCGCGATGTTCGAGAAGGACCTCACCCGCCGCACCGGCCGCGAGACCGCGGTGGTCCGCTCGGCGACCCGGCCCGTGCCGCTCTCGTACGAGTACGTCACGACGCCCATCACCGAGACGCTGACCGAGCTCCTCGAAACCCGGCAGTCGCCGGTCTACATCGTGCACTTCACGCAGGCGCAGGCGGTCGAGCGGGCGCAGTCGCTCATGTCGATCAACATGTGTACGCGCGAGGAGAAGGACAAGATCGCCGACCTGATCGGCAACTTCCGCTTCACCACCAAGTTCGGTCAGAACCTGTCCCGTTACGTCCGCCACGGCATCGGCGTGCACCACGCGGGCATGCTGCCCAAGTACCGCCGCCTGGTCGAAAAGCTCGCGCAGGCGGGCCTGTTGAAGGTCATCTGCGGCACCGACACCCTCGGCGTCGGCGTCAACGTGCCCATCCGTACGGTCCTGTTCACCGCGCTCACCAAGTACGACGGCAACCGGGTCCGCACGCTGCGGGCCCGTGAGTTCCACCAGATCGCGGGCCGCGCCGGGCGGGCCGGGTTCGACACCGCCGGGTTCGTGGTGGCCCAGGCGCCCGAGCACGTCATCGAGAACGAGAAGGCGCTCGCCAAGGCCGGCGACGACCCGAAGAAGCGCCGCAAGGTGGTCCGCAAGAAGGCCCCCGAGGGCTTCGTGGCCTGGTCGGACACCACCTTCGAGAAGCTGATCGGCTCCGATCCCGAGCCGCTGACCTCCCGCTTCCGGGTCACCAACATCATGCTGCTCTCGGTGATCGCCCGGCCGGGCAACGCCTTCGAGGCGATGCGGCACCTCCTGGAGGACAACCACGAGCCGCGCAAGGCGCAGCTGCGGCACATCCGCCGGGCCATCGCGATCTACCGCTCGCTGCTCGACGGCGGTGTGGTGGAGCAGCTGGAGACCCCCGACGCCGAGGGCCGCACGATCCGGCTCACCGTCGACCTCCAGCAGGACTTCGCGCTGAACCAGCCCCTGTCGACGTTCGCGCTCGCCGCCTTCGACCTCCTTGACCCGGAGTCGCCGTCGTACGCGCTCGACATGGTCTCGGTCGTCGAGTCGACCCTTGACGACCCGCGCCAGATCCTCGCCGCGATGCAGAACAAGGCGCGCGGCGAGGCCGTCGGGCAGATGAAGGCGGACGGCGTCGAGTACGAGGAGCGCATGGAGCGGCTCCAGGACATCTCGTACCCGAAGCCGCTGGAAGAGCTGCTGTGGCACGCCTACAACGTGTACAAGAAGTCGCACCCGTGGGTCGGCGACCACCCGGTCTCGCCGAAGTCGGTCATCCGTGACATGTACGAACGGGCGCTCACCTTCACGGAGTTCACCTCCTGGTACGAGCTGGCGCGCACCGAGGGCATCGTCCTTCGCTATCTGGCGAGCGCGTACAAGGCGCTCGACCACACCATCCCGGACGACCTGAAGACCGAGGACCTGGAGGATCTGATCGCCTGGCTGGGCGAGATGGTGCGTCAGGTGGACTCCTCGCTCCTGGACGAGTGGGAGCAGCTCGCCAACCCGGAGATCCAGACGGCCGAGGAGGCCCAGGAGAAGGCCGACGAGGTCAAGCCGGTCACGGCCAACGCCCGTGCCTTCCGGGTGCTCGTACGCAACGCGATGTTCCGCCGGGTCGAGCTGGCCGCCCTCGACAACGTCGACGCGCTCGGCGAGCTCGACGCGGAGTCCGGCTGGGACGCGGACGCGTGGGGCGAGGCGATGGACAAGTACTGGGACGAGTACGACGACCTCGGCACCGGTCCCGACGCGCGCGGCCCCAAGCTGCTCGCGATCGAGGAGGACGCGGCGCACGGCCTGTGGCGCGTCCGCCAGACGTTCGCCGACCCGAACGGCGACCATGGCTGGGGCATCAGCGCGGAGGTCGACCTGGCGGCGTCCGACGAGGAGGGCCGTGCGGTGGTGCGCGTCACCGACGTCGGCGAACTCTGAACCCGGCTGCGACGACCCCGGCACCGACCCGAGAGGACCGCGACGACATGACCAATCCGGCGGAGAGACTCGTCGATCTGCTCGACCTGGAGCAGATCGAGGTCAACATCTTCCGCGGCCGCAGCCCGCAGGAGTCCCTCCAGCGGGTCTTCGGCGGGCAGGTCGCGGGCCAGGCGCTGGTCGCGGCCGGGCGCACCACGGACGGTGAGCGTCCGGTGCACTCGCTGCACGCGTACTTCCTGCGGCCGGGGCGGCCCGGCGTGCCGATCGTCTACCAGGTGGAGCGGGTGCGCGACGGGCGGTCCTTCACCACCCGGCGGGTCACCGCGGTCCAGCAGGGCCGCACGATCTTCAACCTGACCGCGTCCTTCCACCGCCCGGAGCCCGGCAGCATCGAGCACCAGCTCCCGCCGCGCCTCGACTTCCCGGAACCGGAGTCGCTGCCCACGGTCGCCGAGGAGATCCGCGAGCACCTGGGCGCCCTGCCCGAGGCCCTGGAGCGGATGGCACGCCGCCAGCCGTTCGACATCCGGTACGTCGACCGGCTGCGCTGGACGGCCGAGGAGATCAAGGACGCGGATCCGCGCAGCGCTGTCTGGATGCGCGCGGTCGGCCCGCTGGGCGACGACCCGCTGGTGCACACCTGCGCGCTGACGTACGCGAGCGACATGACGCTCCTGGACGCGGTGCGCATCCCGGTCGAGCCGCTGTGGGGGCCGCGCGGCTTCGACATGGCCTCGCTCGACCACGCGATGTGGTTCCACCGCCCGTTCCGCGCCGACGAGTGGTTCCTGTACGACCAGGAGTCCCCGGTCTCGACGGGCGGCCGGGGCCTGGCCCGCGGCCGGATCTACAACCGCGAGGGCGAACTGCTGGTGTCGGTGGTCCAGGAGGGCCTCTTCCGCCCACTGGGCGCCGCCGCCGACTGATCAACTCACCTTTTTCCAGAAGGAGTTACCGATGAGCCTGTACGACATCCCGCTGCGCACCCTGACCGGCGAGCCGACTTCCCTCGCCGACTACGAGGGCCGGGCCGTGCTCCTGGTGAACGTGGCGTCCAAGTGCGGTCTGACCCCGCAGTACGCGGGTCTTGAGCGGCTCCAGAAGGAGTACGGCGACCGCGGTCTGACCGTGCTCGGCGTGCCGTGCAACCAGTTCGGCGGCCAGGAGCCCGGCACCGCCGAGGAGATCGGCACGTTCTGCTCGGCCACGTACGGCGTGACCTTCCCGCTCCTGGAGAAGACCGACGTGAACGGCGAGGGCCGGCACCCGCTCTACGCGGAGCTGACGAAGACCGCGGACGCCAACGGCGAGGCCGGCGACATCCAGTGGAACTTCGAGAAGTTCCTGCTCTCCCCCCGAGGCGAGGTCGCCGCGCGCATCCGCCCCCGCACGGAGCCGGAGGCCCCCGAGGTCGTCGCCCTCATCGAGGCCAACCTGCCTGCCTGACCCCGGACTTGCGGCCCAAGGCGCTCCCCCTCACGCGAGGCGGGGCGCCTTCGCACAACCGGAGCGGGTCAGCCCCGCTCCCGCGGGCCGACCGCTAGCGGATCGGCATGCCCGACAGGGTGCGGGCGATGACGAGCCGCTGAATCTCGCTCGTACCCTCGAAGATGGTGTAAATAGCCGCGTCCCTGTGCATGCGCTCCACCGGGTACTCGCGCGTGAAGCCGTTGCCGCCGAGGATCTGGATCGCCTGGGCGGTGACCTTCTTCGCCGTCTCGCTCGCGTACAGCTTGGACATCGACCCCTCGGCCGACTCGAACTTCTTGCCCGTCGTCGCCATCCAGGACGCGCGCCACACCAGCAGGCGAGCCGCGTCGATCTGGGTGCGCATGTCGGCGAGCTGGAAGGCGATGCCCTGGTTGTCGATGATCGGGCGGCCGAACTGCTCGCGGGTCTTGGCGTATTCGAGCGCGTAGTCGTACGCGGCCCGTGCGGTGCCGACCGCCATCGCGCCGACGGCCGGGCGGGACGCCTCGAAAGTGGCCATCGCGGCGTTCTTCACGCGCTCACCGCCACCGGCCTTCGCCTTCTCGCGGGCCCGGGCGAGCCGCTCGTCGAGCTTCTCCTTGCCGCCGAGGAGGCAGTGCCCCGGTACGCGTACGTCTTCGAGGACGACCTCGGCGGTGTGCGAGGCGCGGATGCCGTGCTTCTTGAACTTCTGGCCCTGGGTCAGGCCGGGGGTGTTCGGCGGCACGATGAAGGAGGCGTGCCCCTTGGAGCCCAGCGCCGGGTCGACCACGGCGACCACGACGTGGACGTTCGCGATGCCGCCGTTCGTGGCCCAGGTCTTGGTGCCGTTCAGGACCCACTCGTCCTTGGCTTCGTCGTACGCGGCCTTCGTGCGCATCGAGGCGACGTCGGAGCCCGCGTCCGGCTCGGAGGAGCAGAAGGCGGCGACCTTGACGTCGGTCACGTCGCCGTACATCTGCGGGATCCAGGTGCCGATCTGCTCCTCGGTGCCGTTGGCGAGGACGCCGACGGCGGCCAGGCCCGTGCCGACGATGGAGAGCGCGATGCCCGCATCGCCCCAGAACAGCTCCTCCATGGCGACCGGGATGCCGAGGCCGGTCGGGTCGAAGAACTGCTGCGCGTAGAAGTCGAGGGAGTAGATTCCGACCTTGGCCGCTTCCTGGATCACCGGCCAGGGAGTCTCCTCGCGCTCGTCCCACTCGGCGGCCGCGGGGCGGATCACATCCTTGGCGAACCCGTGCAACCAGTCCCGGACCTGCTTCTGGTCGTCGTTGAGATCCATCGTGAACTCGGCCATGTCCCCTCCACCACTCCAAGCGTTACTTCCGGTAACCGAAGTCTGTTACCGGCGGGTAGCCCCTGTCAACCGACCACCGGCCGCCCAGCGCCGCCGCCGGGCGGAGTGTTACGTTGCGCAAGGCTTTCGAAAGATGGAACCCAAGGAAAATGCAGTACGGGCGGGGAGAAGAACCCATGGAGACCACACAGCAGGCCGCACAGCAGCGAACGGCGGCCGAGCGCCGGCGGCGCGAACTGCTGGAGGCGGCGGACCGGGTGGTGCTCCGGGACGGCCCGAAGGCCTCCATGAACGCGATCGCGGCCGAGGCGGGCATCACCAAGCCCATCCTCTACCGCCACTTCGGCGACAAGGGCGGCCTCTACCGCGCGCTGGCCCAGCGCCACACCGACGCCCTGCTCTCCGCGCTGCGGGCCGCGCTCGACGCGCCCGCCGAGCGGCGCGAGCGGGTCGAGGCGACCCTGGAGACCTACCTGACGGCCATCGAGGCGCGGCCTCAGGTGTACCGGTTCCTGATGCACCCCGCCGAGGACTCCCCGGCACCGGAGTCCGAGCAGGGCTTCGACGTGGGCCGGCACTCCGCGCCGCTGCTCCGCCGCATGGGCGAGGACCTGGGCGTGGTGATCGCCGAGCGGATCGACCTCGGGCCGGGCAGCGAGGTGCTCGCGCGGGTCTGGGGGCACGGGATCGTCGGCATGATGCATGCGGCGGGCGACTGGTGGCTGGGCGAACGCCCGTGCTCCCGCGCGGAGTTGGTGCAGGCGCTGGCCGACCTGTTGTGGGGGCGGCTGGCTGCGGCGGGCGACCGGGTGGGCGGACCGGGCTTCTGATCCCCCACCCCGCCCCTTCCCGGAACCCGCCGGGGGTGAAAGTGCTCCCGGGGCTCCGCCCCAGACCCCGTATCGCGCCTGAAGGGCGCTCGTCCTCAAACTCCCCCAAGGCCTTAAGGGCCAGGGGACCCCCATGACAGGCTGAAGATGCCTGTACCCGGCTCTGCCAGGGGCGCGGGGAACTGCGCGACCAGTCATCCACGGTCCGCAGCCGGACTTACTCCCCCGGAGGGTTTGGGGAAGGGGCGGGGTGGGGCCAGTCCGCCCGTCCGCCCCACGGCGCCTTGCGGATCGCCCGCCGCAACCAGGACCTACGCCACCCCGTGACCCGGTCCGCGTACACCACCCCCTCCAGGTGGTCGCACTCGTGCTGCAGGCAGCGGGCGAAGAACCCGGTGCCTTCGATCCGTACGGGCTCGCCCGAGAGGTCCACGCCCTCCACCACCGCCCGGTCGAAGCGCGAGGTCGGCGCCTCCAGACCCGGCAGGGAGAGGCAGCCCTCGGGGCCGCGCACCTCCATGCCGTCGGCCTCCACCAGGCGGGGGTTGACGACGTACCCCAGATGCCGCACGTCCTCGTCGTCGGGGCAGTCGTACACGAACACCCGCTGGGCGACGCCGATCTGGTTCGCCGCCAGGCCGACACCCTCGGCCGCGTACATCGTCGCGAACATGTCCTGGACGAGGCGGTGCAGCGCGGGCCCGAAGTCCGTGACGGGTTCGCAGGGGGCGTGGAGCAACCGGTCGCCGAGGAGACTCATCTCTCGTACGGAGCCGGAACTGCCGGGAATGGGACGGTGGCGCATGGGCGCAAGAGTACGTTCCGAGGGGTGGAGGCCATTTCGAATGGTGGCGCGGTTCGGGGCGCTGACCGGATCTCGATAGGCTGACACCCGACCCAGGCGCAAGGAGGATCAAGGACGATGTCAGGACACGTTGGAGGTGCCGGGCCCCTGTCACCGCGAGCCAAGCTGGCGGTGACCGCGGGCAAGGCCGCCGCGGCGGTGTCGCGCGCGGCGGGCCGGGGCAGTGGATCGGTGATCGGCGGGCGCGTCGCGCTCAAGCTCGACCCCGATCTGCTCGGGCGGCTCGCCACTCATCTGGACGTCGTCCTGGTGTCGGCGACGAACGGCAAGACGACCACGACCCGGCTGATCGCCGAGGCGCTGCGGGCCAGTGGCCCGGTGGTGTCGAACGCGCTCGGCGCCAACATGCCGGCCGGCATCACGTCGGCGCTGGCGGGCGGTTCGGACGCCAAGTACGGCGTGATCGAGGTCGACGAGAAGTATCTGGCGGGTGTCGCGCGCGATGTGACGCCGAAGGCGATCGCGCTGCTCAACCTCTCGCGCGACCAGCTCGACCGCGCCGCCGAGACCCGCATGCTCGCCGAGAAGTGGCGCGAGGGCCTGTCCGGCTCCAAGGCCGTGGTGATCGCCAACGCGGACGACCCGCTGGTCGTGTGGGCGGCGTCCTCCTCCCCCAACGTGGTGTGGGTGGCGGCCGGTCAGGAGTGGAAGGACGACGCCTGGTCGTGCCCCGCCTGCGGCGGTGTGATGCAGCGGCCCGGCGACGACTGGTTCTGCGGCGAGTGCGGTTTCCGCCGCCCGGCGCCCAGTTGGGTCCTCAACGGCGACTACGTACTGGACCCGCACGGGTCGGCCTGGCCGATCCACCTCCAGTTGCCCGGCCGCGCCAACAAGGCGAACGCCGCCACCTCCGCCGCGGTCGCCGCGGTGTTCGGGGTGCCGCCGCAGGTCGCCCTTGAGCGCATGTACCAGGTGCAGGCGGTCGCGGGACGTTACGACGTGGTCAGCTTCCAGGGCCGTGAGCTGCGGCTCCTGCTCGCGAAGAACCCGGCGGGCTGGCTCGAAACGTTTTCCCTCATCGACCCGCCGCCCACGCCGGTCGTCCTGTCCGTCAACGCCCGCGGCGCCGACGGCACGGACACCTCCTGGCTGTGGGACGTCGACTACACCCGGCTCGCCGGCCACCCGATCTTCGTGATCGGCGACCGCAAGCTGGACCTGGCGGTGCGTCTGGAGGTCGCGAACCTGGACTTCCGGGTCTGCGAAAGCCTGGAGGAGTGCGCCCAGTTGGCGCCGCCCGGGCGGATCGAGCTGATCGCCAACTACACCGCGTTCCAGGACGTCCGCCGCGTCGTCGGCAACTGACCAAGGAAGGAGCAAGCAAGCGACATGGCAGACAACAGCCTGCGCCTCGTGTGGGTCTACCCCGACCTGCTGAGCACCTACGGCGACCAGGGCAACGCCCTGGTCGTGGAGCGCCGGGCGCGCCAGCGCGGCCTGGACGTGCACCGGCTCGACGTCCGCAGCGACCAGCCGATCCCGACCTCCGGTGACATCTACCTCATCGGTGGCGGCGAGGACCGGCCGCAGCGGCTCGCGGCCGAGCGGCTGCGCCGCGACACCGGCCTGAGCCGGGCGGCGTCCAACGGCGCGATCATCTTCTCGGTCTGCGCCGGGTACCAGATCCTGGGCCACGAGTTCATCAACGACCTCGGCGAGCGCGAGCCGGGCCTCGGCCTGCTCGACGTGATCTCGACGCGCGGCGAGGGCGAGCGCTGCGTCGGCGACGTGCTCGGCGACATCGACGAGCGGCTCGGCCTGCCCCAGCTGACCGGTTTCGAGAACCACCAGGGCGTCACCCACCTCGGCCCGACCGCCCGCCCGTTCGCCCGGGTCCGCCTGGGCAAGGGCAACGGCACGGGAGACGGCACCGAAGGCGCGTACAACGACACCGTGTTCGGTACGTACATGCACGGCCCGGTCCTCGCGCGCAATCCGCAGATCGCGGACATGCTCCTGAAGCTGGCCCTCGACGTGAACGCGCTGCCGCCGACCGACGACCGCTGGTACGAGGCGCTGCGCGCCGAGCGCATCGCGTCGGCGACCCAGCCCGCGTAACGCCCGAAACGAGCGAGAGCGGACACCTTCGGCAACTCGGTCCGGCTGGTGGGCGGTTCGTACGTTCGTACCACGTCCATCAGTCGGACCTCCGATTCGGCCCCCGTCACCTTGCGCCGGTAGGGTGACGGGGATCCAACCGGACGACGTGGTCCGGTCGTCGGCCCACGTTGCAAAGGTTCTCCGGGCAATGCGAATTGGTGTGCTCACCTCCGGCGGCGACTGCCCCGGCCTGAACGCCGTCATCCGATCCGTCGTGCACCGCGCGGTGGTCGACCACGGCGACGAGGTCATCGGCTTCCACGACGGCTGGAGGGGCCTGCTCGAAGCCGACTACCGCAAGCTCGACCTCGATGCGGTCGGCGGCATCCTCGCCCGTGGCGGCACCATCCTCGGCTCCTCCCGCGTCCAGCCCGCGCATCTGCGCGACGGCGTCGAGCGCGCCAAGGGACACGTCGCCGAGCTCGGGCTCGACGCGATCATCCCGATCGGCGGCGAGGGCACCCTGAAGGCCGCGACCCTGCTCTCCGAGGCGGGGCTCCCCATCGTGGGCGTGCCCAAGACCATCGACAACGACATCGCCTCGACCGACGTCACCTTCGGCTTCGACACCGCCGTGGGCGTGGCGACCGAGGCCCTCGACCGCCTGAAGACCACCGCCGAATCGCACCAGCGCGTGCTGATCGTCGAGGTCATGGGCCGCCACACCGGCTGGATCGCGCTGCACTCGGGCATGGCCGCCGGCGCGCACGCCATCGTCGTGCCCGAGCGCCCCTTCGACATCGACGAGCTGACCGAGCTGGTCGGCCGGCGCTTCTCGGCGGGCAAGAAGTTCGCGATCGTCGTCGTCGCCGAGGGCGCCAAGCCGCGCGAGGGCTCGATGCAGTTCGACGTGGGCGGCACCGACGTCTACGGCCACGAGCGCTTCGCGGGCGTGGCCCGCCAGCTCTCCATCGAGCTGGAGCAGCGCCTGGGCAAGGAGGCCCGGCCGGTCATCCTCGGCCACGTCCAGCGCGGCGGCACGCCCACCGCGTACGACCGGGTGCTCGCCACCCGATTCGGCTGGCACGCGGTCGAGGCCGCCCACCGCGGCGAGTTCGGGATGCTGACCGCGCTGCGCGGCACCGACATCGTGATGGTCCCGCTCGCCGAGGCGACGGCCACCTTGAAGACCGTCCCGGCCGAGCGGTACGCCGAAGCGGAGTGCGTGCTCTAGGGCCTGTCCGGCGGACAGACCCTGGCCTCCGGCCGCACAGCACCGTCCGCTTCCGGATTGTTCTGTATGCAATGAACCGCCCCCGGCCGCATCACCGGCCGGGGGCGGTTCTAGTCTGGTGCGGGACAACCGGTACGAATCAGGAGTCAGCGGATGGATCACAGCGGGCACGGCATGGACATGAACATGGACCTGCCGCCGTTCACGCTGGCGCGGGGCCTCGAATGGTCGACGGACCCCTTCTTCCTCATCGGCTGCCTCCTCGGGCTCGGCCTGTACGCGTGGGGTGTGGTCCGGCTCAGACGGCGCGGCGACAGCTGGCCGGTCAGCCGGATGATCTTCTGGACCGTGGGCGTCCTGACCATCGGGCTCGTCATGTGCACCAAGCTGAACGACTACGGCATGGTCATGTTCAGCGTGCACATGGTGCAGCACATGGTGATCAGCATGCTGTCGCCGATCCTGCTGCTGCTCGGCGCGCCGGTCACGCTCGCGCTGCGCGCGCTGCCGGTCGCCCCGCGCGGCCGCAAGGGCCCGCGCGAGCTGCTCCTGATGCTGCTGCACAGCCGGTACATGAAGATCATCACGCACCCGGCCTTCACGATCCCGCTCTTCATCGCCAGCCTGTACGGGCTCTATTTCACGCCGCTCTTCGACTTCCTGATGGAGTCCAAGACCGGGCACATCGCGATGATGGTCCACTTCCTCGCGGTCGGTCTGGTCTTCTTCTGGCCGATCATGGGCGTGGACCCGGGCCCGCACCGGCCCGGCTATGTGATGCGGATGCTGGAGCTCTTCGCCGGCATGCCCTTCCACGCCTTCTTCGGCATCGCCCTGATGATGGCCAGCGAGCCCATGATCGGCACGTACAAGAACCCGCCGGCCTCGCTCGGCATCGACGCGCTCACCGACCAGCAGGCCGGTGGCGGCATCGCCTGGGCGTTCAGCGAGATCCCCTCGGTGCTCGTCCTGATCGCGCTCGTCTTCCAGTGGTACGCCACCGAGAAGCGCCACGCGCGCCGCACCGACCGGGCCGCCGACCGCAACGGCGACAAGGAACTTCAGGCCTACAACGCCTATCTCGCCTCACTGAACACGCGCGGGCAGTAGCGCGGCGGCCCCTCCCGGGGAGACCATGGTCTTCACGGCGCCCGCCGGGAGGAAGGGGACGCTATGCCCCGTTCGACGAAGTCGATGATGGTGCTCACCCTCGTGATGCTGGTGGTGATCACTGCGTACACGGTGGCGCTCGGCAGCAGCGGCTGGCTGTGGTTCGGCTGGGTGGTGCTCGGGCTCACCGCGATCGGGACGGCCGCGACGTCGCGCAGCACGTGAGCCCGGTCAGCCGAGCCTGACGGTGGTCTGCTGCGTGGCTCCCCCGGTGCCGCTGAGGTCGCCGAAGGTGAGGGTCAGGGACGAGCCCGTGGTGGCGCCGGTGACGGTGGCCGGGCGGGAGGTCACCGAGGCGACGGCCCGTCTCCAGGTGAGGGTCAGCGAGGTCTGCATCCGCATGGGGTCGCTGACGCAGATCACCGCGGTGCCGTCGCTCCGCTCGCCGATCATCACGGCGCACGGCGCGCTGGCGGTGAGCGCGCCGACGGTGCCGCCGAACCAGAAGTTGACCCCGGTGAAGCCGAGCGAGGGCACTTGGACGCCCTGCTGGTCGTCGGTGTTGGCGAGCACGCTCAGCCAGCTGGCGTCGGCGGCGCGGGCGGCGGTCTGGGAGGCGGATGCGCCCGGCATCAGCACGTAGGAGTATCCGGCGCCGGACGGGTTCGTGCCGTGGTCGGCCCACAGGGCGAGGTAGCGGCGGCTGATCGGCGTCGTCGAGCTGCCCTTGTTGATGTCGCTCCAGCGGCCGGTACGCTCCTCGCGCCTGGCCTGTACGGTCGCCCTGCCGGGGAAGGCATAGCCGCCGTGGCCCGCGAGGTGGGCCCAGGAGGCGCCGGTCAGGGTCGCCGACCAGGGGTAGGCGAGCGGCTGGACGGTCCCGTCGACGGTGAGTGCGGCGCTTCCGGTCGGCCCGAGGTTGCGGTTGTCGACGGTCGACTCGACGGCCGTGCCGTCCGTGCACGAGATGCCCGCGCCCAGGCACACGATGGCGTCGTCGAGGCAGAACCAGGACTTCTTCGCGAGCAGGGTGCTTCCCAGGCCCTTGAGGTACTGGCCGATGGAGGCCCGCTGCCCGTCGGTCGCGCCGCCCACCCAGTTCACGTCCGGCCTGGACGCCCCCCAGTCGCCGCCCGCCGCATCCGCGAGGGCCTTGCGCGAGGCCGTGGTGCCGGGCAGCCGGTACGGGTCCACGGTGGGCCAGAAGGCGTCGCTGTACTGGCCGTTCGCATAGGTGTCGCCCCACCAGTAGAGCATTCCGGACCCGGTGTGCCAGCCGTGCAGGTTCTCGCCGTTGCCGGTCTCGTAGTACGTGATCCGCTTGTCGGCCATGCTGATGGCGGCGGCCCAGGTGGGCCGGCGGTGGGTGGCCCGGGCCATGTGGGTGAAGAGGCGGTGGCCGACGGGTTCGGCGATCGCGGACACCGTGCTGTCGTCCTGAACTCCCTTGAGGCGGGCGAGACTTGAGATGTTCAGGAAGCCGTCGTCCAGCGGCGGGCTGTAGTAGTCGCGCTGCGTCCAGCCTTTGACGAGCCCGCGCCAGCGGGCGTTCTCGGCGCTACTGGCACCCTGCCCGAGCAGCACGATCGAGGCGAGGATCGCATGGCCGCGGGCATGGTCGTCCTGCTGAGGGCCGCCCGCGGCGGAGATCCCCCGGCTGATGGCGCGGCCCGCGACACCGTCCAGGGCGAGGCCGTTGTAGAGGAAGGGCGCCCAGGCGTTCTCGACCGCGTCGAAGACGATCTGCCGGGCCGGGTCCGTGACCTGCCAGGCGGAGCCGGCGAGCAGGGCGAACAGCATGCCGAGGCCGCCGAGCATCACCGACCCGTAGGAGGCGGTGTACGGCACATAGGTGTGCTGGATGAAGGAGCCGTCGGCGTAGAGCCCGTCTCCCGAGGCCACGTACGGGAAGACCGGCGAGAGTGCGTTCGCGGCCAGGGAGAGCTTCGCCGAGCTCTTGCCGAGCACTCCGCGCAGCGCGAGCACCCGGCACAGGTCGACGCGGTTGGCTCCGGTGCTCGTACCGGAGTAGACGGAGACGGCGCTGTCCGGCACGAAGTGGTCAACTGCCGTGAGATAGCTGGCCAGTTGGCCCGAGGACAGCTGGTCGTACAGCAGGACGCAGCTGTCGAGCAGGGCCTGCGGGGCGCCGATCTGCCAGTTGTACCAGTTGCCGTAGGCGGCCCGGCCCTCGTTGTAGACGTCGCTGTGGAGGTGGTCGAGGCCGGTGGCTATGGCGGTGGCGAGGGCGCTGTCGCCGGTGAGTCCGGTGCCGGGCCGACTGTAGGCCTCGGCCATGGTGCGCAGCCGGGTGCAGCTGTCGTTCATCCTGGCCGAGTAGCCGTACGACTCCTGGTCGGTGTCCGGGTCCGGGTCGGCGTAGACGGCGTCGGGCCACAGGGATCCGCTCACCGGGGCCATCGTCGAGAGCAGGGCCGAGGCGGCGGAGCCGAGGTCGGCGAGCCTGGACCTGAACGGTTCGGCGGTGGGGCTGAAGCCGGTGCCGAGGATCAGCGTCCGCCAGGTGGCGCGCAGCGCGTCGTAGGAGTCGGCGGCTTCGGCCCCCGGGGCCCCGGCGATCCCCAGGGCGAGGGCCGAGGAGCCCGTGGCATACAGAAAGGCACGGCGGGACCAGGGAGTTGTCATGGGGACTCCAGCCCGAGGAGTGGGAGGGAAGGGGAGGGAGGGGTTCACGCGGTGACGTGAACGGTTTCTACTCTTCACACTTCGTTCGCTCAAGAACTCGCGCACAAATGATCGATTGATCGATCCGCCGTCAGGCCCGTCGCCAGTGGTTACAGGGGCGGGGACCTCCCCCTACACTGGCCACCCTTCTGCATGGTGAGGAGCTTGCGGGTGCTCTACTACATCCTCAAATACGCAGTCCTGGGGCCCCTGTTGAGACTGCTGTTCCGGCCGAGGCTGGAGGGACTTGAGCACATTCCCGAGGAGGGCGCGGCGATCGTCGCGGGAAACCACCTCTCCTTCTCCGACCATTTCCTGATGCCGGTGATGCTGAAGCGACGCATCACCTTCCTCGCCAAGCAGGAGTACTTCACGGGGCCCGGCATCAAGGGCCGGCTGACCGCCGCGTTCTTCCGGGCCATCGGCCAGATCCCGGTGGACCGGTCCGGCAAGGAGGCGGGGCAGGCCGCGATCCGGGAGGGGCTCGGGGTGCTCGCCAAGGACGAGCTGCTCGGCATCTACCCCGAGGGCACCCGCTCGCACGACGGCAAGCTGTACAAAGGCAAGGTCGGCGTCGCGGTGATGGCCATCCGGGGCGGCGTTCCGGTGATCCCGTGCGCGATGGTCGGCACCTTCGAGATCCAGCCGCCCGGCCAGGTCGTACCGAAGATCAAGCGGGTGTCGATCCGCTTCGGCGAGCCGCTGGACTTCTCGCGGTACGAGGGGATGGAGGGCGAGAAGGCCATCCTGCGGGCGGTCACCGACGAGATCATGTACAAGGTCATGGAGTTGTCGGGCCAGGAGTACGTGGACCGGTACGCGGCCGACGTGAAGGCCGAGGAGTCGCGCAGGTTCCGGGGCATCATCAGCTGAGAGCCCGTGTCCGGCAGTTCCCCGGACCGCTCGGCCCTGGGCGGATCCGCGCAGGGCGGAACGCTCTGGCCGCCTTGATCGGCGCGGGCGTAGCGTCCGGGCCATGACCAAGGGATGCGCGTTCGTCATCGGAGCTACCGGACAGATCGGGCGGGCCGCCGTGCGCGCGCTCGCCGAGGACGGCTGGGAGGTGCGGGCCGCGTCACGAGGAGGCGGCGGGGACGCCGCCTGGCCCGGGAACGTACAGCGGGTGCGCCTCGACCGCGAGGACGACGCGGCCCTCGCCGCCGCACTCGGGGACGGCGTCGACGTACTGGTCGACATGGTCGCGTACGGGCAGGGCCACGCCCGGCAGCTGGCGAGGCTCGGCGACCGGATCGGCTCCGCGGTGGTGATCTCCAGCGGCGCGGTGTACGAGGACGACGAGGGGCGCGGCTTCGACACCCAGGCCGAGCCCGACGGGTCGCCGTGCTACCCGGTCCCGATCCCGGAGTCGCTGGCCACCGTGGCTCCCGGCGAGGCGACGTACGGCACCCGGAAGGTGGCTCTTGAGCAGGAGCTGCTCGGCTCGTCGATCCCCTCGACGCTGCTGCGCGCGGGGGCGGTCCACGGGCCGTACTGCCAGACGCCGCGTGAACTGCACTTCGTGAAGCGGGCGTTGGACGGGCGGCCGGTGCGGGTGCTCGCGTACCGCGGGGAGAGCCGGTTCCATCCGGCGCACGTCTCCAACATCGCGGAGCTGATCCGGCTGGCCGCGAACAGGCCCGGCGACCGGGTGCTCAACGCGGCGGACGGCGAAGCCCCGACGGTCGCCGAGATCAGCGCGGCCATCGACGAGATCGTCGGGGTGCGCAGCGAGCTCGTCCTGGTGGAGGGCGCGCCGCCGGGCACGGTCGGCATCACGCCGTGGAGCACCCCGCATCCGATCGTCTACGACATGGGCACGGCCGAGCGGGAGCTGGACTACCGGCCGGTGACCGGGTACGTGGAGTCGCTGCCCGCCACGGTCGAGTGGCTGGCCGGGCAGCTGAAGGGCCGGGAGTGGAGCGAGGCGTTCCCGAAGATGGCCAAGAACTACGCGGCCGTGGGCCTGTTCGACTACGCGGCCGAGGACGCCTGGCTGGCCGGGCGTGCGTAAGACATGAAGACAAAGGGGGCGGCCGGAGAATCTCCGGCCGCCCCCCCCTCTGCTCAACTAACGCCTACGGCACGGGAGTTGCGTGCGGGGTGCAGGTGTAGTCCGCCTTGTCGGTCTTGCCGGTGAGCAGGTAGTCGTCCACGCGCGAGTTGATGCACGGGTTGACGAGACCGGTCACACCGTGCGAACCGGCGCCCTTCTCGATGACGAGGCGCGAGTTCTTGAAGGCCTTGTGCAGCTCGACGGCGCCCTGGAACGGGGTGGCGGCGTCATTGGTGGACTGCACGATCAGGACCTGCGGGAGGCCCTTGCCCGTCTTGACCTCGACCGGGTTCTGCTGCTTGGTGGACCAGGTGGCACACGGCAGGTTCATCCAGGCGTTGGACCAGGTCAGGAACGGGTAGTCCTTGTTCAGCTTGGTGTTGTCGCGGTCCCACTTGCGCCAGCTGGTGGGCCACTTGGCGTCCGCGCACTCGACGGCGGTGTAGACCGCGTTGCCGTTCTCCGAGGCGATGTTGCCCGCGATGTCCGACATGTCGGGAGCGGAGGCGGCGACGACCGGCTTGATGTCACCCGCCGCGTACGCGCTGAGCGCCTTGGCGACCGGCACCCAGTACGAGTCGTAGTACGGGGCCTTCTGGAAGTACCCGAGCAGCTCGGCCGGACCGACCTTGCCGTCGAGCGGGCTCTTCTTGGCGTCGGCGCGCAGCTTCAGCCACTGGGCCTCGACCTGCGCCCGGGTGGTGCCGAGGTGGAACTTGGAGTCGTACTTGGCGACCCAGTCCTCC
This sequence comes from Streptomyces sp. WM6378, assembly GCF_001279695.1. Taxonomy (GTDB): domain Bacteria; phylum Actinomycetota; class Actinomycetes; order Streptomycetales; family Streptomycetaceae; genus Streptomyces. Next base: position 25,191 of record NZ_LGDD01000024.1, read on the forward strand.
CACTCGTTCCAGCGGGCCTGGAAGGCGACGTCCTGCTCCAGGTTGGCCTGGTACCAGATGTTGTCCTGGTCCGGGTTGACCACGCTGTCCACGATCATGCGGCGGACGTGCGAGGGGAACAGCGTGCCGTAGACCGCGCCCAGGTAGGTGCCGTAGGAGACGCCCAGGTAGTTGAGCTTCTTCTCACCGAGGGCGGCCCGGATGACGTCCAGGTCGCGCGCGGTGTTCGGCGTGGTCATGTACGGCAGCATCCAGCCGCTGCGCTCGGCACAGCCGTCCGCGTACTCGGCGGCGAGCTTGCGCTGGGCGCGCTTGTCGGCCTCGCTGCTCGGCACCGGGTCGGCCTTCGGCGCCTTGGCGTACTCCTGCGGGTCCACGCAGGAGATCGGCGTCGAGTGGCCCACGCCGCGCGGGTCGAAGCCCACGAAGTCGTACGCCTTCGAGGTGTTGGTCCACAGCGGGTTCTTGGTGGTCACCCGGGTGGGGAAGCGCATGCCGGAGCCGCCGGGGCCGCCCGGGTTGTAGATGAGGGCACCCTGGCGCTCGGCCTTGGTGCCGGTGTTGCCGATGCGGTCGACGGCGAGCTTGATCTGCTTGCCGTTGGGCCGCGAGTAGTCGAGCGGGACGCTCACGTAGCCGCACTGAATGGGCTTGGCGATCGCCCAGTCGGCGGGGCAGTCCGTCCAATTGATGCCCTGCTTGGCCGCCCTGTCGGCGGCGACCTGCGCGCCACGCGCCTCGGACCAACCGTGGTCGCGGTTGTCGGCGTTGGCGACCGGAGCCGCTATCGCGCCCACCATCAGCGTGCCCGCGATCAGTGTGCCGGCCGAGCCGAGCACTGCGGTGCGTCTCAAGTGGTACCTCCCCCTGCTGAAGTGCGCTGTCAGTCTCAGCGCGCCATTTGGGCCTGTCGGGGGATCCTTTCGTCTGTGAGGCCACTGTGCACAGGCCGTACAGGTGTTTTTTTACCGAACCGATAGCCGGTGCGTGGTGTTCCGCTGAGCGGTCAGCGTGTCGCGAGGTGCGTGTGCAGTACGTCGTCGAGGGTCCGGCGCAGCAGCCGGGCGTCCGCGGCCACCGCCGTCACGAGGAAGCCCGGCCCGGCGAGCGGAGTGAGCACGGCGCTGTCGCCGAGCATCCGGGTCTCGGCGGGACGGTCGGTGAACTCCGGTGCCACGACGAGCAGTTGACCCGCCGCCCGGTGCCCGCCGAGCACCGCTCCCCCGTCCCAGCCACCGGGTGCGCCCGGCCCGTACGCCAGCTCCTGGTCGAGCAGCGGGCGGCCGGCGCGGTGCACGGTGAGGCGGGTGGCGAGGGTGCCGGGGGCCTCGCCGTGGCGGCCGAGCACCTGTTCCTCACGGAACACGAGGCGGGCTCCGGCCGCGAGGTCGATCCGGGTGCGCATCGCGAGGTCGCTGCCGTGCGCCGAGATGAGCTGCTCGGGAAGCCAGCGCAGTTCGGCGCCCTCACCGACGGTGAGGCGCACGTCGTAGTGCGCCCGCTCGCCGTCGCGACCGGGCAGCGCGATGGTGGCGGCGGCCGAGTCGACGTCGAGCCGCGCCCCGTCGCGCACCTCGGCCTCGACGGCGATCCGGTCGCCGCCGAGCGGGGCGCTCATCGCGCCCACGACGGTGACCCGGTGGTACGGGCCGCGCGCCCGGGTGCGGCGCAGCGCGAGCGGCCCCTCCCCTTCCAGTACGGGCAGGCCTTCGGGGGTGGCGACGATGCGGGCGGTGGCGCGCACCCCCGGCGCGCCGAGGGTCAGGCCGACCATGCCGCGAGCTGCTCCCGCACCCAGCCGGCGACCTGGCCGACGCCCTCGTCGGACCTCAACGACTGGAAGACAACGGGGAGTTCGGCCCGCTGCTCCTTGGCGTCGCGGGCCATCCGCCCGAGGTCGGACCCGACATACGGTGCGAGGTCGGTCTTGTTGACGACGAGCAGGTCGGCGGTGGTGACGCCCGGTCCGCCCTTGCGCGGGATGTCGTCCCCGCCCGCCACGTCGATGACGAAGATCTGGGCGTCGACAAGCCCCTTGGAGAAGGTGGCGGTGAGGTTGTCGCCGCCGGACTCGACGAGGATCAGGTCGAGCGGCCCGACCGCGTCCTCCAGGTCCTCGACGGCTTCGAGGTTGGCGGAGATGTCGTCGCGGATGGCGGTGTGCGGGCAGGCCCCGGTCTCGACGGCCTGGATCCGCTCGGGCGGCAGCACGGCGTTGCGCAGCAGGAAGGCGGCGTCCTCGCGGGTGTAGATGTCGTTGGTGACGACGGCGATGGAAAGCTGGTCGCGCAGGGCCCGGCAGAGCGCGGCGACGGTGGCGGTCTTCCCGGACCCGACGGGCCCCCCGAGCCCGACGCGCAGGGCCCGCCGGGTGCCGTCGGGTCGGTGGGCGTCGGCACTGATGGCGGCGGGGCCTTCGTGGGAGTGGTCGAGGTGCATGCGGCTCTCCAGGTTGTATGTGTGTGGGGGGAACCTCTTTCGGCCCCGTCCGGCGTTTGAGGACGAGCGCTCTTGAGGCGCGAACGGGGGTCTGGGGGCCGGAGCCCCCGGGCAGCGGTGCCGCACCTCCCTACGACGCGAACAGCCGCACCGGCCAAGCCGCATGCGCCTCGGCCATGACGTCCAGGAGCGGAGCGGAGGCCGCGGGCAGCGCGTCCAGCCCGCCGACCGCCGCCTCCGTGGCGGCGACAGCGGCCCGCCGAGCCACCGCGTCAAGGTCCGGCGCGAGCCGGGCGAGGACGGCCGTCGCGTCGAACGGGTCGAGGCTCAGCAGCCGTACGACGGCCGTGGCTGGCCCGCTCACCACCTCGTACGCCACGCAGTGCGCCGCGTCTTCGGGACCGAGCCCCGCCGCGCGGGCGGCGAGGCCGAGCACGATCGGCTGGTGAACGCCGCGCGGCCGGGCGGCGGCCAGCGCGTCGAGTTCGGCGGACGGCCAGGTCGCCCGGGCCGCCCGCATCATCTGGCGGCCGAGCTTGCGGGCGGTGGCCCGCAGGGCCGGGGACGGAGTGCGGGCGTCGGCGGCCTCGTCCAGGGCGAGCGGGTCGAGCCCCGCGGCGGCCGCGGCGGCGAGCGCGGCCGAGGTGAGGCCGGCGGTGTGCAGCCGGCCCCGGCAGAACTCCGCGAGGTCGGTGGCGTTACGGATGCGTCCCGCCTTGACGGCCGGTTCGGCACCGCCGGAGTGGGCGTGGCCGCCGGCGGGGAAACGACCGTCGGCGAGGACGAGCAGGGCTGCGCGGCTCATGTGGTGACGGCCCGTCAGAAGAGGAAGTAGCGCTGGGCCATGGGCAGTTCGGCAGCCGGCGCCGGGTCCACCACATCACCGTCGATGGTCACCGTGAACGTGTCGGGGTCGACCTTGACGTCCGGCAGCGCGTCGTTCTCGCGCATGTCCGCCTTGCCCACCCGGCGGGTGTTCTTGATGGCCACGAACCGCTTGTCCAGGCCGAGCCGCTCGGGGAGGTCGTCCTCCAGCGCGGCCTGGGACACGAAGTTGAGGGAGTTGGCGGCGGGCGCCTTGCCGTACGCGCCGAACATGGGGCGCGGCAGGATCGGCTGCGGGGTGGGGATCGACGCGTTCGCGTCACCCATCTGCGCGTACGCGATCTGGCCGCCCTTGATGACGAGCTGCGGCTTGACCCCGAAGAACGCGGGCTCCCACAGCACGAGGTCGGCGAGCTTGCCGCTCTCCACCGATCCGATCTCGTGGTCGAGGCCCTGGGCGACGGCCGGGTTGATCGTGTACTTGGCGACGTAGCGCCGCACCCGGTGGTTGTCGGCGTGCCCGTCCCCGGCCAGCGCGCCCCGCCGGACCTTCATGACGTGCGCCGTCTGCCACGTACGCAGCACGACTTCGCCGATGCGGCCCATCGCCTGGGAGTCGGAGGAGATGATCGAGATGGCGCCGAGGTCGTGCAGGAAGTCCTCGGCCGCGATCGTCGAGGGCCGGATCCGGGACTCGGCGAACGCGAGGTCCTCCGGCACGGCCGGGTTGAGGTGGTGACACACCATCAGCATGTCGAGGTGTTCCTCGATGGTGTTGACGGTGTGCGGCCGGGTCGGGTTGGTGGAGCTGGGCAGCACGTTGGGCTGCGAGACCACGGTGATGATGTCGGGCGCGTGCCCGCCGCCCGCGCCTTCGGTGTGGTACGCGTGGATCGAGCGGCCCGCGATGGCGGCGAGGGTGTCGCCGACGAAGCCCGCCTCGTTCAACGTGTCGGTGTGGATGGCGAGTTGGGCGCCCGTCTCGTCGCAGACGCCGAGGCAGGCGTCGATCACGGCGGGGGTGGCTCCCCAGTCCTCGTGGATCTTGAATCCGAGGGCGCCGCCGCGCAGCTGGGAGTACATGGCCTCGCGGGACATGGTGTTGCCCTTGCCGAGCAGCCCGATGTTGACGGGCGCGTTCTCCAGCGCGGCGAACATGCGGGCCAGATGCCAGGGGCCCGGCGTGATGGTGGTGGCCTTGCTGCCCTCGGCGGGTCCCGTGCCGCCGCCGACCAGCGTGGTGATGCCGGAGGAGAGCGCCTGGTCGATGAGCGTGGGCGAGATGAAGTGGACGTGGGTGTCGACGGCTCCCGCGGTGAGGATCTTCCCGTTGCCCGCGATGATCTCGGTCTCGGGGCCGATGACGAGTTCGGGGTGAACGCCGTCCATGGTGTCCGGGTTGCCCGCCTTGCCGATGCCGGTGATCCGCCCGTCGCGGATGCCGATGTCGGCCTTGACGATGCCCCAGTGGTCGATGATCACGGCCCCGGTGACAACGGTGTCCGGCGCGCCTTCGGCTCGCGTGGTCCGCGCCTGCCCCATGGACTCGCGGATCACCTTGCCGCCGCCGAACACCGCCTCGTCGCCCGAGCGCCCGGGCCCGCCCGAGCGGTCCTCCTCGATCTCGACCAGGAGATCGGTGTCGGCGAGCCGGATGCGGTCGCCGGTGGTGGGGCCGAACAGGTCGGCGTACACGGCGCGGTCGAGGTCAGTCATCGAGGGAACCTCCGGTCTCGCCGCGCAGCCCCGGCACGATGCGCCGGCCGGTCAGGGGGACGAGTTCTACGTCGACGGGAATGCCGGGTTCGAAGCGGACGGCGGTGCCCGCGGCGATGTTGAGTCGCTTGCCCCGGGCAACCGTACGGTCGAAGTCGAGGCCGGGGTTGGCCTCGGCGAAGTGGTAATGGGAGCCGACCTGGACGGGCCGGTCGGCGGCATTGAGGACGGTCAGCCGCACGACCTCACGGCCCTCGTTGAGCGCGATGGGGTCCTCGGCGAAGAGGATCTCTCCGGGAATCACGGCGGCGCTCCCCCGTCAGGCGATCGGTTCGTGGACGGTGACGAGCTTGGTGCCGTCCGGGAAGGTCGCCTCGACCTGGACGTCGTGGATCATCTCCGGGATGCCGGGCATGACCTCGTCACGGGAGAGCAACTTCCGCCCGGACGCCATGAGTTCGGCGACGGTGCAACCGTCACGGGCTCCTTCGAGGATGTGCGACGTGATGAGCGCGACGGATTCGGGATGGTTGAGCTTCACCCCGCGGGCCCTGCGCTTCTCGGCGACATCCGCGGCTACATGGATGAGCAGCCGTTCCTGCTCGTGCGGCGTCAGTTGCACGCTTCCCACCTCACAGTCGTGCCCTTCCGTCCACGGACAGCCATGGACGGACCCAGCTGGCGTCGAGGGCGGAGACCGACCGGACAGGTGTTCGCCGCCCGAACGCAGCGGAACCGTATCCGACTTCAACATCCTGTTGAGCGCCATCTCCGGGCCCCTTGGCCAGGCATTGCACGTTAGAGCGGAAGTTTTTCCGGCGCGTTAACTGGCGCTTTAAGAATCCATGATCAGCAAGGGGGCGCCTCGGCGAGGCAGATCGGTGTATGGGACACTCGCACGGCGACGCGTACTTTCGCTCTCAGTCGCCGATGCGCGGACCCCGGTGTTCCGCGGCGATCCCGAAGCGCCGGGGCTCCGCGGGGGCGGACCTCGGCAGGGGGTGCACGAACGAGACCGAACTGGTCGCCTGCTCCTCCTGCTGCGGCTCCTGCTCCTGCTCGGACTCCAGTTTCGCCAGGTCAGCGGCGGAGACCAGGGCGACGAGCGGCTTCCCGTGGCGCGTCACCACGACCCGCTCCCCGCCGTACACAACGCGGTTGATCAGCTCCGCGAGCTCTGCGCGGGCTTGCGTCACCGGAATCTCGTAGGCCATGCACCCAGCTTAGACTCCGCCCACCTGCGCCGTTGGGTCCGCGGGAAACGGCAGCCGCGCAGGTCACAGGGGTGCGGTGGGCTCGGTCCGCAAAGGGGCCCCGGCCGGGGAGGTGCGTCCCGGACAGGGCCCCGCCGCGCCGTGCGCGAACGGGTCAGGCGGCCGCGGCGGCCGCTTCCCAGGCCGTGCGGGCCTCGGCCGCGTACACGTCCACATACTCCTGCTCCGACAGCTTCTGCACCGCATACATGATCTCGTCCGTCACGGCTCGCAGCACCAGGCGCTCGTTCTCCATCCCGGCATAGCGCGAGAAGTCCAGGGGTTCGCCGAAGCGGAGGGTGATCGGCACGCGCCGGGGCAGTCGGCGGCCCTTCGGCTGCGCCTCGAACGTCCCGATCATCGCGACCGGGACCACAGGAGCGCCGGACCGTAACGCCATCGCCGCGACCCCGACCTTGCCCTTGTACAGCCGCCCGTCGTGCGACCGCGTCCCTTCGGGGAAGACCCCCAACACCCCTCCGTCACCCAGGACTTGGAGGGCGGTGTCGAGCGCCGACTGTGCCGCGTCCTTGCCGGAGCGGTCGACCGGGATCTGACCGAGCGCGCGGAAGAACGCCGCGGTCGCCCGGCCCCTGAGGCCCGGCGCGGTGAAGTACTCCTGCTTGGCCAGGAAGGTGAGGCGGCGCCTGAGCGTCACGCCCAGCAGGAACTGGTCGGTGAACGACTGGTGATTCCCCGCGAGGATCACCGCACCTGCCTCGGGTACCCGCCCGGCCCCTTCGACGCACGGGCGGAACAGCCACCGCAGCAGCGGCACCAGCACCACGAGACGGAATGCGAAATAGAACACTTCAGTGAGCCCTCTCCCCAGGTGACCCCCGCGCCGACGCACGCTAGCCACCCGTGGAGATCGCCGGGAGAGGGCCTATTGAGCCAAGGCCCGCCGTCACCGGCGGCCAAAACCGCCCACCCGCCGACAGCGAAACACCCTTTGACCTGCCACTTCGCCGCGATCTCCGGACAACACCTCACCCTGGTTCTGTACGTCCTGTACATTTTCCACAGAGGCCTTCGGAACCTCCGGTCGAGGAGAGGTATGTCATGAACCACCGCCCCGCCGCCCGCTACGTGGTGCCCGAGTTCCAGGAGCGCACCGCCTCGGGCATCCGCACGCTCGATCCGTACTCCAAGCTCTTCGAGGAGCGGATCATCTTTCTCGGCACCCCGGTCGACGACGCTTCGGCCAACGACGTGATGGCCCAGTTCATGCACCTGGAGCACGCGGCCCCGGACCGGGACATCTCGCTCTACATCAACTCCCCCGGCGGCTCGCTCACCGCGATGGCCGCGATCCACGACACGATGCAGTTCGTCACCTGCGATGTGCAGACGTTCTGCCTGGGCCAGGCGAGCTCGGTGGCCGCGCTGCTGCTCGCGGCCGGCACGCCCGGAAAGCGCGCCGTACAGCCCGGCTCCCGAGTGCTCCTCCAGCAGCCGGCCATCGAGGAGGCGGTGCAGGGGCAGCCGTCCGATCTGGAGATCCAGGCGGCCGAAATCCTGCGTGGGCGCGTGCTGTTGACCGAACTCCTCGCTCGGCACACGGGAAGGACCCCGGAGCAGGTGGCCGCCGACATCGAGCGGGACGTGGTCTTCGACGCCGACGGCGCCGTGGCGTACGGGCTCGCCGATCACGTACTCGAAAGCCGCAAGACGTCGCTGCGCGGGAGGTGAACCGCCGTGCTGCCACCGGAACTGCCGCCGCTGCCCGCCCTGACGCGCGCCGAGGCCGAATTCATCGACTCCTACCTCGAAGTGGTCGACCTGCTCGGCCGGATCAATCCGGCGCACGGCCACGACACGTACACCGCCCTCAGGGCCGCCCAGGCCCTGGTCGGCCGGGCGGCCGCGCTGAAGGAGGCCCTGACGCTGATGCACCAGCGCGGGGAGGCCCATGTACACGCGCAGACGCTGACACGGGCGCTGCGGATCCTGGACGGCGAGCGCCGCGCGGGGCGGCTCACGGTGCCCCCGCAGACGACGGGGTGAGTGCACCCGGAACCGCGAGGGATACCCGACGCGCTCATAGGGCCGACGAAACGCACCAGACGGGCTACCCCCGTTCGGCCCACCGGCGGCTACTTTCACCGGCCCTTATGAGTTGCTTACGGCCTGTGGACAATCTGCTGAATCGATCCTTCCGTTGCTGGTACAGGGCTCGTCAGCCCCATTTGCAGTAGCGCCGAACGGCCCCTGTCCACCCGAACCAGGCAGTCGTGAGCACCCTCACACAAAGCCGTTTCGGTCCGTAAATCCGACAGTCGGTGCGTGAAGATCCCCTAGGACGACAAGCCCCCGCCACCGCGGCGGGGCGGTCCGGGCGGACGCCGAGTCCTGCCGCCGTTCCGGACGACTGGTCGACAAGAGTGGACCGGCAGGAGTGGAGGACCCGAGTACTTCGGGAAGGCCGTACCCCGGCCGTCCCTCGGGGTGAAGCCGCATGCGCGGCCGGGCGTCTTCGCCAGTCCGAACCCGACAGGTCATCCTTCGCAGGCGGTTTGACGAAGGGTTGCGCATGACCGCGCATACACACGTCTCGTCGCTGGCGGTCCGCCTCGGCACCGTCTGTGCCCTCACCCTCGCCGTGACGGGCGCGATGACGCTGGCACCGGGCAGCACGCCCGAGGCGAACGCCGCCGCCGTGGCCGCCAGGGCGCTCCACGTGGCCGCGTCGAAGAAGGGATCGCCCTACCAGTTCGGCGCCACGGGCCCGTACCGGTTCGACTGCTCGGGGCTCACGCTCTACTCGTTCAAGCAGGCGGGCCGCAAGCTGCCCCGCACCGCCCAGCAGCAGTACAACGGCTCCCGGCATGTCTCGGCCTCGTCCCGCAAGGCCGGGGACCTGGTGTTCTTCCACTCGGGGGGCCGGGTGTACCACGTGGGGATCTACGCCGGGAACGGCAGGATCTGGCACTCCCCCAAGGCCGGCACGGTGGTCCGCCTGGAGCGGATCTGGAGCCACAGCGTCCTGTACGGGCGGGTGGGCTGACGCGCCGCCAGACCGGGCGTCCCGGTGCGTGTCCCGCGTACCGGGACGCCCTCGGGCGCCCTCGGCACGTCTCTAGGGCCTGTCCGGCGGACAGGCCCTAGCCGCTCTGGACGGGCGCCGTCCACGGCAGGGCGATCCAGACCGTCTTGCCGCCGTCCGCGGTGGGCGCGACCGAGAGCCGGCCGCCGCACTCGGCGGCGAGCCAGCGGATGATCACCATGCCCCGGCCGTTGTCCTGCTGGACGGCGGCGGGCAATCGTTTCGGCCAGCGCGGGTGGCTGTCGGTCACCCCGATCCGCAGTTCCTCCTCGCGCTCCAGCTGGACGTCCACGGTGAAGGTGGGCGACTGGCCGAAGGTGTGCTGCACGGCGTTGGTGGCGAGCTCGGAGACGATGAGGCGGATCGTGTCGGCGGCCTCGGCGTCGGTCGGCAGGCCCCAGTCGGCAAGGACCCCGACGACGTACCTCCGTGCCGCGGAGACCGAGGCGGGATCGCTCGGCAGAGTGAGGGTTGCTTCGAGGTGGTCTGCCATGGCGACGCTGTCCCTTTCCCACCCGGGCCGGCTTGAAGACTCGTAGCGGTTGAGCGCTCGCGAAGACGACATCGGCCTCGGATTGTGCTTCGCGTCAGAGTGCCACTCATCGTGCCGGTCTCGGGTGCGATCCACCAAGATATGCATATATCTGTCGCTCAAAGCAGTGAACTCTCCGACGGTAGACCGTATTTGGGCTCACACTTACCCATCGCCGGAGACGAAGGAGGCGGCTATGGGGCACGGGCCGGCGGTGCGCAGACGCAAGCTCGGCGAGGAGTTGCGCAAGCTGCGCGACGACACGGGTCTCACGAGTGGTGAGGCGGCCGGTCTGGTCGGCTGGCACCAGTCGAAGGTGAGCCGGATCGAGACCGGTCGCAGTGGCGTGAAGCCGGCGGACGTGGCCCGGCTGCTCGAAGCGTACGGGGTGCGCGACCCCGAACTCCGCGCGCTTTTGCAGGCATTGGCCGATTCGGCGGGCGGCGCCGGGGTGGATTGGGCGCATGCGTACCGGGGCCTGCTGCCGACGCAGTACCGCGACTTCATCAGTCTGGAGTCGCAGGCGCGCTCGGCCCGCACCCTGGAGACCTCGGTGGTGCCGGGGCTTTTGCAGACGCCGGCGTACGCGCGGGCGGTGACGCGGGCCGCGCTCGGGGGGCTGCCCTCGGACAAGGTGGACTCGCTCGTGGAGGTGCGGATCGCCCGCCAGGAGGTGCTGCGCGGCGATCCGCCGCTGGTGCTCAGCGCGGTGCTCGACGAGGCGGTATTGCGTCGGCGAGTGGGCGGCCCGGCGGCCATGCGGGACCAGTTACGGCATTTGCTGCAGCTCGCCGCACTGCCGCACGTGCGGTTGCAGGTCATCCCTTTCCATTACGGCGGCTATGTCGGCCTGACCGGCCCTTTCATTATCTTTTCATTTCCGGCCATTTCGGATCTGGATGTGGTTGTTATCGACCATCTGACGAGTAGCCTCTACCTCGAACGGAGAGAAGACCTTGAGGCGTACAGTGCCGCATTCCTGACCGTCCAGGCACTCGCGCTCTCCTCCGAGGACTCGTTGGATCTCATCGCCCGGATAGCCCGGGGGGAACCGGGCTAGTTCATGGCGAGTGGGGAGGCATGATGTCCGCACGCCCTGCGCACGTTCCTTCCAGCACTTCCCTCACGACTGCCACCTGGCGGCGCAGCAGCCGCAGCGTGGGCATGAACAACTGTGTCGAGGCGGCCCGGCTCAATGGCGAGCTGCTTGCCGTCCGCGACTCCCAACGGATCGACGGGCCCGCGCTGCTCTTCGGCGCCCCGGCCTGGCAGCGCTTCATCTCCACTCTCAGCACCGCGAATTGAGGGACAGCACAGCGAATTGACGAGCCGTCAGGCTGTGGGCGCGGTCCTCAGGATCGCGCCCACAGCCCTGTCGATCTGGCGCTCCGCCAGATCCGCCCGGGCGGTCAGCCGGATCCGCGAGATGCCGTCCGGCACCGACGGCGGCCGGAAGCAGCCGACCACCAGCCCGGCTTCGCGGCACTCCCCGGCCCAGGCCACCGCGGCCTCCGGCGAGGGGGCCCGCACGGAGACGACCGCGGCGTCGGGACGTACCGCGAGGTGGCCTGCGGCGGTGAGCCGGCCGTGCAGTTCGGCGGCGACGGCGCGGGCCCGGCCCGCCAACTCCGGCTGCGCGCGCAGCAGTCGCAGGGCCGCGAGCGCCCCGCCGACCGACGCGGGGGCGAGCCCGGTGTCGAAGATGAAGGTGCGGGCCGCGTTCACCAGATGGCGGATGACCCGGGCCGGGCCGAGGACCGCGCCGCCCTGGCTGCCGAGCGACTTGGACAGGGTGACCGTGGCGACCACGTCGTCCGCGCCCGCGAGCCCGGCCGCGTGCAGCGCGCCGCGCCCTCCCTCGCCGAGCACCCCGAGCCCGTGCGCGTCGTCCACGACCAGGGCGGCCCCGAACTCCCGGCAGGCAGCGGCGAGTTGAGGCAGTGGGGCGGCATCGCCGTCCACCGAGAACACGGAGTCGGACACCACGAGGCCGGGCCCGCCGTGGGTGTCCAGGGCCTTGCGGACCGCTTCCGGTTCGGCGTGCGGAACGACCTCGGTACGAGCGCGGGCGAGCCGGCACCCGTCGACGATGGAGGCGTGGTTGCCCGCGTCGGAGACGATCAGGGAGCCGTGCGGGCCGAGCGCGGTGAGCGCCGCGAGGTTCGCCGCGTACCCGGAGGAGAAGACCAGGGCCGACTCGAAGCCGCAGAACTCGGCGAGTTCGCGCTCCAGCTCCGTGTGCAGCACGGTGGTCCCGGTGACCAGGCGGGAGCCGGTGGCGCCCGCGCCCCAGCGGTGGGCCGCCTCGGCCGCGCCCGCCGTGACCGCGGGATGCCGGGTGAGCCCCAGGTAGTCGTTGCTCGCCAGGTCCAGGAGGTCCTGGTCGGCGGGGCGCGGCCGCAGGGTGCGGACCAGACCGGCGCGCTCGCGGCGCTCCGATTCTCCGTCGATCCAGTCGAACGGCGCTCGCGACATGGTGGAGTCCCTTTTTGTAGGCTGCCGACAGACCCTAGCCGGTGCCATGCCAGGTCAGGGTGTGGCGATACACACACCTCAAACGGCCCGTGTTGTGGGATCCCTACCTTGGCCACAGGCGGTGCCGTGCGCGAAGATCGGCGCCATGGACCTGCTGAACACGCTGGTGGACAAGGGGTTGCGGCGCGAACTGCCGACCCGCGAAGAGGCACTCGCCGTGCTGGCGACCTCCGACGACGAACTGCTCGATGTGGTGGCCGCGGCCGGCAAGGTGCGCCGCCAGTGGTTCGGACGCCGGGTGAAGCTGAACTATCTGGTCAACCTGAAGTCGGGCCTGTGCCCCGAGGACTGTTCGTACTGCTCCCAGCGGCTCGGCTCCAAGGCCGACATCCTGAAGTACACCTGGCTCAAGCCCGACGAGGCCTCGAAAGCCGCGGCCGCGGGCGTCGCGGGCGGCGCCAAGCGGGTCTGCCTGGTGGCCAGCGGCCGCGGCCCCACGGACCGTGACATCGCCCGGGTCTCCGAGACGATCGAGACGATCAAGGAGCAGAACGAGGGCGTCGAGGTCTGTGCCTGCCTCGGTCTCCTCTCGGACGGCCAGGCCGAGCGGCTGCGCGCCGCCGGGGCCGACGCGTACAACCACAACCTGAACACGTCCGAAGGGACGTACGGGGACATTACGACCACGCACACCTATCAGGACCGCGTGGACACCGTGACCAAGGCGCACGACGCGGGTCTGTCGGCCTGCTCCGGTCTGATCGCGGGCATGGGCGAGTCCGACGAGGACCTGGTGGACGTGGTCTTCGCGCTGCGCGACCTCGACCCGGACTCGGTGCCGGTGAACTTCCTCATCCCGTTCGAGGGCACCCCGCTCGGCAAGGAGTGGAACCTCACGCCGCAGCGCTGCCTGCGGATCCTCGCCATGACCCGGTTCGTGTGCCCGGACGTCGAGGTGCGGCTCGCCGGTGGCCGTGAGGTGCATCTGCGCTCGATGCAGCCGCTCGCCCTGCACCTGGTCAACTCGATCTTCCTGGGCGACTACCTGACCAGCGAGGGCCAGGCCGGACAGACCGACCTCGACATGATCGCGGACGCCGGGTTCGAGGTGGAGGGCGCGGGCACCACGACGCTTCCGCAGCACCGCGCGGACGCGGTCGCCGCCGCGGGCTGCGGTACGGGCACGGGCGCCTGCGGTTCGCAGGAGGAGAGCGGCTGCGGCTCCCACGAGGGCGGCGGCTGCGGGCCCTGCGGTGGCCACGGCGCTGTCGAGGCACCCGAGCAGGCGCCCGCGGACCAGGCGCGCACCGATCTGGTGGCCGTGCGCCGCCGGGGCGCGGGGACGGATCTCGCGCCCAATGCCTGAGTACTCCCCCACCGATCTGCTCGACCTGGACCGCCGGCACGTCTGGCATCCGTACGGCCCGATGCCGGGCCGGCAGGAGCAGCTCCTCGTCGAGTCGGCGTCGGGCGTACGGCTGCGCCTTGCCGAACCGGCCCACGGTCAGCGCGAGTTGATCGACGGGATGTCGTCGTGGTGGTCGGCCGTGCACGGCTACAACCACCCGGTGCTCAACGAGGCGGCGCGCTCCCAGCTGGACCGGATGAGCCATGTCATGTTCGGCGGGCTCACCCACGAGCCCGCCGTCCGGCTCGCCGCCCGGCTCGTCGAGATCACGCCCGGGCCGCTCCAGCACGTCTTCCTCAGCGACTCGGGCTCGGTCGCGGTCGAGGTGGCCGTGAAGATGTGCCTGCAGTACTGGCGCTCGGTCGGGCAGCCGCGCAAGCAGCGTCTGCTCACTTGGCGCGGCGGCTACCACGGCGACACCTGGCAGCCGATGTCGGTGTGCGACCCCGACGGCGGGATGCACGAGCTGTGGCAGGGCGCGCTGCCCCGCCAGATCTTCGCCGGCGCTCCGCCCGCGGAGTTCGAGAAGTCGTACGCCCGGGAGCTGCGCGAGACGATCGCGCGGCACGCCGACGAGCTGGCCGCGGTGATCGTGGAGCCGGTGGTGCAGGGCGCGGGCGGCATGCGGTTCCACTCGCCCGCGTACCTGCAGGTGCTGCGCGAGGCCTGCGACGAGCACGGCGTGCTGCTCGTCTTCGACGAGATCGCCTCCGGCTTCGGCCGCACCGGCGCGCTGTTCGCGGCCGACCACGCGGCGCTCTCGCCGGACGTCATGTGCGTCGGCAAGGCGCTGACCGGCGGCTATCTGTCGATGGCGGCGACGCTCTGCACGAGCCGGGTCGCCGCGGGCATCTCCTCGGGCGAGGTCCCGGTGCTCGCCCACGGTCCGACGTTCATGGGCAACCCGCTGGCCGCGTCGGTGGCGCTCGCCTCCATCGACCTGCTGCTCGGCCAGGACTGGCAGGGCGAGGTCAAGCGCATCGAGAGGGGCCTGCTCGACGGCCTTGACCAAGCCCGCTCGATCGAGGGCGTACGGGACGTCCGGGTGCTCGGCGCCATCGGCGTCGTCCAGCTGGACCACGACGTCGACATGAAGGCGGCGACCGCGGCGGCCGTGCGCGAGGGCGTGTGGCTGCGGCCGTTCAGGGATCTGATCTACACGATGCCGCCCTATGTGACGGGCGACGACGATCTGGCGCGTATCTGCCGTGCGGTGTGCGCGGCGGCGCGGGAGGGCTGAGATGGCGATTCTGGTCGTGAGCGGTACGGGCACCGAGATCGGCAAGACGATCACCACGGCGGCCGTCGCCGCCCTGGCGCTCGCCGCCGGCCGTTCGGTGGCCGTGCTCAAACCGGCTCAGACGGGGGTCGCGCCGGGTGAGCCCGGTGACGTCTTCGAGGTGCGGCGGCTCGCCGGGGAGGCGGTGACCGGGGTCGAACTGGCCCGGTTCCCCGAGCCGTTGGCGCCCAACACTTCGGCCCGCCGGGCCGGTATGGCACCCATCGGCCCCCAGGAAGTGGCGGAGGCCGCGGCGAAACTGGCCGCCGAGCACGATCTCGTACTGGTCGAGGGCGCGGGCGGGCTCCTGGTCCGCTTCGACGACGAGGGCGGCACGCTCGCGGACGCGGCCCGGCTGCTCGGTGCCCCCGTCCTGGTGGTGACGCCCGCCGGACTGGGCACACTGAACTCGACGGCCCTGACCGGCGAGGCCCTGCGGGCCCGGGATCTCGAATTCGCCGGGGTCGTCGTGGGCAGCTGGCCGGCCGAGCCGGATCTGGCCTCGCGATGCAATCTCGCGGACCTTCCCGAGGCGGCCGGGGCACCCTTGCTCGGCACTGTGCCCGAGGGCGCCGGACGGCTGGCGCCCGCCGACTTCCGTACCCGAGCTGCCGGTTGGCTCGCCCCGGCGCTCGGCGGCGTTTGGAGTATCTGATGGCTGTTTTACGGGCCCGCCTCGGGCAGCTCGTCGTGGACTGCGCCGACCCGGGGCGGCTCGCCCGCTTCTGGGCCGGGCTGCTCGGCGGGCGCCCCGTGGTGCGCGACTCCTCGTGGGCGTACGTCGATCCGCCGGGCGCGCCGCGCCTCGCCTTCCAGCGCGTACCTGAGGAGAAGGCCGGCAAGAACCGGCTGCACCTGGACCTCGCGGTCGAGGACGTGCGCCGGGCGCGGGCGGCGGCCGTGCGGCGCGGGGCGCGTCCCGTGGGCGCGACCGTGACCGACGCCCAGGGGGCCTTCCAGGTGATGCGGGACCCCGAGGGCAACGAGTTCTGCTTCGTGGAGTCCACGGACGGGTGAGCGGGCGCGGCGCGGGGACAATGGCGGTAACCGGCTGCCCGCAGGACGCCGGCAACCGGCCGGCTGCCCGAGGCTCAGGAGGTCCGACATGGCGCAGCGCACCAAGATCGCCCCGGATGCCGTGCACCACCCCGTGTTCGCCCGCTTCTACGCGCGCTTCAGCGAGGCGGTGGATCTGAGAGCCGGCATCGCCGAGCACCGTAGGGAACTGCTCGACGGGCTCTCGGGGCGCATCATCGAGATCGGCGCGGGCAACGGGCTCAACTTCGCCCACTATCCGGCAGCCGTGTCCGAGGTGGTGGCGATCGAACCGGAGCGCACGCTGAGGCAGCTGGCGGTCCGCGCAGCGCTCCAGGCGGAGGTTCCGGTGGACGTGGTGCCGGGCGCCGCGGAGGCCCTGCCGGTCAAGAGCGAGGCCTTCGACGCGGCGGTCGCCTCGCTGGTGCTGTGCTCGGTACGCGACCTCTCGCGGGCGCTGGGTGAGATCCGCCGGGTGTTGCGCCCGGGCGGCGAGCTGCGGTTCTTCGAGCACGGCCGGGCGGACGGCCGGGCCCTTGCGACGGTGCAGCGCGGCCTGGACCGCACGGTGTGGCCGCTGCTGTTCGGCGGCTGCCACACCGCGCGCGATCCGCTGGGCGCGATCGAGGCGGCGGGCTTCGAGATCGTCGGCTACCGCCATCTGCGGGTGCCCGCCAAGGGCGTCGCATCGCCGTCCTCGCCGTGTGTGCTCGGGGTGGCGCGGCGCCCGGCGCTCGGCCCGGACGAACAGGAGCCGGTATCCGAGTAGGAGCCGGTGTCCGAGCATGGCACGTGCCCCTTACATCCGCCTCCCCACACCGGGCCCCTCGACGGATGGCGACGGTTCGGCCCCGGCCTCTACTCTCTTATGCGGTACGGGAGTTGGAGCGGCCATGACGCCACAATCGGGGAGGCGGCCTTGTCCACACCTGCAACGGCACACGCGTACGGAACGGAGCCCGCGGCGCCGGTCGCCGCGCGGGCGCGCGCACTGACCAAGGCGTACGGCAGTGGCGAGACCACGGTGCTCGCCCTG
Organism: Streptomyces sp. WM6378; assembly: GCF_001279695.1. GTDB lineage: Bacteria > Actinomycetota > Actinomycetes > Streptomycetales > Streptomycetaceae > Streptomyces. The sequence goes on from NZ_LGDD01000024.1 coordinate 42,235, forward strand.
GACTCGGTCGACGTGGACATCGCGCGGGGCGCTTTCACCGCGGTGATGGGTCCTTCGGGTTCGGGGAAGTCGACCCTGATGCACTGTCTGGCCGGGCTCGACACCGTGTCGGCGGGGCAGGTATGGCTCGGGGACACCGAGATCACCGGGCTCAAGGAACGGGAGCTCACCCGGCTCAGGCGGGACCGGATCGGCTTCATGTTCCAGTCGTTCAACCTGCTGCCCACGCTCACGGCCGCCGAGAACATCACGCTGCCCATGGACATCGCGGGCCGCACCCCGGACCGGGCGTGGGTGGACCGGGTCATCGACACGCTCGGCCTGCGCGACCGCCTCAAGCACCGCCCGGCGCAGTTGTCCGGGGGCCAGCAGCAGCGGGTCGCGTGCGCGCGGGCCCTCGCGTCCCGGCCGGAGCTGATCTTCACGGACGAGCCGACCGGCAACCTGGACTCGCGCGCGGGCGCGGAGGTGCTTGCGTTCCTGCGGGAGGCGGTGGACAGCCTGGAGCAGACCGTGGTGATGGTGACGCACGACCCGGGCGCCGCGGGCCACGCCGATCTGGTCCTCTTCCTTGGCGACGGGCGGATCGTGGACAGGATGGAGCGGCCCACCTCGGAAGCCGTCCTGGAGCGGATGCGGCTCTTCTCGGGCGCCCGGCCGCACCTCGGCGCCCCTGACGACGCACCGCGCAAGAGCTGACCGGCCGTGCTGAAGGCGACCCTGCGCGGCTTCCTCGCGCACAAGGGGCGACTCCTCCTCTCCGCCCTCGCGGTGGTGCTCTCGGTGGCTTTCGTCGCCGGTTCGCTGATCTTCTCGGACACCGTGGCGCGTACCTTCGACCGGCTCTTCGCCTCGACGTCGGCCGACGTGACCGTCTCGCCGAAGAAGGAGATCAACGCCGCGCTGCCGTCCGGCGAGACACCCACCGTGCCGGCCTCGCTCGCCGCTCAGCTCGCCCACGTCGACGGCGTCGCGGCCGCGCGCATCGACGCGGCCGTCTCCGGCATCACCGTCGTCGATGCCCGCGACCAGGTGGTGGGGCCGACCACCGGCGGACCCACGATCGCCACCAACTGGTACGTGGACAAACGCAGTCCGGTGAAGCTGACGAGTGGTCACGAACCCAGCGGGCCCCACGAGGCGCTGCTCGACAAGGACACCGCGGACAAGAAGAAGGTGCGGATCGGCGACACCCTCACCGTGCTCGCCGGGCCCGGTTCGTTCAAGGTGGGCGTGGTCGGGATCGCCACGTTCACCACCACCAACCCGGGCGCGGCCCTGGTCTTCCTGGACACCCCGACCGCCCAGTCCCGGCTGCTCGGCAAGCCGGACGCGGCGACCAGCATCTCGGTCGACGCCGCCCCGGGCGTCAGCGACGACGTACTGAAGCAGCGCGTCGCGGACCGGCTCGGCGGACGGTACGACCTGAAGACCGCGGCCGAGCAGGCGACGTCGGACGCCGCGCAGCTCGGCGGATTCCTCGATGTCATCAAGTACCTGATGCTGGGCTTCGCAGGCATCGCCGTGCTCGTCGGGATCTTCCTGATCGTCAACACCTTCTCCATGCTGATCGCCCAGCGCACCCGGGAACTGGGCCTGTTGAGGGCTCTGGGTGCCGATCGCGGGCAGGTGCGCCGTTCGGTGCTCCTGGAGGCGCTCCTGCTCGGTCTGGTCGGGTCGACGCTCGGCCTCGCCGTCGGCGTCGGGCTCGCCGCCGGGCTCATCGCGCTGATGAGCCTGTTCGGGATGAACCTGAGCGCCGCCGAGATGGTGGTCAACTGGCCGACCCCGGTGGCCGCTTACGCGGTGGGCGTCGGCGTGACGTTCGTCGCCGCCTACCTTCCGGCCCGCCGGGCGGCCAAGGTCTCCCCCATGGCCGCGCTCGTGGACGCCGAAGTGGCGGGCGCGGGGCGGCCGTTGCGGGTACGGGCCGTGGTGGGCGCGTTCCTCGGCGCGGCCGGAGCGGCGGCCCTGGCGGGCTGCGCGGCCAGCAGCAGGGCCTCAACTGCCTCGTCCTTGTTGGGACTTGGGCTCGTGCTCACTCTGATCGCGACCGTCGTCGCGGGTCCGCTTCTGGTGCGGCCCGTGATCCGGGTGCTCGGCGGGGCGTTCCCGAAGGTGTTCGGCCCGGTGGGCCGGATGAGCCAGCGCAACGCCCTGCGCAATCCGCGGCGCACCGGAGCGACCGCGTCCGCGCTCATGGTCGGCATCGCCCTGGTCACCGGGCTCTCCGTGGCCAGCACCTCGATGTCCAAATCCTTCGACCAGCAGATCGACCGGGTGCTCGGCGCGGACTTCGTCATCCAGAACGCCAACTTCCAGCCGTTCCCGCAGGAGATCACCGAGCGGATCCGGGCCACGAAGGGCGTGGGCACCGTGGTGCGGCAGCGGTTCGCGCCCGTGCGGGTCACCCTGCCGGACGGGAAGAAGGCCGACACGACGGCGTCCGGCTACGATCCGAAGCTCGACGACGTGGCCCATCTGACGTATGCGAGCGGCGGCACGGCGCAGGCGCTCGCCGCCGACGGCCTCGCGATGGACAAGACGTACGCCCACGACCACGACGTGCGGATCGGCGACTCGCTGCCCGTGCTGTTCTCCTCCGGGCAGCAGGCGCGGCTGACCGTGACGGCGCTGACCGACATGAACCAGGCCAACGGAGGATTCGCCACCGAGGGCGGCCTCTTCATGGGCCTGGCCACGCTGGAGCGGTACGTGCCCGGCGGTCAGGACGCCGCCGTCTATGTGAACGCGGCGAGCGGCACACCCGCCGACCAGCTGCGCGCGGCGCTGAAGACGACGCTGACCTCGTATCCCCAGGTCCAGGTCAGGGACCAGAACGACTACAAGAAGCTGGTGCACGACCAGATCGCGGTGCTGCTCTACCTGGTGTACGCGCTGCTGGGCCTGGCGATCGTGATCGCGGTGCTCGGGGTGGTCAACACCCTTGCCCTGTCGGTGGTCGAGCGGACCAGAGAGATCGGGCTGCTGCGGGCCCTCGGGCTCTCCCGGGTGCAGTTGAGGCGGATGATCCGGCTGGAATCCGTCGTGATCGCGGTCTTCGGCGCACTGCTCGGGCTCGCCTTGGGCATGGTGTGGGGGGTGGCGGTACAGCAGGTGCTCGCGCTCCAGGGCCTCACCGCGTTCGCGGTGCCGTGGTCGACGATCGTCGCGGTCGCGGTGGGCTCGGTGGTCGTCGGCCTGGTGGCGGCGCTGCTGCCCGCGCTGCGGGCCTCGCGGATGAATGTGCTGGCCGCCATCGCACACGAGTAACTCCCGGACTCCTGAGGAGAGTTGATGACCCGTCCGTTCCGTTTCGCTGTGAACATGGTGACCCCGGCGGTGGGCGGGGAGTGGCGCAAGCGCTGCCGCCGGGCCGAGGAACTGGGCTACGACGTGATCCAGGTGGCCGACCACCTCGGCATGCCCGCGCCGTTCCCCGCCGTGGTCGCCGCCGCGTACGCCACGGAGCGGCCCCGGGTCGGGCCGTTCGTGCTCAACGCCGCGTTCTGGACGCCGGCCCTCCTCGCCCGCGAGATCGCCACGGTGGACGCGCTGACCGACGGCCGCCTGGAAGTCGGGCTCGGCACCGGTTACGTACGCGAGGAGCACGAGCGAGCCGGGGTCGCGTGGCGCACGCCGGGCGGCCGGGTCGACCATCTCGCCCGTACCGTAAGGGAGTTGGAGCGCCTTCTCGGCGACGAGGCGCACGCGGCGCAGCTCGTGCAGCGGCCCCGGCCGCCGCTGCTCATCGGCGCGAAGGGCGACCGGATGCTGCGGCTGACCGCCGAGCACGCGGACATCGCCGCGTTCACCGGGGCGCGGACCTCGCCCGTCGATGGAACGCTCACCGTGATGAACGCCGACGACCTGGCGGAGCGGGTCGCCACCTACCGGCGGTTCGCGGCCGCGCGCGAGACTCCGGCCGAGCTCAACCTGCTGATCCAGTGGGTGGCCGTGACCCGGGACCGGCGGGCCGCGGTGCGCGAATCGCTGCACCGCCTTCCCCATCTCACCGAGGACGAGATGCTCGACCTGCCGGTCCTGCTCATCGGCACGGTGCGGCAGATGGCGGACCAACTGCGCGCCCAGCGGGAGCGCTACGGCTTCTCGTACCTCACGGTCCTGGACCCGTACATGGAGGAGTTCGGGGCGGTGATCGAGGTGCTGCGGGGCGAATGAGCGGGCGGTGGGCGTCCGCGTCGATCGGCTCCGCGTCGATCGGCTCCGCATGGATCGGCGTCCGTATGGCAAAACGGTTCACCGCGGGTCACGGCCCGGTGGTGGGATGAACGCCATGGACGAGTTGCGCATCCGGGCCGCCGGGCCCGAGGACCTGGACGCGGTGCCGGCCTTCTGGAAGACGGCCGCCGAGGGCACCAGCATCAGCGACGACCGCGAGGGCGTCGAGCGCCTCGTCGCCCGCGACCCCGAGACGCTGATCCTCGCCGAGACGGGCGGCGATCTTGTCGGCACGGTGATCGCGGGCTTCGACGGGTGGCGCTGCCATCTGTACCGCCTCGCCGTCCACCCGGACCACCGCCGCAAGGGCATCGGCGGGGCGCTGCTCGCCGCGGCCGAGGACCGGTTCGTCGCGCTCGGCGGACGCCGGGCGGACGCCATGGTCCTGGTCCGCAACGAGCTTGCGCGGCACGCCTGGCAGGCCGCGGGCTACGGGCCCGAGGAGCAGTGGCGCCGCTGGGTGAAGCCGCTGGGCTGAGCGGCCGGGCCACTTCTCTTTGCCAGTGCTTTACCATGGGTGAACCTCTACCCACCGACTGAAAGGTGTGAGCGTCCGCCCATGGGCGAGCCTCCCAGTACCAGCACCGCCGCGCGACACCGCGCGCCCCGCCTCCCCCTGGCCGATCATGGGACGGAGGTGACCCGATGACCGAAGTGCTCCTGCTCCTGGCGGCCGTACTGCTCTCGCTGGTCTGCGCGGTCTTCGTCGCGGCCGAGTTCTCCCTCACCACCGCCGAGCGCAGCGATCTGGAGCGAGCCGTCGAGCGCGGCGAACGAGGTGCCTCCAGCGCGCTGAAGGCCGTGCGGAGCCTCACCTTCCAGCTGTCCGGCGCCCAGCTCGGCATCACCGTGACCGGCCTCGTCATCGGCATGATCGCCAAGCCGTCGATCGCCAAGCTCCTGACCGGCCCGCTCGAAGGACTCGGCCTGTCCGCGACCACCGCGAGCTCGGTTGCCCTGGTGCTCGGCATGGTGCTCTCCACCGTGTTCCTGATGGTCGTCGGCGAGCTGGTCCCCAAGAACTGGGCCATCTCCTCGCCGCTCGCCGTCGCGAAGGTCGTCTCGGCCCCGCAGCGCGCGTTCAGCGCGGCCTTCCGCCCGCTGATCAGCCACCTCAACACCTCGGCCAACCACCTGGTGCGCCGCTTCGGCCTGGAGCCCGCCGAGGAGCTGGCCTCCGCGCGCAGCCCGCAGGAGCTGGTCGCCCTCGCCCGGCACTCGGCCAAGGAGGGCGCCCTTGAAGCGGACACCGCCGAGCTGTTCGTGCGGACCCTCAACCTCGCCGAGCTCAACGCCGAGAACGTGATGACGCCCCGCGTGCAGGTCACCGCGCTCGACATCCAGGCCACCGCCGAGGACGTCGCGAACGCGACCCGCGCCACGGGCCTGTCCCGCTTCCCCGTCTACCGGGGCAGCCTCGACTCGGTCGTCGGCATCGCCCACATCAAGGACGTCCTCGCGGTACCGGCCGAACTCAGGCGGCTGCACCCGGTGACGTCGTTGCTGCGCGAACCGCTGCTCGTGCCCGAGACGCTCACCGTGGACCGGCTCCTGGACCAGCTGTACGGCAAGCGCACCATGGCCGTCGTCATCGACGAGTACGGCGGCACCGCGGGCGTCGTCACCCTGGAGGACATCGTGGAGGAGGTCGTCGGCGAGGTCCGTGACGAGCACGATCCGCACGAGACCCCCGACCTCGCCCCCGCAGGGCAGGACGCCGACGGCCGCTCCCTGTACTCCGCCGACGGCGCCGCCCGCGACGACCAGCTCGCCGCCATCGGCCTGTGCGTGCCGGACGGCCCGTACGAGACCCTCGCAGGTCTGATTGCCACCGAACTTGGCCGGATTCCGACGGTCGGCGACCGGGTGGAGCTGGCCGGCTGGCGCATGGACGTGGTCGACGCGTCCGGTCGGCGCGCGGCCCGCGTCCTGCTGCACGCACCCCTGAACCCCGAGGGCGACGACGAAGAGGCCGGCCGATGATCGCGATCCAGATTCTGATCGGCCTGGCGACGCTGGTCGTCAACGCCTTCTTCGTCGGCGCCGAGTTCGCCCTGATCTCGGTGCGCCGCAGCCAGATCGAACCGCTCGCCGAGGACGGCAACCGCCGTGCCCGCAGCGTCATTTGGGGCCTGGAACACGTCTCGGCGCTGATGGCCGCGGCACAGCTCGGCATCACGCTGTGCACCCTGGTGCTCGGCGTGGTCGCCGAACCGGCCATCGCGCACCTGGTCGCACCGGCCTTCGACGCGGTGGGCGTGCCGGACGGGCTCATCCACCCGGTGTCGTTCGTGCTCGCCCTCGCGGTCGCCACGTATCTGCACATGCTGCTCGGCGAGATGGTGCCGAAGAACATCGCGCTGGCCGAGCCCGCCCGCACCGCGCTGCTCCTCGGCCCGCCCCTTGTGACGCTGGCGCGGGCGCTGCGCCCGGCGATCTTCGCGATCAACGCCTTCGCCAACACCATCCTGAAACTGCTCAGGGTGGACGCCAAGGACCATGTCGCGGCGACCTTCTCGGACGACGAGCTGGCCCGCCTGGTGACCGACGCGGGCCATGCCGGGCTCCTCGACGACCGGGCGGCCGAGCGTCTGCACGACGCCCTTGAGCTGGGACGACGGCCGGTGCGCGATGTGGTCGTACCGCTGGACAAGGTGGTACGGGCCGCGGTCGGCACCACTCCGGAGGAGCTGGAGCGACTGTCGGCGAGCTCCGGGTTCTCGCGCTTCCCGGTCGTTGACGAGGACAGCCGCATCCTGGGCTATCTGCACGTCAAGGACGCCCTGGACGCGGTGCCGCGCGACGTGGCCTTCCCGGTCGCGGCGCTGCGGCCGATCGCCCGGGTGCGCGCCGCGACCCCCCTCGACGACGTCCTGACCGCGATGCGGCGCAGCCGTACGCACCTGGCGGCGGTCCTCGGCGATGAGGGCAAGCTGGCGGGGCTCGTCACGATGGAGGACGTCCTGCGGGAGCTCGTGGGCCCGCCGGCGGCCGCGGCCTAGCCGATCACTGAACCGGCTTGGCGGGGGTGGCCGGGTTCGTGGTTTCGGTGAGGCCCGGGCCCGGCTGCCCCAGCTGCGAGGAGCCGACCGCCATCAGGACGGCGAGCACCGCGGCCATGCCCGCGGTCGCGAACGCCGCGGTCCAGTGGACGTCGAGGAGGTTGGTCGCGCCGGCCGTGAGGACGGCGGCGAGTGCCTGGGCGAAGGTGCGGATGGCACGCTCGGCGGTGGCTTTCCAAAAGGCCGCGGTGAACAACATCGCATGCTCGCTCTCTCGACGGCCGGGCCCGGCCGGGTTCCAAAAAGTTGATGTGCTCCTGGCATACCGCGGAACGGGCACCGCCGAAAGGGCCTGGTCGGCCTCCTTGCGATCACGGTCCCCACGAGGGCTTCGACGCCCCGGAGCCACTGTCACTACCGCGCGGTACGATCGCTCCGCCATGGAGATGAATGCCTCATACACCAGCTTTGCCGCGATCGGCGACTCCTTCACGGAGGGCATGTCCGACCGGCTTCCCGACGGGTCCTACCGCGGCTGGGCCGATGTGCTCGCCACCCGGCTCGCGGCCCGCACACCCGGCTTCCGGTACGCGAACCTCGCCGTGCGCGGCAAGCTCATCGGGCAGATCGTCGAGGAGCAGGTGGCCGCGGCGGCCGCGCTGAGCCCGGACGTCATCACGCTGGTCGGCGGCCTCAACGACACCCTGCGGCCCAAGTGCGACATGGGCCGGGTGCGCGACCTCCTGACGGAGGCGGTCGAGCAGCTCGCGCCCTCCTGCAAGCAACTGGTCCTGATGCGCAGCCCGGGCCGCAACGGCCCCGTCCTCGACCGCTTCCGCCCGCGCATGGAGGAGCTCTTCTCCTACGTCGACGAACTGGCCGAGCGGCACGGCGCGTTGGTGGTCGACCTGTACGGCGCGCCGGTGCTGGGCGACCAGCGGCTCTGGGACGTGGACCGGCTGCATCTGACGGAGGACGGGCACCACAGGGTGGCCGAGGCGGTCTGGCAGACGCTGGGCCTGGACGCCGAGGACGACTGGCGCTCCCCCCTGCCGCCGCCGGTCCGCCCCGGCTGGGCCGCGAGCCGCACCGCCGACCTCCGCTTCGCCCGCCAACACCTGGTGCCCTGGATCGGGCGCCGCATCACCGGCCGCTCCTCCGGCGACGGCCGCAGCGGCGCCCACTTCGACGCCGCGCGGGGACGGGCGTTCTGGGTCACGCCGGGGGACGGGGCGGCCGCGGGGCCGGTTTCGGGGTGGGTCCAGGTCGAGGAGTGACGCGGCATCAACTCGGCTTCGCTGATTTGATCCATCATCAACTCAGGCTCCCGGACCCGGAGTTGCGGGTTCGACGGTCCGTCACCCCGCCGTGCTCGGCTCCGGCACCCGGGCCGCGAGGAACCGGGTGGTGCGGCGGAGCCGGAAGCCCAGCGACTCGTAGAGCCTGATCGCGGCGGTATTGGTGGCCGCGGTGTGCAGGAACGGTGTTTCGCCCCGCTCCCTGATGCCGAAGGCGACCGCGCGGACGAGGCGGGAGCCGAGGCCCTGACCGCGGAACGCGTCGTCGGTGCAGACCGCGCTGATCTCGGTCCAGCCCGGCGGGTGCAGCCGCTCCCCGGCCATCGCGATCAGCCGGCCCTCGCGGCGGATGCCGAGATAGGTGCCGAGCTCCACGGTGCGGGGCAGGAACGGCCCGGGCCGGGTGCGCTCCACGAGGGCGAGCATGTCGGGCACGTCGTCCGCGCCGAGCCGCACCGCCTCCTCGTCGGGACGGGCGTCCACCGCCTCGTCGACGAGCTGGACGCCCTCCAGGTCGAAGGTGATCTCCCAGCCCTCGGGCAGCTCGACCCGCACCCCGGGGAGCGCCACTTCCGCACCGGGCCCGGCGAGCGCGGCCAGGTCCGCCCAGTCGCCGGCGTCCGGGTCCGCGGGCAGCCCGAGCCAGGGCGAGACGTCGGTCTCGTAGCGCAGCACCCTGCCGCGCACCTCGGCGAACCGCGCGTGCGGCCCGGTCAGCGAGGCGTACGCGGGGTTGTCCAGCGGATGCGCCGGGATCTCGGTGCGGACGGACGCGTTGGACATGATCTCCTCGCTCGGGATGAGGCAACGTCGGATGAGGCAACGCCGGGGCTCGGCGGCCGCTGTCGGCGCCTTCGACCTCGCCTTCGACCGCGACACCGTCCGCTCCGGGCTCCCTCACATGAAAGATCCGATTCCGGCCGCGCATTCCCGGAAGACCGGATTGTTCACAAGGCGGACATGAACCCGACTGCGCGCCGAGTGATCGTTCTTGGCATGCTGTGGGCATGTCGCCCTCCGCACTCACCGACCTCGTCGACCAACTGCTCGCCGGTTCCGGCCCCTTGCCGATCGTCGCCGCCGGCGACCCCGTGCTGCGCCGGCCGGCCGAACCGGTGGACGACCGCCTGGACCGCAAGCGCCTCGACCGGCTGATCGGGGCGATGCGCGAGACGATGCTCGCCGCTCCCGGCGTCGGCCTCGCCGCACCGCAGGTGGGCCTCCCGCTGCGGCTCGCGGTCATCGAGGACGCGGCGGAGGTATCCCAGGAGATCAGGCAGGTCCGCGGCCGCGTCCCGCAGCCGTTCCGGGTCTTGATCAATCCGTCGTACGAGCCCGTCGGGCCCGGCCGGGCCGCGTTCTTCGAGGGCTGCCTGAGCGTGCCGGGCTGGGGCGCGGTCGTGGCCCGGCACGCGAACGTACGCCTGCGCGCGCTCGACCAGCACGGCCGCACGGTGGACGAGGTGTTCACAGGCTGGCCCGCCCGCATCGTCCAGCACGAGACCGACCACCTCGACGGCACGCTGTACCTGGACCGCGCGGACCTGCGCTCGCTGTCCTCGCGGGAGGCGATGGCCGGCCGCTGGGCGCAGCCCACCCCGGCCGCCGCGGCCGAGGCCCTCGCCTTCGAGCTCGGCGACGCGGCGGAGGCGTGAGCCCGGCCGTCACCGCGAGCCGACCGCTCGTTCCGCTCCGTGAGCGGTGCGCCCGGCCTCGGCGGCGGCGCAACCTTCTCGTAGCAAGGCACAAACCGGGGCGGGGCACTGGCCTGCAGAAATCGCCAGTAGACTCTGGACACGTGACTGCTGTGTCTGCGAAGCCTCGCATCCCGAACGTTCTGGCCGGCCGCTACGCCTCCGCGGAGCTCGCCGTCCTCTGGTCCCCCGAGCAGAAGGTCAAGCTGGAGCGCCAGCTGTGGCTCGCCGTGCTGCGCGCCCAGAAGGACCTGGGGATCGAGGTGCCCGAGGCCGCACTCGCCGACTACGAGCGCGTCATCGACCAGGTCGACCTCGCCTCCATCGCCGAGCGCGAGAAGGTCACCCGGCACGATGTGAAGGCCCGCATCGAGGAGTTCAACGCGCTGGCCGGCCACGAGCAGGTCCACAAGGGCATGACCTCGCGCGACCTGACCGAGAACGTCGAGCAGCTCCAGATCCGGCTCTCCCTCGAACTGATGCGGGACCGCACGGTCGCGGTCCTCGCGCGCCTCGGCAAGCTGTCCGGCGAGTACGCCGAGCTGGTCATGGCAGGGCGCTCGCACAATGTGGCCGCGCAGGCCACGACCCTGGGCAAGCGTTTCGCGACCGCGGCCGACGAGCTGCTGGTGGCGTACGGCCGCCTTGAGGATCTGCTCGCCCGCTACCCGCTGCGCGGCATCAAGGGCCCCGTCGGCACCGCCCAGGACATGCTCGACCTGCTCGGCGGCGACGCCTCGAAGCTCGCCGACCTGGAGCAGCGCATCGCGGGCCACCTCGGCTTCGCGCACGCCTTCACCTCGGTCGGCCAGGTCTACCCGCGCTCCCTCGACTACGACGTGGTGACCGCCCTTGTGCAGCTGGCCGCCGCGCCGTCCTCGGTCGCCAAGACGGTCCGGCTGATGGCCGGGCACGAGCTGGTCACCGAAGGCTTCAAGCCCGGCCAGGTCGGCTCGTCCGCGATGCCGCACAAGATGAACACCCGCTCCTGCGAGCGCGTCAACGGCCTGATGGTCATCCTGCGCGGCTACGCCTCGATGACCGGCGAGCTGGCCGGCGACCAGTGGAACGAGGGCGACGTCTCCTGCTCGGTGGTCCGCCGGGTCGCGCTGCCCGACGCGTTCTTCGCCTTCGACGGCCTGCTCGAAACCTTCCTGACGGTCCTCGACGAGTTCGGCGCGTTCCCCGCCGTCGTCGCCCGTGAGCTGGACCGCTACCTGCCGTTCCTGGCCACGACGAAGGTCCTGATGGCCGCCGTCCGTGCCGGGGTGGGCCGCGAAGCCGCGCACGAGGTCATCAAGGAGCACGCCGTCGCCTCCGCCCTCGCGATGCGCGAGCAGGGCGCCGAGCGCAACGAGCTCCTCGACAAGCTGGCCGCCGACGAGCGCATGCCGCTCGACCGCGCCCAGCTCGACGGCCTGATGGCCGACAAGCTGTCCTTCACCGGTGCCGCCGGCGACCAGGTCACCGCCGTGGTCTCCCGCATCGAGGAGATCGTCAAGCAGCATCCCGCGGCCGCCGGTTACACCCCGGGCTCGATCCTCTGATCCCGCACCCGTGCTGAGCCCCGAGGAACTCCAGGCCGCCCGCGACACCGTCATCCCCGACGTGATCGCGGGCGGCCTGTCCGTGCTGTTCTGCGGCATCAACCCGAGCCTGATGTCCGGGGCCACGGGCCACCACTTCGCCCGCCCGGGCAACCGCTTCTGGCCGGTGCTGCACCTGTCCGGCTTCACTCCGAGGCAGTTGAAGCCCGCCGAGCAGGGCGAGCTCCTCTCGTACGGTCTCGGCATCACCAATGTGGTGGCCCGGGCCACCGCGCGGGCCGACGAACTCGACGCCGAGGAGTTCCGCGAGGGCGGGCGCCTGCTGGCGGCGAAGGTCGAGCGGCTCCGGCCCGACTGGCTGGCCGTGGTGGGCGTGACCGCCTACCGCACGGCTTTCGGCGACCGCCGGGCCCAGATCGGCCCCCAGGACCACACGATCGGCACGACCCGGGTCTGGGCGCTGCCCAATCCCAGCGGGCTGAACGCGCACTGGACCGCGCAGACGATGGCTGAGGAGTACGGACGGTTGCGCGTCGCCGCGCAGGCCGGCCTCGACTGACCCGCGCCGTTGGGGGCGCTCCCCCTGCACAGGGGCAGGCGTCCCGGCCGCTACGGCGGGTCCACCTCCGTCACCGTCACGCTCAGGTCCCAGCCCGGGCCCTCCGCCTCCAGGTCCAGGCCCACGGCTATCCATCTGCCCTCGACCCGCCACAGGTTCAGGAAGTCGAAGCCGACGGCGAACTCCGCCCAGGGCTCCGGTATCGCCTCGCCCGCGACCAGCCGGGCCTGGGCGCTCCAGAGGCTGATCCACTGCGGTTCCTCCCAGCGTCGGGTGAGCTCGGCCACCAGGGCGTCGTGGTCGGCGACGCATTGGGCACGTTTTTCCAGTCGTTCCGTCAGGTCCTCCCATTCCTCCTCGTCGGCGCTCAGGCACGCGCAGTGGTATCCCGGGCCGCTCACCTCCGCGCCGCTTCGGCTGCGCTCCACGGGGAATTCCCGGGAGCGCAGCCGGTCGATGTGCTGGAGATACAGAGCGGTGGTCATGTCGTCAGTAAACCGCCCGGCACTGACAATTGACGTGCCTTCAGCAACTGGACAGCCGCCATCCGGTCAGGCGTCGCGCCGCCTCAGCGCCCACCAGCCGGCGCCCGCCGCGAGCGCCGTCCAGGCCGCCAGGACGGCCATCCCGCTCCACGGCCCGAGCGTCCCGACCGGGTGCTGGAGCAGGACCTGTTGGCCCGCCCGGTCCGGCAGGAAGTCGGCCCCGCTGCCGCCCTGCGACACGTCTCCGACCACGAACGGGACGATCAGGAACAGCGGTACGAGCAGGCTCAGCGCGCCGGTGACGCTGCGCAGCAGGGCGGCGACTCCGGCCGAGAGCAGGCTGATCAGGGCCAGATAGAAGGCGCAGCCGACGACCGCGCGCAGCGCGCCCGGATCCGCGATGCCTATGCCGAAGCCCCGGTCCATCAGCGCCTGGCCGCCGAGGAAGCTGATCAGGCTGGCCACCAGGCCGACCGCGAGGACGCACCCGCCGATCACCGCGAGCTTGGCGCCGTAGAACAGCGTCCTGTTGGGCACGGCCGCCAGGGATATCCGGATCCCCGCGTTCTTGTATTCACCCGCCATGGCCATGACGCTGAAAATGATCGCTGCCAACTGCCCGAAATTCAGGCCGTAGTAGGAGAACAGCACCGGGTCGAAGTCCGTACTGCCGGGCTGTGGGCGGCCCAGCGCGGCGCAGATGAGGAGGGAGAGGCCCGCCGTCGCCACGGGGACGGTCAGCAGGGAGCCCACCAGGGAACGCAGCGAACGGACCTTGATCCACTCGGTGTGGAGTACCGCGGGGAACGACATGGTTCAGGCCTCCTGGGACTGGGGCGGGGAGGACGTGTACTGCGCCTGGTCGGCGGTCAGATCGAGGTAGGCCTGCTCCAACGTGGCTTCCTCATCGGCGAGTTCGAGGATGGGTATGCCCTCGCGTGCGGCGATCGGGCCGATCTCGTCGACGCGTGCGCCCTCCACCGTCCAGCGTCCGTCCTCTCCCTGGACCGGGTCGAAGCCCTTGCCGCGCAGGAGAGTCCGCAGCCGGGAGCCTTCGGTGGTGCGCAGCCGGACCCTGGGCCGGATCCGGGAGTCGATGAAGTCCCGCATCGGGGTGTCGGCGAGGAGCCGGCCGCGGCCGAGCACGACCAGGTGGTCGGCGAACGACGCGGTCTCGTTCATCAGGTGGCTGGAGACGAGCACCGTCCTGCCCTCCCGCGCGAGGCCGCGCATCAACTCCCTTGTCCAGATGATCCCTTCGGGGTCCAGGCCGTTGGACGGCTCGTCCAGGATCACGACCGCCGGGTCGCCGAGGAGGGCTGCCGCGATCCCGAGCCGCTGCCGCATCCCGAGCGAGAACGTCTTGATCCGGCGGCCCGCGACCCCCGCGAGCCCGGCTTCCTCCAGGACCTCGGCCACGCGCCGCGCCGGTATGCGGTTGCTCACCGCGAGGGCCAGCAGATGGCTGCGGGCCGTGCGGGAGCCGTGCGCGGCCTGTGCGTCGAGCAGGGCGCCCACTTCGCGCAGCGGCTCCGTCAGGTCCGCGTACCGGCGGCCGCCGATCAGTGCGGTGCCGGAGGTCGGCCGGTCGAGGCCGAGCAGGATGCGCATGGTGGTGGATTTGCCCGCGCCGTTGGGGCCGAGGAAGCCGGTCACCCGGCCGGGCTCGACCGCGAAGGTGAGCCGGTCCACGGCTCGCGTGGTGCCGTACTCCTTGCGGAGCTCTTGGACGTCGATCCTTGTCATGCCTCAAGCGTCGCCGTTCGCGCAGGTCAGCCGCCTCCCCCGGCGGAGGGGAGCTTCTCCCCCGCACGGGGGAGCCGGATCGATCGGCGCGCTGGGACGATGGGCGAATGCACCGCTCACTTCGCCCGCTGACCCGCCCGGTCACCTACACGCGCTGGCTGCATCTGCTGATCCCGATCGCGTTCGTGGCGATCTGGCTCTTCATCGACATGCAGCGCGTGTGGGTCCTCGGGCTGCTCGTCGTGCCGCTCGGGCTGATACCGGCGGTGCGTCTCGAAGAGGGCATTCAGGCGCAGCTCCTTCTCACCCCTGGCGAGCGCGGCAGGCCCGACGCGTCCATCTCGGTCGCGCCGTCGGCCACTTGGCGCGACCGCTGGCGGACCGTGCTCTGGCTGGAGGCGCGGCTCGTGCTGTCCGGCCTGGCGATCGCGGGCACCGTCTGGCTTCCGTCGGTGTCCGTGGACCTGGTCGCGCGCGGACTGGGCGGCCCTCCGCTCGTCTTCGGATGGATGGCGCCCGGCCTTGCGCCCCACGGCTGGCTCGTGCCGCTCGCGCTGGTGCCGCTCATAGTCATGCTGGCCTGTCTGGTGCTGGCCGGGAACCTCATCACCTTCATCGCGCGCATGCTGCTCGGCCCTTCGGCCGGCGAGCGGCTCAGCGCGCTCGAAGAGCGGACCGAGCTGCTCCTCGAACGCAACCGCATCGCCCGCGAGATCCACGACTCCATCGGCCATGCGCTGACCGTCGCCGTGGTGCAGGCGGGCGCGGCCCGCGCGGCTGGCGACCCCGCCTTCACCGACCGGGCGCTCGCGGCGATCGAGGAGACCGGCCGGGCCGCCCTGGAGGACCTGGAGCGGGTGCTGCTCGTCCTGCGCGAAACGGGCCTGCCGGCCAGTCAGCGCCCCACGCTCCTGGAGGCCGACCGGCTCATCGAGTCGGCCCGCGGCTCGGGCGCCGAGGTCGACGCGGAGTTCTCCGGCCCGCTGGAGCAGGTGCCCGGTCCGGTGTCGCGGGAGGGGTACCGCATCCTGCAGGAGGCGCTCACCAACGTGCTGCGGCACTCGGGGCCCGTACCCGTGCGGATCCGAATGGCCGTGCTGGGCAGGCGACTTGAGATGGATGTGACCAACCCGCTGACGGGGGCGGCGCCCGGCGGAAAGGGAGGCAGCGGTCTGCGAGGGATGCGCGAGCGGGCCGCGCTGCTCGGAGGGGAGGCGGAGACGGGGGCGTACGAAGGCGAGTGGCGCGTGCGGGTGCGGCTGCCGCTGGACACGCTGATCTGACGTCAGAGCCCGCGTCCGGTCCGGCGTGCGGCCGCCCATCCGGCCACACATCTGGCCACCGGTCCTGCCGCACGTCCGGCCATGCCGCTGGGCTGACGCCCGTCCTGATGACCTGGCCTTCTGATGGCCTGGCCTTCGACATGGCGTCCGACCCCGGTGCCGGGCGCCCGGTCCGGCGTTGTCCACAGGCCCCCGGGTGCCCCTCTGGCCTGCGACTAGGCTGGCCGGATGCCGGTAACCGTACTTCTGGTCGACGATGAGCCCCTGGTCCGCGCGGGTCTGCGGGCCGTGCTCGAAGCGCAGCCCGACATCGAGGTGGTGGGCGAGGCGGCCGACGGGGCGGCCGTGATCCCGCTGGTGCGGCAATTGCGGCCGGACGTCGTCGCGATGGATGTGCGGATGCCGCTCCTGGACGGCATAGAGGCGACCCGGGCGGTGCTGCGCACGGTGGAGGACCCGCCGAAGATCCTCGTGGTGACGACCTTCGAGAACGATGAGTACGTGTACGAGGCGCTGCGAGCCGGGGCCGACGGCTTCCTGCTCAAGCGGGCCCGGCCCGCCGAGATCGTCAACGCGGTCCGGCTCGTGGCGGAGGGCGACTCGCTGCTGTTCCCGGCGGCGGTGCGCGCGCTCGCCGCCGAGTACGGCAACGGTGCGGCGCGCTCGGCGCTCGCCGAGGCGGCGCTCACCGACCGGGAGGCCGCTGTGCTGCGCCTGATGGCGCGGGGACTTTCCAACGCGGAGATCGCCGCCAAGCTCATCGTCGGCACGGAGACCGTGAAGACGCACGTGAGCGCGGTGCTCGCGAAGCTGGGTGCCCGGGACCGCACCCAGGCGGTCATCGCCGCGTACGAGTCCGGTTTCGTGGCCCCGAGCTGATGCGCCTCCGTTACCGGCCGCCGCTCGCCGTACACCTGACCAGCGAGTACGATCCGGCAGACACGCGCACGAGCTGGGAGGACACACGTTGGGGCGGCTGACCGGCGGGGACCCCTCTCTGCTGCGGAGGATCAATTCCGCGGTGGTGCTGCACGCCCTCAGGGGTGCGGAATCTCCCACGCTGACCGATCTGACCCGGATCACCGGTTTGTCCCGACCGACGGTCGAGGGCGTGGTCGACGGGCTGATGGAGGCCGGGCTCGTCGTCGAGTCGGCGCCCGAGGAGGGCGAGGCGCGGCGTCAGGGCCGGCCCGCGCGGCGGTTCAGGTTCCGGGCCGAGGCGGGGCATCTGCTCGGCATAGAGATCGGTCCGCATCGGGTGGCCGCCCTGCTCTCCGGCCTCGACGGCCGGATCTTCGGCGCGGGTTCCCGCGAGGTGCCCGAGACGGCTTCGGCCGACGAGCGCCTCGAACGGGTCCGGCTGACCGTCGCCGAGGTGCTGCGCAAAGCCGGTGTGGCGCGCAGTTCGCTGCGTGCCGTCGGCGTCGGCAGCCCGGGCATCGTCGAGGCCGACGGCACCGTGCGGCTCGGCACCGCGCTGCCCGAGTGGACGGGTCTGCCGCTGGGCGAGCGGCTGCGGCGTTCCTTCCGCTGTCCCGTGCTGGTCGAGAACGACGCCAACGCCGCGGCCGTCGCCGAGCACTGGAAGGGCGCGGCGGCCGACTCCGACGACATCGTCTTCGTCATGGCCGGTCTGAGCCCGGGAGCGGGTTCGCTGATCGGCGGCCGGCTGCACCGGGGCTTCGGCGGCGCGGCGGGCGAGATCGGCGCGCTGCACCTGCTCGGCCGCGACGTCACCCCCGAGAAGTTGCTCTCGACGACGGACGAGCCGCTGCACCCGCTGGACGAGCAGGCCGTCGCCGACGTGTTCGCGCTGGCCCGGCAGGGCGATGCGCGGGCACAGGCCGCGGTGGAGCGGTTCCTTCAGCGGCTGGTGCACGACGTGGCCGCGCTGGTGCTCGCCCTCGATCCGGAACTGGTCGTCGTGGGCGGCTGGGCGGCCGGCATCGACGGCGTACTGGAGCCGCTGCGCAGGGAGTTGGCGCGGTACTGTCTGCGGCCGCCTCGCGTGGTGCTCTCGATGCTGGGCGAGGCGGTGGTGGCGACCGGCGCGCTGCGGCTCGCCCTCGACCACGTGGAGGAAGAGCTGTTCGCCGTCGAGGGAACGGTGACGGCGCGGCGCTGAGCCAAGTGAGCACGCCGAGGCCCCCGAGGCGCCGTACCGGGAGCGCCTTCGAAAACCGCACGGCCCGCAGCTTCGGGAGCTGCGGGCCGTGCGGTTCTTGCGAGTCGTGGACCGGGGTCAGGAGGCCCGGCGCTGCGGGCCGGGGTGGTTGATCTCCACGTCGACCGAGTCGCCGAAGGTGAGGCGGCAGGTGTCCGCGCGGTAGGTGGCGACGGAGACGGCCGCGGTGCGGCCCTCGGCGAAGTACCGGGTGGTCACGACGAGGACGGGCGCGCCGGGCAGCCGGTCGAGTTCCTTGGCGTCGTCGGCGCGCGCCGAGCCGAGTTCCACGGCGCGGTCCTGGCCTTCGAGCTCCAGGCGCTGCAGTTCACGCAGGACGGCGCGGCCGCGGGCCGGGCCCGGGGGCACGTCGATCGCGGAGAGCTCCGGCACCGAGCCGACCGGAACGTAGAGGAGCTCGGCGGCGACGGCCTGGCCGTGGGCGACCCGGGTCCGGCGGACGGCGTGCAACTCCTCGCCGACGGGAGTGTCGAAGAGGCGGGCGACCGCGACCGGCGGCACGGCGGCCGTGGCATCCGCGGTCTGCCAGGCGTCGCCGGGCGCACCGGGCCAGTCGTGCTGGGCGGTGGAGACCGAGACGGCCGTGCGTGGCGGGGCGACGGTGGTGCCGACGCCGCGGCGGCGCTGGAGCCGGCCTTCGAGTTCGAGCTGTTCCAGTGCCTGGCGGAGCGTGGCGCGTGCGACGCCGAACCGGGCCGCGAGGTCGCGCTCGTTGGGCAGGATCTCGCCCACCGCGAAGTCCGAGTCGAGCGCCTCGCTGAGTACCGTCTTGAGGTGCCAGTACTTCGGTTCCGGCACCGATTCCAGCTGCGTGGTCCCCACCCTGATCCTCCGCAATCGCCGTGTCCGCGGCGGCTTTCCGTGCCCTTGTTTATTAAAGGTTCCTGCACTAACTCTGCGACCATAGGGCGGCCCACCCCCTTGGTCAAGACCAATCCTCGTTCCGTTACGGAGCGCGCACGAGGGTTGCCGCAGAGCGTTCACACGACGTTCGCGCCCCGGTGACGACGTGACGACCGTGCCGCGCGAGGACCCCGAGGCGATGACCGGACTCCAGAAAAGCCACCGGCCGCCGACATGTCCGTTATGCCTCTTGAACTCCAGGCTACCGAGCGGTAGTTGTTGCTGACAGGACGTCTAAGTGTGGATCCCAGGACAGGGAGCAGCCCCATGACCGCAGAGGTCTCGTTCACTTTCGACACTCCCCTGGGGAGCCGCTCCACCTCGGTGACCTACCGGCGCGAGGGCACGGGCGAGCCGCTCCTGCTGCTCCACGGCATAGGCCACCACCTTCAGGCCTGGGACCCGGTCTTCGATCTGCTGGCCGCCGACCGCGACGTGATCGCCATCGACCTGCCGGGCTTCGGCGCCTCGCCCGCGCTGCCGGACGGCGTCTCCTACGGCCTCTCCACCGTCGTCCCGATCCTCGACGCGCTGTGCGAGGCCCTCGGCATCGAGCGACCGCACGTCGCGGGGAATTCGCTGGGCGGCCTGCTCGCCCTGGAGCTGGGGCGCGAGAAGCTCGTACGGTCGGTGACGGCGCTCTCCCCCGCCGGCTTCTGGACGCCGTCCGAGCGGCAGTACGCGTTCAGTGTTCTGCGCATGATGCGGCAGGTGGCGCAGGCGCTGCCGCTCCCGGTCGTCGAGCGAATGTCCCGCACCGCCGCCGGGCGCACCGCGCTGACCAGCACCATTTACGCCCGCCCCGCCCGGCGCTCGCCGGAGGCCGTCGTCGCCGAGACGCTGGCGCTGCGCACCGCGCCCGGTTTCGAGCAGACCCTGGCCGCCGGGCAGGGCGTCCTGTTCACCGACGACGTGCCCGGGGTGCCGGTGACCGTCGCCTGGGGCAGCAAGGACCGGCTGCTGCTACGCCGCCAGGGCGTCCGCGCCAAGCACACCGTCCCGGGGGCCCGGCTCGTGCGGCTGCCCGGCTGCGGCCACGTCCCCATGAACGACGACCCCGCCCTGGTCACCCGGGTCATCCTGGACGGAAGCCGCCCGGTCGGCGAGGTGCCGGCTCGACCGGCGGCCCAACTCTCCTGATTCGGGGCTGAGTTAGGGCCAGGCGAGAGGGCTGCTGGCCAGAGCGGCATCGGCGAGTCGATCGAACCCTGGTTCCGGTTCCCTCGGCCCGGTCCGGTTGTTCACCGGGTGTTCGCGCTCGCGCCGCCACCGGGCAGTAGGCATGGCAGGGCACCCAGCGACCAACCTCCCCAGGAGGCGACACCGATGCCCAACCGCCGTACCGTACTGAAGGGTTCGCTCGCCGCGTCGGCGGGTCTCGCCCTGCCGACCGGGCTCGCCACGGCGCCCGCGTTCGCCCGCTCCGGTCGGCCGAGCGCCTCCTGGGGTGTGCAGGCCGGCGACATCACCGCCTCGTCCGGGCTCATCTGGGCGCGCTCCGACCGCCCGGCCCGGATGGTCGTGGAGACGTCCGCGACGGAGTCCTTCCGGCGCGCCCGCAGATGGCAGGGGCCGCTGCTCGGGCCGGGTACGGACTTCACCGGCACGACGTCGCTGCGCGGGCTTCCGGCCGGCGAGCAGATCCACTACCGGGTCACCCTGGCCGACCCCGACGACCCGAGGCGCACCGGCCGGCCGGTCCACGGCACCTTCCGCACCGCGCCCGACAGCCGGCGCGACGACGTGCGGTTCCTGTGGTCCGGGGACATCGCCGGGCAGGGCTGGGGCATCAACCCGGACATCGGCGGCTACCGCGTGTACGACGAAATGCGGCGCCTGGACCCGGACTTCTTCCTGTGCAGCGGCGACAACATATACGCCGACAACGTGATCCTGCCGAGCGTGACGCTGCCCGACGGCCGGGTGTGGCGCAACATCACCACCGAGGAGAAGTCCAAGGTCGCCGAGACCCTCGCCGAATACCGGGGCAACTTCCGGTACAACCTGCTCGACGAGAACGTCCGCGCGTTCAACGCCCAGGTGCCGTCCATCGTGCAGTGGGACGACCATGAAGTGCGCAACAACTGGTACCCCGGCCAGATCCTGGACGACGCGCGCTACACGGAGAAGAACCTCGATGTGCTCGCGGCCCGTTCGCGGCGGGCGTTCAGCGAGTACTTCCCGATCTCGACGCTGGGGACCGGCGACCGCGCGGGACGGGTGCAACGGGTGCTGCGGCACGGCCCGCTCCTCGATGTGTTCGTGCTCGACATGCGGACGTACCGCGATGCCAACTCGCCCGACCGGCAGCCCGACGACAGGGTCGGCATCCTCGGAGCCGAGCAACTCCAGTGGCTCAAGCTGGAGTTGGCGAGGTCGCGGGCGGTGTGGAAGGTCATCGCCGCGGACATGCCGCTCAGCCTCGTCGTCGTGGACGGCGCGACCGACTTCGAGGCCGTTTCCCAGGGCGACCCGGGCGCGCCGCTCGGGCGCGAGCTGCAGATCGCCGAGCTGCTGCGGTTCATCAAGCACCAGCGGATCACGGGCACGCTGTGGCTCACCGCGGACGTGCACTACACGGCCGCCGAGCACTACGACCCGTCGCGGGCCGCGTTCAAGGACTTCGCCCCGTTCTGGGAGTTCGTGTCGGGGCCGCTCGCCGCGGGCGGCTTTCCCCCGGACAAGGTGGACGGCACGTTCGGCCCCCAGCAGGTGTTCGTGCACGCCCCGGCCACGGCCAACGCCTCGCCCATGGAGGCGCCGCCGAACTTCGGCGAGATCGAGATCGACGGCGGCTCCGGCGAGTTGACCGTGCGGCTGCGGGCGCAGGGCGGTTCGGTACTCTTCACCCAGGTGCTGCGGCCCGGGCTCGTGGGTCAGTGACCCTGGGGCCGGTGATGGTCGGGCCGGGAGGCGGAGACGAACACTCCAGGCCATACCCGGCAGAAAACAGCCAAAAGAGCATCAGAAGCACACTTAACCCGTCAGTCACAAAGCGTTCGTGATCACGCAACACCGCTGAGTCACAGTGATGCCATGACTGGTACGCAAGGACAGCTGTCCAACAAGCACACCCGCCGCCGTCACCACTGGCGGCGGGACCTCGTCGAGCTCGCCGCGCTGTTCACGGCCGTGGCCGTCGCGGACGGACTCGCGAACCTGGTCGCGCACGGCCCCGACGGACCGTTCCTGCTGGTCGCCTCGGCGCTGGCACTGGTCGCCACGGCGGCGTTCCACACCTGGTGGGCGCGCCGCCACAGCCATGCGCCGCCGCTCCCGGACAGCGGCGGCACGGGCGATACCGACGGCGTCTCGGGGGCCGACGGCGCGCCCCGCGAGACGGCGCTCTGGCGGATGCGGACGACCGTACGGGACGAGCCCGGCAGTCTCGCCGCGCTCTGCACCGCGCTCGCCGGGCACCGCGTGGACATCCTCACGCTCCAGACGCACCCGCTCGCGGACGGCACGGTGGACGAGTTCCTGCTGCGTACGCCTGCCGAGCTGTCGGCCGCCGAACTCTCCCGGGTGATCTCCGCGGCGGGCGGCCACGACACCTGGACCGAGCGGGCCGACGCCCACGACCTCGTGGACGCGCCGACCCGGGTCCTCGGCCTCGCCACCCGCACCGCGCTGGATGCGGCCGAACTCCCGCTCGCGCTGCGCCAGTTGCTCGGCCGCTGCACCATCCACTCGCTGCCCGCGGTCTCCCTGACCGGCCGCCCCACCGGCGAGACGGCCCCCGTCGAGGGCGTACTGGAGTCGACGACCATGCGGCTTCGCGACCCGAACGGCGGGGCGATCACCATCGACCGACCCCATCTCCCCTTCACCCCCACCGAGTTCGCCCGGGCCCGGGCGCTGGTCGAGCTGGACGCCCGGCTCGGCCCGCGCGTCCCGCGCAGCGAGGACGTCCTGACGCTGCCCGAGGGCAACGAGATCACCGTACGGCGCGCCGACCAGAGCGACATCGAGGCCGCCAAGGCCATGCACGAGCGGTGCTCCGACCGCACGCTCGGCCTGCGCTACCACGGCCCCGTCGCCGACGCCGACCGCTACCTCGGCCATCTGCTCAGCCCGCGCTACGGCCGCACCCTCGCCGTGCAGACCGCCTCCGGACGCCTGGTCGCGCTCGGCCACCTGCTGTGGGACGGCGACGAGACCGAGGTGGCCGTGCTCGTCGAGGACTCCTGGCAGCGCCGCGGCATCGGCTCCGAACTGCTGCGCCGCCTGGCCGACCTCGCCGTCGAAGCCCGCTGCGACAGCGTGTACGCCGTCACCCAGGCCTCCAACACCGGCATGGTCGCGGCCATGCGCGGACTCGGGCTGCCGCTGGACTACCAGGTCGAGGAGGGCACCCTGGTGGTCACCGCCCGCCTCGACAAGACGGCCCCGATGAGCTCCGCCGGCCGCCGCGGGCACTTCGAACAGCGCTGAGCAGATCGGTTCTCAGCGACCCGGTCAGGCGTTCCGGCAAGATTGGTGGTGACGCGGAGCCCTCGCTCGGAGAGGATGTCCGCATGTCAGTCACTTCCAGCAGCGCGCTGCCCCGCCAGGTCGCCGACGCCTACGTCGACGCACTCATCGAACTCGACCCGATCACCGGGAGCTATCTGGGCGTCAGGGCGAGCCACGCCCTCCTGCCCGACTTCTCCCCCGCTGGACAGGCGGCCGTGGCCGACCTGGCGCGCGCCACGCTCGCCCGCCTCGACGAGGCCGAGCGGCAGCCCGGCGCCGACAGCGACGCCGAGCGCCGCTGCGGCCGGCTGCTGCGGGAGCGACTGACCTCCGAACTCGCCGTCCACGAAGCCGACGAGGGCCTGCGAGCGGTCAGCAATCTGCACTCGCCCGCCCACAGCGTCCGGATGGCGTTCACCATGACGCCGACGGAGACCGAAGAGGACTGGCGGGCGGTCGCCTCCCGGCTGCGCGCGGTGCCCGCCGCCATCGAGGGCTACCGGGCCTCGCTCGAACTCGGCCTGGAACGCAAGCTGTTCGGCGGCCCGCGCGCCACCGACACCGTCATCGGCCAGCTCGGCGAGTGGGTGGACACCGGCTTCTTCGAGGGGCTCGCGGCACCGGGCCCCGAGTCGCTGCGCGCCGAACTCGACACGGCGGCCGGCGAGGCGTCCGCCGCCCTTGTCGCGCTGCGCGACTGGCTGCGCGACGTGTACGCGCCGGCCATCGAGGGATCCGCCGACACGGTGGGCCGAGAGCGGTACCAGCGCTGGTCGCAGTACTACAACGGCACCGCGCTCGACCTCGACGAGGCGTACGCCTACGGCTGGTCCGAGTACCACCGGCTGCTCGGCGAGATGAAGACCGAGGCCGCCAAGATCCTGCCGGGCGCGGGCCCTTGGGAGGCGCTGGCCCACCTCGACGAACACGGCGCGCACATCGAGGGCGTCGACGAGGTCCGCGACTGGCTGCAGTCCCTGATGGACGAGGCCATCGAAGCGCTGGACGGCACGCACTTCGAACTCGCCGAGCGGGTACGGAAGGTGGAGTCCCGCATCGCACCGCCCGGCGGCGCCGCCGCCCCCTACTACACGGGCCCCTCCGAGGACTTCTCGCGGCCCGGGCGCACCTGGCTGCCCACCATGGGCGAGACCCGCTTCCCGGTGTACGACCTGGTGTCGACCTGGTACCACGAGGGCGTGCCGGGCCACCACCTCCAGATCGCGCAGTGGGTGCACGTCGCCGACCAGCTCTCCCGCTACCAGGCCACCGTCGGTCACGTCAGCGCCAACGCCGAGGGCTGGGCCCTTTACGCGGAGCGCCTGATGGACGAGCTGGGCTTCCTCACCGACCCCGAGCGCCGGCTCGGCTACCTGGACGCGCAGATGATGCGCGCCTGCCGGGTGATCATCGACATCGGCATGCACCTGGAGCTGGAGATCCCGGCGGATTCGCCGTTCCACCCGGGTGAGCGCTGGACGCCGGAGCTGGCGCACGAGTTCTTCAGCGGCCACAGCAGCCGCCCGGCGGACTTCGTACAGAGCGAGCTGATCCGCTATCTGTCGATGCCGGGGCAGGCGATCGGCTACAAGCTGGGCGAGCGCGCCTGGCTGCTCGGCCGCGAGAACGCCCGGGCCCGCCACGGCGACGCCTTCGACCCGAAGGCCTGGCACATGGCGGCCCTCTCGCAGGGCTCGCTCGGCCTCGACGACCTGGTCGACGAGCTGTCCAAGCTCTGAGGTGCCGGCGGGGCGGTCCGTCGAACGGGCCGCCCCGCCCCCTCGGTGCCCTCCGGGTTCAGCAACCGCAGTCCTCGGAGTCGACGGGCGCGGTCAGCGGGTCGGCGGCGCGCTTCTCGCCGCCCTCCCACGTCTCGAACGCGAAGCCCTCGCGGACCCAGTACTCGAATCCGCCGAGCATCTCCTTGACCTGGAAGCCGAGTTCGGCGAGCGCGAGGGCCGCACGGGTGGCGCCGTTGCAGCCCGGGCCCCAGCAGTACGTGACGACCGGGACGGACTTGTCCAGGAGCTGCTCGGCCTGCTCGACGATCAGCGCGGTCGGCAGGTGGACGGCGCCGGGCACATGGCCCTGGTCCCAGGACGCGGTGGAGCGGGAGTCCAGGACCACGAATCCGGGGTCGCCCTCGACGGCGAGTGCGGAGGCCACGTCGGAGACGTCCGCGTGGAAGACCAGGCTGGCACGGAAGTAGGCGGCGGCGTCGGCGGGGGCGGCCGGGGCCACGCGCAGGACGGGGTTGGCGGGGGCGGTGAGCTGTGTCGTCATGGCTGAAAATCTATGCGCCGGTGATCAACTCCGGGAAGGCCCGATCCCCGGAACAACTCTTGATCCGCCGGGGATTTCACGGTTGGCTGGGCGGCATGACCGCGTATTCCCCGGACGCCACCGACTGGCGCATTCTGGAAGCCCTCCAGCAGGAAGGCCGGGCCACGTTCGCCGAGCTGGCCCGGACCGTCTCCATGTCGGCGAGCGCCGTCACCGAGCGGGTGCGGCGGCTCGAAGAGGCCGGGGTGATCGCGGGCTACACGGCCGTCGTCGACCAGGAACGCCTCGGTCGGCCGATCCTCGCCTTCGTCCGGCTTCGCTATCCGAACGGCCACTACAAGCCGTTCCACGACCTGGTGGAGGCGACGCCGGAAATCATGGAGGCGCACCATGTGACGGGCGACGACTGCTTCGTGATCAAGGTGGGGGCGCGGTCGATGAGCCACCTGGAGGAGATCTCGGGGAAGATCGGGACGCTGGGGTCCGTGACGACGAGCGTGGTGTATTCGTCACCGCTGCCGCGTCGGGCAATAGGCCGCTGAGCGGGGAGCGGGGAGCGCTGGGGCTCCGCCCCAGACCTCGTTCGCGCCTGAAAGGCGCTCGTCCTCAAACGCCGGACGGGCTGAAATGCCCTGATGCGGGCCAGCACCGACCGTTCCAGGGGCGCGGGGAACTGCGCGACCAGCCAGCCACGGTCCGCACTCGAACACTCACCCCCAGCGGGTTTCGGGAAGGGGCGGGGCGGGGTGCACTACGGGGTCTGGGGCGGAGCCCCAGCGCCCACCCCCCTCAGCCGCACCGACGAACCCGCCCGGTCCTTCACCACCTCCAGCTGCGCCGGGATGCGGCGCCGCAGGTCGCCGACGTGGCTCACGATGCCCACGCTGCGGTCGAGTTCGCGCAGCGAGTCCAGGACGTCCAACACCTCGTCCAGTGTCTGGTCGTCCAGACTGCCGAAACCTTCATCGATGAACAGGGTGTCAAGCCGCGCCCCGCCCGCCTCGTCGGTGACGACGTCGGCCAGGCCCAGGGCCAGCGCGAGGGAGGCGAAGAACGTCTCGCCGCCCGACAGCGTCGCCGTGTCGCGCTCGCGGCCCGTCCAGGCGTCGACCACGTGGAGCCCGAGACCCGAGCGGCCCCGGCCGCCCTTCGCGTCGGAGTGGACCAGCGTGTACCGCCCGCCCGACATCCGCTGGAGCCGGGCCGTCGCGGCGGCGGCGACCTGTTCGAGGCGGGCGGCCAGCACGTACGACTCCAGGCGCATCTTGCGCTCGTTGTCGGCGGAGGTGCCCGCGGTGAGCCCGGCGAGGCGGGCCACCCGCTCGTACTCCTCGCGCAGCGGGCCGATCCTGCGGGTCTCCTCGGTGGCCCGACGGCTCAACGCGTGCAGTTCCGTACAGCGGTCCCGGGCCGCCGAGAGCGCCGACGCCGCCTCCCGCAGGGCCCGTTCGGCCGCCGCGGACTCGGCCGCCGCCTCCTGTGTGCGGGCCGGCGCGGCAAGACCTGCCGCTGCCGTCTCCGGTTCGGCGAGGCGCGCGGTGACCGTGGCCCGCTGATGCTGCCACTCGTCGAGCCGGTGCTGGATGTCCCGCCGGCCCCGCTCGTCGATCAGCGCCGCAGATGCCGCGGCCGGGGTGTCGAATCCGGCCCGGAACGCCGCCTCCGAGAGCCTGCCGTCGGCCTCCTTGAGCCGCTCGGCGCTGTCCTCGACGGCGCGGACCGCCTCCACCGCCTCGGCGAGGATGGCCGCCCGGTGTTCGAGCAGCCCGGCCTGCTCCGCGACGCTGGCCGCGCCCGCCCGCACCTCGCTCAACTCCCGCTCCAGGGCGGCCTGTTCGCGCTCCAGAGCCTCGCGGCTCGCGGTCCGGGCGGCGATGTTCTGCTGGGCTGTGCGCTGGGCGGTCAGCCGCCGTTCATACTCCCCCTCTGCCGAGGAGAGGGCCAGCCGCGCCTCGTGCAGCCCGGCCGCCTCGTCCCGCGCCGCTCCGTGCGCCCTCTGCAACTCCCCCGCCGCATCGGCCAGTTCGGCCACGCTCGCCGCGCCCGCCGCGGCCCGCGCGCCCGCGAGCTCCTCCCGCAGGGAGGACAACGCGGCCTCGGCCTCGGCTCGGGCCCGGTCGGCGTGCCGGTATGCCTGTTGCGCGGCGTCCTCGGTGGCGCGGTCGATCTGGCCGGTGCCGGGGCGCGCGGGCGCGGGGTGGTCGGCCGAGCCGCACACCGTGCACGGCTCGCCCTCGCGCAGCCGCTCCGCCAGCTCGGCCGCGATGCCACGCAGCCGCTCCTCGCGCAACGCCAGCCAGTGTTCGTGAGCGGCGTTGGCGGCCTCGCGCATGTCGACATGCCGCCGGTCGGCCTCGGTCAGGCGGGCCTGCAGCGCGTCGCGCTCACGGGCGGCCGCGAGCCGCCGTTGGGCCCGATCGAGCTGTCCGGCGAGCTGTTCCGCGCGGGTCGCCGCTTCGTGGGCCAGCTCGATTCGGGTCTGGTGATCGGTCCGGACGGTCTCCCAGCCCGCAAGCCATGCTGCGGTATCGCTGAGGGCGTCCTCGTCGGCGCGGGCCTGCCGGTCGAGGTGGGCGCGCTCGTCGTCGATCACCGCGCTGCGGCGCTCGGCGCGGCGGGCGGACTCCAGGGCGCCGAGGTCCTGCCGCATCCTCCGTTCCAGGGCGGCGAGTTGATCGGCCCCGGCGTCGGCGAGGTCCGGGTGCAGCCGGGCGCGGGAGCGGTCCCGTTCGGCAGTGGCCGAGCGGTGGGCGCGCTGGGCCTGCTCCCACCATTCCAGCGCGGGCGAGACCAGCTCCGCCTTGCGGGCCGTCTCCAGGCGGGCCCGCAGCGCGTCCTGTTCGGGACGGCGGGCCGCCAACTCCTCCGCCCTGCGGGCCGCTTCGGCGTACCGCTCCTGAAGGGCCGCCAGCTGCCGGGCCTCTTCGACGAGGCGGCGGGCGGCCGCCTGCCGGCTTTCGGCGGCGGCCACGGCGGCCGAGGCGATGTCGACGCGCTCGCGCGCCCCACCCCGCGCGACGGCCGCCCATTGCAGGACGGCCGATGCGAGGCCCGGGTCCCCCGGCCGTGCGTCGGGCAGTGGCCATGCGCGGGCGTCCGCGCTGTCGCCCGCGGCCTGCGCCATGCGCTGGGCGAGGGCGAGCAACTGGTCGTCGCCGTCCTTGACTTGACGCTCGGCGGTCTTGCGCAGCTCGGCCAGGCGGTCCTCCACGGCGGCGAACCTGCGGGTGTCGAAGAGCCTGCCAAGGAGCCGCCCGCGCGCTTCCGCGTCCGACCTCAGGAACTTGGCGAACTCCCCCTGCGGCAACAGCACGACCTGGCAGAACTGCTCCCGGCTCATCCCGATGAGCCGGCCGAGCTCCTCGCCGATCTCCTGGTGCGAGCGGCTCAGCGCCCGCCAGGCGCGGTCGGCCGGGTCGTACTCGCGCAGCCAGGTCTGCGCCTTCTCGGTGGTGAAGCCGACGCCCTTCTTCTTGGGCCGTTCCTGCTGCGGGCGGCGGGTGATCTCCAACCGCCGCTCGCCCAAGGTCAGTTCGAGCAGCACCTCGGTGAAGACGTCCGGTGCGGCGTGGTCGCTGCGCAGGGCGGTGCCGGGGCTCTGCCGGGCGCCGGGGACCGCTCCGTACAGGGCGAAGCAGACCGCGTCGAGCACCGAGGTCTTGCCCGCGCCGGTCGGTCCGTGCAGCAGAAACAGGCCCGCGGCGGACAGCGTGTCGAAGTCGACCTCCTGGCTGCCCGCGAAGGGGCCGAAGGCCGTGACGCGCATGCGGTGCAGCCTCACCGGGCCACCTCGCGCACGCCGTCGTCCACGCGCACGGCGTCGAACGCACCTTGCAGCACGGTGCGTTCCCGGTCGTCGGGGCCGCTGCCGCCGCGCACGTGCGCCACGAAGTCCTCCGCGATCTGCTGGTCGCTGCGGCCGCTGAGCCGCCGCGCGTACGAAGCGTGCGGGTCGCCGTCGGCCCGCTCGGGGTCGAAGGCGAGGCTCAGGGTGTGCGGGAAGCGGGTGCTGATCCGGGCCATGGCGTCGGCCGGGCGCTGCGCGTCGGTCAACGTGGCCTCCACCCATGCCTGTTCGTGCCGGGTCAGCGCCGGGTCTTCGAGGAGTTCGTCGAGGTGTCCCCGGATGCGGGCGAGGGGGCGCGGCACCGGGCAGTCGACGCGTTCGGCGGTGACGGCTCCGTCGGCGGCGAGGTCCACCAGCCACATGGACTTGCGGTGCGTCGCCTCGGAGAAGGAGTAGGCGAGCGGGGAGCCCGAGTAGCGGACCCGGTCGGTGATCACCTGGCTGCCGTGGAGGTGACCGAGGGCCACGTAGTCGACGCCGTCGAAGACCCCGGCGGGCACTGCGGCGACTCCCCCTACGGTGATGTCGCGCTCGCTGTCGCTCGGCTCGCCCCCGGCCACGAAGGCGTGCGCGAGGACGATGGACCGGGTGCCGTCGGGGCGGGTCGCGAGGTCGGCCCGTACGCGCTCCATGGCCGCGGCAAGGACCGCCTCGTGCCCGGCCTTCGGCGCCGCCAGTTCGTCCCTGACCAGGGCGGGCTCCAGGTAGGGCAGCCCGTAGCAGGCCACGTCGCCGATCATGACCGGCGTGCCGCAGCCCGCCGGGTCGGTCCGCAGATGGATCCCGGCCCGCTCGATCAGGCCGGCCCCTACGCCGAGCCTGCGCGCCGAGTCGTGGTTGCCGGAGATCATCACCGTGGGCACGCCGAGGCCTGCGAGGCTGCGCAGCGCCCGGTCGAAGAGCTCGACGGCGGCGAGCGACGGCACCGCCCGGTCGTACACGTCTCCCGCCACCAGCACCGCGTCCACACCTCGGTCACTCGCCGTCGCCACCACGTGGTCGACGAACGCCGCCTGGGCGTCGAGCAGGTCGACCCGGTGGAAGGACCGGCCCAGGTGCCAGTCCGAGGTGTGCAGGAATCTCATGATCCCCGAGCGTAACGGTGGGGTCTGACATCACGGGCGGTTACCGGCACATCCGGCTGTTCCGCCCGCCTCGGCTCTCCCGTGCGGCTGCCGCCGAGCTCACGCATCCCCGTACGCCTCCCCGCCAAGCTCCAGCGTCGCGGTGCCGGCGGTGGCGTCGGCGAGCCAGCTGCGGAAGGCCTCGACGTCGGCCTCGGGGAGCCCGAGCTCGATCGTGACGGCCTCCGCGTACCGCACCTCGCGCACCGCGCGGCCGGTCGCCCTGAGGTCGTTCTCCAGCTTGCCCGCGCGCTGGTGGTCGACGGTGACGCTGGCGAGGCGGAACCGCTGACGCACGATGGTGCCGAGCGCGTCCAGGGCTTCGCCGACGACACCGCCGTACGCCCTGATCAGACCGCCCGCGCCGAGCTTGACCCCGCCGTAGTAACGGGTGACCACGGCGACGACGTACCGCACCTCGCGCCGGGTCAGCATCTGGAGCATCGGCACTCCCGCGGTGCCGCCGGGTTCGCCGTCGTCGCTCGCCTTCTGTACGGAGGCGTCGGCTCCGATGACGTACGCGAAACAGTTGTGGCTGGCGGTCGGGTGCTCCTTGCGGATGCGGGCGACGAACGCCTGCGCCTCCTGTTCGGTCGCGGCGGGCGCGAGCGCGCAGATGAAGCGCGACCTGTTGATCTCGCTCTCGTGCACGCCCTCGCGGGCGATGGTGCGGTACTGCTCCTGCATCCGCCCACCCTATGCGCCCATCCCGCCCCGGCCGACCGGGGCGGGACAGGCAGCGGGCTACCGCGTCAGGAGCGCGTCGGCGACCGCGGCCGGTACCGGCGCGAGCGGCGCGGGCCGGGTGGTGAAGGTGCCCCGGCCCTGGGTCCGGCCGCGCAGCCGGGAGGCGTACCCGAAGAACTCGGCCAGCGGGACCGTCGCCGTGATCACCGCGGAACCGGCCCCGGCGGTGGACGCCGACACCTGGCCGCGGCGGGCCGCGAGGTCACCGAGGACGCCGCCGACGCCGTCCTCGGGAACGGTCACCGTCACCTCGACGACCGGTTCGAGGAGCCCCATCACGCTCGCCCGCAGCGCCTCGCGCAGGGCGAAGCGACCGGCCGTGCGGAACGCCGGCTCCGAGGAGTCCTTGGCGTGGGTCGCCCCGTCGGTGAGCGTGACCCGAAGGCCCGTGACCGGATGGCCGCCGATCGGGCCCTCGGCGAGGGCGTCGCGGCAGCCCGCCTCCACGGCGCGCGCGTACTCCTGCGGCACCCGGCCGCCGACCACCGTCGACCGGAACTCGAATCCCACCTCCTCCAAGGGCGCCACATCAAGGACGACCTGCGCGAACTGCCCGGCCCCGCCGTCCTGTTTGACGTGCCGGTATACGAGGCCGGTCACGCCGCGCAGGACGGTTTCGCGGTACGAGACCTGGGGCCGGCCGACGGTGACTTCCACGCCCTGGTCGCGGCGGATCTTCTCCACCGCGACCTCCAGGTGCAGCTCTCCCATGCCGGAGAGCACGGTCTGGCCGGTCTCCGCGTCGGACCGCACCACCAGCGACGGGTCCTCCTCGGCGAGGCGGGCCAGCGCCGCGGCGAGCCGACCCGTGTCGGTGCTGCGCCTGGCCTCGACCGCGACCGACACCACCGGTTCGGCGACCGAGGGCGGTTCCAGGAGCACGGGTGCGTCCGGCGCGCACAGGGTCGCGCCGGGCCGGGCCGCCTTGAGACCCACCACGGCGACGATGTCGCCTGCCATCGCTTCCTCCCGTTCCTCGTGCCGGTCGGCCTGCACGCGCAGGATCCGGCCGACGCGTTCGATGCGGCCGGTCGCCGCGTCGCGTACTGAGTCGCCCTTGAGCAGGGTGCCCGAGTAGACCCGCAGATAGGTCAGGCGACCGCGCGTGGTGGCCGCCACCTTGAAGGCCAGCGCCGTGAACGGCTCCGCCGGGTCGGGCGCCCGCTCCTGCTCGACGCCGCCCGTGATGCCGCGTACCGGCGGCATGTCGGCGGGCGACGGCAGATAGGCGAGCACCGCGTCCAGCAGGGGCTCGATCCCGCGGTTGCGGTAGGCCGAACCGCACAGCACCACCACGGCGTCCCCGCTCAGGGTCAGCTCGCGCAGGGCGCGTACGAGGGTCCGCTCGGTCAGCGCCGAGGCCGCGCAGAACTCCTCCAGGGCGTCCGGATGGAGCTCGGCCACCGTCTCCTCAAGGAGGCGGCGCCTTCGGATCGCCTCGTCGAGCAGCGCACCGTCGACCGGCCCGCTCGTGCAGGTGTCGTCGTGCCACCGCAGAGCGCGCATGCGCACCAGGTCGACGACGCCGGTGAACCCGTCCTCGCGTCCGATGGGCAGCTGGACCACCAGGGGTACGGCGCCGAGCCGCTCCCGGATCGAGGCGACCGCCCCGTCGAGGTCGGCGCCCGTCCGGTCCAGCTTGTTCACGAACGCGATGCGCGGCACACCGTGCCGGTCTGCCTGCCGCCAGACCGACTCGCTCTGCGGCTCGACTCCGGCGACGGCGTCGAACACCGCGACGGCCCCGTCGAGCACCCGCAGGGACCGCTCGACCTCGTCCGCGAAGTCGACGTGGCCCGGGGTGTCGATGAGGTTGATGCGATGGCCGTCCCAGCGGCAGCTGACGGCCGCCGCGAAGATGGTGATGCCGCGGTCGCGTTCCTGCGCGTCGAAGTCGGTGACGGTCGTCCCCTCGTGCACTTCGCCCCGCTTGTGGACGGCGCCGGTCGCGAACAGGATCCGTTCGGTGACGGTGGTCTTGCCCGCGTCGACGTGGGCGAGGATGCCGAGGTTGCGGACGGCGGAGAGGGAAGAAGTCGCGGCGAGGGGTCGCGTGTTGGTGCGCATGGCCTGAGGCCCTTCGAGTGCTTTCGCTGAGGAAGCCCAGGGACGGACTGGGCAAGCTGGCAGCGCGATTCAGGACGACGAGAACCCGGTCGGCTCAGCCGTCAGGACACGGCACAACAGCACGGAGAACAAAGGGTTCTGACGATACGTCACAGAAATTCGGTGAAGGCCGCGCAGCCGTCACCGAGCGATGCGAGACACCAAAATCACGTCGTACCGGGACGGGGGAGCAACGGCCGCGGTGTGGTGCGTACGCATGACCTGGCTCCCCTTCTCTTCACTCGACGCTCGTCACTCGACATGAGGCGCGCAACGCCCTGTCGGCGGCGCGCAGTGGCGAGTGTAGGGAGCCGACCGGTCCCGGTGCACGGGGTTTTCCGGAGAACCGGGTGGACCAACGCCGTGATCAACTGGTCCCGGGTTTTCGACACCCCCACAGCACGAACCAGGACCAGCACCAGGAGACACCAGACATGAGCGCGTGGAACCAGGCCCTCGACGCCGCGGGCATCCGCGATCCCGGGCTGCGCGCCGACTACACGCGCCAGCGCGAACTCGCCGCCCGCTTCAAGCGCAGCGCCTACCTGGCCGCGCGCATGCTGCTGCCCGGACCGCTGTTCCCGCACGTGGTCGCCGCGACCGCCTTCATGCACCACAGCGACAACGTGCTCGACAGCGGCCCGAAGGACGAACGTGCGGCGGCCTACGCCGAGTGGGAGAAGCTCGTACGCGAGGGACTGGCCGGTGGCGACAGCGGCCACCTGGTGATCCGTCCGCTGCTGCACACCAGCACGGTGTTTCCCCGCCTGCGCAGCCATGTCGAGGAATATCTGCTCACCGCCCGCGCCGACCTGGAGTTCGCCGGGTTCGCCACGGAGGCGGACCACCAGGCCTACATCGACCAGTACTCGCTGCCCGCGTTCATGCTGGTCGCCTGCCTGCTCGCGCCGCAGGGCGACGCCGCGGACTTCCGCGCGGGGTGCCGTACGTACATCGACGCCAGCCAGCGCCTCGACTTCGTCAACGACCTCGCGGAGGACCTCGCCGACGGGCGGCTCACCATCCCGCGCGAGACGCTGGAGCGGTGCGGGGTCACCCGCGAGGACCTGGAGCAGGCCCGGGACCTGCCCGGCACCCGGGAGTTGATCACCTTCGTGCTCGGGCAGGCCCGCACCACCCTCGCCGCCAGCCGGCCCTTGACCGGTCTCGTCCCGGCGCAGGGACGCCCGCTGGTGCGTGCGCTGATCGCCCTCGACGAGCTCACCCTCACGGCGGCCACCGGGAAGGGCACCGGCCTGCTGAAGGGCTCGGCCCGGCCCTCGGCGCCGGGTGCGGTGCGGGTGCTGCTGCGGGAGTACGCCCGGGCCCGCCGCGTGCGGCGAGAGCTCGGCCGTGGGGAGGGCTTCGCGGCCCACGAGGCGTGACAGGAATGCCGTCCACGGCCGTGAGCGTTCCGTCCATGACCGTGGACAGCCCATTCGAGGAGACCCCCGTGCAGTCCGAGCAGTCCGAGCAGTCCGAGCAGTCCGAGCAGGAAACCATCCGCGAGATCCTCACCGCCACCGGCGACACCTGGGCCGTCGTCGGCCTCTCCTCCAACCAGCGCCGAGCCGCCTACGGAGTCGCGGACGTCCTGCAGCGCTACGGCAAGCGGATCGTGCCCGTGCACCCCAAGGCCGAGACCGTCCACGGGGAACAGGGGTACGCCTCGCTCGACGCGATCCCGTTCCCGGTCGATGTGGTGGACGTGTTCGTCAACAGCGACCTCGCCGGGGCCGTCGCCGACCAGGCCGTCGCCATCGGCGCCAAGGCCGTCTGGTTCCAGCTCGGGGTCATCGACGAGGACGCCTACCACCGCACCCGCGCCGCCGGGCTCGACATGGTCATGGACCGCTGCCCGGCGATCGAGATCCCCCGGCTCGGCTGACCGGGGCGGGTTCCGGCCGCGCATTCGACGAGTGCGGGTATGTACCACTGAATGGCACACGCTCATACTGTCGCCTACCAGACCTACGGGGAGGCACCAGTTGGGGGAGCTGATTCGTACCAGGGACGGGCGGGACTTAGCGGTCGAGAACTACGGGAACCCGCAGGGCAGACCAGTGTTCCTGCTGCACGGCACCCCGGGGAGCCGGCTCGGCCCGGCGCCTCGCAGTGCGGTGCTCTACCGCCTCGGCGTCCGCCTCATCACGTTCGACCGGCCGGGATACGGCGATTCGGACCGCCTGCCGGGGCGCCGCGTTGCGCATGCGGCGGCGGATGTGGAGGCGATCGCCGACGCTCTGGACATCGACGAGTTCGCCGTCGTCGGACGCTCCGGCGGCGCGCCGCACGCACTGGCCTGCGCGGCGCTCCTCCCGGACCGCACGGCGCGGGCCGCGGCCTTGGTGGGGCTCGCGCCGCGGGACGCCCAGGGGCTCGACTGGTTCGAGGGGATGACCGAGTCCAATGTGCGCGAGTACATCAACGCGGCTGCCGGGAAAGGGCAGTTGACGACCTCCCTGGAGATGCGGTCGATCACGATCCGTGCCGATCCGCGCCGTTCGGTCAACGACATGCGGCCCGGGCTGCCCAAGCCGGACCGGGGCATCGTCGCCGACGCGGGCATCCGGGCCATGCTGGAGCGCAACTTCGAGGAGGGGCTGCGCAGTTCGGCCGACGGCTGGGTCGACGACGTGATGGCGTTCAGCACCGACTGGCAGTTCCGTCTGGAGGACATCCACGCACCGGTACTGCTGTGGCACGGCGAGCAGGACGTGTTCGCACCGGTGCAGCACACGCGCTGGCTGGCCGAGCGGATCCCCGGCGCGCAGATGATCGTCGAGCGCGGGGCGGCACACTTCGGGGCGCTGCGGGCGCTCACCCGCGTGCTGAGCTGGGCGACTTGGTGAGTCCCGCGGTCCGAACCGGGGCAGCGCCCGGGCCCGTGGCCCGAGCACTCCCCGTCCCGCTCACACCGGCTGCGGCTCCAGGTCCCGGTTGATCCGGCGCCAGGCGCGCGCCGCTTCGGCGATCGGATGGTCCACGCCCAGCTGCTTCGCGGCCGGTTCCAGGATGGAGGACCGCAGCCGCTGGGCCTCCTCCTCCCGGCCGGCCGACCGCAGCGTGATCGCCAGGTTGGAGCGGCAGGCGAGCACATCGGGGTGAGTGGGCCCGAACCGCTCCAACAGGCCCTTGAGCGCGGTCCGTTCCCAGCGTTCGGCGAGGTCGGGGCGGCCCATGTCGCCGTAGGCGTTGGCCAGGTTGATCGCCGCGCAGAGCGTGAACGGGTGGCGTGCGCCCAGGACTTCCTCAAGGGCCGCCCGCACGTCCTCGCCGCCGCGCGCCGCCTCCTGGGCCGCACCGAGCCCGCGCTGGTAGATGTAGACGTTGTTGCGGCAGGCCAGCGTGAAGGGGTGCTCCTCGCCCAGCGTGCTCTGGTAGCCCTCAAGGGCCTGGACGGCGAGGTCGAGGGCGGCCTGCTTGTCGCCGGTCGCCGAGAAGTCGGCGGCCAGGTTGAGACAGCAGGCCAGCGCGTCCGGCGCCTTGGTCCCGTACCGGCCCCGGTAGCGGTTGTACGTTTCCTCGGTCAGGCGTTTCGCCTCGTGCGGGTGGCCCGCCTTGCGCAGGGACACCGCGAGGCTCTTGGCGGTGCGCAGCGCCTCGGGCACATCGGCGTTCAGGACCCGTTCGAACGCCGACACCACTTCCCGCAGCACCTGTACCGAGGCCACGTACTCGCCGCTCTCGCGCAGGTCCCGCCCGAGGTGGCCCTTGGTGGTGAGGGTGAAGGGGTGCTCGTCGCCCAGTAAGGCGCTGCGGCGCTCCACCGTATCCTCGTCCAGCCTGCGGGCCGCCTCGCTGTCGCCGCTGAGCCGGTAGTCGATGGCGAGGTTGTTGGCGGCGATCAGGGTGCGCGGGTGGTTCTCGCCGAAGATCTGCCGCAGCCCGTGGTAGATCCTGAGGTCGCGGGTGAGGGCCTCGTCGAACCGGCCGAGCGCGCGCAGATCGGCGGCGAGGCTGCCGGTGGTGATGAGGATGCTCGGGTGGTCGTCGCCCGGGTGGTCCTTGTGCAGGACGCTGATCTGGCGGGCGAGCGTGTCCTCGTCCATCGCCCGGGCCTCCTGGTACTTGCCCTGGGCGCGCAGCGCGTTGGCGAGCTCGAAGCGGATGTTGAGGGTCTGGAGGTCGTTCTCGCCGAGCTCGCGCGTCCAGACCTTGTTGAGCTGGGTGCCGAGCACCCGGGCGCTCTCCAGTTCACCGCGCTTGAGCAGGTAGCGGATGCGGTCGACCATGAGCTGGCGGACCTTCTCCTCGTCGCAGTCGGCGATGCCGGAGGCGCTCAGGTGCGGCCAGATCAGCTCGAAACTGGGCCAGCTCTTCGGGTCGTTGACGGGGTTGTCGCGGTCGACGCCCTCGACCGGGCGGGCCTCGGCGAGGATGCGGTGGACCTCGTGCTTGGCGGTGTCCACCTCCTCCTCGGTCAGTCCCGACCGCACCGCGGCCTGGACGAGCCGGTGCACCTGGATGCTGCTGTCCGCCGGGTCGACCTTGGCGAGCGCGAACCGGTTCAGGGTCTGGATGACCTTGCCCAGCATGTACCGATCGCGCAGATCCGAGTCGTACGGCAGGAGGGACTCGAACATCGAGTCGCTGCCGATCAGCCGCATCGAGATGGGCTCGGCGGAGAAGAACGAGCAGAGCTCCAACAGGCGTACCGCGGCCTTGGATTCGTCGCGCAGCCGGCTGATCGAGATGTTCCAGGTCGCGCCGATCTGCTCCGAGTAGTCCTCGGGCTTGCCGAGCGAGAGGACCTTGGTGCTCTGCTCCTTGAGCTGTTCCACATAGGCGTCGACGGGCGTCGCCGTCTCGGCCAGCCAGGCGGCCGCGACCTCGACCGCGAGCGGCAGGTCTCCGACCGCGTCGGCGACCCGGTCGGCGTCCGAAGCGGGGAGTTTGGTGACCCGGCGGCACAGGTGCTCGACGCTCTCGGGGCGCGTGAAGACCTCGACCTCGATGGCCTCCACCTTGGTCGAGGCCGGCTTGTTGCGGCAGGTGGCGAGGATGTGGCCGTACGTTTCACCGGAGATCGGCTCGGTCTCCTCCGGAAGGAGTTTCAGTGCCCGGTCGAGGTCCTCGACGTTGTCGAAGATCAGCAGCCAGCGGGAGTAGGGCGCGCCGCGCCGCAGCGCCTGCATCGCGGCAGTCGCGGCCTCGGCCACCACGTCACCGGCCCTGAGGTCCATCTCGGCGGCCAGCTCGGCCAGCGAGGACACCACCCGGTCGGGCTGCTCGGACTCGATCCACCACACCAGGTCGTAGTCGGCGCGGAAGCGGTGCGCGTACTCGCGGGCCACCTGCGTCTTGCCGACGCCGCCGAGCCCGTACAGGACCTGCGGGAAGCGCTGAGCGGAGCGGCTGTCGCCACGCAGCTGGTCGCGCAGCTTCTCCAGGACGGAGGTGCGGCCGGTGAACCAGGCGTGCCGGGGCCGTACGTTCCAGATCTTGGGCACGCTGCCCGGATAGCGGGGCCCGGCCGGCCCGGCCGCGAGGGCGTTGACCGCCTCGGCCCGGTCGAGAGCGTGCAGCACGGCGGCCCCCGCGTCGTTCTCGTCGAGGCGTACGAGGTCGATGAGGCCGCGGCTGCTGAGCGGCGGGGCGAGCCGTACGTCGCCGACCCGCACCGGGAGTATCTGGCGCCGCCCGCCGGCCGCGTCGAGGCCGGCGCCGGTCTCCCAGAAGCCGCGGGCGCGCTCGGTGTTGAGGTAGGCCTGCGAGACGACGGGGATGACGCGGTATCCGGTGCCGGAGGTGAACTCGGCCTCCGCGGTGGCCGCCCGGGGTGTCCGTACGTCGATGGGCACGACGTGGAACCCGCCGACGGTCAGCACGTGCACCAGCCAGTCCGCCCACATCTGGTCCTCGGCGACATGGGTGAGGACCACATTGGACGGCGGCATGGGCCTGCGCCGGGTGTAGGCGGCGACATGGGTGAGCCGGTCGGCCTCGTCGATGGGCGGCAGCGAGTTCACCAGGCCGCCGGTGAGGACGGAGGTGAGCCGTTCGCAGGCGCTGAGCATGGAGCTGCTGACGTTGGGCGCGTCGCCGAAGGTGGCCAGGATCTCTTCGTAGGCGTAGAAGGGGCGGTAGGGAACCTCCACCGTGCCCCAGTAGTTGGCGAGTTCCTCGGTGCTCAGTCCGCTGGGGAAACCGGGGAAGCTCTCGCGGGCGAGCGCCCGGCCGGCGTCCGCCTTCTCCTTCTCGCCGTCGTCGATGCGCATGGGGACGGGCAGGATGCGGATGCGCCGCTCGTGGTAGCGCTCCTCGATGTCGCGGGCCACCGCCGAGGCGCCGTCGATGCTCTGGTCGCTCAATGTGAAGCAGACGACGAGGACTTCGGGCATCTGGACGGTGCAGATGTCGGCGATGTCGCTCAGGCCCGTACGGCTGTCGATCAGGGTGTAGTCGTAGTGGCGCTGCATGTCGTCGCGCATCGCGTCGAAGAACTGGCCGCCGCCGAACCGCTCGTGGAAGTCGTCCCAGTCCATCTTGCCCACGATGGACGGGTAGTCGCGGTTGCGCCGCCCCGCCGAGAGGAAGTCCAGGCTGCCGCCCTGCGGGAAGTTCCAGTTCAGGGAAGTGGCGTGCGGGCGCACCCGGGCGTAGTCGCGGTGCCAGTCGGGGGCGC
The DNA here is from genome assembly GCF_001279695.1 of Streptomyces sp. WM6378. Classification (GTDB taxonomy): domain Bacteria; phylum Actinomycetota; class Actinomycetes; order Streptomycetales; family Streptomycetaceae; genus Streptomyces. The sequence continues at coordinate 82,369 of NZ_LGDD01000024.1, forward strand.
GGTCGGCGGGGCGCCGGGCCTCGTCCTGGTAGTCGGTGATCAGGTTGATCAGGCCCGGGGTCGCCTCCAGGTCGGCGAGGTCGAGGAAGGGGTGGAAGAACCGGTGCAGGCCCGGCGCCTCCAGGTCCCAGTCGACCGCGAGCACCCGGTATCCGTTGGCCGCCAGGATCCATGCGCAGTTGGCCAGCGCCATGGTCCGTCCGGTGCCGCCCTTGTACGAATAGAACGTGACGACGGTCCCGTTGCGGTTCTCAGTCATCTGATGAGCCCTCCGCCTTATCACCGTTGTTCTTGCCCTGGTCCGTGCTCTGACCGCGGCCACCGGGGCCACTGACGCCGTAGCCGATGCCGCGCGGAAGCACCCGGGGCATCGGCCCACCGCTTCCGGGCGGTGGATAGGTCGGCGCGTTGGCCTCGTAGTATCTGACCGCCGACTTCACGGCCCCCGGGATCGCCTTGCTGAAGGCTTCCAGTGTGGGCAGTCCGGCGCTCGGTGTGCGATGTCCGTCGCTCTCGTCGACCCGGGTGGCGAGCGCGTCGTCGGTCTGCCGCGACAACTCGCCGTCGTGCACCCGGGTTTGGGGGTCGGCCTCGCTGCCCGGAACCATGACGCTGATCCAGGGCCTGGGCGTGGCGCACAGCTGGGCCATCAGTTCGCGGCGGCTCCGGGCGTCCAGGGCCCAGCGGTCGAGCAGCAGCAGACCGGGCCCGGCGGGCGGCTCCGAGTCGAGGAGCCGCTCGGGCTCGGCCTCGAAGTCGCTGAGGTGCACGGTGTATTCGTCCAGGCCGCGTACGACGTCGACGGTGTGGTCGGCGAGCGGTCTGGAGGAGGCCGGGTGGTACGGGTTCCAGTCGAGGGCCTCGGATCCGTAGCAGTCCGGGCTGCGTCCGGTCGGGAGGGTGGATCGCGAACAGGCCAGGACGGAGACCTCCAGTTCACGGGCGGGCTCGCCGGCCGGCCCGAAGGCGGGCGGCACCTTCGCGTAGTCCTGGTGCGGGTCACCGGGCTCCAGGCGGATCTGCTGGGCCACGCTCACGATGCGTTTGGCGAGCTGGTAGACGGCGCGTTCGTACTGGTCGCGCAGGTAGTTGAGCTTGATGAGGCCGTAGAAGCCCTCGTCGGCGTACTCGTCGCCGAAGGTGGCGTGGTTGAACTGGAGCCGCTCGGCGGGCTGCGGCAGCTGTCTGGTCGGCACGGGCACCCACAGCGCGGGCACGATTCCGGTGACGGGGTTGCTGTTGTTGTGGCTGTTACGGGGGTTCTGGGCGGCGGCCCGGCTGGAGAAGGCGAACCACTCCCGGCCGCACTGTTCGCTGAGGAAATAGCGCGGCGAATAGAGCGGCACGAACACCTTGCTGAACGCCAAAGCGTCCGAGAGCCGTTCCTGCCATCCCTCGCCGGGCTGCATCTGCTGGTCCATGAAGCCGGCGCTGCCGGCCGGCAGGGACGTCAGCTGCATCACATGGGCGCAGAGGTCCCGGAAGAAGCGCTCTACCCAGAGGTTGGGGTTTCGCTCCTTGGGGTCGCTCTTCGGCGTGTGCGCGTAGCTGAGGAAGAAGTACGGCTTCTGCTCGTCGCCCCCGGCCCCCACTGATTGCACCACTGTCTCCCCCGGTCCAAGTGGATGGGTCCTCAGTGTAGGAACGGAGGATTCTCCGGCGGAACAGAACGAACAAACCCAATGGTTGATCCACTCACGGAGTTTCGATCAGATCATGACCGAAATCATGCGTCGCCCGGTGAGTGGATCAATCAATTAGCGGGAGAATTCACTCAATTCGAGGGGGAATTCCCTCAGCGCGAGGCTTGGACGCGGGCCTTCCACTCGGCCCGATGGCGCTTCGCGGAGTCGGCCGCAGCGGTGAGAGCGGCCCCCGAGACGGGTTCGTCCAGCCAGCCGCGCACCGTGTGGCCCATGCTCCCGACGAAGCGCTGTCCCAGGTCGGTGAGGGTTCCCGAGCCGAGCAGCTCCTCGACGGCCTCCGCCGTCTGCTGGCGCCAGCGGGCGAACTGCGCCTCGGCGGTGCCGCGTTCGCAAGCCCCCTCAGCGGTCGCGCGGCGCACCCGCCAGAAGTCGGTCACCGCGATGTGGGCGTACGTTCCCTGGAGCAGCCCGCCGATCGGCCGCGGATCGTCGCGCCAGGGGGCGTAGTACAGGTTCCGGTCGGCCTTGTCGTACAGGTCGACGGCGTCCAGGACCGCGGCGAGCTTCACGTGCTGGAACTCGTGGACGATCAACAGGGCGAGCTGGTCGGGCGATGCTGGCCTGGCGACCCCGATCGCACCCCAGGCCTCCCTGCAGGCGGCGCTGACGTTGCTGCCGTCCGGTGCGTGCAGCGGGGTGATCAGACGCAGTCCCGCGGCCACGCCGTCCGCGTAGGAGGGCAGTTCGCGGCGGATCAGGGACCAGGCGCCGGTCAGGTCCTCGGCCCACAGCTTGGCCTCGTCGGCCGCGAGCCGCGCGGAGACGGGCCACTTGTGGGCGTCCCGCAGCGGGTCGGTGTCCTCGATGGCCACGCTCCAGCCCTCGCCCTCGAAGAGGCGTACGGGGTGCCAGTGCGGGGTCGGCCCGTCGAGGCCCTCGTGCCAGCCGATGTCGAGCCGCCCGGAGCCGGCCCGCACCGTGAACCCGTCGGCGCCCGCGGTCACTTCGGCGCGGCCGGCCCCGCCGTCGAGCCGTACGCCGCCGAGCCCGGGCAGCCGCAGGGTCCCGCCACGCAGCGGCACGGAGACCTTCTGGCCGAGGCGGGCCCGCAGCACCGTGGCGGCCGCGATCTCGGCGAGGCCGCCGGCGGGGGCCGCCCGGCCTTCGAGCACGCTCAGGGCCCACGGCCGGGTGTAGGGGTGGGCGAGGACGGCGTCGAGTTCGGCGGGCGCCTCGGCGTCCAGGTGGGTCAGGAGCTCCCAGGCCTCGGCGCCTTCGCGGTCGGAGAGCGCGATGTGTTCACTGACGGCGGCGAGCAGCTCCTGGTTGATCTCCAGTTGCGCCGCCGCGAGGCGCGCGACGGTCTCCGCGCCACCGAAGCCCGCGGCCAGAGCCTCGAAGTCGCCCTGATCCAGGGGCAGTTCGGAGGGCGTCGGCGTCAGTGCGGGCACGGCCGCCTCCCGGTTTCGGATGGTGGTGACCAGTGTCAGCAGGTCGGGGCAGAACACGGAGGGGTTGTCGAACCCGTTGCCGGTGCGGTAGCGGTGGGCGTAGAGGCCGCCGCCGCAGGACTGGACTACCGGGCAGCTCCGGCACTGGTCGCAGAGCTGCTCGATGCCCTGCTGGCGGGCCAGCATGCCGGGGTGCTGGAGCACGTCGTCGAGCGAGTGCGTGAAGACGTCCATGCCGGTGGCCGGGGCCCCGTCGTACGACGTCTTGAGGCTGTCGGCCTGCTCGAAGGTGCCGTCGGTCTCGATCACGACGAGGTCGGCCGGGGCGAGCCCGAGCGATTCCGTGAGGCTGCTCTCGCCGCGCAGGGTGCGCAGTACGGAGTCGAAGATGCGGACCGGCACGGGCCGCCCCGCCGCGTCCCAGCGCCGGTAGATCGCGTCGAGCCACTCGGCGTAGGGCGTGGCAGCGCCGTCGGGGCGGGGCGGCGGGGTGTCCCAAGTGGCGTGCGGGAGGAGGAAGTCGATGCGGGGCGGCGCGAGTTCGACGAGCGCGTCGTAGACGGCGACCGGGTCGTTCGCCACGTCGATGGTGCAGAGGAGTCCGGCGAACAGGCGCCGGTAGCGCGGGCGGTTGAGGAGCTCCACCGCGCGGATGACCTTGGCGTGGCTGCTGCGGCCGTCGGAGTAGCGGCGGTGGCGGTCGTTGGAGGCCTTGTCGCCGTCGAGGGACACCCCGACCTTGATGCCGAGTTCGAGGAAGAGGTCGCAGAACTTCTCGTCGAGGAGCACGCCGTTGGTGTGCATGCGCAGATCGAGCGCGCTCACCGAGCGCAGGGCCCGCTGGAGTTCCTCGGCGGCCCGCCGGATCCGGTCGGGCCCGGCGAGCAGGGGCTCGCCGCCGTGCAGAACGACGTGGACCGTGGGGAGTTGGTGACGCCTGGCGTGCTCGGCGATCCGGTCCGCCACTTGCGCCAGGATGTCCTCGGAGACGGCCCGGGGCCGCCCGCGCCAGCTCGTGTCCGCGTGTTCGTAGACATAACAGTGATCGCAGGCCAGATCGCAGCGGCTGTGCACCTTCAGCACGAACTGCGACAGGGCAGGCTGAATCGGCCGGTCGGTCCCGTCCATGGGGGGAGTCGTTCCGCCCGTCAGAGCGCCGACTGGAAGGCGGAGGTGCCGGGAACGCCGACGCTGCCGCCCGCAGTCATCACCCTGGTCAGGCTCGCCGGAGCCTTCCCGGCACTCTGCGCCGCTGCCCGCTTCACCAGCGGCTGCCGCCTGCTGGCCGGCCTGTGCGGGGCGGGGCCGGGCCGTTCGGCCGCCGAGACGAGAGCTTCCACGTGAGCGCCTTTCGGATCGTAGCGCCGTTTTCGCAGCAAGGTCTTCCTGGATCACTGCACAGAACACGGCTCGTAGAACATTGCATGGGCTTTTCACAGGTCGTGCAATTCGGCCGCACGCCGTGCCCATGTGCGCTCATGCGCCACGAGCGACTGGTCCGACCACTGCCGCCTCCCCGGGAGACCACAACTGCGTTGACCTGTGCCCAGGTTCGGCGTTGGCGCCAAAACCACCCGCACGAGTGGTTTCGTCCGAGATGAACTCCGCTTTCGTCGCCTCCTCGGTCGCGAGGGTGACGAGAGTCAGCCTCCACCCGACTCGGCCCTGAACACCAGATACAAGGCCAAAATCGTCCAGAACGCGAGGGTGAACCGATCAACGCGAGGTTGAACCGATCACGGTGCGCGCCCCGAGGGCGCACACCGGCTCACATTCGGGCTCGGGATCCCGTTTCGCCGTCCTGACAAGCGTACGGCCCGAAAGCCAACAGGCCGTCCCCGTAAGGCGGTTGAGCGTCTCAGCGTTCGAACGGGACCGAGATCGCCATCGTCATCGCGACCGGCTCGGAGCCCCGATTCCCGTACGTGTGCGCCGCGTTGGCCTCGAACGATGCCGAATGGCCCGCCGGGACCGAGTAGTCGACGCCGTCCACGACGAGGGTCAAAGTGCCTTCCGTCACATGGATCAGCTCGACCGTGCCGGCCGGATGCGGGTCCGACGCGCTGGCGTCCCCCGGCATCAGACGCCACTCCCACATCTCCAGCGGGCCCGGCGCCTCGGTCCCGGCGAGCAGCGCGCTGTAGCTGCCCTGCTCCGTGGACCAGAGCCGGACGACCTGCTCGGGCAGGACGATGCGGACCTTGGGGCCGCTCTCGTAGTCGAGCAGGGTGGTGATGCTCACGCCGAGCGCGTCACCGATCTTCACCACGGTGCCCACGCTGGGATTCGTCCGGGCCTGCTCGATCTGGATGAGCATGCCGCGGCTGACCCCGGCGCGGGTCGCCAGCGCGTCCAGCGTGAAGCCGCGCTCTGTGCGCCAGCGCTTGACGTTGCGGGCCAGTGACTGGGTCAGCAGTTCGAGGTCCGACACATTCCGTCCATGAGGTGGGCCCCAGAGAGGCCGTCCAATATTTTTGATGACAGAGTTCAATATGCTGCACTACGGTGGAGTGCACCCCATTGAATCCCCTGTGTCACCGCACTGTACTGCGAGGCCCCCCATGACAGCACTGTTCGCCCTGGCCACCAGCCTCCTGTGGGGCCTGGCCGACTTCGGCGGCGGGCTGCTCACCCGGCGCATACCCGCGCTGACCGTCGTGGTCGCCTCGCAGTCGGTCGCCGTGGTCGTGCTCGGTGCGGTCGTCGTCGCGACCGGCGGCTGGCACGAGGCGGGCCCGCAGCTCTGGTTCGCGGTCGCGGCGGGCGCCGTGGGCCCGGTCGCCATGCTCAGCTTCTACAAGGCCCTCGCGCTCGGCCCCATGGGCGTCGTCTCGCCGCTCGGCTCCCTCGGCGTCGCGGTGCCGGTCGGCGTCGGGCTCGTCCTCGGCGAACGCCCCGGCATCCTTCAGTTCGCCGGGATCGCGGTGGCCGTGGTGGGCATCCTGCTCGCGGGCGGCCCGGAGTTCCGCGGCGCGGCGGTGCGCCGCCAGGCCGTCCTGCTCACGCTGCTCGCGGCCTTCGGCTTCGGTGCGGTGATGGCGCTGATCTCCGAGGCCTCCACGACCGTGACCGGGCTCTTCCTCGCGCTCTTCGTGCAGCGCGTCACCAACGTCGCCGTCGGCGGCGGCGCCCTGTTCGTCTCGGTGCGGCGCGGCGCCCGCGCCCTGCCCGAGGACGGCGGGCTTCACCTGGTCCGGCTCTCGCTGCCCGCGCTCGCCTTCGTGGGCCTGGCCGACGTGGCCGCCAACGGGACGTACTCGATCGCCGCACAGCAGGGCCCGGTCACCATCGCCGCGGTGCTCGCCTCGCTCTACCCGGTGGTCACCGCGCTGGCCGCGCGCGGGGTACTCAAGGAGCGGCTGCGCATGGTGCAGGCGGCGGGCGCGGGTCTGGCGCTCGTCGGCACCGTGCTGCTCGCGACCGGCTGATCAGGCCTCTTCGGTGGTCAACTCTGCGATGGCAAGCAGCTGTTCAGGGGTGACGCCTTCCGGGATGGGCACCGGCGCGGGCGTGCGCAGCGGCGGCTGCCAGCCGTTCTCCTCGTCCCAGGTGCGGACGATCCGCGCGGGCGCCCCGGCCACCACCGCGTGGTCGGGCACCTCACCGCGTACGACCGCGCCCGCCGCCACGACCACGTTGCGGCCGAGCCGGGCGCCGGGCAGCACCACGGCGCCCGTGCCGAGCCAGCAGCCGGGCCCGATCTCCACCGGCTCCATGCGGGGCCACTGCTTGCCGACGGGCTGGTGCGGATCGTCGTAGCTGTGGTTCGTCGAGGTGATGTAGACGTACGGGCCGCAGTACGTGTCCGAGCCGATGGTGACCGTCGTATCGGCGATGACATGGCTGCCCCGGCCGAGCACGACCCCGTTGCCCAGGGTCAGTATCGGCTCCGCGCCGAGGTCGAGGCCGGGCATCATCCCGGCCGTGAGGGTGACCTGTTCGGCGATGATGCAGTGGTCGCCCAGCTCGATCCAGGGCTCACCGAAGACGGTGCCCTGCGGGAAGGCGAGGCGGGTTCCGGCGCCGATCCGGCGGAAGCGCAGCTTCCCCGGGTGTTCGGCGGTGACCGCGCCGGCCTCCTTGATCCAGCCCCAACCGCCGTGGACCGCACGGGAGGCGATCCTGCGCCGCCAGGCGGTCAGCGATGAGAACGTGTTTCTGTTCTTGGGCACCCGCACACGGTACTCATCGCTGACCCGGCCGATCAGGGCCGACGCCTGTGATCTTCCGCTCAGCGCGGGCTCAGGCGCCGTACGCCGTGCGGTGGTCCTCGGCCAGGCCCAGGTACATCAGGGCGTTGACCTTGATCCCCTCGCGCTCCTCGGCGGTCAGCTCGCGCCGCACCTTCGCCGGTACGCCCGCGACCAGGGAGCCGGGCGGCACGACCATGCCCTGCGGCACCAGGGCCTGCGCCGCGATCAGCGAACCGGCGCCGATCCGGGCCCCGTTGAGGACGGTGGCACCCATGCCGACAAGGACGTCGTCCTCGACGGTGCAGCCGTGCAGCACCGCGTTGTGCCCGACGGTGACCCGCTCGCCGACGGTGACCGGGAAGCCCGGGTCCACGTGCACGGTGCAATTGTCCTGGATGTTGCTCTCGGCGCCGATCACGATCGGCCCGCAGTCGGCCCGCAGGACCGCGTGGTACCAGACGCTCGCGCCCGCCCCGAGGGTGACCTCGCCGAGCACCACGGAGGTGGGTGCGGTGAATGCGGTCGGGGCGATCTCGGGCGTCTTGCCGCCCACCGCCACGACCATCGCCTGCTCTGCCATGCGCCACTCCTTGTACGGATCCCGGTACGGATGCCATCGCGCCGGGTGTCACGCTAAGCGACCGCGCCTGGGCCCGCGCGGCCGGGGGGCAGCTTACGATCACGCGATGGCACTCTTCCGGATCGCCCGCCGCACCCGGCTCGCCCCCGCCGAGACGTGGCGCCGGCTCACCGACTGGGAACGGCACGGCGACAGCGTCCCGTTGACCCGGGTCACCGTGCACACCCCGCCGCCGTCCGGCACCGGCACGGTCCTCGTGGCCCGCACCGGGCTCGGCCCCCTGGGCTTCGACGACCGGATGGAGATCACGCGCTGGCAGCCGCCGACCGGGGCCGGCCCGGGCGTGTGCCGCCTGGAAAAGCGCGGCCGGACGGTCACCGGCTGGGCCGAGATCGAGGTGGGCCGGGCAGGGGCGGGGTCGTACGTGGTCTGGCGAGAGGACCTGCGCGTACGCGGGCTCCCGCGCGCGTTGGACGGGTTGACGGCGAGGACTGGGCGCGTGGTGTTCGGCAGGGCCGTGAAGGCACTGCTACGGGACAGAACCCCCTGAGAGCCGCGACTGAGGGCTGTCGAACCCCCGATGGGGCGTGGGCACCTACACGGCGGGGGCCGATCAAACCCCCTAGGGGCGCGGGGAACTGCGCGGCCAGCGACCGACGGCCCGCAGTCGCCCCAAACGACCTGCGGGAGCTCAGTCCGCGGCCGGAACGTTCTCCGCCGTGGACTGCCCCGCCTCAGCCTCGGCCATCGACTTCTTCGCCCGGTTCTTGACCACCAGCATCGAGACGACGCCGATCAGCAGCGCGGCGACCAGACCCAGGTAGGAGAAGTTCTTCAGCCAGGACTCCGCGACGATGCCCAGGTAGTAGATGACGGCCGTCGTACCGCCCGCCCAGCAGATCCCGCCGAGCACGTTGGCGATGAGGAACTTCCAGTACGGCATGTGCAGTACGCCCGCGAGCGGGCCCGCGAAGATGCGGAGCAGGGCGATGAAGCGGCCGAAGAAGACGGCCCACATGCCCCACTTCTGGAAGGACCGTTCCGCCATGGCGACATGGCCCTCGCTGAAGTGCTTGGGGAACTTGCGGCCGAGCCAGGCGAGCAGCGGGCGGCCGCCCTTGCGTCCGATCGCGTAGCCGATCGAGTCGCCGATCACCGCACCCGCCGTGGCGCAGGCGCCCAGCACGACCGGGTTGATGTGGCCCTGTTGTGAGGCGAGCAGTGCCGAGCTGACCAGGACGATCTCGCCGGGCAGCGGGATCCCGAGGCTTTCGACCCCGATGACCAGCGCCACCAGGAGATAGACACTGACGGCGGGGATGTGCTCCAGCCACTCCTGGATGTGCAACGCCGCTTCCTCCCGCTCGCTCCGGGCCGGAGCCCGGCGTGCGCCCCCCTGGCGCACGCCGGGAAGCCTACCCGGTCAGGGCCGGCCGGCCGCGGCGCGGAAACGGACCTGGCCACGGCCGACGAGCCGCTGTTCGCGCGCCGAGACGCCCACGCTCACCTCGCGCGTTCCGGTGCCGAGCACCCAGCCGTGCCGCTCCGGGTCCCACGAGGACAGCGAGCGCGCGGAGATCCGTACGGTCACCCGCTGCTCGCGGCCGGGCTCCAGTTCCAGGCGGCGGTAGCCGGCCAGGGCGCGGCGCGCCTGGTCGAGGCGGAGGTCGGGCGAGGGGCCGAGGTAGACCTGGGCGACCGTGGTGCCAGTGCGGCGGCCGGTGTTGCGGACGGTGAAGCCGACCGCGAGCCCGTCGCCGTCGGGCCGCACGTCCAGTTCCGCGTACTCGAAGCTCGTGTACGACAGGCCGTGCCCGAAGGGGAAGAGCGGCGCCACGTCCTCGGCGTCGTACCAGCGGTAGCCGAGGTGGATGCCTTCGGAGTACTCCTCGGTGCCGTCCACTCCGGGGTAGCGGTGCGGGTCCCCGGCCACCGGGTGCCGGTCTTCGGAGACGGGGAAGGTCTGGGTGAGCCGGCCGCCGGGGTCGCAGTCCCCGAACAGGACGGCCGCGGTGGCCTCGGCGCCCTCCTGCCCCGGGTAGTACATCTGCAGTACGGCGCCGACGCGGTCGAGCCACGGCATGGTGGTGCACGACGAGGTGTTGAGGACCACCGTGGTGCGGGAGTTGGCGGCGGCGACCGCTTCGATCAGCTCGCTCTGGTGGCCGGGCAGCGCGAGGGCGGTGCGGTCGGCGCCCTCGGTGGCGTCCTCGTACGCGAAGAGGACGACGCTCTCGGCCGCGCGGGCGGCGCCGACCGCCTCGGCGACGTCGGCCGCCCGGGTGGCTCCGGTGGTGCGGCGGAGCCGGAAGAGCTGGCCCTTGTCGCGGCCCTTGGCGGTGACGGTGAGCCGGTGTGCCCCGGCGGTGAGGTCCAGGGTGCTGCGGCGGACGGTGAGCCCGTCGGGTGCGGCGCCGATGAGTCCGCCGGCGAAGAACTCGCCGAGGCCGGGCGCGGGCGGGAAGAGTTCGGTGCCGTCGAGGAGCACTTTGGGGCGGTCGCCGGAGTAGTGGATGTAGAAGGTCCACTCGTCGGCGTCGTCGACGGTGAGCGTGCCGTCGTACGTCCAGGTGGCGCCCGGTGCGACACCCTGGCCCTCGAAGTCGGCGCCCGCGGAGGTGCCGGGGAGCGGCTTGCCGAAGAGGTCCTCGCCGAGTGCGTAGCCGACGTGGGCGCCCTGGCCGGCCCGGGCCCCGAGGGCGTCGAGGGGGCTCCGCGCGTGGTCGGGCACGACGTGGGCGCTGCCGCCGCCGCTGACGAACGGGATGGTTCCGGTGGGTCCGATCACGGCGATGCTCCGGGCGGCGCGGCCGGTGAGGGGGAGGGTGGCGTGCCGGTTGTGGAGCAGGGTGGCGCCGGCCTTGGCGACCTTGAGCGCGGTGCGCGCACCGGCCCGCGGGTCGCGGCCGGGCCGGGCGGGAGCGCTCCCGTCAAGGAGCCCGAACCGGTCCATGACGGACAGGACGCGGCGTACGGAACCGTCGACGAGCGCCTCGGGGACGCTGCCGTCGAGCACGGCCTTCTTGAGGGCGTCGGCGAAGTAGTTGCCGCTCGGCATCTCCATGTCGAGGCCTGCGGTGAGGGCGGCGACGGTGCTGTGGGCGGCGAACCAATCGGTCATGACCCAGCCGTCGAAGCCCCAGTCGTCACGCAGGACGTCGCCGAGAATTGGCTTGTTCTCGCAGGCGAAGGTCCCGTTTACCTTGTTGTACGCGCCCATCACGGCGCCCGCTCCGGCGGCTACGGCCGCTTCGAAGCCGCGGAGTTCGAGTTCGCGCAGGGGCCGTTCGGCGATCCGCACGTCGATGGACATGCGGTCCTTCTCCTGGTTGTTCAGGGCGAAGTGCTTGACGGTGGCGATGAGGCCCTGGCTCTGGATGCCGCGGGTCTCCTCGGCGACCAGGTCCGCGCCGAGCAGCGGGTCCTCGGAGAAGGTCTCGTAGTTGCGTCCGGCGTACGGGGTCCTGATCAGGTTGACCATGGGCGACAGGAGGACGTCCTGGCCGAGGGCGCGGCCCTCGCGGCCGATGACCTCGCCGTACTCGCGGGCGAGCGCCGGGTCGAAGGCGGAGGCCAGCAGCACGGGGGCCGGCAGCGCGGTCGCGTGCGCGGTGACGCGGACCCCGGCCGGTCCGTCGGCGAGTCTGAGCGCAGGGATCGCGAGCCGGGGCACACCGGGGACGTAGCCGGCCTGGCCGAGGCTCTTGGGATCGTCCGCGCCGTGCAGGAGGCCGACCTTCTCGTCCAGGGTGAGGCGGGCGATCAGCGCTTCCACCCGGCGGGAGGCCGGGGTTGCGAAGAGCGCGCTGGCCGGGGCGGCGAGCGTGCCGGTGGCGGTGGCCGCGACGGTGACGGCGCCGCCCAGCAGACGCAGTGCTGACCTTCGGGAAACGGTGTCGGACATGGACCGTCACTCCTTTGTGTGCGGGCACGACGTGGTGGACCGCGGCACAGCAGGCGGCGGGCCGGCGTTCGACCTGTGAACGCACTATGCGTCACGACCGAGTTGACAACCCGTCAGGCGCCACGAGGCGCCGGGAAACGTAGGACCGTCCGGTGGAAGAGTCAATGAAAGTGAACGGGGCGGCCGCCAGGACATGGAAAAGGCGCCCCGGCCGGAGCCGGGACGCCTTCGGGTTCCGTAGCCTGCGCTACGGAGTGATCAGGAGTTGGGGCGAAGCGTCCACACGACGGTCATCTCGCCGGTCACGGCGCCGTCCGCGCGCCGGATCTCGATGACAACCGGGAACTCGGGGCGCTGCCCGGCGTCGAGCTCGGCCACCACGTCGGCGATCGGGCGGCCCAGCGTCGCGGTGGCGGTGACAACGCCCATGGCGAGCTTCTTGTAGCCGATCTCCGCCCTGACGGCGAGCGGCACCGCACGGTTCATCTGGTCGCCGAAGGCGGCGATGACGATGGCGCCACTGGCGGACTCGGCGAGCGTGAACATCGCTCCGGCGTGCGGTCCGCCCACGTGGTTGTGGTACTCGGACTGGTCCGGCAGCTCCACCACGGCACGCTCGGGGGTGGTCTCCAGGAACTTCAGGTTGAGGGTGCGGGCCATGGGAACGGTCGCGGCGAGCATCTCGCCCACGGACATCTGATCAGCGCTCATGGGGCCGATGTTACCCATGGGTAGCTGCCATTGGCCATCCCCTGACGGGGGCGGCCGTAGCAGGAGCGGGAGTGCACCTCTATGGTTACTGGCCATGTGGCCAGGACAGCAGCCGCCCGGGGGCGAGCAGAACCCGCAGGATCCGAATCAGAACCCGTACCAGCAGCCGGGGTACCAGCAGCCGAATCCCTATACGCAGCCGGGGCCGCAGCAGCCCGCGCCGCCGCCGGGGTATCCGCCGCAGCAGGGTTACCAGACGCCGAACCCGTACCAGCAGCCCACGGTGCCGCAGTACCCCGTGGGCAGCCCGCCCGGGCCGCCGCAGCCGCCGGAGAACAACGACAGGAAGAAGACCACCCTCATCGCCATCATCGCGGCCACCGCCGTGGTCGTGGCCGCCGCCGTGACCGGCGTGGTGGTCCTCAAGGACGACGGCAAGAGCGACACCAAGGCCGACGGCAAGGACAAGAAGTCGCCCGCGGCTTCGTCTCCGGCGGCGCCGTCCTCCCCGGCCGCCAACCCGCGTGGCGCGGGCGCCCAGGTCCAGCCGGTGATCGCGGGCTGGAAGGTCGTGGTCAACCCCACCAAGGGCGACGCCTTCGACGTACCGCCGGACTGGGAGGTCGACAGCCCCGGCATGAGCGTCGGCTGGTCCGACAAGGCGGACCCCAACGGGTTCGGCGGCATGATGATGTCCTCCCCCGCCTACTACAAGTCCAAGTGGTGCACCACCAAGAACGGCAGCGGTCGCGACGAGAACACCGCTCTCGCCCAGATCGGCACCAAGGGCGCGAACGGCGCCAAGTCGACGGACGAGGCGGCCGAGCAGGCCGACGACTGGCTGTACTACGCCTACACCCAGCCGGACAAGAACCACATCACCTCCGAGAAGCCGGTTCCCTTCACGACGAAGTCGGGTCTTCAGGGCAGCGTGGTCCGCGCCAAGACGACGGGCGTCAAGAAGACGGACAAGTGCTCCACCGAGGGCCAGTCCGTGCTGTTCGGCTTCAAGACCGCCAAGGGCGACCTCGCGGCCTGGAGCTTCATCGCCAACACGGGCGTGCCCGGCGCGGTCGACGAGGACACCATCCAGAAGATCCTCGGCACCATACGGCTCGTGCCGGTCACCGACTCCGGTTCCTGACGCGCACCGGTAACGCGATCCGGTCCTGATAGGGGCCGGGTTCCTGCCGCGAGCGAGGCCGCAAACCGTTTGTCGCCACGGGGTGGCAGCGGCGATAGTCCCTGAGTGACTTCCGCCGCCGCCACCCCTTCGCACGCACGCCGCCCGTCCTGGGCGGGCCGCAACTACACCCTGCTGACCGCCGCCGCGGTCGTCACCAACCTGGGCAGCCAGGGGGCCCTGATCGCGGCGGCGTTCGCGGTGCTCCAGTCCGGCGGCAGCGGCGGCGACGTGGGCCTGGTCGCGGCGGCCCGCACCGTGCCGCTCGTCCTGTTCCTGCTGGTCGGCGGCGCGCTGGCCGACCGGCTGCCACGCCACCGGGTGATGGTCGCCGCCAACACCCTCAACTTCCTTTCCCAGGGCGCCTTCGCGCTCCTCGTCCTGACCGGCGATCCCCGGCTCTGGCAGATGATGGCGCTCACCGCGCTCGGCGGGGTGGGCCAGGCGTTCTTCGGCCCCGCCTCCGAGGGCATGCTCATGTCCAGCGTGAGCGGTGGGGAGGCGGGCCGGGCCTTCGCGTTCTACCGGATGGCCATGCACGGCGCGGGCATCGGCGGGGCCGCACTCGGCGGCGCGCTGATCGCCGTGTTCGGCGCTGGCTGGGTGCTCGCGATCGACGCGGCGGCCTTCGCGGTGGCGGGCGCGCTGCGAGCCTTCCTCGACGTGAGCCACATCCCGCCGCGCGAGGCGGGCGGCGGCATGATCTCCGATCTCCGCGAAGGCTGGCGGGAGTTCGTCACACGGCCGTGGCTGTGGTCGATCGTGGTCCAGTTCTCGGTGGTCAACGCCGTGGTCGCGGCGGCCGAGGCGGTGTACGGACCGCTGGTGGCCCGCGACGAGCTGGGCGGTCCCGGCCCGTGGGGGCTCGCGCTCGCCGCGTTCGGCGTCGGCACGTTCTGCGGCGCGCTCCTGATGATGCGCTGGAAGCCGCGCCGGCTGCTGCTCGCGGGCAGCCTGTGCGTCTTCCCGCTCGCCCTGCCCTCGGCGGCGCTGGCGGTACCGCTGCCGGTGGCCGCGCTCATGGCGGTCATGCTGGTGACGGGCGTCTCGATCGAGGTTTTCGGCGTCTCGTGGATGACCGCCCTCAACCAGGAGATCCCCGAGGAGAAGCTCTCGCGCGTCTCCGCCTACGACTGGCTGGGCTCGATCGCCATGGTGCCGCTGGCCACCGCCCTCGCCGGGCCCGCCCAGAACGCGGTCGGCCGTACGTCCGCGCTGTGGGGCTGCTCGGCGCTGATCGTGCTGCTCACCGCGGCGGTCCTGTGCGTGCCGGACGTACGCCGCCTGACCCGGCGCACCGAGGCCGTGGCCGCGGGCGGGCCCGAGGTGTCAGCCGATGCTGAAGGCGCCGTCGGGCGGCTCGGGTGAGGGCTGTGCTTCCGCGTCGCCGACCGGCCGGGCGTCCGCGATGAAGCGGCGCAGCGAGTCGCCGTGCTCGACCCGGGCCGGGAAGGCGTCCCCCGCCGTGCGCCGGGCGAGCGCCGCGACGTCCAGCGGGCGCGCCGAGGCGAGCAGCACCGCGTTCCCGAAGCGCCGCCCGCGCAGCACAGACGGCTCGGCGATCAGCGCGACCTCCGCGAACACCGCCCGGAACGTGGCCAGTTGGGAGCGCAGGAAGGCGAACGGCGCGCCGTCCGCGAGGTTGGCCGCGTAGATGCCGCCGGGCTTGAGGACCCGCTGGGCGACGCGCGCGTACTCGATCGAGGTGAGGTGCGCGGGCACCCGCGAGCCGCCGAAGACGTCAGCGACGAGCAGGTCCGCGGAGGCGGCGGGCGCCCGCTCGGCCCAGGCCCTGGCGTCCGCCGCGTGCAGGGTGATCCCGGCGTCCGGGGGCAACGGCAGGTGTTCGCGGACGAGTTGGACGAGCGCCCGGTCGGCGTCCACGACGTCCTGCCGCGAGCCCGGCCGGGTCGCCGCGACGTAGCGGGGCAGCGTGAGCGCCCCGCCGCCGAGGTGCAGCACGTCGAGGGGGACTCCTTCGTCGGCCGCGCAGTCGACGACGTGGGCGAGCCGGCGCACGTACTCGAACTCGATGTAGGTGGGGTCGTCGAGGTCCACGTACGACTGCGGGGCGCCGTTCACGGTCAGCAGCCAGCCGCGCTCGCGGTCGACGTCGGGCAGCAGTTTGGCGGTGCCCCAGTCGACCTCCCGGATGACGGGTATCGGCTCGGCGCTCGGGTCGTCGTTCACCGTCCCATTGTGCGCCCGGCGGCCGGATGCGGGTCGCCGGGCGGTGTGCGTCAGGCCCAGAGCGCCTTGACGGCGTCGACGTGGGCGGTGGCCTGGGCGAGGCCGGCCCGGGCGGCCGGGGCGCGCCGCGCCGGGTCGAGGCTGTTGCGCCCGAAGGCCTTCTTCGCGGCGGCGTCGGGGGTGATGAGCTCCACCTTCGCGCCCGCCGCGGTGAGCTTCGCGGCCTGGGAGGCGGGGGAATCGAGCGGGCCGCCGCCGGCCGGGCTCGGCGCGATGATCACGATGCGGCGGCAGCCGGCCGCGAGGTGGGCGTTGGCCGTGGAGTGCAGGCCGCCGTCGATCCACTTGCACCCGTCGATGGTGACCGGCGGCCACACCAGCGGCACCGCGCAGCTCGCGGCGACCGCGTCGACGAGCGACACGCCGCTGTCCTTGTCGAAGACCCTCAGCTCGCCGGTGTCGGCGGCGACCGCGGTCAGCTTCAGCGCCCGCTCGGGCCACTCGTGCGTGAGCAGCCGGGCGGCGATGACCGCACGCCGGTCGGCCTCGCTCGGGGTGTCCGCGGCGAGCGCCAAGCGGCCCATCTTCGCGCCGTAGTCCTCGGGCGTACGGGAGCCGATCACGGCCCGCGCGTAGCGGAAGAGCTTGCCGGCACCGAGGTGGCCCGCGATCTCCCCCTCGGGCTTCGCCAGTTGACGCCCGTACAGCTCGGCGAGGGATGTCCGGCGTGCGCTCGCGTTCGCGCCGACGACCGCGCCCGCCGAGCTTCCCACGACGAGGCCGGCGTCGGTCAGGTCCACGCCCGCTTCCGCGAGCCCGTACAGGATGCCGGTCTCCCAGCCCACTCCGGTGAGCCCGCCCGAACCGAGTACCAGTGCAGTGTCCGTCATGATCGCAGTGTGCCCGAACGCCAACGGCCCGCCTCCCCCGGGGTGTTGGGGGAAGGCGGGCCCGCTGGTCACAGGACCGAGCTGACCGTCCCTGCGCCGACGGTGCGGCCGCCCTCGCGGATGGCGAAGCCGAGGCCCGGCTCAAGGGGCGTGTCACGGCCGAGCTCGACGGTCATGGTGACCGTGTCGCCGGGCCGCGCGACCGCGAGCTCACCGAGGTCGACGTCGCCGACCACGTCCGCGGTGCGGATGTAGAACTGCGGCCGGTAGCCGGTCGCGATCGGCGTCGAGCGGCCGCCCTCGCGCGTGGAGAGGACGTACACCTGGGCGGTGAACCTCCGGCATGGCGAGACGCTGTGGGGCTCGGCGACCACGTGTCCGCGGCGGACCGCGTCACGTGGCACCCCGCGCAGGAGCAGCGCCACGTTGTCGCCGGCCTGCGCCGACTCCATGGGCTTGCCGAACGTCTCCAGGCCCGTGACCACCGACTCGACGTCCGCGCCCAGGACTTGGACCCGGTCGCCGACCCGCACGGTGCCGCGCTCGACGGCTCCGGTGACGACGGTGCCGCGCCCGGTGATGGTGAGCACGTTCTCGACCGGCAGCAGGAACGGCGCGTCCACATAGCGCTCGGGCATGGGCACATAGGTGTCCACGGCGTCGAGCAGCGCGCCGATCGCCTCGGTCCAACGCGGCTCGCCCTCAAGGGCCTTGAGCCCGGAGACCCGTACGACGGGCACGGAGTCGCCCCCGTATCCGTGCGCGGACAGCAGCTCGCGGACCTCCAGCTCGACCAGGTCGGTCAGCTCCTCGTCGCCCGCGTCCGCCTTGTTGAGCGCGACGACGATGTGGTCGACGCCCACTTGGCGGGCCAGCAGGACGTGTTCGGCCGTCTGCGGCATGATCCCGTCGAGCGCGGAGACCACGAGGATCGCCCCGTCGAGCTGGGCGGCGCCGGTGACCATGTTCTTGACGTAGTCGGCGTGGCCCGGCATGTCGACGTGCGCGTAGTGACGGGTGTCGGTCTCGTACTCGACGTGCGCGATGTTGATGGTGATGCCGCGGGCGGCCTCCTCCGGGGCGCGGTCGATGCGGTCGAACGGCACGAAGGTGCCGGTGCCGCGCTCGGCGAGCACTTTGGTGATGGCGGCGGTCAGGGTCGTCTTGCCGTGGTCGACGTGACCCATGGTGCCGATGTTGAGGTGGGGCTTGGTGCGTACGTATGCCGTCTTGGGCATGGCTGAATGTCCCTCGCGTGGTCGCTGAGCGTGCTGGGACCCCTGAATCCGGCCGACCCTCCCCGTGCGGGGTCCGCCGGACTTTCCGGGAAGGGTCAGCTTCGGGCGCCGCCGAGGGGCGCCGCGGCCGTGAGTGCCCCGGCCGCTGTGAAGACGGCAGCCTTCGGCGCGTCCGCGACTGCGGACGGCGCTGCGAGGAAGGCGTACCTGGACATGTCGCCGATCATCCCTGGTGGGCGGCGGCGCGTCGAATGGTTTTCGGCGGGCGGAAGTTGGGGTGGCAAACGCCCCCTACAGGTTCTTCAGCGCCTCGCGCACCGACAGCGGCGACAGACGTTCGCGCTCGGCCGCCACAAAGGCGCGGACCGCGCCCGGATCGGTCTTGGCGTACTCGCGCAGGCTCCAGCCGATGGCCTTGCGGATGAAGAAGTCCGGGTGCGTGCCGCGGCGCAGGCAGTAGTCGAAGAGGCGGTCGGGGTCGGTGCGCTCCTTGTAGGCGAGCTGGTGGAGCAGGGCGGTGCGGGCGATCCAGAGGTGGTCGTCGTCGATCCACTCGTCCATCACGGCGGTCAGCCCGTCGTCGGCGGCGACGAGCGGGCCAACGACGTGGGCGGCGAGGTGGTCGACGGTGTCCCACCAGGAGGTGGTGGCGACGAGGTGCCGGGCGACCGGCAGGAACCCGGACGAGCAGACCCGGACGTTGCGCCGCAGGTAGTCGACCGCGAAGTAGTGGTACTCGCGCTCGGCCAGCTCCCAGCACCGCAGCGCGACAGCGGCGCAGTCCGCTTCGGTGGGCCGCACGAGTCCGTCGAGCACCGCCCGCGACAGCGCGCGCCGCTCGGGGGTGCGGATGCCGAGGAAGGGGGCGATGCCCTTCATGTACGCGACCATCTCGGCGGCCCGGTGCGGATCCCCGCCCCCGGGATAGACCCGGACGAGCCGTCCGAGCACGTCGTCGGCGAGCGGGCTGCGGGTCGCGCGAGGGGTCATGGGCCCACGGTACGGGGAGGGTGTCCGGGACTTCGCCTGCGGCGGGCGACCGCTCGCGTCGGTTAGTCTCCCCGGATGCTGGAGCCCGCCGTCCGCCCGTCCCCCGGCCTCGCCGCCCGCTGTACGAGAGCAGTGCTCTCGCCGTGGGCGCGGCTGGGGCTGCTCGTCGTGGTGCTCGCGGCCGCCGGGAGTGCCGTCCTCGTCCTCCAGCCGCAGCGGCTGCTCGCCGAGGGCTGGCCGCCGCAGGTGGGCGGGGCCGGCGCCGTCGTGCTCTTCGCGGTGGCGTACGGGCTGTGCACGGCGGCGTTCGTGCCGCGTCCGATCCTCAATCTGGCCGCCGGGGCGCTCTTCGCCACCTGGGCCGGATTCGCGTCCTCGCTGGCGGGCACGGTGCTCGGCGCGGGCATCTCGTTCGGGCTCGGACGGGTGCTCGGGCAGGACGCGCTGCGGCCCCTGCTGCGCGGGCGCTGGCTGAAGGCGGCGGACGGCCAGCTGTCGCGGCACGGGTTCCGCTCGATGATGGCGATCCGGCTCTTCCCCGGCGTGCCGTTCGCCGGCGCCAACTACTGCGCGGCGGTCTCGCGCATGGGCTGGGCGCCGTTCCTGCTCGCGACGGGCCTCGGCTCGGTGCCCAACACCCTCGCGTACGTCGTCGCGGGCAGCAGCGCCTCGTCGCCGACCTCGCCCGCCTTCGTGATCGCCATGGGCTTCATCGTGCTGAGCGGGGCCGCGGCCGCCGTGGTGGGCTGGCGCAAGCGGCACCGGCTGCGGCAGCGGTAGGGCTCAGGCCCACCGAGGCTCACCGCGATCCGGACGGCCACGCTTCCCCCGGGCCTCGCGGCGTCAACCATCCGTTAACCCACGGCCGTTACCGTGCCCTCGATCCGCGCAAGATCTCCGGTTGCAGCCGTGCTGCCCCCGGTGCTCCGGCCGGTCCCCGTCGTGCCCGACCGGCCGTGGCCCCGACCCTCTTGGATGGCGCAGCAACCCATGTCTTGGTTCGAATCGTTCATACTCGGGCTCGTCCAGGGGCTCACGGAGTTCCTGCCCGTCTCCTCCAGCGCGCACCTGCGGCTGACCGCGGCCTTCGCGGGCTGGCAAGACCCGGGTCCGGCGTTCACGGCGATCACACAGATCGGCACCGAGACGGCCGTCCTCATCTACTTCCGTACGGACATCGCGCGGATCGTGTCGACCTGGTTCCGCTCGCTCACCGACCGCTCCCTGCGCCAGGACCACGATGCGCGGATGGGCTGGCTCGTCATCGTCGGCTCGATCCCGATCGGGGTGCTCGGCATCGTCCTGAAGCACCAGATCGACACGTCCTTCCGCGATCTGCGGGTGATCGCCACCACCCTGGTCGTGATGGGCGTCGTGCTCGGCGTCGCCGACCGGCTCGCGGCCCGCGACGAGTCGGGCGGCCGCCACCGGGCCGCCAAGGAGCGCAAGTCGCTGCGCGAACTCAGCACCAAGGACGGTCTGATCTACGGCATCTGCCAGGCCATGGCGCTGATCCCGGGTGTCTCGCGCTCCGGCGCCACCATCAGCGGCGGCCTCCTGATGGGCTACACCCGCGAGGCGGCGGCCCGTTACTCCTTCCTGCTCGCCATCCCGGCCGTCCTCGCCTCGGGGGTCTTCGAGCTGAAGGACGCGGGCGGCCCGGGTCAGGCCCCGATGCTTCCGACGCTCTTCGCCTCGGTCATCGCCTTCGGCGTGGGATACGCGGTCATCGCGTGGTTCATGGCCTTCATCTCCAACAAGAGCTTCATGCCCTTCGTGGTGTACCGCATCGTGCTCGGCGTCGCCCTGTTCGCCCTCATCGCCGCGGGCACCCTCAGCCCGGACGCGGGCGGGGGACTCTAACTCACGTATTGCATACGGGAGTTGGGGTGCTCAGCCCGCCGACTCCTCGGGGCCGTCCCCCTTGAGCTCCTCCGCGCGCAGCGCCAGGTCCTGGAGCACATCGGCCGATGTCATGTCCCGCTCGCCGGAGTCGTGGACCTGGGCGAGAGCCACGAACGCCAGGCTGAACGCGGCCACGAGCTGCCGGATGGCCCCGCCGACCTCCCGCGCCACGAGGGTGGCCATCTCCTGCGGGGTGGCGTCGGCGGGGATCTCGATGTGCGGCATCGTCTCGTTGAGCAGAGCGGTGACGATGCCGATCTCCGTGTCGGGGGCTCCCCGTTCGGCCTCCGCCTCGATGCGGCGGCGGTAGTCCCCGGCCTCGGTGAGAATGCCGATCACTCGCTTGAGAACCTCGCTCTGCTCCATGCCGCGAGGATAGGCGGCGAGGCCCGCCCGGGCGCCGGACAACGCCCCGACCGCGCCGGGCAGTTGCCACGCCCGTACGGCCAGCTGTCCGGATCTCGCCCCCGGCACCCCGCCGGCAGTGGCCCTCCCACGCCACTCAACCGCCGCATGTTGGCTGAGAGTTCCCACTCCGTGGCGGTGGGTCACCTGATGGCCGTAGGGTTGTCCCCATGCCCCCGACTTTCGACCGCCGCTCCCTTCGCCCTGCCGACGTGGTGAACGCGGAGATCCGCTCGCTGTGGGAGCGGTCCGACGGACGCCTCTCGCCCGAAGAGGAGGAGCGCTACCACTGGCTCCTGGTCGAGTGGGCCGCGGCCGTGCGCCAAGACACCGCCCAGGCAGCCTGACACCGGGCGGGCCAAACGTCCCAAACCCTGTGATCTTGGCCACCCCGCACCGCTCCCACCTGGGGTTCGGCGCATTTGGCGGGGGCGGTTGTCCGACCGGACCCGTAGCCTGGTCGCATGTCTTCCTCCCCCGAGCGGTCCGGCCCCGCGCCGTCCGACGCGGACGCCGCCAACGACGCCATCCGTGCGCTCGTCGACGGCGCGGACGAGCACTGGCCCGCGGAGGAGTACGAGCGGCTGCTCGCCGAGTGGGCCGCGGCGGTGGGCGAAAGCGCCCCGGTGGCGGCGGGAGCCCCCTCGCTGCGGCGGGCCTGAGCCGCGCGAATTCCAGTTGCTGTGGCCCTCGTCACGGTGTTGGAGTGGCCGGATGGACACCGACGCGCTGAACGGCGACACCGATGACGAGTTGCTCGCGATCTTCGACCGGCAGCTGCGGGAGAACGCCCTGCCCGACGGTCCCGGCGCGACGGTCGAGCGGACCGGCGACGTCGTACGGCAGGTGGGTCCGGGCCACGTGTGGAACGGCATCCTCTGGTCGGACCTGACCGCGGCGAACGCGGACGCGGAGATCGCGGCACAGGCCCGCCACTTCGCCTCGCTCGGCAACGAGTGCGAGTGGAAGCTGTACGCCCACGACTGCCCCGCCGACCTCGGCCGGCGCCTGCTCGCGGCCGGGTTCGAGGCCGAGCCCGCGGAGACCGTCATGGTCGCCCGGGTCGCGGACCTCCCCCGCGACGTCGAGCCCGCCGACGGCATCACGCTGCGCCCGGTGACCGACGCGGCCGGGGTCGACCTCATGGCGTACGTCCACGAGCGGGCCTTCGACAACGACGGCGCCCGGTTCCGTGCGCGCCTCCTCGCCCAGTTCGCCGAGGCCCCCGAGACCGTCACGGCGGTCGTCGCCATGGCCGGTGACGTGCCGGTGAGCGCGGCCCGCATGGACTTCCACCCCGGTACGGAGTTCGCCAGCCTGTGGGGCGGCGGCACCCTGCCCGAGTGGCGCGGCAAGGGGATCTACCGCGCCCTGATCGCCTACCGCACCCGGATCGCCGCCGAGCGCGGCTACCGCTACCTCCAGGTCGACGCCTCCGACCAGAGCCGCCCCATCCTGCGGCGCCTCGGCTTCACCCCGCTGACGGTGACGACGCCGTACATCCGGCAGCCGTAAGAGCCGCCGGCGTTCAGTCCCGGCCCTCGAACGCGCCGTGCCGGCCCGCCCCCGCCGCGAACCTCGCCGCTCCCTCGGCCGCCTCCTCCAGAGCCTGGGCGCCGTGCCGCACCTCGCCCAGCAGGGCTTCCGGCTCGGTGCGGCCCTCCTGTTCCAGCAGGGACATCCGGTCGTGGCGCAGGCACGTCTGCGGGAAGGCGGCGATCTCCGCGGCCAGCCGTTCCGCGGCCGCGCGGGCGGTGCCGCTCGGCACGATCCGGTCGGCGAGGCCGATGGCGCGGGCCTCGGCCGCGTCCACCGGCCGCCCGGTGAGTACGAGGTCCATGGCGCGACCCGCCCCGATGAGCCTCGGCAGCCGTACCGTGCCGCCATCGATCAGGGGCACCCCCCAGCGGCGGCAGAAGACCCCGAACACGGCGTCCTGCTCCATCACCCGCAGATCGCACCACAGCGCGAGTTCGAGGCCGCCCGCCACGGCGTGCCCGGCGACGGCCGCGATCACCGGCTTGGAGAGCCTGAGCCGGGTGGGGCCCATCGGGCCGTCGCCGTCCTCGGTGACCGTGTTGCCGCGTTCGGTGCCGATCGCCTTGAGGTCGGCGCCCGCGCAGAACGTGCCGCCCTCGCCCCAGAGCACCGCCACCGCGGCCTGCTCGTCGGCCTCGAAGGCGCGGAAGGCGTCGGCCAGGGCCTTCGCGGTCGGGCCGTCCACCGCGTTGCGCACGCCGGGCCGCGAAAGGACCACCGTCGTGACCGGACCGTGCCGTTCGCTGCGTACCGCTGGAGCCGTCTCGTCAGTCATGGCGCCAGCGGTAGCACGGGTCGCCAACCAGCCACAAGTGCAGGGCTCTTGGCGTTCCGGGCCCGCTGGCACAGACTGAACCGATGACGCAGCGCGTGGATCTCGGGACCCTGCTCGACCGTTTGGCCATCGACGAACTCATCACCGGATATGCCGCGGCCGTCGACGACGGGGACTGGACCGCCTACCGCGCCCTGTTCGCCGCCGACGGCCGCGCCGACTACCGCCCGGCGGGCGGCATCGAGGGCCCGGCGCAGGAGGTGGCCCGCTGGCTCGCGGAGACCATGCGGCTCTTCCCGGTCCGCCAGCACCTGATCACCAACCGGCTGCTGACCCTCCAGGATCTCGGCGGCTACCCGGGCGACCGGGCCGAACTGCGCGCCGACTACCTCAACCCGATGTGCTTGGGCGCCAACGGCGACGGCACCCCGCCCACGCCCGACTTCGAGGCCGGCGGTCGCTACACGTTCTCGCTGGTCCGCACGGACGCGGGCTGGCGGCTGCGGTCGGTGACCGTGCACGAGAAGTGGCGGCGGATGTCGGGGGCGCTCGCCGGGGGCTGAGCGCGCGGGCGGGACGCGCCGGGCGCCGGGCCGTCTGTGCGCGGCGACGCCCGACCCGCACACTGGCAGGGGGAACCCAACGGATCACGGGGGCGGGCAAGGAGGCGCGGCATGCGGATTCCGGTCGGCCGTCACACACCGCGTCTGAGTTCCGCCTGGTGGCGCGGGGCGGCCGCGGTGCTCGCCGGGGCGCTGCCCTCGCTGGCCTTCCCGGCGCCCTCGCTGTGGTGGTTCGCCTACGTCGCCCTCGTGCCCTGGCTGCTCCTGATCCGTTCCGCCGGCAGCGTGCGGCGGGCCGCGCTCGACGGCTGGCTCGGCGGCATCGGGTTCATGCTCGCGGTGCATCACTGGCTGCTGCCGAGCCTCAATGTCTTCATCGTGGTCCTGGCCGCTCTGCTCGGGCTGCTGTGGGCGCCGTGGGGCGTCCTGGTGCGCTCGACGCTGGGCGGCGGGCCCTCCGTTCTGCGCGCGCTGGCCGCCGTCGCGGTGGTGCCCTCGGGCTGGCTGATGGTGGAGCTCGTCCGGTCGTGGCAGGGGCTCGGCGGGCCGTGGGGGCTGCTCGGCGCGAGCCAGTGGGAGGTCGCTCCGGCGCTCCGGCTGATGTCGGTGGGCGGGGTGTGGCTGGTGAGCCTGCTCGTGGTGGCGGTCAACACCGCCATCACCCTCTGTGTGGCGCTCCCCCCTGTGCGTACCGCCATGGTGTCCGTCCTTGCGGTGTGCGCCCTCACCGCCGGAGCGGTGTGGATGTGGGCTCCGCACATGCAGCGGGACGGCCGGATCAGGGTCGCCGTGGTGCAGCCCGGTGTGATCGAGAACGGGGATGCCCGGTTCGCCCGCAGCGAGGCGCTGACCCGTGCGCTGGCCGGGCAGCACGTGGATCTCGTCGTGTGGGGAGAGAGCAGTGTCGGGCAGGATCTGAGCGCCCGGCCGGACCTGGCCGCGCGGATCGCGAAGCTGTCCGAGGACCTGGGCGCGGACATCCTGGTGAATGTGGACGCGCGCAGGTCCGACAAGCCGGGGATCTTCAAGAGCTCGGTCCTCGTCGGGCCCGGGGGTCCGACCGGGCAGCGCTACGACAAGATGCGGCTCGTGCCGTTCGGCGAGTACATCCCGGCGCGTTCGCTGCTCGGCTGGGCGACCTCGGTCGGCAAGGCGGCGGGCGAGGACCGACAGCGGGGCACGACGCCCGTGGTGATGACGCTGCCGTCCGCGGTACGGGTGGGGCCGCTGGTGTGCTTCGAGTCCGCGTTCCCCGACATGAGCCGTCATCTGGTGCGCATGGGCGCCCAGTTGCTCATCGCGCAGTCCTCGACCTCGACGTTCCAGGACACCTGGGCGCCCGCCCAGCACGCCTCGCTGGCCGCGCTGCGCGCCGCCGAGACGGGCCGCCCGATGGTCCACGCGACGCTGACCGGCATCAGCGCGGTCTACGGCCCCGCAGGCGAGCGGATCGGCAACTGGATCGGCACGTCCGCGAGCACCTCCGCGGTGTACGACGTGCCGCTCGCCACCGGCACCACCCCCTTTGTGCGGCTCGGCGACTGGGCGGTGTACTCGGCGCTCGGCGCCCTCGCCCTGTTCTGCGCGGCCGAGGGCGTGCGTGCGCTCAGGAGGCCTGCTCCAGGGCCTCCCGCACCACCCTCTCGCACAGCTCATGAGTCGCCAGCGCGTCCTGCGCGCTGAGCGTCTTGCCCGCCCGCACGGCGTCGAGGAAGGCGAGGACGGACTGCTCGATGCCGCGCTGGCGGGCGACGGGCACCCAGTCGCCGCGGCGGCGCACGGTCGGCTGGCCCTTGTGGTCCACGACCTCGGCGAGGTTGAGGACCTGGCGCTTGGTGTCCTGCCCGGAGACCTCCAGGATCTCCTCGGTGGACCCGTTCATCCGGTTCATGGTGCCGATCGCGGTGAACCCGTCGCCCGAGAGCTGGAGGACGACGTGCTCCATCAGCCCCTCGCGCACGCGGGCCCGTACGACGGTGTGCTCGATCTGTCCCGGCACCAGGAAGCGGAGCGTGTCCACGACATGGATGAAGTCGTCGAGCACCAGGGTGCGCGGGTCCTCGGGCAGCCCGACGCGGTTCTTCTGCATCAGGATGAGCTCGCGGGGATGGTCGGCGCACTGGGCGTAGCCGGGCGCGAGGCGCCGGTTGAAGCCGACGGCGAGGCTGACGCCGCGCTCCTCGGCGAGCGCCACGAGCCGCTCGGAGTCGGCGAGTTCGTACGCCAGCGGCTTGTCGACATAGGTCGGTACGCCCGCTTCGAGCAGCCGGGCCACGATTTCGGGGTGCACCGCGGTCGGCGCGTGCACGAATGCCGCGTCGAGGTCCTGCGCGAGCAGCGAGTCGAGGTCGGTGTGGCGCTGCGCGGCCGGTATGTGGTGGGTGTCGGCCACCGCGGCCAGGGTGGCCGGGGTGCGGGTCTGCAGATGCAGTTCCGTGTCCGCCAGCGTGGTCAGAACCGGCAGATAGGCCTTCTGCGCGATGTCCCCGAGTCCGATGCATCCGACCTTCACGGGGTCTCCTTCTGCCGAGGGGTGTCCTGCTTCCTTGCCTGGTCAGCATACGTGCGCCCAGGCGGCTGCCAGGTGGCGATGTCCGCGAAGGAGCGGAGCGGGAAAGCAGGGCAAAGTACGGAGACCGCGCTGATCAGAGTGTTGCGGACCGCGATGCCCACCGGGTTGCGCAGCATGTTGATCCGTGCGGTCCGCTCCGACTTGCGGACGATGCCCATGGTGCGGGGCAGCCGCTCGGCGCTGTAGTGGGCGAGGCCGGTGGCGAGGTCGCCGTGCGGGTCCGCGTGGTGGGCCAGGACGATGGCGTCCTCGATGGCCTGGTTGCCGCCCTGGCCGAGCGTGGGCGCCATCGCGTGTGCGGCGTCGCCGATGAGGGCGACCCGGCCGCGGTGGTGGGCGGGCAGGGCCTCGGCCATCCAGTGGACGTCGTTGCGCAGCACCGGACCTCCCTCGGCCGCTTCGAGGACGGCCGGGATCGGGTCGTGCCAGGCGCCGAACAGCCGTCGCAGCTCGGCCAGTTCACCATCGGGGGCGCGCCCGCCGCGCGGTGTCCTGGCCGCCGCGTACGCGTAGAGGCGGCCGTCCTTGAGGGGCTGGGTGCCCCAGATGCGGCCGGGCCCCCAGGTCTCGTGCGGCGCGAAGGGCCGGCCGGGGTCGGGCACCACGACGCGCCAGGTGGTGAATCCGGCGTACGCGAGGTCGGGGTGGGCGGGGAACAGGGCCTTGCGCAGCACGGAGTTGATGCCGTCGGCGCCGACGACCAGGTCCGCCTCGATGTCCCCCGTGGTGGTGCGCACCACGGCGGGGCGGTCGACTGCTCCGCGGTCGGCCAGTTCCGCCAACTCTCCGGTGCGCAGGGCTCCTTCGGGCAGCGCCGCCGCGAGGGTGTCGATCAGGGTCGCCCGGTGCAGCAGCACCATCGGGCCGCCGAAGGCCTCGGCCGCGGCCTGCGGATCGGTGCGGGAGAGCCAGCGGCCGCTCGGTGTGCGCAGGCCGCCCTCCCCCTGCCAGGCGGCGAGTGCCCTGACGGCGTCACCGAGGCCGGCGACATCGAGTGCCCGCTGGGCGTTGGGGGCGAGCCCGATGCCCGCGCCGACCGGCTTCAGCTCAGCGGCCCGCTCCAGAACGGTGACCCGCCAGCCCCGCCGGATCAGAGCCAGGGCGGCGGTGAGCCCGCCGATTCCGCCGCCGACGACCACCGCGCGGGATGCCCCGTTTCCGCTGCACACGTCCATGACGCCCCCTGTCGACTACGCCTGTAGTGAGAAGCCAACGGTACTACAGCTGTAGTGCGCGGGATAGATTGGCCCCATGGCCGCACGCACCCCGGGCACCTCGCGTGCCGATCTCATCGCCGACACCGCGCTCGCCCTGCTCACCGAGCGGGGCATGCGCGGCCTCACCCACCGGGCCGTCGACGAGCTGGCGGGGCTGCCGCAGGGCTCGACCTCCAACCAGGCGCGGACCCGCCAGGCGCTGCTCGAAGCGGCGGTCCGGCGGCAGGCCGAACGCGAGGCCAAGGTGCTCGTCCCGGCCGAGATGCCGGCACCCGGGAGCGGCCCCGACGAGCTGGCCGGCGCGCTGGCCCTGGCTCTGCACCGCCACCTCACCGGCCACCGCGAACTGCTCGTGTCCCGCTACGAGTTGGCCCTGGAGGCGACCCGGCGCCCGGAGCTCCGCGCGTACTACGACGCGGCCGGACGACAGTTCAGGGCGCCGCTCGTGGCTCTGATGAAGGCCGCGGGATCGAGCGCGCCCGAACGCCACGCGCTTTCCCTGATCTCGTTCAGCGAGGGCCTGATGTTCTCCTGCGTGGCGGGTTCCTACCACGCCGAGGTGCCGTCCGAGCCGGAGGTCCGGCGCGGCTTCACCGAGCTCCTTCGCGGCATGCTGGCCGGGCCGCCGCTCCGATAACCGTTGGCTCCGGTCGAGGCCGTCGGAGAGGATGACGCCATGACGACCTCCGAAGTACCGCCGGCCGAGACGACCGAGCGCGACGAGCCCGCACTGGACGCGGCCGAGCGGGCCATGCTCGACGGCTGGCTGGAGTACCACCGCCGGACGCTGGTCTGGAAGTGTTCCGGGCTCACCGACGAGCAGCTCAAGCAGGCCGCCGTGCCGAGCTCGACGCTCACCCTGCTCGGCCTGCTGCGGCACCTGACCGAGGTCGAACGCTGGTGGTTCACCACGGTGTTCGGCGGCGAGCCCGACGCCTGGGTGTACGGAACCGAGGAGGACCCGGACGGCGACTTCCACTTCGGCCCCGACGACACCTACGCGGACGCCCTTGCCACCTGGCAGCGCGAGGTCGCGACCGCCCGCTCGCACGCGGCCAAGCACGACCTGGACGACCTCAGCGTCGGCACCGCCCGCGGCGGGCAGCACTTCGGCCTCCGCTGGATCTACACCCACATGATCGAGGAGTACGCCCGCCACAACGGCCACGCCGACCTGATCCGCGAGGCGCTCGACGGCTCGACGGGCGACTGAGCCCACGGAAACGCGGAGGCGGCCGGGTCACTCGTGCGGGCCATTTATAGGCCCGTACTATCGCCCAACTCCCGCCGTAACCAGCAGAGTTGCCAGATGCACCGAACCAGGAACGCGCTGAAGCTCATGACGGCCGTGGCAGCCCTGACCGTCTGCGGATGCGTCTCGGGCTGCGTCTCCGTCGACGCCCGGACCGCACCAACCCAGCCGCCCGCCACCCCGCCCGCCCGGCAGCAGGGCGAGGTCGCTCCGCAGCCGCAGATCGTCCAGGCCCCGGCCCGCGAGGCCCTGGACACGGCCCTGCCCCCGGACGCCCCCTCCCCTTCGCCGCCCCCGCCGCCGAAGGCCGAGCAGCCGGAAGCGCCCCGTCCTCACCACCACCCCCGGGCCGAGCCGCCCAGGCACCACCCGGCCGCCCCCAGGAAGCAGCACCCCCGACCCGCCCCCGCGCCGCCCGCCTCGGGCGGCATCTGCGCGCTGGGCCAGGGGTACGGCGGCTGGCAGGCGGACAGCCCGGAGGCCCGCATCTGCCGTGAGGCATACGGCAATTGACGATCCGTCACACTTGGCCGGGATTGACGGTGGGCCGCACGGCATCGAGCTGAGGGGCTGAGGGCGGGTCACATGGCGTCCACCTGCCGCTCAAGCCGCCGCAGCGCCTCGCGGATGTCGTTCCCGTACGCGTCGTCGGACAGCGCGTCCAGGGCGGCGTGGGCCCGGCCGAGGTGGAGCCGGGCCTCCTCGGCGCGGTGCAGTTTCACATAGTCGGCTGCGAGGTTGAGGTGGAGGGAGGGGTAGAAGGCCCGCACCGCGAGCCAGGCGTGGTGCTCGGTGAGGCGCTCCTGGCTCAGGCCGTCGGCCGCCGCCAACGCCCTGAGATCCCAGGCCAGTTCGTCCCCCGTGTCGTCCTGCGCGTCCGCCATGTAGTGGGCCAGGGTGCAGCGGTGGAGCGCGTCGCCGTCCTCGCCGATCTCCGTCCACAGCGCTCCGAAGCGGTTGCGGGCCTCCTCGCGGTCCCCGCCGTGCAGCAGCATCATCGCTTGCCCGATCCGGGTCATCACGATGTCCCCCGGGGCTTCCTGCATGTCCGTCACCGCTGTCTCCACCAGTCGTCCAGTCGTCACGAAAAGCCGAACGGCTTCGACGCTATCCGCCGCCACTGACAATCGGCCTCAGGCTCGGGCGGGGTCCCGGGGCTGTCAGCCGGACGCCGTCACAACGCCCTGCCGACGATCACGCCCCTCGGCCGGTCCGCCTCAGCCCAGGTTCGGCACGCGCCAGTCGATCGGGGCGTGGCCCTGCGCCGCGACCGCCTCGTTGATCTGCGTGAACGGGTGCGAGCCGAAGAACTTCTTGGCCGAGAGCGGCGAGGGGTGCGCGCCCTTGACCACCACGTGGCGCTCCTCGTCGATCAGCGGGAGCTTCTTCTGCGCGTAGTTGCCCCACAGCACGAAGACCGCCGGGTCGGGCCGCGAGGCGACCGCGCGGATCACCGCGTCGGTGAACTTCTCCCAGCCCTTGCCCTTGTGCGAGTTGGCCTCGCCGGAGCGCACGGTGAGCACCGCGTTGAGCAGCAGGACGCCCTGCTCGGCCCACGGCATCAGATAGCCGTTGTCCGGGATGTCCAGGCCGAGCTCGTCGCGCATCTCCTTGTAGATGTTGCGCAGCGACGGCGGCGTCTTGACGCCGGGCCGCACCGAGAAGCACAGGCCGTGACCCTGGCCCTCGCCGTGGTACGGGTCCTGGCCGAGGACCAGGACCTTCACCTTCTCGTACGGCGTCGCGTCCAAGGCCGCGAAGACCTCCTCGCGCGGCGGGAAGACGGGGCCCTTCGCCCGCTCCTCCTCGACGAACGCGGTGAGCTCCTTGAAGTACGGCTTCTGGAGCTCCTCGCCGAGGACGCCCTGCCAGGACTCGGGCAGCATGGCGATATCGGTCACGTCAACAACCTCCGTGGGACATTCGGTTACCGCACCCTCGGTGCGGAATTCAGAACCTACCGGCCACCACTGACAACGCCGTCCGCGCCCGCCCCTACCAGCTGGTCTTGCGGTGCAGCTCCCACATCTGCATGACGGTCTGCGGGTCCATGGCGCGCTCGCCGCCCGCGATGTCGTCGCTCGCCGCGATGTAGAGCTTGCCCTGCCACAGGGGCAGCAGCCGTACGTCGTCGACGAGGATGTCCTGGGCGCGCTCGAACTGCTTGCTCACCGCGCCCCGGTCGGAGATCTCGCGGGACTGCGGGATCAGCTGCGTGGTGATCTCGCGCGGATCGTAGGGCGTGCCGACCGCGTTCTCCTTGCCGACGAACGGCGCGATGAAGTTGTCCGGGTCGGGGAAGTCGGGGAACCAGCCGCGCCCGAAGACGGGGAAGTCGCCGGCCTGGAAGCCCTCGGTGTACGTCTTCCAGGGCCGGCTGTTGAGCGTGATGTCGAAGAGGCCCGAGGAGTCGAGCTGCCGCTTGAGCTCCTGGAACTCCGCCGCCATGGAGGAGCCGTAGCGGTCGGTGGTGTACCAGAAGGTGAGCGGGACCGGGCCGGTGATGCCGGCCTTGCGCAGGATGTCCTTCGCCTTGGGGACGCTGGGCGAGCCGAAGGCGTCGAAGAAGCTGGTGGTGTGCCCGTTCACGCCGGTCGGGACCATGGAGTACAGCGGTTCGGCGGTGCCCTTGTAGACCTTGGCGACCAGGGCGTCGCGGTCGACGAGCTGGGCGACCGCGCGGCGTACGGCCGGGTTCGCGGCCTCGGGGTCCTTGGGGTTGAAGACGAGGAAGCGGATCTCGGTGCCGGTGTTCTCGACGAGTTCGAGCGGCTTGCCCGCGGCCTTCTCGTTGCGTACGTCCTCGACCTCGTCGGCGGTGATGCCTCGGTAGGTGACGTCGATCTGCTTGTCCTTGAGGGCGTCCACCATGGTCTTGGAATCGCGGAAGTAGCGGATGGTGACGCCGTCGTTCTTGCGCTGTGCGAAACCCTGGTAGCTGTCGTTCTTCTTCAGGACCGCGCGGTCGCCCGCCTTGTACGAGTCGAGCGTGTACGGGCCCGAGCCGGTGAGCCCGCCGTCGTCGCGGAGCTTGTCGGCCGGGTACGCCTTGGGGTCCACGATCGACATGGCGGGCGCGCCGAGCACGTAGGGGAAGGTCGCGTCGGGCTTGTTGAGGTGGAAGGTGACGGTCAGGTCGTTGTCGACGGTGACGTTGTCGAGGCTGGTGAGCAGCCCCTTCGGGCCCGCCTTCACATTGATCTTCACGATCCGGTCGATGGAGTACTTGACGGCGTTCGCGTCGAGCTTCGTTCCGTCGGAGAAGGTCATTCCCTTGCGCAATGTGCAGGTGAACGTGCGGCTCGACTTGTCCTGGAACTGGCAGGACTGCGCGGCGTCGGGCTGCGGCGCGCTGCTGCCGGTCGGGAAGGCCACCAGAGTCTGGAAGACATTCCGGTACAACTCCCACGATCCGTCCCAGGACGCGGCCGGGTCGAGCGTGCTCGGTTCGCTTGTCGTCCCCACTGTTATCCCCTGCTGCGCCTGCGAACCGCCCCCCGAGAGCAGTCCGCAGCCGCCGAGCAGGGATATGGACGCAAGGGCCGCCATGGTGCGCCGGCAGATGGTCCGTTTGAACACGTGCACGCTCCTCGATCGGCCATGGGTCGGCAGACCATACCGCAGTGCCCCGCTGGGTCGACCGACCGTCTCAGCAGGGCACGTTGGAATATTCAGGAGCAAATCCGCTCAGTTTTCGCGGACCTCCCGCGTCAGTGGACTCCGGCGTTCAGGAACAGCCCGCCGTCGACGACCAGCGTCTGTCCGGTGACCCAGTCCGACTGCTCGGAGGTGAGGAAGGCCGCCGCGCCGCCGATGTCGGCGGGCACGCCGAGCCGGCCGAGCGGGTAGGCCGCGGCGGCCTCCGCCTCGCGGCCCTCGTAGAGCGCCTGGGCGAACTTGGTCTTGATCACGGCCGGGGCGATCGCGTTGACCCGGACCACCGGCGCGAACTCGTGCGCCAGCTGGAGCGTCAGGTTGACCATGGCCGCCTTGCTCATGCCGTACGCGCCGATGAAGGGCGAGGCGGAGACGCCGGCGATGGAGGCGATGTTGACGATTGCGCCGCCGTTGTCCTTCTGCCAGGCCTTCCAGGTCTGCTGGGCGAAGCCGAGCGCGGAGATCACGTTCGTCTCGTACACCTTGCGCGCGACGTTCAGGTCGAGCTCGGCGATCGGGCCGAACACCGGGTTCGTGCCGGCGTTGTTGACCAGGAAGTCGACCCGGCCGAAGGCCTCCATGGTGCGCTCGACGACGGTGGCCTGGTGGACCTCGTCGGCGGCCTTGCCCGCGACGGCGATGACCCGGTCGGAGCCGAGCCGCTCGACGGCCTCCTTGAGGGCGTCCTCGCCGCGTCCGGTGATGCACACCCGGTCGCCGCGGGCGACGAGCGCCTCGGCGATGCCGTAGCCGATGCCGCGGCTGGCTCCGGTGACCAGGGCCACCTTGCCCGACAGTTCAGGAAGTTCAGTCATGTCCCTTGCCCCTGGCCTTAGTTGAGCGGTCCGCCGGCCACGTACATGACCTGGCCGGAGACGAAGCCGGCGGCGTCGCCCGAGAAGAAGGCGATCGCGTTGGCGATGTCCTCGGGGAAGCCGACGCGCTGGACGGGGATCTGGGTGGCGGCCGCGGCCTGGAACTCCTCGAAGCCCATGCCGACCCGGGCGGCGGTCTGCGCGGTCATCTCGGTGACGATGAAGCCGGGGGCGACCGCGTTGGCGGTGATGCCGAACTTGCCGAGCTCCTTGGCGAGGGTCTTGGTGAAGCCCTGCAGGCCGGCCTTGACGGCGGCGTAGTTGGCCTGGCCGCGGTTGCCGAGCGCGGAGGACGAGGAGAGCGAGACGATGCGGCCCCACTTGGCGTCCACCATGTGCTTCTGACAGGCCTTGGCCATCAGGAACGCGCCCTTGAGGTGCACGTTCATCACGGTGTCCCAGTCCGACTCGCTCATCTTGAAGAGGAGGTTGTCGCGCAGCACGCCCGCGTTGTTGACGAGGATGGTCGGCGCACCGAGCTCGGCCGCCACGCGCTCGACGGCCGCCTCCACCTGGGCGCTGTCCGACACGTCGCAGCCGACGGCGATGGCCCGGCCACCCGCCGCGGTGATCTTGTCGACGGTGTCCTTGCAGGCCGCCTCGTCGAGGTCGAGTACGGCGACGGCCCGGCCCTCGGCCGCAAGCCGGACGGCGGTCGCGGCGCCAATGCCCCGCGCCGCCCCGGTCACGATGGCGACACGCTGCTCGGTGGTGGACATGCTGTTCTCCTCGCCCTGGGATCCGCGGCCCTCAGTCACTGAGCAACCGCTTAGTAGCTTCAGCAGTCGAGACGCTAGAAGCCCTGGCACCCGGTGTCAACGGCCCACGGATCCCCCGGCGCATGTCACACCCCCCGCCGGGCGGAAATCAGCGCACCAGGAGGTCGAGCAGCCGCTCGGCCTCGGCCGCCGGATCGGCGGTCAGGCCGGTGTGCACCGGGCCCGGCTGGACGACCGTGGAGCGCGGCGCGATCAGCCACCGGAAGCGGCGGCCGGCGTCGTCACCCGCCGCCTGTCCGGCTCCCTCGCCGCCGCCGCAGACGCCCTCGACGGCGCGCAGCGCGGCCCGCACGCCCACGACGTCCGCGGCCGGGTCGAGCGCCTTCAGCTTCGCCTCGTCCAGATGGGTGCGGGCCGCGACGAAGGAGTGGGCGCGGCAATAGACCAGCACGCCGGCGTTGAAACATTCACCGCGCTCGACGCGTGGCACCACGCGCAGCAGCGCGTACTCGAAGACATCGCGCTTGCTCAACGGTCGGCATCCTTCTCGCGGCTCTTGCTGTTCTTGGTGGGGTGCGGCCAGGGCTTGGCGTGCTCGGTCAGCCAGCCCGGGGGCTGCGGCGCCTTTGTCTTCACCGGGGCGTCAAACGTGATCCGCTCGTGAATGTCGGCGGACCGGGCGAGCAGCGGTTCGACATAGGCGCGGCGCAGCGCGTCGGTGGTGTCGAACCCGGGCTCGTCGACCAGCCACTCGCAGGGCACCAGGGCCGCGACCTCGGTCAGGAGCTCCTCGGTGACCAGCGGCGCGAGCTCGGCGGCAGCGGCGGCGATGTCGGGCCCGAACGGCGCGAGCGCGTGGTCGGAGGCGTTGTACGGCTTGGCGGCCGACGCCGCGGCGCCGGGCCAGTTGTGGTGCCAGATCATCGTGGCCCCGTGGTCGATGAGCCACAGGTCGCCGTGCCAGACCAGCATGTTGGGGTTGCGCCACGAGCGGTCGACGTTGTTGATCAGCGCGTCGAACCAGACGACCTTGCCGGCCTCCACCGCGTCCACCTGGTAGGCGAGCGGGTCGAAGCCGAGCGAGCCGGGCAGGTAGTCCATCCCGAGGTTGAGGCCGCCGCTCGCCTTGAGCAGCTCCTGCACCTCCTGGTCGGGCTCGGACAGGCCGATGACCGGGTCGAGCTGGATGGTGACCAGTTCCGGGACTCGCAGCCCGAGCCGCCGGCCGAGCTCGCCGCAGATGACCTCCGCGACGAGCGTCTTGCGGCCCTGGCCGGCCCCGGTGAACTTCATGACGTACGTTCCGAGATCGTCGGCCTCGACGATGCCCGGAAGCGATCCGCCCTCACGCAACGGCGTGACGTACCGGGTCGCGACGACCTCATTCAACATTTTCCCGGGCCATCCATCTCTTTGGCGTTCTCTTTGGGCGTTGCAATCAACGGCATGCTTGGGGAGTAGTTACTGCGGGGCCCCGTGGACTCAGTGGAGGCAGAGGCAGAACGGATGGCCGGCCGGGTCCGCGTAGACCCGCCAGTTGGCCTCCGGGCGAAGCTGGTCCGTCCGCTCAAGGACGGTCGCGCCGAGGGCGAGCGCCCGCTTCTCCTCCCCTTCCAGGTCGTCCACGTCGAAGTCCAGGTGGATCTGCTGCGGGTGCTGCTGGCTGGGCCATTCGGGCGGCCGGTAGCCGTCCACCCGCTGGCAGGCCAGCGGCGTTCCCTCGAACCCGTACACCTCGACCCAGTCGGAATCCCCCGAGTCCGCGACCACCCGGCCGCCGAGCAGGTCCGCGTAGAACTCCGCGAGCCGTACCGGATCGGCGCAGTCAAGGGCGACCGCCTGCAGCTTTCGAATCACTTCCGACACCCCTCGTCCCTGGACGGTTTCAGCGACTCCCCCGTACGAGAGGGTCGCACCCGAGCAACCGTACGCGGTTCCTCGGCCGGGCTGCGGCGGGGTGACGGCGAGTGGCGCCGGTCGGTGCTGCGACTGGAGCGGGCGGCACGCTCGATCAGAGGGGGCCTGCCGGAATGGAGCGTCCGTCTCGCAACTCCCGGCTCAACAGCCGTCAGCCATAAGAAAGTTCGGCCATCGCGGCCATTACGACAACAGTCACCGGCACACCCCGGCCCACACCAATTTCCTGCGAATCAGCCCTGTTTGACAAATCTCAGCCGGAGCAGGGAAGATCATTAAGTAAAGGTGCAGACCATTAAGGAATCGTTAGGGTAACGCGTCCGTAGTGTCGTGAATGCGGTGATGCCTGGAGACCCGGCCGCCGACGCGCTGTGGGAATCATCACGCGCAGCGGAACCTGAATGACTCGTTCGTTCGCCGGTGTGTCCCAGGTGACCACATTGATCGCAGATCCGACCCAGGCCCCCGGTGGGCGCATCCCGCGCACGCACACTCCCGGCACCGGAATTCCGGTGCTGGTCACCGATGGGCCGCCACGGGTCTACGGGCGCCAACGGGAGGGGTATTGGTGCTGATCAACGTTCTTGGTCCGTTGACGGTCGAGTACGGGGGGAAAACACATCGGATCCGGGCGAAGAAAATCCGGACCGTGTTCGCCGTCCTGGCTCTGAACGCGGGTCGCACGGTCTCGTGGGACACGCTCGTCGACGAACTCTGGCCCGACAAGGACCTGGAGAATTCGAGAAACGCCCTGCATGCCACCACGGCGAGGCTACGAAAACTCATGGACGGCTGGGATCTCGACGCGAAGCCCAATGAGCTGGTGCGCACCACGGGCAGCAGCTACATGCTGGACATCCCGCAGGCCTCGACCGACGCCGCTCAATTCCTGAAATTCGCGGCCCAGGGTTCCGAATTGCTGCGGGACCAGCCGGTCCGCGCCGAGGAATTGCTGCACCAGGCGCTGAGCCTGTGGCGGGGACCCGCGCTTCTGGACGCGGGGGACGGCCTGTTGTGCCAGTCCACCGCCGCCCAGTTGGAAGAGCGGCTGATGTCGCTGCGCGAAGACCTCATCGTGGTCAAACTCAATACCGGCGGGGAACGCGAGGCGATCTCCGAACTCCGGGAACTGGTCGTCCAGCATCCCGGGCGCGAGCGATTCAGCGAGCAGCTCATGGTGGCCCTTTACCGGTGCGGGCGCCAGAGCGAGGCGCTCGACGTCTACCAACGGACCCGGGACTGGCTTTCGGCCGAACTGGGTCTCGACGTCGGCCGTTCGCTGCGCAAGCTGTACCAGGACATCCTCTCCCAGGACCCGCTCCTGGACGCCAAGGCCTGATGAATGGAGCCCAACTCCCCCGATGTTTGGGGGGAGTCGGGCACCCGCAGCGACTGTTTCCTGGTCGCCGTTGTACGAACTGGGGCCTGCCGGAACACCTTCCGGCAGGCCCCCTCGCTTTTCTCAGCCCGCCTCGCGGTACGCCCGCAGGCTCAGCGGCACGCACAGCGCGAGCAGCGCCGCCAGCGTGCCGAACGCGACCAGGAGCGGGTGCTCCGCGGGGAAGCCGCCGCCCGTGACCACCGGGTTTCCCCACAGCGTCCGGCAGGCGGTGACCACCGAGCTGACCGGGTTCCACTCGGCGAGCGGCCGGATCCAGGACGGCAGGCCCTGGACCGAGAAGAAGGCGTTCGACAGGAACGAGAAGGCGACCAGCACGATCGCGCCCAGTGAATCGATCGCCTCCGGCGTGCGCATGAGCAGGCCGATCAGCACGCCGAGCCACAGCATCGCGTAGATGAACCCCACGATCAGCGCGAACCCGGCCACGACCGACAGCGTCCCGGTGTGCGGGCGCCAGCCGACGACCAGGCCCACCGACATGACGATGCCCAGGCCCAGTACGGAGACGATCAGGTCGGAGAGCGTCTGGCCGAAGAGCACCGAGCCGCGAGAGACGGGCAGTGACCGGAACCGGTCGACCAGGCCGCCGCGCAGGTCCATGCAGACGCCGATGGCGGTGGGACCGATGCTGGCGAGGCCGACCTGCACGGCGACCCCGGCCATCAGGTACTCCTCGTACGCACCGCTGCCGGGTACCGAGATGGAGTCCCTGAACAGGTAGCCCACCGCGATCAGCAGCACCAGCGGGTTCAGCGTGATGCCGAGGAACTTGCCCGGCGCCCTGCGCAGGTGCAGCAGGTGCCGCCCGGCGAGCGCGAACGTATCGGCGAGGCCCACGGCCAGTCCGCTCAACGGGCGGGCCGGGAGGCTCAGTTCACTCATGGGGCACAGCCTTCGGATCGGGGCTCTCGGAACGTACGAGGTTGTCGGGGCCCGCCGGTCGGTCGGTGAGCTGGAAGAACACGTCGTCGAGGGTGGGACGGCGCAGCTCGAAGTCCACGACGTCCACGCCCGCGTCGCCAAGGGCGGTCGCGACCGCGGCCAGGCTGCGCAGACCGGAGTCGAGCTGGACCGAGATGCTCCGGCCCTTCGGATCCACCACCGGTTCGGCGGAGGCGATCGCGGACACCGCCGACAGGGCGGCGGGCAGGGCGTCCTGACGGGTCACCGAGACTTCCAGGCGTTCGGTACCGACCTTGCGTTTCAGCTCGGCCGGTGTGCCCGCCGCGATGACCCTTCCCTGGTCGATGACCACGATCTGGTCGGCGAGGAAGTCCGCCTCCTCCAGGTACTGCGTGGTCAGCAGCACCGTAATGCCGTCGGCGACCAGTTCGCGCACCACGTTCCACAGCACCATGCGGCTCGTCGGGTCGAGGCCGGTGGTCGGCTCGTCGAGGAACAGCACGGGCGGCCGGGCGATGATGCAGGTGGCCAGGTCGAGACGGCGGCGCATGCCGCCCGAGTAGGTGCCCGCCGGGCGGTCGGCGGCGGCCGTCAGCTCGAACCGTTCCAGTAGTTCGTCGGCACGCTGCCGGGCCCCGCGCCGCCCCTGCCGCAGCAGGCGGCCGAGCAGCACGAGGTTCTCCCGGCCGGTGAGCAGTTCGTCGACGGCGGCGTACTGGCCGGCGAGGCCGATCCTGCGCCGTACCTCCTTGCTCTGCTCGACCACGTCGTATCCGGCGACCGTCGCATGTCCGGCGTCCGGCTTCAGCAGGGTGGCGAGGACCCGCACGGTCGTTGTCTTGCCGGCCCCGTTGGGGCCGAGCACGCCGAGCACGGAGCCCGTCGCGACCGACAGATCCACCCCTCGCAGCGCGGTGTGGCCCTTGTACCGCTTCTCCAGTCCCTCCGCGTAGACCGCGGTGTCCGTCGCCACGCGGTCAGTTGCCGGAGTGAGCGGCCAGGCTCTTCGGCCGCATGTCGGTCCAGTCCCGCTCGACGGCGGCCAGTGCCTCGGCGCGCCCGCTCTCGTCCGCCGTCACCGTCCAGCCGGCCGGCACCGCCGCGAACGTGGGCCACAGGCTGTGCTGGCCCTCGTCGTTGATCAGGACGAGGAACTTGCCCTCTTCGTTGTCGAATGGATTCGCCATGGTTCTCTTCTCCAGTTCTCGTAATTTCCGGACTTTTTCAGGACCCCTATTACGGGGATGTCAGGTGTGCAGACGGTCGAGTTCGGCGGCTATGACGCGGCCGATATGGGCCTGCGGTCCCGAATGCATCATGAATTCGTGGCCGCACGGCACCTCGTGGGTCTCCACCGCGCCCGATACGTGCGGCGCCCAGGCCCGCCGCTTGGCGGCGCTCTCCTCGCCGTCGAGGCCCAGGGCCGCGACGAAGAGCAGCATCTTCCCGGCGACGTTCCCCGGCTTGAACTGCCGTACCAGGTCGATGCGGTTGCGCATCCCCTCAAGGAGCGAGGGGACGTCGAGTTCCGCCAGGGGGCTGCCGTCGTGGCGCAGGGCGTCGGCGACCTCTGCGGGTGTCGGCTCCCCGGGGCTCTCCGCGCGGTCGAGGCCGCAGTACTCCAGTACGGCGTCGAGCAGTTCCGCGTCGGTGGGGGCCGGATCGTCCTGGCCGGCCGGGTAGCCGTCCAGGTTGGCGAGCAGGGCCACCTCCTCGCCCGCGGCCTGGAGTTGGGCGGCCATCTCGTGTGCCACCAGGCCGCCGTAGGACCAGCCGAGCAGGTGGTACGGGCCGGTCGGCTGGACCTTTCTGAGGCGCCCGACGTATTCCGCGGCGACCTGTTCGATGCTCCCCGGGAGCGGGCTGGGGCCGCCGGGTGCCTGGAGTCCGTAGATGGGGTGGCGCTCGCCGATGAGGCCGGTCAGGCCCAGGTAGGGGAGGCTGAAGCCCATGCCGCCGTGGACGCAGAACAGCGGCGGCCGGTCTCCCGAGGGCCGGATCGGCAGCACCGCGGCGAAGGGGTCGAACACCGGCCCCTCGGTGGCCCGGTCCTCCAGCTCCCGCCCGATCCGGTCGAGGAAGGTGGCGCCCGGCGCGTGGGCGGCCCGTTCGGCGACGGCGGCCAGGGCCTGTACGGACCGGTGCCGGAAGACGTCGGCCGGTGCGAGGTCCAGGCCCGCCTTGCGGGCGCGGGCGACGACCTGCACCGAGCGGATGCTGTCGCCGCCGAGTTCGAAGAAGTCCGCGTCGGCGAACACCTGGGGCAGGCCGAGCACTTCGGCGAACACCACGCACAGGATCTCCTCCCGCGGCGTGCGCGACGCCCTGCCGGCCCGGGCGGCCATCGCCGCCGGGTCGGGGGCGGGCAGCGCCTTGCGGTCCACCTTCCCGTTGGGGGTCAGCGGCAGCGCGTCGAGCGCCACGAAGGCGGTGGGCACCATGTAGTCGGGCAACAGCCCGGCGAGGTGGGCGCGCAGCTCCGTGCGGGAGACGCCGCGAGCCACGACGTAGGCGGTCAGGCGGCGCTCGCCCGGCGTGTCCTCGCGGACCACGGCGACGGCCTGGGTCACCCCCGGGCAGCTGCCCAGGGCCTGCTCGACCTCGCCGAGTTCGATGCGGAAGCCGCGCACCTTCACCTGGTGGTCGGCCCGGCCGAGGTAGTCCAACTCCCCCTCGGCACACCACCGTACGAGGTCGCCGGTGCGGTACATGCGGCTGCCCGGTGCCCCGTACGGGTCCGCGACGAAGCGCTCGGCGGTCAGGCCCGGGCGGTTCAGGTAGCCGCGGGCCAGCTGCGCTCCGGCGATGTACAGCTCGCCCACCACGCCGGGGGCGACCGGGCGCAGCCAGGCGTCCAGGACGTATGCGCGGGTGTTGGCGAGGGGCCGCCCGATGGTCGGCTTGGCCGTGCCCGACAGGGGGCCGCTGGAGGTGGCGCACACCGTGGACTCGGTCGGGCCGTAGCAGTTGACCATGGTGCGGCCGGCCGACCAGCGGGCCGCGGCCTCCGGCGGGCAGGCCTCGCCCGCGGTGATCAGGGTCAGGTCGTCGGGCAGCGTGATGTCCTCGGGGAACGCGGCCAGGACGACGGGTGGCAGCACGGCGAGGTTCACGCCGTGGCCGGCGATCAGTTCGGCGAGCGGCTCGCCGGGGGCCCGGCTCTCGGGGGTCGTGAGGACCACGGTGCCGCCGCCGAGCAGCGGGACGAACATCTCCACGGACGCCGCGTCGAAGCTCGGCGAGGCGAACTGGAGCATCCGCGTGTGCGGGCCTACGCCGAAGCGCGCCACGTGGTCGGCGTGCAGCGCGGCCACCCCGGCGTGCTCGACGACGACGCCTTTGGGGCGGCCGGTCGAGCCCGAGGTGTAGATGACGTAGGCGGCGTCCCGTCGGGTGAGCGGGCGCAGGCGTTCAGCGTCGGTGAGGTCGGTGTCGCCGGTGGCCGGGGCGGCGCCGTCCAGGACGACGGTGTCCGTGCCGGATCCGGCCAGGACCGCTGCCTTCTCCGGGACGGTGACCACACAGTTCGGGGCGGCGTCGCCCAGCATGTAGGTGATGCGGTCGGCCGGGTAGTCCGGGTCGATGGGCAGATAGGCCGCGCCGGACTTCAGTACGGCCAGGACCGCGACGACCATGTCGACCGAGCGCGGGATCATCAGGCCGACGGTCCGGCCCGGTCCGGCTCCGCGCGCGACGAGCAGCCTGGCGAGGCGGTTGGCGCGCGCGTTGAGCTCGCGGTAGGTGACCTCCTCGGCGCGGAACACGACGGCCGGGTGGTCCGGTTGCCGCGCCGCGTGCGCCTGGAACATCTCCGGCAGGGTCAGCGGGGACACGTCGGTGGTGGCGCTGTTCCACTCCT
The DNA here is from genome assembly GCF_001279695.1 of Streptomyces sp. WM6378. Taxonomy (GTDB): domain Bacteria; phylum Actinomycetota; class Actinomycetes; order Streptomycetales; family Streptomycetaceae; genus Streptomyces. The sequence continues at coordinate 124,905 of NZ_LGDD01000024.1, forward strand.
CGACCATCCGGTGCCGCTCCTCCGCGTCCAGTACGTCGATGCGGCTGAGCGTCGTCTCGGGGTCGGCCACGACCGTCTCCAGGAGCCGTACGAAGCGGCGGGTGAGCTGCTCCACGGTGTCCGGGCGGAAGAGATCGGTGCTGTATTCGACCAGGACGTCGAGGCCGCCCGGCTCGCCCTCGGTCCCCCGCTCGGACAGCTGGAACGCGAGGTCGAACTTGGCCGTGGTGGCGGCGACCGGCTCGGTGGCCGCCACCAGGCCCGGCAGCGACAGCGCGGCCCCGGCCGTGTTCTGGAAGGCCAGCATGACCTGGAACAGGGGCTGCCTGGCCGGCGAGCGCGCCGGGTTGACGACCTCCACCAGGCGCTCGAACGGCAGGTCCTGGTGCTCGTAGGCCGCCAGGTCCGTCTCCCGTACGCGGCGCAGCAGTTCCCCGAACGCGGGGTCGCCGGAGGTGTCCGTGCGCAGCACGAGGGTGTTGGTGAAGAAGCCCACGAGGTCGTCGAGCGCCTCGTCCGTGCGGCCGGCGACGGGGCTGCCCAGGGGGATGTCCTCCCCGGCGCCCAGCTTGGTGAGCAGCGCGGCGAGCGCGGCCTGTACGACCATGAACAGGCTCACGCCCCGGTTTCGCGCCAGCTCGGCCAGCCTGGCGTGCAGTTCGGGTCCGATGACATCGGCGTGCTCGGCCCCCTCGTGCGTGGTGACCGGGGGCCGCGAGAAGTCGGCGGGCAGCTCGATCTCCTCGGGGACTCCGGCCAACGCGGCCTTCCAGTAGGTGAGTTGGCGGGCCGCGACGCTGTCGGGATCACTCTCGTCGCCGAGCAGTTCACGCTGGCGCAAGGTGTAGTCGGCGTACTGGACGGGCAGCGGCCGCCAGGTGGGGGTCTCGCCCGCGCGGCGCGCGCGGTAGGCGTGGCCGAGGTCGTCGGCGAGCGGCTTCAGGGACCAGCCGTCGCCCGCGATGTGGTGCAGGACGAGCAGCAGGACGTGGTGGTCGTCGGCCAAGGTGAACAGGCGGGCCCGCAGGGGGATGTCCCGCGCCAGGTCGAAGCCCCGGGCCGCCTCGGCGGACAGCATCCCCTGGAGCGCGGACTCGGCGACGGGCTCCTGGCGCAGTGCGAAACGGGGATCGGCGAGCACGTGCTGGCGCGGGGCGCCGTCGGTGTCGGGGAAGACCGTGCGCAGCGTCTCGTGACGGCCCACGAGGTCGTCGAGTGCCGCGCTCAGCGCCGGGACATCGAGGCGGCCGGTCAGGCGCAGGCCCAGCGAGATGTTGTACGTGCCGTGGGCGTCGTCGAGCTGGTTGAGGAACCACAGCCGCTGCTGGGCGAAGGACAGCGGCACCGTCTCGGGGCGTACGTCGACCGGGCGCAGCACCGGGCGGGCGGCTTCGGCCCCCGGCAGTCGGGCGGCGAGCTTGGCCGGGGTCCGCGCGTCGAACAGCGCGCGGACCGGGAGTTCCGCGCCGAGGACGGCCCGTACCCGGCTCAGGACGCGGGCGGCGAGCAGGGAGTGGCCGCCGTGCTCGAAGAAGTCGTCGTCGGGACCGATCCCCGCAAGCCCGAGGACCTCGGCGAACACCTGGCACAGGAGCTCCTCCTGCGGGCTGCGCACGGCCCGGCCGCCGGACCGGGGCCCGAGGTCGGGGCCGGGCAGCGCCTTGCGGTCCACCTTCCCGTTGGGCGTGAGCGGCAGGACGTCGAGTGCGACGAACGCGGACGGGACCATGTATTCGGGGAGCAGGCCGGCCAGGTGGGTACGGAATTCGGCGGGCGTCGGCGCGGCGGCCGTCGGCACCACGTAGCCGACGAGGAGCTGCTCGCCGGGCTGGTCCTCGCGGACGGTCACCACGGCCTGTGCGACGCCGGGGTGGCGGGTCAACGCGTTCTCGATCTCGCCGAGTTCGATGCGGAAGCCGCGCACCTTCACCTGGTGGTCAGAGCGGCCGAGGTATTCGAGATGGCCGTCCGCGCCCCACCGTACGAGGTCGCCGGTGCGGTACATGCGGGTCCCGGGCTCTCCGTACGGGTCCGCCACGAACCGCTCCGCCGTGAGGCCGGGGCGGTTCAGGTAGCCGCGGGCGAGGCCCGCGCCCGCGATGTACAGCTCGCCCGGCACTGTGGCCGGGACCGGGCGCAGCCACGCGTCAAGGACGTATACGCGGGTGTTCAGGAGCGGGGTGCCGATGGCGGGTGCGCCGGGGCGGGTGCCGTCAACGCGGGCCGCGGTGGACCAGATGGTGGTCTCGGTCGGCCCGTACAGGTTCGTGACGCCGGCCGTCGCCTTGCGCAGTTCCTCGGCCAGCGGCTCGCTCAGGGCCTCGCCGCCGACGAAGCAGCGCACGGCGCCCAGGCTGTCGGGGGCTTCTTCGGCGAGCAGCGTCTGCCACAGGCTGGGCGTGGCCTGCATGGCGGTCGCGCCGCAGGCGAGGACGGCCTCGGCGAGGGCGGCGGGGTCGCGGACCGTGTCGCGGTCGGCGAGGTAGAGCCGCGCGCCGCTGAGCAGCGGTACGAACAGTTCGGTGTTGGCGATGTCGAACCCGAAGGTGGTGACTGCCAGGAACACCTCGCCCCGGGAGAGGCCGTACCGGCCGCGCATGTCCTCCAGGACGTTGGCCAGGCCGCCGTGGGTGACCACGACGCCCTTGGGTCGGCCCGTGGAGCCGGAGGTGAACAGCACGTAGGCGACGTCGTCGGAGTGGAGCGGTCGTGTCCTGTCGGGGAGGTCCGTGACCGGGAAGGCATCCAGGCCGGCCTGGATGGCGGCGTCGTCGAGGTCCCAGTACGCGAGCGCGGGCCCGTCGGTGGTGTACAGCGCGGTGTGCGTTCCGGCGGCGGTCAGGGCCAGGACCGGGCGGGTGTCGGCGAGCATGAACGCGATGCGCTCGGCCGGGTGGTCGGGGTCGACGGGCAGGTAGGCGGCGCCCGACTTCAGCACCGCGAGGGCCGCCACCACCAGGTCGTTGGACCTCGGCAGCGCGATGGCCACGGTCTGCCCGGGGCCGGCGCCCTGCTCGACGAGGGCGTGGGCGAGCCGGTTGGCGCGCGCGTTCAGCTCGCGGTAGGTGAGTTCGGCGCCCTGGCAGACGACGGCGATGTCCTGCGGTGTCTCGCGGACCCGCGCCTCGAACGTTCGCGGCAGCAGGCCGGGCGCCGTCTCCCCGGCGGTGTCGTTCCAGTCCGACCGGATCTGCCGGGACTCCTGGGGTGTCAGCACGCCGGTACGGGCCGTCGGCCGTCCGGGATCGGAGGCCACCGCCTCCAGTACGCCGAGGAGTCGACGCCCCATCAACTCAACCTCACTGCCAGCAAGTTGCTCCGGTGCGTAGTCGAAGCGCAGGCTCAGGCTCCCGTCCGGACCCGGCAGCACGGCAAGGGCGAGCGGGTAGTGGGTGACGGAGCGGATGTCCGCGTCGACGACGCGCAGGCCGGGCAGCGACGCGGCAAGGCCCTCCTCGTCCATGGGGTAGCTCTGGAACAGCAGGAGGGTGTCGAAGAGTTCTCCCGTACCCGCCTGGTTCTGGATGTCGGCGAGGCCCACGTGCTCGTACGGCATCAGCGCGGACTGCCGGTCCTGAATGTCGGCGAGCAGCGCGGCCACGGACTGGTCGGGGCGGGTGAACACCCGGACGGGGACGGTGTTGGCGAACAGGCCCACCATCGTCTCGACGCCAGGAAGTTCGGCCGGGCGGCCGGAGGTGACGGTGCCGAAGACGACGTCGTCGCGACCGGTCAGGCCGCCGAGCAGGATCGCCCAGGCGCCCTGGAAGACGGTGTTGAGGGTGACCCCGAGGCTCCGGGCCCGCGCGCCCAGCTCCGCCGCCAGAGGGCCGGGGACCTCGATGGTCAGCGAAAGCGGCATGACCGGGGCCCGCCCGGCGGAGTCGGCGGGGGTGGCCGGTACGAGGCGGGTGGGCTCGTCGAGGCCGGCCAGCGCGTGCTTCCAGGCGGCGAGTGCGGCTTCGGTGTCCTGCGCCTCCATGAAGGCCAGGTAGTCGCGGTACGGAGCGACATCCGCAAGGCCCGTGTCTCGTCCGTCCGCCGCGTAGAGGGTGAACAGCTCCTGGATGAGCATCGGCAGGGACCAGCCGTCGAGAAGGCTGTGATGGATCGTCCACACGAAGCGGTGCCGTCCGGCCCCCTGGCGCACCAGGACGCAGCGCATCAGCGGCGGGCGCGCGAGGTCGAAGCCGCGGTGACGTTCCTCGTCGGCCACGGCGCGCAGCGCGTCGGCGTCCGCGTCCGGCAGGTCGAGGTCCTGCCACGGCAACTCGACGTCCTTCAGGACGAGTTGGACCGGATCGCCGGAGGATCTGCGGCGGAAACAGGCCCGCAGGTTCGGGTGCCGGTGCAGCAGCTGTTCACAGGCGGAGCGCAGGGCCGCGCCGTCCAGATCCCCTTCGAGATCGACGGTCAGCTGGAGGGAGTACACGTCCGCCTGCCGGGGGTCGTACTCGGAGAGGAACAGCAGCCCCTTCTGCAGCGGCACCAGGGGCAGCACATCGCTGATGTTCGAACGCTTCATGACGTCTTCTTCCTCATTCACCGAATTCGAGGTCGAACTCGGCGAGTTCTTCCTGTGACAGCGAGACCAGCGGCTGGTCGGACACGGCGGGGGCCGGCGCGGGCTCCGCCGCGGGTCGTGCGGCGGCGGCGAGGGCCGCGGGCGTCTTGCGGGTGAAGACATCGCGCGGGGTGATGGTGAGGCCTGCCCTGCGGGCCCGGCCCACGACCTGTATGGAGCTGATGCTGTCGCCGCCCAGCGCGAAGAAGTCGTCGTCCGCCGTGACCGAGTCCAGGTTCAGCACCTCGGCGAACGCGGCGCACAGCGCCCGCTCCTCGGGGGTACGCGGCGCCCGCCCCGTCGTCGCGGCAACGCCCGCCCGGTCCGGCACCGGCAGCGCCTTGCGGTCCACCTTGCCGTTGGCCGTCAGCGGCAGTGCCTCCAGGGTCATGAACTCGGCCGGCACCATGTAGTCCGGCAGCACCTCCGCCAGCGCCGCCCGTGCGTGCTCGACGGTGGCGGGACCGACGAGGTAGCCGACGAGCCGCTTGCGCCCGCCGTCGTCGGGGACCGCCTGCACGGCCGTGTCCGTCACCCCGCCGACCGCCCTCAACACGGCCTCGATCTCACCGAGTTCGATGCGCCGCCCGCGGATCTTGACCTGGTGGTCGAGCCGTTCCAGGAACTCCAGTTGGCCGTCCGGCCGGTGGACCACGCGGTCCCCCGTCCGGTACATCCGCTCGCCCACCGCGCCGAAGGGGTCCGCGACGAACGTCACGGCGGTGCGCCCCGGATCGCCCAGGTAGCCGCGGCCCACGCCGGTGCCCGCGACGTACAGTTCGCCCGGTGTGCCGACGGGCACGAGGCGCAGGTAGTCGTCGAGGACGTACAGGCGGGTGTTGCGCACGACGCGGCCGATGGGAACGCGGGCGCCGAGCTCGCTGTGCGGGGTGAGGACGGCGTGCGTGACGTCGTCCGAGCACTCGGTGGGGCCGTAGGCATTGACGATCGGGATGTGCGGGTAGCGGGCGAACCAGCGCTCGCACACGTCCGCGGGCAGGGCCTCACCGGTGACGACCAGGTGGCGCAGGGCGGGCAGAACGGGGAAGTCCCCCGTGGTCTCCCAGGCGTCCAGGGCGGCCCGCAGCAGCGAGGGAACCACCTCAAGT
>NZ_LGDD01000025.1 GCF_001279695.1 Streptomyces sp. WM6378
ACGGGCTGAAGATGCCAGGACTGGCCGGCACCAGTCCGGCTAGGGGCCCGGGGAACGACGCGACCAGCCACGAATGGCCCGCAGCCGAAGGGCAGGCACCTGCGCGCAGCGCATGGCATCCAGGGGCGCGGGGCTGTGTCATTGTGCGGCTCCGCCGCGTGGGCGCGAGCAACCACCCACGGCCCGCGGCCGAAAGCGGGTTTAGGGGCGCGGGGAACTGCGCAAACAGCCCCACCAGCCCGCGGCCGAGCCGCGACGCTCAGGAAGGGCTCACCCCACAACCCCCCGGGCTCAGGATCGTGAACCGCCAGGTTCCGTCATGGGCCCGGGCGGCGACATTCACAGCAGTGCCGGACGCAACGACCCGCTCCCCGCCCGCCCCCACCAGGGACAGCCTCCAGTCCACGACCACCAGCGCCGTACCCTCACCCACCACCACGTGGCGAACGGTGTTGGCGATGCACGGGTCCGCCGCGATCATCCCCTCAACCTCCGCCCGCAGCGCGGCACTTCCCCGGATGACCTCCCCCGCGACCGTACGCATCACCGCCCCCTCCGCATACAGCGCCAGAACCCGCTCGGCGTCCTGAGCATTCAGCGCGTCCTGGAAGGCGGCGGGCAGCAGCGCCGGATCGTCGATGGGCGGCGATGCGACTCCGTGTCGCAGGAAGGCGGGCAAGCACGCGTTCACCTCGACGGGGTGCGTCAGGCTCGGGGTGTGGCCCGCGGCCGGGATCGCCGTCAGGCCCACCGCGCCGGGCAGGCGATCGCGGAGCATCCGCCCCAGCGGCAGCGGCACCGGGCCGTCGGCCTCGCCGTGCACGATCAGGGCCGGCTGCCTGATCTCCCCGAGGCGGGCGGAGATGTCGTCCACGCCCATCAGCACGGCCACCGCATCGGCCAGCCGTTCCCGCGGCTGCGCCCGCCACTCCCGCAGCCACTCCTCATTGACGTCCGGGCTGCCGAGCAGCAGGTCGAGAAGAACCGGAGCCACCGCATCCGGCCCACCCGCGCGGAAAGCCTCGCTGACCCCGCCCATCTGGGCCAGCGCCTCCCCGGGCCAGGCCACCGCCGCGGTGTCGATCAGGACGAGGGACCTGACCCGTTCCGGCGCGCGCAGGGCCGCGCGGAGCGACAGGAAGCCGCCCTGGGAGTGGCCGACCAGGGCCGCCTGCTCGACGCCGAGATGGTCGAGCAGGCTCAGCAGATCGTCGGCGGAATCCCAGTACGTGTACAGGCCCCCGTCGTCCTTGGTACGGCCGTGCAGCCGCGCGTCCCACACCACACACCTGAACTCCCCGCCCAGCACACGGACTTGGGGCTCCCACATCCGGCGATTCATGAGGTTGCCGTGGCTGAAGACGACGACCGGGCCGTCGCCGCCGGTGTCCTCGAAGTACAACTGCTGGCCATTGACTGATGCGTAAGGCATGCGCCTTCTCCTGTCGGGATCGGGAACGGGATCGAGAACAGTTCGTCGAATCGGGAACGGCTCCAAGGTGCCCGGCGGGAGCGGGGCCGGTTTGTCCCTGGGCGCACGCCTGGTTGCCGGTACGCGCACGGGAATCCGCCGACCGGACCCCGCGTTCCCCCTGGGCAGGCGAGGGAAGGGTGAGACGTCGTGACCGTACTTCTGCGGACACAGGACCATGCCGCGGCGCAGCGGCGCGCATTCTGGCAGGACGTGGTGTGCGACAGCTTCGTTCCGGTGCAGGTCAGGCCGCTGCGCGACGATCCGTTCCGCGGCGAGATCAGGGCGGACCGGCTCGGCGCGGTCCAGTTCTCCGAGATCTCGGCCGACCCGAGCCGGGTCGACCGAACACCCCGGCTGATCGCGCGCTCGGACGCGGAGTACCTGCTGGTGGGCCTGGTTCAGCGGGGCAGCGCGGTGGTTCAGCAGGACGGTCGAGAGGCGGCGCTGCGCCCCGGGGACATCGCCTGTTACGACACCTCCCGGCCCTACACCCTCATCTGCGGGGAGGACTTCACGATGCTGGAGTTCATGCTTCCGCACCGCCTCGCCCACCTGGACAGCGGCCGTACCGGCGAGGTGACGGCGACCCTCTTCTCCGCGAGCGAGGGCGTCGGGGCGCTGCTCTCCCCCTTCCTGACCCGCCTCGCCCGGAATTCCGGCGACTACGTGGACAGCGCGGCCGGCCTCTCCCAGACCGTCGGCGACCTGCTGGCCACGATGCTGGCCTCACGGGTCCGCGCACCGGGCGACGACCTGCGGGCCGCCCGCCGCACCACGCTGCTGCGGGTCCGCGCGTACGTCGACCAGAACCTGGCGGACCCCGATCTGTCCCCGGAGCGGATCGCGCGGGCCCACCACGTCTCCCTCCGCCACCTGCAGAAGCTGTTCGCCGAGGAGGGGGCGACGGTTACGGGTTGGATCAGAGGGCGGCGACTGGAGGGGTGCCGACGGGAGTTGGCCGGGCCGTACGGGGCGGATCGCACGGTCGGCGCGATCGCGGCGCGCTGGGGGTTCATGAACTTGGCCCACTTCAGCCGGCTCTTCAAGGCGGCGTACGGGGTGGCGCCCCGCGATTTCCGCGCGGCGCGGGGTGCGGGCGGGCCCGGTTGATCCCCACCCCGCCCCTTCCCGAGACCCGCCGGGGGATGTCGTTCGGCTGCGGCCCGTCGGTAGTCCTGGGGCTCCGCCCCAGACCCCGTTCGCGCCTGAAGGGCACTCGTCCTCAAACTCCCCCAAGGCCTCAAGGGCCAGGGGGGACCCCCATGGCGGGCTGAAGATGCCCGTACCCGGCGCTGCCAGGGACGCGGGGCTGTGACATTGTGCGGCTCCGCCGCGATGGGGGTCCCCCCTGTTCGAGCGGAGCCGAGAACTTGGGGGAGCGACCAGCCACAAACGGCCCGCAGCAAAAGGACAGGCACCTGCGCGCAGCGCATGGCATCCAGGGACGCAGGGCTGTGACATTGTGCGGCTCCACCGCGTGGGCGCGAGCAACCACCCACGGCCCGCGGCCGAAAGCGGGTTGAGGGGCGCGGGGAACTGCGCAAACGGCCCCAACCGGCCCGCAGCCGAAAGCGTGCCAGAGCCTCCAACGGCCCCACCCCCTCACGTCGTGGTCATGTCACCAGTCGGTGACAGCGATGTCGTGGAACGACGACGCCCGTATCCCCGCGGCTCACAGCCCCCTCATAGTGATCGAGCAAGTACCGAGGAGCCGAACCCGCTTCGGCCTCAATCACTGGATAACAAGGGGCTCTTTCATGTCCGGCAACCGTCGCAAGGCCATTCTCGTCTCCGCAGCCATCGTCGGCGGCGCTCTGCTGATGACGGCGTGCCAGGACTCGGACGCGGACTCGGGCTCCGCGCAGGCTCCTTCGACGGCCACGCCAAGCGGCAAGGAAGCCTCCACCTCCGGCTCGTCGGCCACGGGCGGCGGCAGCCAGAGCAGCGGGAAGAGCTCCGGCGGGCAGGGCACGACCGCCGGGTCCGGCTCTAGCGGGAACGGCAAGTCCGGTGGCAACTGCCGCACCGCCGACCTGAAGATCACGGCGCAGGACAGCACCATCACCGGCGACCCCGAAGGCACGGTCGCGGTGACGCTGAAGAACATCGGCGGCCACGACTGTGCGATATCCGGGTTCGCGGGCGTCGACCTGAAGACCAACGCGGGGTCGCTGTCCGCGAAGCGCACCGCCGAGAAGCCCAGCCCCGGCGTCCTCAAGAGCGGGAAGTCGGTGTCCTTCGGCATCACCTACCCGCTCAACAAGTCGGGCGGCTCCGGCATCCGCATCACAGGGCTCCTGGTGACCCCGCCGAACGAGACGAAGACGGTCACCCTCGCCTGGCCGGGCGCCGCCACGCTGCCCGTCACGGACGGCACCGGCTCCCCGGTGAAGGTCGGTCCGATCGGCAGCGCCGGCCAGGGCGACTGACCCGAGACGATGCGCGCCTCGGCTGTGGGCCGTGGGTGGTTGTTTGCGCAGTTCCCCGCGCCCCTAATACGAAAATCCCGCGTCCCTTGTCCGTGGCCGCCGGTCAGGCAGCCTCGACGGGTTGGAGGACCACTTGACAGCCGAGTTGGTTGAGCTGGCTCACCAGCCGCCGGGTCTGTCGGGCCCGCCCGACGCGGTGGAGGAAGTAGTCGCTGCCGAGGTCGGCGTACTCGATGTCGTTGGTGAACATGTGCCAGACGCTGACGAGGATGGAGTGCTCCAGCGCGACCAGGGCGCGCTTCTTGCCGCGGCGGGCGGCCGGGCGTCGGTAGCGGGCCGCGAGGTAGGTGTCCTTGGTCCGCGCGGCGGACACGGCGGCCTGGCCGAGCGCGGCCTTCAGCCACGGGTCGCCGTGCCGGGTCTTGCCGGTCGGCTGCTTGCCGGCGGACTCGTGGTTGCCGGGGCAGGCCCCGGCCCAGGAGGCCAGGTCGCCCGCGGAGGGGAAGCGGGCGATGTCCGCGCCGATCTCCGCGAGGATCACCTCGGCGGCCCGGGTGCTGATCCCGGGGACGGTCAGCAGGAGTTCGACCCGGCGGCGAAAGGGCTCGATCTGCTGGTCGATGTGCTCGCTGAGCCGGGCCTCGGTCGCGGTGCAGGCGTCGATCCGGTCCAGCATGGTGCGGGCGAGGAACGCATGGTGGTCGGCGAAGTGGCCGGTCAGTGCCTCGATGAGGGTGTCGGTCTTGCGGCGCATCGAGCCCTTGGCCATCTCGGCCAGCACCCGCGGGTCTCGCTGACCTGCGATCAGTGCCTCCAGCATGGCCCGGCCGGAAACGCCCAGGATGTTGGACACCACGGTCGACAGCTTGATGCCCGCGTCTTCGAGGAGCTTCTCCAGGCGTTGGGTCTCGCGGGTGCGCTCGCGGATGACCTCGGTGCGATACCGGGTGAGATCGCGCAGCTGCCGGATCGGCTCCGGCGGCACGAACGAGGGGCGGACCAGGCCGTGTTCGACGAGCTGGGCGATCCACTGCGCGTCCTTGACATCGGTCTTGCGGCCCGGCACGCCCTTCATGTGACGGGCGTTGAGCAGCCAGCACTCCAGATCGTGTTCGAGCAGGTAGAAGATCGGCTTCCAGTAGATGCCGGTGGCCTCCATGCCGACCAGGGTGACGCCCTCGGCGAGCAGCCAGTCCCGCATCGCCAGCAGGTCGCGGGTCATGGTGGTGAAGGTCCGGGTCTCGCTGCGGCGCCGTTTGCCGGTGCCGGGCACGCGGATCGTGACCTTCACGTCCGCCTTGCTGATGTCGATTCCCGCACAGCGTTCGTGCAGCACTTCCATTGCCCTGGCACCCCCTCTCGATGTCGGCCGCGAGCACGTGACCGTCCGGCAGGGGTCCAGCAGGCGGAAGAATCTAATACGCGCGCTCGAAGCAGCACTTCCGGGTGCCTGTCACACGCCCCCCACCGTCCTACTGACCCTCGGGCTCGGATCACGCCAAGGCGCGTCGACGTCCGCCGCACGGCCACACACCGATTTTCACCCGCTCAGGGTGGCCCCGTCAGGGGCTCGGACTACTAACCCCGCTTTCGGCCTCGGGCCGTGCGAGCTGGTCGCGCCCACGCGGCGGAGCCGCACAATGACACAGCCCCGCGCCCCTGGATGCCATGCGCTGCGCGCATGTGCCTGCCCTTCGGCTGCGGGCCATTCGTGGCTGGTCGCGTCGTTCCCCGGGCCCCTAGCCGGACTGGTGCCGGCCAGTCCTGGCATCTTCAGCCCGT
>NZ_LGDD01000026.1 GCF_001279695.1 Streptomyces sp. WM6378
TCCTGGCATCTTCAGCCCGTCATGGGGTCCCCCCTGGCCCTTGAGGCCTTGGGGGAGTTTGAGGACGAGCGCCCTTCAGGCGCGAACGGGGTCTGGGGCAGAGCCCCAGGGAACGACCACCAGGCAACAGCCGAACGACACCCCCGGAGGGTCTCGGGACGGGGTGGGGTGGGGCCTCCCGGGGTCTGGGGCGGAGCCCCAGGGGCTTCAACCCCCGGAGGCCACGCGGCGGAGCCGCACAGTGTCACAGCGGGAAGGGGCGGGGTGGGGGAAAATCCCCCCGAGCCGAAAGGACCCGCCCCCATGAAGTTCGCCCTCTCCACCCTAGGCCTCCCCGGCATGCCGATCCCCGAGGTCGCCCGCCTGGCCGCCCGCACCGGCTACCACGGCGTAGAACTCCGTGCCCACCCCGAATCCCACATCCACCCCCACCTCGACCCCGCCCAACGCAAGGCAATCACCGCCGAGTTCAAGGCATCCGGCATCGAGATCCTCTCCATCGCCGGCTACGCCCGAGTCGCAGACCCGCACGACGACGCCGACCTCCCCCAACTCCTCACCCTCGCAAGAGACTTGGGAGCCAGCTACATCCGCGTCTTCCCCGGAGCAACCGGAGCGACCGGCGCGACCGGCGGGTCCGACAACGCCGACAACGCCGACACCGACGCCGACGCCGACGCCGACGACACAGCCGTCCAACGACTGGCCGAAGCCGCCCAGCACGCAGCCGCCACCGGCATCCGCATCCTCCTCGAAACCCACGACTCCCACCGCACAGGCGAAGCAACCGCCCGAGTCCTGAACCGCGCAGTAAACCGCCTCGGAGACGGAAAGAGCGTCGGCGCCCTCTGGGACGTCATGCACACCTGGCTCGGCGGCGAGACCCCCGCCGAGTCCTACGGACACCTCGCACCCCACCTCGGCTACACCCAGGTGAAGGACATCGCGTCGGCGAGCGACACCACCCCCCTCCCCCTCGGCAAGGGCGTACTCCCCCTCAGCGAGTGCCTCGCTCTGCTGCCGCCGGACGGCTGGGTCTGCTGGGAGTACGAGAAGCGCTGGTATCCCGAGGCCGCCCCCCTCCCGGGGCTGCTCCAAGCCGGACGGGAGTACCTGACGCAACTGCTGGCCGGGACAGCGAAGTAAGGCCCACCCCGCCCACAAGCAGCGCCGCCGCACACCACCGCAGCGGCGTCACCGACTCCCCAAGGAGCACCGCCGCCGACGACATCCCGAACACCGGCACCAGCAGGCTGAACGGCGCCACCGACGACGCCGGGTAGCGGCGCAGCAGCATCCCCCACGCCCCGAAGCCGAACACCGTACTGATCCATGCCACGTACACCAGCGCCCCCGCCCCGCTCCAGTCGAACCCCGCCAGCGCCTCGGCAGCCCGCCCCGGCCCCTCGAAGAGCAGCGAAAGGACCAGCAGCGGGAGTACGGGGACCACCGACACCCACACCATGAAGTTCAGCGCGTCCGGCGGGGCCGCCTTGCGGGTCAGTACGTTCGACACGCCCCAGCACGCCGCCGCCCCCACCGTCAGCGCGAAGGCGAGCAGCGGGCCGCCCGACCCCTCGTCCACCCCCGCCACGACGATCCCCGCCAGCGCCACACCCATCCCCAACAGCCGTACGCGGCCCGGACGTTCCCCCAGTACGGTCATCGCCACGACCGCCGTGAACACAGCCTGGATCTGAAGGACGAGGGACGAAAGACCGGCCGGCATTCCCTGGCTCATCCCGATGAACAGCAGCCCGAACTTCGCCACCCCCAGCACCAGCCCCACCGCCACGATCCACTTCCAGGCCACCTTGGGCCGCCCCACGAAGAACACGGCGGGCAGCGCCGCGACCAGGAAACGCAGGGCGGAGAACAGCAGCGGCGGGAAGTGGCCGAGGCCCACGTCGATGACGACGAAGTTGACCCCCCAGACGGCAGTGACAAGCACGGCGAGGGCGATGTGTACGGGACGCATGCGTCGAGGATCACCGCCCCCGACCATTCAGCACCAGCGCGGATTCCTTGATGATGGGATGAAGCAACGCTTAATCCCAGGAGGGGCTCGTGCTCGATCTGGCCCGGCTGCGCGCACTGCACGCGGTCCACGTCCACGGCTCGGTCGCCGCCGCTGCCGCCGCGCTCGGCTACACCCCGTCCGCGATCTCCCAGCAGATCACCAAGCTGGAGCGCGAGACCCGTACGACCCTCCTGGAGCGGCGCGGCCGGGGCATCGCCCTCACCGAGGACGCACTCCATCTCGCTTCTGCAGCAAGGGAGTTGATGGACATCGTCGAGCGTACGGAGACCACGCTCGAAGAGCGGCGCGGCCTGCCCACCGGACGCCTCACGGTGGGCGCCTTCGCGACAGCGGCGCGCGGCCTGCTCCCGGCAGCCCTCGCCTCCCTGACCCGCCAACACCCCACTCTGGAAACGAGGTTGTCCGAAGTCGACCCGCACGTCTCGGTCGACCTGGTGGCCAAGGGCGTCATCGATCTGGCCGTCGCACACGACTGGGACATCGCCCCACTGCCCGCCCCCGAGGGCGTCGAGCACGCATCCATCGGCGACGACCACTGCGACGTACTGGTCCCGGCGGGCCACCCCCTGGCCGCCCGCCCCGCGATCCGCCGCGCCGACCTCACCCACGAGCCCTGGATCTGCCAGCCACCCGGCTCGGTCTGCCACGACTGGCTCGTACGCACCCTGCGCGCCGACGGCCACGAGCCCGATCTGCGCCACCAGGCGGCCGAGTACCACACCCAACTCGCCCTGGTGGCAGCCGGGTTGGGCATAGCCCTGATCCCACGACTGGGCCGGGGCCCGCTTCCCGAGGGCGTCGTGGCCCTACACCTCGACCCGGTACCGACTCGCCACCTGTACGCACTCTGGCGCACGGGAGCGGCCCGCCGCCCGGCGATCAGGGCTGCGGTTCACGCCCTCCGGGAAGCGTGGGCGAACCTCAGCCGCTGACCCCGTCAGCCTTGACCGCCTCCACGAACGAGGTCCAGGCCCCCGCCCCGAACACGACAGCGGGCCCGGTCGGGTTCTTGCTGTCCCGCACGGGCACGCACCCCGAGCAGGAGTCGCTGAACTCCAGGCAGTCGCCGCCACTTGCACCGCTGTACGAGGACTTCCGCCAGGTCGCGTACGCCTCGCTGACTTCCAGGCATGCGCCGCTCTCGCCGCCGCTGTAGCTGGACTTCCGCCAGGCGGGCAACACCGAGGCGTCGGGGACTATCTGCTCACTGCGCTCCATGCCCGTAATCCTCCGCCACGGACTTGATCAGCGCCAGAGACTTCCGGTGCGACAACGCGTCCCCGAGGGCGTGATCGTAAGCCACCTGGCAGTCCCGGACCACGGACGGGAGTTCCCATACCCTGCCGGTATTCAAGGCCTCCACGTAGGCGACGGGCGGGAGTTCCTCGAACCACATCAGAGAAACCACGCCCTCCAGCAACGCGTGGGCTCCCGCCGCGAAGGGGAGCACGTGCACACGGATACGGCGGCACTCTCCCAACGCCGCGATGTGTCGCAGCTGTTCGCACATCACGGACGGACCGCCGATAGGGCGTCGCAGCACATCCTCGTCGATCAGCGCCCACACCACGGGCGAGCTGAACTTGTCGAGTATGCGGGCCCGTTCGAGGCGGGTGCTGAGCAGCTTGTCACGCTCCTCATCGCTCCTTGGCGGATGCCCCGAGCTGAGCACTTCGCGCGCGTACGCCTCCGTCTGAAGAATTCCGGGCACCAGCTTGGGTCCGTATACGCGGATCACCGAGGCCTGGCCCTCGAACTCCAGCGCTTCTGCGAAGTGTTCAGCCACACTGCGGCCATCCAGCGTCGGCAGGAACCGCTCGAAAAACCCATCAGTACCCAGCACCTTGTCCAGCCGACGCGCATCGTCCAGAGTCGGCCGCCTCCGCCCCGCCTCGATGTGGGCGATGTGCGTGCGCGACATCACCGCACGCTCGCTGAGCTCTTCCTGCGTGAGCCCGGCCGCCTCCCTCCGGGCCCTGAGTTCCTCGCCGTACTTGATGCGGGAAACGGGGTTGTCCTCGATTGCCACGACACCAACTCCTTTGCGTGCAGGCTGCGTTGTCACGCTCTGTGCACTAGCCAGCGTACGGATAGTGACCTCACGCTGTAAGTGGAACAGCACACACAGTGAGAGGCAGTCGTATGGGAGCCCACGCCATGGGGGCGTTCGTCGCCCACACCGGTACGGATGTGTACGGACCCGGCAAGGTGATCGGCACGGACGGTGACTGGCGGCGCGTCCGGTTCGTGTACTTCGTCGCGACCGTCGCCGTGGGCGATCTGCGCCCGGCCTCTCCGCAGGAAGAAGGGGAAGTGCGCGCATGGCTGAGGGAGAAGGCCGTCCGACATGGGGGCAACTGGTAGCGGGGCCCGCGCTGGCGTTGCGGGTGTCGCGGGACGGTGGGCGGACGTGGGAGCCGTACGTCATGCCGCGCCCCGGGGAGGAAGCCATGCAGGGGCTCGAAAAAGAAATTGGGCGCGACTGTCACATCCCCGTACCCCCGCGCGTCAGGGCAGTGAAAGCGAAGGACGAAGCAGGCCCGCCAGATACAGGAGTCGCAGCCATGCAGGCACGTATGACGAACCCCGCACAGGTCATCCCCAGCGCGATGCCGGCCATTCTGAGCGTGATCAAGGCCGCCAAGGAAGGCGGGGTGGACGAGTCCACCCTGGAGCTGGTGCACCTGCGGGCCAGCCAGATCAACGGATGCGCGCCGTGCGTCTACGGCGGCGTCACGAGCGCCCGCAAGAACGGGGTGAGCGAGGACCAGCTGGCCACCGTCGTCACGTGGCGGGAGGCGCCGTACTTCAGCGACGCCGAGCGGGCGGCGCTCGCGCTGGCCGAGGCCGCCACCCGGCTCGCCGACCGCCCGGACGCGGTGTCCGACGAGGTGTGGGACGAGGCGGCCCGGCACTACGACGAGAAGGGGCTCGCCTCGCTGGTCCTCATGATCGGCGTGACCAACCTCTTCAACCGGCTCAACGCCACGACGCGGCAGATCGCGGGCGCGGCCTGGTAGCAACACCGGTGCGAGGCGATGCGCGCCACGGGGGTGCGGCGCATCGCCGCGAGCGGCGCCGGTGCATCACCTCGATCGGCGCCGAACCGTCGCCTCGTCGGCCCATCAGACCGTCGCGCCGAACGTCCGCCACCTGGTCAACTTCCATACCAATTCGGCGAATTGGGGACGGGGAGGGAACCCACCCGGGGCCGCCTCCGTCCAACGTACGTACTGCCGGTGAGTCTCCGCAGAGCGGTGTCGGCATCGCC
Organism: Streptomyces sp. WM6378; assembly: GCF_001279695.1. GTDB lineage: Bacteria > Actinomycetota > Actinomycetes > Streptomycetales > Streptomycetaceae > Streptomyces. Next base: position 5,313 of record NZ_LGDD01000026.1, read on the forward strand.
GCTGGCCGCGAGCGCCGACCCCCTCTCCAGCCGCCTGCGGCCGGCAGCACGCCGCCATCGGTGCGAACCCCTCCGACTGCACCGGTGGCGGCCCCTCCCTCCGATGCCCTCCTGATGTCCCCCTGATGCCCCTCTGATGGCAGAGCCACGCCGTACGGCCTTGTGCGCATAGCCTTGACTGGCAATAACTTTCCGGATAACGGTTCGCCTTGGAAGTTTCTTCCACTTTGGAGTCGCTTCCGCTACGGAAGTCGCTTCCACTTCGGAAGTCTCTTCCGCTTCCCTGGGCAACACCGCTGGAAGGAGCGCACGTGCAGCACCGCACCTCAAGACGCAGCCTCCTGACCACCACCGCCGCAGTGGCCGCCATAACCGCCCTGGGCTCCCAGTTCCCCGCCCGCGCCTCGGACGCCGCCACCACCGACCGCCGGCTTCGCGCGATCATCGCCCGCATGTCGGTCGAGGAGAAGATCGGCCAGCTCTTCGTGATGCGGGTGTACGGGCACTCCGCGACCGCCCCCGACCAGGCGGACATCGACGCCAACCTCCGCGAGCTCGGGGTGCGCGACGCCGCCGAGCTGATCGCGAAGTACCACGTCGGCGGCATCATCTACTTCACCTGGGCGCACAACACCCGCGACCCGCACCAGATCGCCGACCTCTCCAACGGCATCCAGGCCGCCGGTCTCGCCCAGCGCGTCCCGCTGCCGCTGCTGATCGCGACCGACCAGGAGCACGGCGCGGTGTGCCGGGTCGGCAGGCCGGCCACGCTCTTCCCCGGCGCGATGGCGATGGGCGCGGGCGGCTCGACCGGGGACGCCCGCACGCTGGGCCGCATCTCGGGCGCGGAGCTCGCGGCGATCGGCATCCGGCAGGACTACTCCCCGGACGCCGACGTGAACATCAACCCGGCCAACCCGGTGATCGGCGTACGGTCCTTCGGCGCGGATCCCGCGGCCGTGGCCCGCATGGTCGCGGCCGAGGTGCGCGGCTATCAGGACTCCTCGGTCGCCGCGACCGCCAAGCACTTCCCGGGGCACGGCGACACCAGCGTCGACAGCCACACCGGCATCCCGGTGATCACGCACACCCGGGAGCAGTGGGAGCGGCTGGACGCTCCGCCGTTCAAGGCCGCGATCGACGCCGGGATCGACGCGATCATGACGGCCCACATCCAGTTCCCGGCCCTGGACCCGAGCAACGACCCGGCCACGCTCTCGCACCCGATCCTGACCGGCATCCTGCGCGAACAGCTCGGCTACGACGGGGTCGTGATCACGGACTCGCTGGGCATGCAGGGCGTGCGCGACAAGTACGGCGACGACCGGGTGCCCGTGCTCGCCCTGAAGGCGGGCGTGGACCAGCTCCTGGACCCACCAAAGCTGGACGTGGCGGTGAGCGGGGTGCGCGCGGCCGTGGCAAGCGGCGAACTGCCGGAATCCCGCCTGGACGAATCGATCCTCCGCATCCTGCGGCTGAAGGACCGGCGGGGTCTGTTCACCCGCCCGTATGTCACCGCGCGGGGCGTGGACCGGACGGTCGGCAGGCGGGCGCATCTGGCCGCAGCCGACGAGATCGCCGAACGCACGACGACCCTGCTGGCCAACCCGCACGGCCTGCTCCCCCTCTCCAGCCACGACCGCGTCTTGATCGCGGGCGCCGACCCTGACTCCCCGTCGGGCACCACGGGCCCTCCGACGGCGATCCTCTCCTCGGCCCTGACCGAACTGGGCTTCCGCACAACGGTGTTGCCCACGGGCACGCTGCCGTCGCCGGCCCAGATCGAGGCGGCGGTCGCGGCCGCTTCGGGCCAGGACGCGGTGATCGTGGGCACGTACGACGCGGGGGCGGGCGGCGCGCAGAGCAGGCTGGTGGCGGCGCTGGTCGCAACGGGCGTGCCGGTGATCCACCTCGCCCTCCGCAACCCGTACGACATCGCATACTTGGCGACCGGGTACGCGGCCTCGCTGGCGACGTACTGCTGGACGGACGTCGAACTCCGGGCGGCAGCAAGGGTGTTGGCCGGCCGGGCCCGCCCAACCGGCCGCCTCCCGGTCGCGGTCCCCCGCGCCGACGACCCTACGCAAGATCTCTATCCGATCGGCTACGGCCTGTCGTACTAGCCGTACGCCGCAGCCCCGGCCCACCACCCCCAAGTGACGCAAAGCCCCCCGGACACCTGGCGTGCACCCGCTCCCACGGGTCACGCTTGGGTCGTATCCGGGGGGTTCTGGGGGGTCGTATGCGTACGTACCGTTTGGCGTGTTTGGTGTGCCTGTTGCTGCTCACGGCGTTGGGGTGCCGGGGAGTGGGGGGCGGCGGCTCGGCGACGGAGCTGTCGACGGTGTCACCGTCGGGTTCGCCTTCGGCATCGTCCTCGGCTTCGTCCTTGCCTTCATCGGGACCGTTCCTCGCCACGGGCGGGTGCGCCTCGCGCGAGGGGGCGGTGGGCGACACGAAGGACTTCCACGAGGTGCCCTGCACGAGCGAGCGGGCGGTGGCGAAGGTCCTGGCCCGCCGGGACGGGGCGGTGGCGAAAGGGGCGGTGGTGGACTGCCCGCTGTACACGGACTTCGTGCTGTACGTGTCCGAGAGCGTGCCGTCGGCGGCGGCGAGCGGGGACGGGAGCGTGTCGCGGGGGTACGCCTGCATGCGCAACCTGGAGGCGCCGCATCCGGGCGACCCCGGGATGGGGGGCGGGCCGTACACGGTGGTGGGGGACTGCGTGTACGCGGCGGGCGCGGACCAGGTGAAGGAGACGGCGTGCGACGGGTCGGGGGTGCGTGCGCCGCAGTACCGAGTGGTGTCGGCGGTTCCGAGCCGTGCGGCGTGCGCTTCTTCGACGGCGCTGTACGTGCAGCTGACGGGGGGTCAGGGGGCGGTGGGCTGCGCTCGTCGGGTGTGACCTTTCCCCCCCCCGCCCCTTCCCGAGACCCTCCGGGGGCGGCTCCCCCGGAACGGACCTCAGCCCACTTCCACCCCCGGAGGGTCTAGGGGAAGGGGCGGGGTGGGGGCAAAACGGGGTCTGGGGCGGAACCCCAGGGACGCTGGCCCGCCAGGATTGCCCCGGGCAGGCCAGCCCCCCCCGGCTACGGGCGCAGTGCCGGTTCGCGCTGCAGCGGGGCCGCGTCCAGCTTCGCGTCAAAGCCGGCCTGCGGCTTCGCGGGCGCTCCGCTCAGCCCCGCCCAGCGCAGGATCGACGCCGTCGCCGCCGACTTCGCGTCCGGCGCCAGCAGGCCCACCTTCGAGCCGTGGTTGCCGCCCGCCACCGTGTAGACGTAGGAGTCATGTGCCCCCGCGCCCAGAGCGAATCGCTCCGCACCCCACGGGTCGTTCTGGCCGTACACGTACAGCATGTGGTCCGCGTGGTGCTTGACCCACGTGTCGACGTCCCGCATCGCCCACGGCTGGAACCGCATCGGGATGTCCCGCGGCACGAAGTTCCGCGGCGGCTGGTAGCCGTAGCGGCTCAGCTTGCCAAGCCAGGGCTGCTTGATGGTGGGCGAGCCCAGCTGCGTACCGGCCTGGTAGTAGTACGCCGTGTACGGGGACAGGCCCTGGTCGGTGTAGAAGGAGAAGCCGGAGATCGTGTCGACGGAGTCCCAGATCGCCTGGTCGGTGGCGTGCGCCGCGTCCGCCGGGATCGTCGAGCAGTCGGCAAGCAGGTGGTACTGCCAGAAGCCCCAGACGTAGTCGAGCACGACCGCCTCGTACGCCTTGTCCAGCGTGCCCACCGTCTTGAAGGTGTAGCCGTTCGCGGTCGCGTAGTCCTGGTACTTCTTCTCCAGGGACCCGCGCCGCACCAGCGCCTCGCGCTGCACGCCCTCCAGCTTGTCGCGGCACTCCTTGGTGCCGACCGTCCGGAAGAACCGGTCGTAGGCCGAATCCTCGTTGTTCACCACGTCGTTGGGGGCAACGTACGAGACGACGCCGTCCATGTCGCGCGGGTAGAACCGCTTGTAGTACGTGGCCGTCATGCCGCCCTTCGAGGCGCCCGTGGTCAGCCAGTTCTTGGTGTAGATCGGCTTCAGGGCCTGGAATATGGCGTGCTGGTCGCTGGCCGCCTGCCAGATGTCGTCCTTGGACCAGTCGGCGGGCGTGGGCCGCGACGGCGCGAAGAACCGGTACTCGACGGAGACCTGGTTGCCGTCGACGATCTGCGTCGGCTCGGTGCGGCTGGGCGTCGTGGAGACCTCGTAGCCGCTCGTGTACATCACCGTCGGGCGGTCAACGTCCTTGTGCAGCACGGTGATTCGCTGCTGGAAGGTGGCCCGGCTGTACGGATTGGCGTGATCCACGGGCTGCGTGAAGTTCAGTACGAAGTAGCGGTAGCCGCTGTACGGCTTCTCTTCTATGAGACTCATCCCGGGTATCGCCAGGATGCGGTCCTTGATATCCGGCTCGGCGGCGGTGGCCGCCCCTGCCGCGGCTCCCGTCGCGGTCATCGTGCCTATCAGCACGACGAGCGACAGCAGCCATCTGAGCGCCTTGCGCATTCACACTCCCCTGTGGGGCCCCTGTGGGCATGGATCGTGGCCCCGCGAACCTAGCGGGGGCAACACCCGCCCCGCCAGACCCGGTTGACCTTCACAAGGGGCTTTCGTCCAGCAGGGCTCAGCAGACCCAGCCCGTCTCCGCCGAACTCCCCGCTATCGCCCCGGCCGCCCGCACGCACCGGCCGCCCGAGTGCACGGTGACCGGGCCCGCCATCCTCGTGTACGCGCCCGAGTCGCCGGCCGGGGCGCCGCCCCGGGCCTGGATCGTCACCGACATCTGGCGCCGGGCGCCCGGGGTCTTCGCCGCGGTCACCGCGCACGCGTACCCGTTGCCCTTGTACAGCCGCAGCTCGCCCGTACTGAACCCGACCGTCTTCACCGGCCGCCCCGCACACGCGGCCGCCGCGGCCGCGCTGCCGCCGCCCGGCCCGAACACGACAAGCCCGCCCGACGCCACGAGCACGGCCAGCGCCGGTCCCAGGAGCCTCCTGTTGCCCACCCCACCGAACACGCTTGCACCCTTCAGCCACTTGAGCGTATGTGTGGGGATGGACGCGCCCGGCCGCCCGAATGGTTCTCCGGGCGGCCCACAGGGTGAGACGGCCGTCAGACGGCCACGGCGTCGGCCTCCGCCTCGCCGACGAACGTGCGCCACAGGCGGGCGTACTTGCCGTCCAGGGCGAGGAGCTCATCGTGCGTGCCGTCCTCGGCGACCCGGCCGTGGTCCATCACGATCACCCGGTCCGCGCGGGCCGCCGTCGTCAGGCGGTGCGCGACGACCAGCGTCGTACGGCGGCCGGTGAGGCGTTCGGTGGCCTGGTTGACCTGGGCCTCTGTCGCGAGGTCCAGGGCAGCCGTCGCCTCGTCGAGCAGCAGGATGTCAGGGTCGACGAGCTCGGCGCGGGCCAGCGCGAGCAGCTGCCGCTGTCCCGCGGAGAGGTTGCGGCCGCGCTCGGCGACCTCGTGGAGGTAGCCGCCGTCGAGCGTGGCGATCATGTCGTGGGCGCCGACCGCGCGGGCCGCCGCCTCCACCTGGGCGTCGCTCGCGTCGGGCCGCCCGTACGCGATGGCGTCGCGGACCGTGCCCTCGAAGAGGTACGCCTCCTGCGGGACGACGCCGAGCCGGTGCCGGTAGGCGGTGATGTCCAGGTCGCGCAGGTCCGTGCCGTCGGCGGTGACCCGGCCGCCCGTCGGGTCGTAGAACCGCGCGACCAGCTTGACGAGGGTGGACTTCCCGGCGCCGGTCTCGCCGACGAACGCGACGGTCTGGCCCGCGGGTATGCGGACGTCGACCCCGCTCAGCGCCTCTTCGTCGTCGCCGTACGCGAAGTCGACGTTCTCGAAGGCGATCTCGCCGCGCAGCGACAGGACGTCGAGCGGCTCGGCGGCCTCCTCGGTGGAGGTCTTCTCCTGGAGCAGTTCCTGGATGCGCCCCAGCGAGACGGCCGCCTGCTGGTAGCCGTCGAAGACCTGCGAGAGCTGCTGTACGGGGGCGAAGAACAGGTCGATGTACAGCAGGTACGCGACCAGGGCGCCCGTGGTGAGGGTGCCGTTGTCGACCCGGCCCGCGCCCACGATCAGCACGGCCGCGGCAGCCACCGACGACAGGAGCTGCACGAACGGGAAGTACACCGAGATCAGCCACTGGCCGCGCACGCGCGCCTGGCGGTAGTGGTCGCTGCGGTCCGCGAACCGCTCGGCCCCGTCGTGCTCGCGCCGGAACGCCTGCACGATGCGCAGCCCGGACACCGACTCCTGGAGGTCTGCGTTGACGGCGCTGACCCGCTCGCGGGCGAGCTCGTAGGCCTGCACGCTCTTCTTGCGGAAGAAGTACGTGCCGACGATCAGCAGCGGAAGCGTCGCGAAGACGACGAGGGCGAGCTCGATGTCGATGACGAGCAGCGCCACCATGATGCCGAAGAACGTGACGACGGAGACGAACGCGGTGACCAGGCCCGTCTGGAGGAACGTGGAAAGCGCGTCCACGTCCGTCGTCATGCGGGTCATGATCCGGCCGGTCAACTCCCGCTCGTAGTAGTCGAGTCCGAGCCGCTGGAGCTGCGCGAAGATCTTCAGGCGCAGGGTGTAGAGGACGCGTTCGCCGGTGCGGCCGGTCATCCGGGTCTCGCCGGTCTGGGCGAGCCACTGGATGGCGACGGTGACGAGCGCGAGCCCGGAGGCGGCCCAGACCGCGCCGAGCGCGAGCTGGGTGACGCCCTGGTCGATGCCGTGCCGGATGAGGACCGGCAGGACCAGCGAGCCGCCCGCGTCGATCGCGACGAGGAGGAGGCTGACGAGGAGGGGAAGGCCGAAGCCGCGCAGCAGCCTGCGCAGGCCGTAGGAGTCCTCGGCCTGGACGGCCTTCGCCTCGTCTATGCCGGGGGTGTCGGTCGCGGGCGGCAGCGCCTCGACCTGGGCGAGCAGCTCGGGCGTGGCGGGCATGCCGCCGGGGGCCGCCGAATCCGCCTTCTCCTCCCGGACCCACAGCGGCGGGGTGATGCCGCGCTCGACGTCGAACTCCGCGTCCAGTTCGTCCCGTACGGAGTGGTCTTCCTCGTCCGCGAGCGGGGCGGCCGGGAGGTGGCCGGGCGATACGGCGCCCAGCTCGTCGGGATCGGTGAGCAGGCGGCGGTACAGGGCGCTGTCGCGCTGGAGTTCCTCGTGGGTGCCGATCGCGGCGAGGCGTCCGCCGTCGAGGACGGCGATGCGGTCGGCGAGGCCGAGGGTGGAGCGGCGGTGCGCGATGAGCAGGGTGGTGCGGCCCGCCATGACCGACTTCAGCGCCTCGTGGATCTCGTGCTCGACGCGGGCGTCGACGGCCGAGGTCGCGTCGTCCAGGACGAGCAGGCGGGGGTCGGTGAGGATGGCGCGGGCGAGCGCGAGGCGCTGGCGCTGGCCGCCGGAGAGGGTGAGGCCGTGCTCGCCGACGGCGGTGTCGTAGCCGCCCGGAAGCTCGGCGATGAACCGGTCGGCCTGGGCGGCGCGCGCGGCCTTCTCGATCTCTTCCTGGGTGGCGTCCGGCTTTCCGTACGCGATGTTGGCGCGGACGGTGTCGGAGAACAGGAAGGAGTCCTCCGGTACGAGTCCGATGGCGGCGCGCAGCGAGGACAGGGTCAGCTCGCGCACGTCGCGGCCGCCGACGAGAACGGCGCCGTGCGAGACGTCGTAGAAGCGGGGCAGGAGCAGCGAGACGGTGGACTTGCCGGAGCCGGACGAGCCGACCACGGCGACGGTCTCGCCGGGCCGGATGTCGAGGGAGAAGCCCTTCAGGACGGGCCGCTCGTCGTCGTAGCCGAAGCTCACGTCGTCGAATTCGACGGTGGCGGGGGCGTCGGGCGACAGCTCCTCCTTGCCGTCCTCGATGGAGGGCTCGGTGTCGATGAGCTCCAGGACCCGCTCGACGCCGGCCCGGGCCTGCTGGCCGACGGTGAGCACCATGGCGAGCATGCGGACGGGCCCGACGAGCTGGGCGAGGTAGGTGGAGAACGCGACGAACGTGCCAAGGGTGATCTCACCGCGCGTGGCGAGCCAGCCGCCGAGCGCCAGCATCGCGACCTGGCCGAGCGCGGGGACGGCCTGGAGGGCCGGGGTGTAGCGGGAGTTCAGCTTGATCGTGCGAAGCCGCCCGGCGAAGAGGCACCGCCCGACCTCCCGCAGCTTGCCGGTCTCCTGGTCCTCCTGGCCGAAGCCCTTGACGACCCGGACCCCGGACACGGCGCCGTCGACGACCCCGGCGACGGCGGCGGCCTGGCCCTGGGCGTACCAGGTGGCGGGGAAGAGGCGGGTGCGGCTGCGCTTGGCGATGAACCAGAGGGCGGGCGCCACGGCGAGGGCGACCAGCGTGAGCAGCGGCGAGAGCCACGCCATGATCACGATGGAGATGATGAAGAGCAGGACGTTGCCGATGGTCATCGGCAACATGAAGAGGAGGCCCTGGATCAGCTGGAGGTCGCTGGTGGCCCGCCCGACGACCTGCCCGGTTGACAGCTCGTCCTGGCGCCGCCCGTCGAGCCGGGTGATCGTGCCGTACATCTCGGTGCGCAGGTCGTGCTGGACGTCGAGGGCGAGCCGCCCTCCGTAGTACCGCCGTATGTACGTGAGCCCGTACACCACGACGGCGGAGGCTATGAGGAGCCCGGTCCAGACGGCGAGGGAGCGCGTGTGGTGGCCGATGACGTCGTCGATGACCACCTTGGTGATCAGCGGGACGAGCGCCATGACGGCCATGCCGCCGAGCGACGAGCCGAGGGCCAGCACGACATTGCGCCGGTACCGCCAGGCGTACCCGGTCAGCCTGCGCCCCCACCCCTGTTGCGCACCCTCCGTCACGTGATTCCTCCCGTTGGTACCTGTCCTGCCGCAAGCCCCAACACGGGGGCCTGCGGATTTCATCCCGCCGCAACAAATACGGGACGTAAGGACTAGGACCACACCCGGCGCGCTACAGGTGCGTCGGCGCGAACATCTTCAGGAGGGCGGGCAGCACGACCACCGAGGGGCCAGGGGCGGCCAGCGCCTTGGAGAGGTCGGCGGTCAGGGTGTCCGCGCTCGTGCGGACCGCCGGGACGCCGAAGGACTCGGCGAGGGCGACGAAGTCCGGGCGGGCCAGTTCGGTGGCGGTGGCCTCGCCGAACGTGTCCGTCATGTACTCGCGCAGGATGCCGTAGCCGCCGTCGTCGACGATCAGCCAGGTGACCGGCAGGTCGTACTGCTTGGCGGTGGCGAGCTCGGCGATCGAGTACATGGCCCCGCCGTCGCCGGACACCGCGAGGACCGGGCGGCCGGGGTCGGCGACGGCCGCACCGAGCGCCGCCGGGAAGCCGTAGCCGAGGCCCCCCGCGCCCTGCGCCGAGTGCATCGCGCCGGGCCAGGCGGACCAGGCCCAGTACGCGAGGATCGTCATGTCCCAGAAGCTGGGCGCCCCCGCGGGCAGGGCCTCGCGCACGGCGGCCAGGATGCGCTGCTCCTCGCCGAGGTCCTGCGCGTCGATACGGGCCCGTACCTTCGCCAGGACGGTCCGTACCCGCTCGGCCGCCGTCGCGTCCGTACGGTCCGGGACCGTTTCGAGCAGGGCCTGGAGGGCGATGCGGGCGTCCGCGTGGATGCCGAGGGCCGGGTGGTTGGACTCCAGCTTGCCGAGGTCGGCCTCGATCTGGATGATCCGGCCGCGCGGCTGGAAGGTGTGATAGTTCGACGACAGCTCGCCGAGCCCGGAGCCGACCACGAGCAGGACGTCCGCGTCCTCAAGGAAGTCCGTGGTGTGCCGGTCCTCCAGCCAGGACTGGAGCGAGAGCGGGTGCTCCCAGGGGAAGGCGCCCTTGCCGCCGAAGGTCGTCACGACCGGCGCGTCCAGCTTCTCGGCGAGCGCGAGGAGCTTGCCCGAGGCGTCGGCGCGTACGACTCCGCCGCCCGCGATGATCACCGGGCGGGCCGCGTTGGCCATCAACCCGGCTGCCACGGCGGTCAGTTCGGGGCGGGGGACGATGTCTTCGGGGAAGGCGTCCATGGGAGTGACGACGGGCAGGAGTGTCTCCGCGAGGAGCACGTCCTGCGGGATCTCCACCCACACCGGCCCGTGCGGCGCGGTCAGCGCCGACTCCCAGGCCGCGGCGATCGCCGACGGAATCTGCGACTGGCTGCGCACCGTATGGACGGACTTCACGACGTCACGGAAGGACGCCTTCTGGTCGCGCAGCTCGTGCAGATAGCCGTGCCGTCCGCCGCCAAGTCCCGCCGTGGGGACCTGACTTGAGATGGCGATGACCGGGGACGAGGCGGCCGCCGCCTCTTGGAGCGCGGCAAGGGAGGTCAGCGCGCCGGGGCCGGTCGAGAGCAGCAGCGGGGCCGCCTCGCCGGTGATCCGGCCGTACGCGTCGGCCGCGAAGCCCGCGTTGTTCTCGACCCTGAGCCCGATGTAGTCGAGGTCCGAGCGGCGCAGCGCGTCGAACATGCCGAGCGCGTGCTGGCCCGGCAGTCCGAACACGGTGGTGGCGCCGAGGCCCGCGAGGGTCTCGACGACCAGGTCACCGCCGCCCCGCCCGGCGGGAGGATTGAGGGCGGCAGCGGTCTGCGCCTCGGTCGGGCGCAGCACCACGTCGTGGTCGTGGGTCATCAGGCGGTCCGGGACGCCGCGATCTGGCGGGACATGATCGTCGTCAGCTCGTAGGCGGTGTGCGAGGCGGCCACGCTGGTGATCTCGGCGTGGTCGTAGGCCGGGGCGACCTCGACGACGTCGGCGGAGACCAGGTTGCAGGAAGCGAGGCCCCGCAGGATCTCCAGGAGCTCGCGCGAGGTCATGCCGCCGGCCTCGGGGGTGCCGGTGCCGGGCGCGTGGGCCGGGTCGAGGCAGTCGATGTCGATGGAGATGTAGAGCGGGCGGTCGCCGATGCGCTGGCGCAGCTGGTCGGCGACCTCGTCGGCGCCGCGCCGGTAGACGTCGGCGGAGGTGACGATGCCGAAGCCCATCTTCTCGTCGTCGGTCAGGTCCTGCTTGCCGTACAGCGGGCCGCGGGTGCCGACGTGGGAGAGCGCCTCGGTGTCGAGGATGCCCTCCTCGACGGCCCGGCGGAACGGGGTGCCGTGGGTGTACTCGGCGCCGAAGTAGGTGTCCCAGGTGTCGAGGTGCGCGTCGAAGTGGAGCAGCGCGACCGGGCCGTGCTTCTTGGCGACCGAGCGGAGCAGCGGCAGCGCGATGGTGTGGTCACCGCCGAGCGTCATCATGCGGGCGCCCGTCCCGAGAAGATCATCAGCGGCGGCCTCGATGGTCTCGACGGCCTCGTTGATGTTGAACGGGTTGGCCGCGATGTCACCGGCGTCGGCGACCTGGGCGAGCGCGAAGGGCGAGGCGTCCTGCGCCGGGTTGTACGGGCGAAGGAGGCGGGAGGCCTCGCGGATGGCGTTGCCGCCGAAGCGGGCGCCGGGGCGGTAGGACACACCGCTGTCGAAGGGCACACCGACGACGGCGACATCGGCGGTGCCGACCTCGTCGAGGCGGGGCAGCCGGGCGAAGGTCGCGGGCCCGGCGTACCGCGGGATGCGGGACGAGTCGATCGGACCGCGCGGCGTTTCGTTGCTGCTCATCTGAATTGCCCTTCGTTTCAGCGTTTATGCGCTTTATCAGTGTGACTCTAGTGACCTGAGTCGTTGATGCGTCGGCAGTAGTTGGCGAGGCTGTTGAGAATCTGGTCGGCGGTCTTGTGCCACACATAGGGGCGGGGGTTGGTGT
>NZ_LGDD01000027.1 GCF_001279695.1 Streptomyces sp. WM6378
GGTACCTCCTCATACGTCGCGCAGTTCCGCCCGCCGAAAATCCCCCCAGCACCAGCGCTCCTCCTTGCGGGGGCACCCCACCACGTCCCCACCCGGCCGAACCCGCGCCCGCCCGTAGCGCCTCGATGACCGTTCAGACAACACCCCACGTGTACGGGTAGGAGGGACTGCACACCCCGCCAAGAACCTCCCCGCCGCAGGTGGCCACACCGCCCCGCAGCCCCCAGCTCCTCGCCTTGGGCAGCGCACAGGGGGCATACGGAGCGGACAGAACCCCCAGCCAGCCAAAGCCGGGCGCACCACCGCCGAGAGCAGGCCACCACCGAACGGCAGCCACTGCTGTCCAGCCCCTCAGCTTTCACAGCGTGCAGAACGAGCAGAGCGGACGGGAACCCCGGCCCGCCGCAAGCGAGCACACCGCCCACCAACGGACAGCCATCAACAGCACACAACCACCCACCGGCACCCCACCTTCAGCAGCACGCAGAACGAGCAGAGCCGGGCGGGAAACCCCAGCCGCCACAGGCGGACACACCGCCGCCGGCGGACACGCCGCCCACCCACGGCCAGCCACCAACAGCGCACAACCACCCACCGGCACCCCACCTTCAGCAGCGCGCAGAACGGGTGGAGCGGGTGGGAAAACCCCCCCCGCCGCAGGCGGGTGCACCCACCACCCACCGGCGGACGCCGAACGACCCCGGCCCCCCGGTCCCGCACCTCCCAGGAGTGCGCAAACGGGCGGGCGGGTGGGAAAAACACCCCCACCCGCCCAGCACCGCACGGCGCAACCCTCAGGCCACCAGCTCCCGCACCCCCTCAGGGGCATCCGGCGCCACCTCGACGCCGGCCAGAGCCGCACGGTCAGGGAGCAGCAGCGCCGATGCCGCCGCCACCGCGACCACCCCCGCTCCCACCCAGAGCGCCGGGCCAAAGCCGTCGACGAAGGCCCGCGCCGACCCGTACCCGCCCTGCGCGGAGAACACCGAGGCCAGCACCGCGATGCCGAGCGCACCGCCCACCTCCCGCAGTGCGTTGTTCGCGCCGGAGGCGATGCCCTGCTCGGAGGGCCGCACGCTGGACATCACCAGATTCGCGGCCGGCGCGAAGTACAGCCCCATCCCGATGCCGCTGATGATCAGTGCCGGCAGCTGCGCCCCGTACGACACGTCCGGCGAGATGATCGCGGCGAACCAGCCGAGCCCGATGGCCTGGAGCGCGAGGCCGGTGGCCACGACCGGCCGCCCCCCGATCCGGTCGGAGAGGAATCCGGCTATTGGCGCGGCGATCATCGGCATGCCGGTCCAGGGCAGCATCCGAAGCCCCGCCTCGGTCGGCGAGTAGCCGATGACGTTCTGCAGGAACTGGCTGAGCAGGAAGATCGAGCCGAACATCCCGACGAACATCAGCAGGCTCGCCGCGTTGATCGCGGAGAACGCCCGGCTGCGGAACAGCCGCATCGGAAGCATCGGGTTCGCGCTGCGCATGCCGTGGACGACGAAGCCCGCGAGCAGCACTGTGCCCGCGATCAGCCCGGTGAGTACGGTCGTGCTGGTCCAGCCGTCCGGGTTGCCGCGGATCAGCGCGTACACGATCCCGAAGAGCCCGCCGCTGGCAAGCAGCGTGCCCACGATGTCGAGCCGGGCACCCGTGCCGTACGACTCGTTCAGGCGCAGCCGCGCCAGGGGAAGCGTGAGCAGGCCGAGCGGAACGTTCAGCCAGAAGATCCACTGCCAGGACACGTGCTCGGTCAGGCTTCCGCCGATCAGCGGCCCGGATGCCACCGCGAGGCCGTTCACCGCGCCCCAAATCCCGTACATCATCCCGCGCTTGGCGGCCGGCACGGCAGCGGTCAGCAGTGTGAGGGTCAGCGGCATCATGACCGCGGCGCCGACCCCCTGTATCGCGCGGGCCGCGATCAGCCCGTTGATCCCCGGCGCCAGCGCCGCCCCCGCCGAGGCGCCGGTGAAGATCGTCAGCCCGGTGATGAAGAGCTTGCGGCGGCCGAACCGGTCACCCAGCGCCGCCCCGAACATCAGCAGCACCGCGAAGGTGAGGGTGTACGCGCTCACCGTCCATTCGAGGTCGTCCAGCGCTCCCCCGAGGTCCTCGCGGATCGACGGGAGCGCGGTGGTGACGACGAGGTTGTCCAGCGCCGCCATGAACCCGGCAACACTGGTGATCACCAGCGCCCACCCAGCACCCCCACGCCGACTCGTTCCGTTCTGTGGCTTTTCCGGCTTCTTCTCCGACATCGTCCCCCCTTGGTGGGTTAGTTATCAATGACTAACTTCGCTGAGCATAGAAGATGGAAGGGTGGGGTCAGGGAGAACCCGGCCCTGATGATTCAGCTCGGATCCTGTTCGGTGATTCCGTTCGGGCTCAGTTCGGTGATTCTGCTCGGGTTCGGTTCGATGAATCGGTTCGGACCCAGTTCGGTGATCGGTTCGGGTTCGGTTCAGTGATTCGGGTCGGTTCGGTCACTCCGCGGCAGCGGCCCCGCCGCCGACCCGCTTCGGCTGGGCCGATTCGTAGAAGCCCTTCCAGACCCGGTCCTCAGGCGGAAACCCCAGCGCCACAAGGGTGTTGATGAGCATCCCATACGCCAGGAACGTCGTCGTCTCGCCCACGTCCGCGCCCAGCGCCAGGTGGACCGTGTCGTACAGCTCCACCCACCCGGCCCGTACCGCCTTGCTGAACTCGTGGTCGCCGGCCGCCTCCGCGGCGGCCGCGGCCACATACGTCTGCATCTGCAGGAGCAGCTTGTCCCGGTCCTCGGCGATGAGCGTCTGGTACGCCCCGCTCATGGCGTGCAGCGCCGCCTCGCCTTCCAGCCCCTCGGCCGCGTCCCGGAAAGCCGCGACGGTCTCCTTGATGCACCGGTCGGACGCCGCCAGGAAGATGGCCTGCTTGTTCGGGAACAGGCGGAAGAGATACGGCTGCGAGACGCCCACCCGCTTGGCGATCGTCTCGGTGGACGTGCCGTGGTACCCGCCTCGGGCGAACTCCACCATCGCCGCCCGGACGACGCTCTCACGCCTCTCTTCTGCGCTCATCCTGACCATGGAATTAAGTTAGTGGTCGATTACTAACAAAGTCAAGGGCTCGGCCGTGCGGGGGACTCCGAGGGAGCCCCCCGGAGTCCCGCCGGCCGCCTCACGCCAGGCGCACGACCGCCCGGGACATCCCGAGCACCTTCTGGCCCGCGCTCATCGCGGTGAGGTCCACGCGAACCGTGCGCGCCTCGTCGTCCAGCTTCGCCGCCACCTTGGCGCTGACCTCGATCAGCGCGCCGGTCTCGTCGTTCGGCACGACGACCGGCTTGGTGAAGCGGACGCCGTACTCGGCCACCGCGCCCGGGTCGCCGACCCAGTCCGTGACCACGCGCACCGCCTCCGCCATCGTGAACATGCCGTGCGCGATGACGTCGGGCAGCCCGACCTCCTTCGCGAACTTCTCGTTCCAGTGGATCGGGTTGAAGTCCCCGGAGGCGCCCGCGTACTGGACGAGCGTGGCGCGGCTCACAGGGAAGGACGCGGACGGCAGCTCGGTGCCGGGCTCCACGTCCTCGTAACGGATCTTCGCGGTCATGTCAGGCCCCCTCGGCCGCTCGGGACACCAGCTTGGTCCACGCGGTCACGACGTGTTCGCCGGCCTCGTCGTGAACCTCGCCCCGGATGTCCAGGATGTCGTTGCCCGCGAGGGACTTGATCGCCTCGATGGTGGACGTGACGGTCAGCCGGTCGCCCGCGCGGACCGGGCGGGTGTAGGCGAACTTCTGGTCGCCGTGCACCACGCGGCTGTAGTCCAGGCCCAGCTGCGGGTCCTGGATGACCTGGCCCGCCGCCTTGAACGTGATGGCGAACACAAAGGTCGGCGGCGCGATCACATCGGTGTGCCCAAGCGACTTGGCCGCCTCCGGGTCGGTGTAGGCGGGGTTCTCGTCCCCGACCGCCACAGCGAATTCGCGGATCTTCTCGCGGCCGACCTCGTACGGGGCGGTGGGCGGATAGGTCCGCCCCACGAAAGACTGGTCGAGCGCCATCTGCTGGCTACCTCCTGCGAATGAGGGTTCGGATCCGGTGGGTACGGAGAATCTAGTCACACGCCCGGTACGGGCGGGAACGCCGAGAGGCCGCTCCCCGGTGTGGGGAACGGCCTCTCGAACGAGCCTGAATGCCAGACGCCGTGATTAACGGGTCTCGCGGTGCGCAGTGTGCGAGTTGCAGCGCGGGCAGTGCTTCTTCATCTCAAGACGGTCCGGGTTGTTACGCCGGTTCTTCTTGGTGATGTAGTTCCGCTCCTTGCACTCCACGCAGGCCAGCGTGATCTTCGGGCGGACGTCGGTGGCAGCCACGTGAGTGCTCCTTGACGGACGGATTGACGGATGAACGCATAAAAGAGTAGCCGATCGAAGGACCGACCCCACAATCGGCTACTGTGTGTAGCGGTGACCGGACTTGAACCGGTGACACAGCGATTATGAGCCGCTTGCTCTACCGACTGAGCTACACCGCTTTGACACGGAGTCCCTCACCCGAAGGTGAGGGCTTCCGCACCAGAGCCCCAATACGGAATCGAACCGTAGACCTTCTCCTTACCATGGAGACGCTCTACCGACTGAGCTATTGGGGCGAGCGATGAAGACATTACACGCTCCCTCGCCGATCGCCCAAATCCGTTTCGCGCCGCCCAGCGAGGGGCCTCCCGGGGCCCCGCCCCACCGGTCTCGTAGGCCACTCAGGGCCACACCGGTACGACTATTTCGCTCCTCCTCGATGCGCGGGTTGGGCGCCCCTAGGCTCTCCTCACGCTGCGTGATCCTGCCCGCCCCAGCCCGATCACCCGAGCCCGATCAGGAGCGCGATGTCCGACAGCCACCAGCAGCCGGCCCACTCCCCCGGCACCGGCGAAGGCCCCGACCCCGCCTCCGCCGCCTCCCTGCTGCTGTGCGGCGCCCGGCTCGCCGACGGGCGCACCGTGGACGTGCGGCTCGGCGGCGGCCGCATCGAAGCGGTGGGCACCGCGGGCAGCCTCACCGCGCACGGCTCCCGCGTCGACCTGAACGGCTTCCTGCTGCTGCCCGCCCCCGCCGAGCCGCACGCCCACAGCGACACCGCGCTGACCGCCTTCAGCGCGGAGGGGCCGGTCTCGTACGCCGTCGAGGAGGTCCAGCGCCGGGCCACCGAGGCCGCCCTGCTCCAGCTCGGGCACGGCGCCACAGCGCTGCGTTCGCACGTACGCATCGACGAGGTCAGCGGGCTCGACCCGCTGGAGGCGGTGCTCCAGACGCGCCGCTCCCTGCGCGGTCTCACCGAGCTCGCGGTGGTCGCCGTGCCGCGGCTGCTCACCGGCGTGGCCGGCGCGGACGGGCTCGCCATGCTGCGCGACGCGGTCAAGATGGGCGCCTCGGTGGTGGGCGGCTGCCCCGACCTGGACGCCGACCCGGCCGGCTACGCGGAGGCCGTCCTGGAGCTCGCCGCCGAGCACGGCTGCGCGGTCGACCTGCACACCGACGGCACCGACCCGGCCCGCCTGGCCCGCCTCGCGGCCATGTCCGGCGGCCTGCGCCCCGGCGTCGCGATCGGCCCGTGCGGCGGCCTGTCCCGCCTCCCCCGCGACACCGCGGCCCGCGCCGCCGACCAACTCGCCTCCGCCGGAGTCGCGGTGACCTGCCTCCCGCAAGGCGGATGCGGCATGACGGATCGTCAAGGAGCGGCGCCCGTACGCCTGTTGAGGGCCGCCGGGGTCCGACTTGCGGCCGGCAGCGGCGCGTTGCGCGACGTCTCCAACCCGGTCGGCCGCGGCGACCCCCTGGAGGCCGCCTACCTCCTCGCCTCCCAGGCCGGCATGCGCCCCGAGGACGCGTACGCGGCGGTCAGCACGGTGGCCCGCGAGACGATGGGCCTTGCGGAGGTACGCGTCGAGGCGGGCTTCCCGGCCGAACTCCTTGCCGTACGCGGCGAACGCATCGCGGGCGTCCTCTCGCTCGCCTACAGCCGCATCGTCATCCACCGGGGCCGTGTGGTGGCCCGCACGAGCGCGGTGCGCGAGTACTGCGACTCGGCCGCGGCCGTCGCCCTCGGCCTCCCCCGCCAGGGCCGCCCGGACCCCGGACGTGGCGAGTCCGGGTGAAGAGGTCGCCGCTCCACCGGCGGGCCGCCGCATCTGCGGCTACCGTCGTCAGCATGCGCATTGTCATTGCTGGAGGTCATGGTCAGATCGCGCTGCGGCTCGAACGCCTGCTGGCGGCGCGCGGCGACGAGGTCGCGGGAATCATCCGCAAGCCGGAACAGGCGGACGACCTGCGCCAAGCCGGCGCGGAGCCGGTCGTCCTGGACCTGGAGTCGGCGTCGGTGGACGCCGTCGCCGAGGTGCTCCGGGGCGCGGACGCCGTGGTGTTCGCGGCGGGCGCGGGCCCGGGCAGTGACGCCGCCCGCAAGGAGACGGTGGACCGGGCAGCGGCCGTCCAGTTCGCCGACGCGGCCGAACGCGCGGGCGTACGCCGCTACGTCATCGTGTCGTCGATGGGCGCGGACGCGACCCACCAGGGCGACGACGTCTTCGACGCCTACCTGCGCGCGAAGGGCGCCGCCGACGACGCCGTACGCTCCCGCACGACCCTGGACTGGACGGTCCTGCGCCCCGGCGGCCTGACCAACGACGCGGGCAAGGGCCTGGTCTCCCTGGCCGCCTCGACGGGCCGCGGCACGATCCCCCGGGACGACGTGGCAGCGGTCCTGGCCGAACTCCTGGACACCCCGGCAACGGCGGGCCTGACCCTGGAACTGATCTCCGGCTCGGCGCCGGTGACGGTGGCGGTGAAGGGCGTGGCGGGGAACTGACGCCGGCCCTGCGGGCTCACCCGGACACCCGGCCGGTGGCGGTGACCTCCGTCGGCGCGCCCCGAAGTCACGCAGGGTGAGGGTGTTTTTGACGGTCGAGCCGTCAGGCGCGAAGAACTCCTGCTCCACGCGGACGACGCGCCCCTGGCCGTCGAGCCATACGTCGCTCGCGAGGGACCCGACGCCGCCGAGGTTCCCCGCGGCGACCGGATCGATCGCTTTCATGTCGGCGGGCGTAACGCGGGCGGACAGGTGCCGCGTAGGGCCGGTCCCCTCGTCGTCACCGGCGACGGCCCGGGCTCCATGGTCGATGAGAGGGCGCGCGTAGCCGCGCAAGTTCTTGGTGGTGATGCCGCCCTCGGCCGTGGAGGCGTCGAATGACTCCCAGGAGCCGCCTCCCGTCGCAGAGCGGCGGCAGACGCGGGTGGCCGTCAGGACCACGTCCTGCCCCGGATGCCCCTTGACCTCTTCGTCGAGCCGGCCCGTAAGCGGGCCGTTGAGGTTCACCCGGCCCTGCGCCAGGTAGACCTGCGCGCCGTTCTGGAGCGAGGTCGCCCACAACCACGCCGAACAGGGCCACGCACTCGCGCCGTCCACCAGCCTCACGACATCCCCGGATGCGCCCGCGCCGGGGCCCCGCACCAGGCCATCCCACATGCCGCTCCCACACGGAATGATCGCCACAACGAAAAGACCCCCAGCAACCCGCATTCCTGCAGGTCACCAGGGGTCTCACCCAGTGTGGCGGCGCCAGGATTCGAACCTGGGTAGGCAGAGCCGACGGATTTACAGTCCGTTCCTGCGCCCAGCCCTCCATAGCCGTTGACCTGCCCTTGAGCACCCATCCCCCACCATCTTGGTGGGTATGGCCCACAACTGGCCCGGATCTTGTCCTGCTCTCCGTGACTTCAGCGGTCAGAACCCACCCCATCCGCTGGTCTCAGCTCCTGATCGACGGAGCAGCTCCGGGAGAGCTACCGCTGCACGAAGGGCAATCGAGTGGCCGCAGGAACCAGCCGCGTAGGGGCGCGCTGAGGCCGCTCTACTCAGCTACCTCGACCCCAATATGCAGCGGCGTTGGAATCTTAAGGTGGTCATGACCACTCGCCGCAAAGAAGCTCCGTCGACCTGGATTTAATTTACCCGAGACCATGCGAACCGGGACCTTCACAGCGATACAGAAATCTTAACACCTCGCGGCCAGCCCTTTATCGCCGAGCGAACAATGTCATCACGTTCATCGTCACCAGGAACCGTCTGCGCCATTCCCACCCTATGGCTCATAGTAGCCTCATCCAAGCAACATTGAGGGCGCTCGACTACTCGTCGCAGAATCGGGAGCGCCTTCAGTTCGCCGTAGGCCTGCCGCCTATCAATAATTATCGGATCCCCTGAGATCCCCTGTGGCAGCTTCACATCACCGCCAATCATCACCTCTCCAAGCAGCGCCGCATCGACCCCTTTCGCGCTACCTAGATCCCCCGCGACCAGCAATAGGAAGTCTAGATCCGCCTCTTCGAAGTCGGAATCCGGATAACTTGACCCAGCTATCTGTGCAAGCGCCATCTTCGCGCGACTAAAAACCGAATCACCCATGGTCGTATTCATCATCACGGAGAAACGGAGGTCAGCCAACTCGAAGTTCGCATTATCAACCGATGAGCCAACCCACTGCGACCCCCATAAATCAGCCGCCGAGAAATCGATGTCGCTGAAATCGCAGTCTCCGAATCCTGCCCGCGTGAGGATTGCGGAGTCAAAGTTTACCCCCACCCCAGTCGCCTCATCCAGGAAGCACCCATCCATCAGCGCCTCCACGAAGCATGCTCCGTCAAGGCGCGTTGCGCGGAGATTTACACCATGAAGGTGAGATGCCGAAAGATCGGCACCACGTAAATCCGATCCTGTCAGGTCAAAGTCCACGAGGTAAGCACTAGATAGGTCAGCGCCACGCAAATCAACCTTGCGCAAGTTGATCCGATTCTTCTCTGGCCTGATCGGCCGACGGCCAAGTACAGTGAGCGCGGCCTGGATTACAGCACTTGGCTTATCACCAACCCCACCTTTCGAGACTTTGCCCGCTTCTGAATCCTCGCGAACTGGAGCATGCTCACGGACAAATGCAGCAAGAACCTCGACCACAGTGGCGTGATCTTTCTTTGAATCCTTCATGATTCGCTCAAGGGCATATATGCCGCCAATCCGCTTCGTGGCACCCTCTTCCGCGAGTAGTTTGATTGCCTCGATATAGCGGTCTGTAACTTGCCCTTCGCGGACCAATTCCGCCTGCTCACGATCCCTATCCCTCGTATGCTTCAAGGTGATATGGGTATAGAAAAGCCCCAGCCCCGCGATGAAAGCGGCACCGAGGGCGACAAGACCTGTCCGAACTCCCGTGATGACTACACCATCAGCTGGCTGTAAATCCTTCTCCCGCAAACGCGCACCATCCAACCACCATGGCAAACGCCAGAACAGCAAAGCAAAGACCAGAACTCCAAGGAAAGTGCCCAGACTGCACAAAAGGTGCCTCGTTCGCCTTGTCATGCCCAGCAGTGTGCCCATCCCGCAGTCTGTGAATGCAGCAAACTGGCCCATCCTGAGGTACATCTGAGCTTCAGTTGGAGCGTCACCGAGGCAGGCGGATCGCGAGTCGGCCAGGCGCGGCGCGCAATCGACGTCCTGAGCAGTCCTCGCCGGACCCCGCTGCCGCCGACCTTGTCCCCCAGGCCAACTCCGAACAATTGCTCGACTGAAATAGCCAGTGGCGCAGAATGGTGCTGCCCATCCAGCAGTGCTCCGCGTCGGGCCCTGTGCTCAGCAGCCTCACCCCGGATCAGGGTGTGTCAGCCCCGCCGCTTCCCCATACGCTGGTCACAGGTTCACACCCGGCAGAGGGGAAGTTGTGCCCGCGAGCCCGTACACGAGCTACAGCCAGCTGGCAGAGGCCCTGAAGGTCAGGATCGAGTCCGGAGACCTCAGGGCCGCTGCTCGTATGCCGTCGGAGAACGGCCTCGCGCAGGAACTCGGGGTGTCACGCGGCATGGTGCAGCGGGCATACGGGGCGCTGGAGCGCGAGGGGATCCTTACTCGTGGGCAAGGGCAGCTATGGCGGATCGTCGGAGCCACGGCCGACGCCCGCTCGGATGTCTCGTACGAGGATGTCGCCGCCCGCATCCGCCTGTGGCTGAAGGACCACCCGGAGCAGGACGTCCTACCGTCGGGGGCCAATCTCGCCCGCGAGTACGAGGTGTCCATCGACACCGTGGCTCAGGCCCGCCGACTGCTGCTCGACGGCGGGACGTTGGGCCGGGCCGGCCGCCGGTACGTACGGGCCGCTAGTGGGCACCTGTCCCGCGTCGACGAAGTCGCCCAGGAAATCCGCACCGCTCTCGCGGCGGAGCCCGACCATGTTGCCCCCGACGGGGAGCTGATCGGCGAGAAGGCGTGGATGCAGCGGTGCGCGGCCAGCAAGAAGACGGTGCAAGGCGCGCTCGCCAAACTGGAGACCGAGGGCATGGTGACCGCACCGAGGCCGGGTAAAGGCCGGCGGCTCGTCTCGCGCTGACAAACGATCGACAGGGGGACCATGACGACAGGCGAGCAGACCACGTTCGACATCGAGCAGGCAGAGAACGTGCTTCGGCGCGCCTGCGACCTCGCCGGAGTCGACCCGGACGGGATCTCGCTCTTGCGTTTCGGCGACCACGCGGTGTTCCGCCTGTGCGGAGGCACCACCGTTGCCCGGGTCGCCCGCGATTCCAGCCGCCTCGCCTCAGTGAAGCGTGAAGTCGCCGTAGCCGGCTGGCTTGCCGAACACGACTATCCAGCCGCCCGGCTCGTGACGAACGCCGCTCAGCCTGTGGTGGTCGATGGCCACGCGGTGACGTTCTGGGAGGGCCTGGCCGACGGCGACACCTACGCCAGCACGCGCGAGATGGGTGAACTGCTGTACCGCCTCCACCAGTTGCAGCCACCCGGTATCGCGCTGCCAGAGCTACGGCCCTTCGAGAAGGTGAGCGAGCGGCTGGCGAACGCCACGATCAGCGCCGACGTACGGGACTTCCTCAGTGAGCGCGCTCAGACCCTGGAAGCGGCTTACGACAAACTGGAGTTCGCACTCCCCTACGGGCACGTACACGGTGACTTCAACGTGGGGAACGTGCTGCGCGACGATGCGGGACGCCCCAAGGTGATCGACCTGGACGGCTTCGTCACCGGCCCACGCGAGTGGGACCTCATGCAGACGGCCATGTACTTCGACAGCTTCGGCTGGCACACAGCTGACGAATACACCGACTTCGCCGACAGCTACGGCTTCGACGTACGAAAGTGGGCCGGGTACACGGTCCTCCGTGGCGTTCGCGAACTACTCATGATCACCTGGCTCTCTCAGAACGCGGCGACCAATCCACGGGCGGCAGAGGAAGTAGAGAAGCGGGCCGATTCGCTCAGAACTGGGGCATCACGGCGCGACTGGGCCCCCTTCTGAGCCAAGGCCTCCCAGTGGGAGAGATTCAACCTGCGGCACCTTGTTGATATGGGCAACCATTGACGAGTCCGTTACATAACCTTGACGCGCACAATCAGCCGACGCCCCTTGGGGGGATCCGCTCGGTTTGACTCCGGATGCCCTTGGTACGTTGGGAGTTCAGAGTTGGCCGGTGCAGCAGTCATGGCTGATGGGCAGGTGGGGAAAGCGTGCTGTTCGAGGAAGAATGGGCTGAACTAAAGGACGCTGCCGCAAAGAAGGCGGGGTCGATGCAGCTCGCCAGTGCAACGGACACCCCAAAAGGTGGGGCGCCGGTTTCGGGTGATTTGGTTGTACATCAAGACGACTTGGGCAGAGTAGGCCATGAGGCCTTCCTGTTGCACGGCCGCCTCCTCAAGGCTGGTGATGTGACGCGTGGCGCCCAAGGAAGTGGCGCAACTGCGGATGCCGCCACTGCACTTGACCACGAAGGATTCACCATGGGATCCGCTTTGACGGTCACGGTCACAACGTGGGGTTCTCAGGTGAAAACCCTTCTGCAGGCATGCGCGGATATCTCCAACCATCTCGACTACTCGGCCGCATCCCACTCCAGTGACGATGCGTGGATCGGCGCGAGCTTGCAACACAGGAACGGCGCTCCTGCCCCTGTTTCCGAGATCTCCAAGTACTTCAGCTGAGGGGAACGATGGGCGGCATCACGTACGGCAGCATCATGCGTGCGAATCTAGGCAAGCTCGGCAAGGCCGTCGATGACTGGAAAGACATGGTGGCCCAGCTCGACAAGCTCGCAAGGGATGCCGGTGACGGCATGATGAGTTGTGCCGATCGCGCGAATTGGGCAGGCCTGAATGCCGATGTGACCAAGGACTTCATCCGCAAGACGGTCAAAGAGTTCCGTGATGCCCATACAGAAGCTACGAGTATCTGGACCGTCCTGGACGAAGCCCACACTGATCTCATCTGGGCCCAGCAGAATATCGAGGAAGCCGCAGAGAGCGCGCGTAAGTCTGGAATCACTGTCGTAGACAAGTCAGACGGCACGGTCGAGTGCATGTTCTCCATCTGCGCTGCCGGAGATGCCCAGCCGACGGATCAGGATCGCGAGAACAAGCAGGCACTGGAAGACCGCATCAACAACCTCATATCCCGTGCCACAGAGACCGATGCCGCAGTCGGTCGCGCACTGGCCAAGAGTCACGGCGGTGATCCGCACAACTTCGGCCACGCCACGTACACATCGGCCGATGAAGTCCGTAAGGAGCAGCATCTTCCTTCAGACGACGTGCACACCAAGCCGGACAAGTTCGGCAGTGGGACCATCAAGCCGGTGGCCGAGTTCTTCAGCTACCGCTCCTGGGCAAACGGCTTCGATGCCGGTCTTCATGGAGAATGGGGCAAAGCTTGGGACGGCTTCATGGGAGGTGCCGCATCTGCATCCGGTGGTCTTGTGAGCGGTGGACTGGAGAAGAATATCGGCGGTGGCGGACTTCACCGAAAGCCGTCGGCCGTCAATGTCCTCGGCAAGTTCGGGTCAAAGGTCTTTGGCATTCCGGTGGCACTCGTGGCCACCGGAATCGACTTCTACTACACGCCTCCTGGCGAGAACAAGCAGCCCGGTGACACCAAGGTGCTGGCCCCCGGCGCACTAGGCCCTGTGAGGTACAAGTGACACACGCACGACCGGACGGCGCCCCTCGACCACCGCGCAAACGGCGCCCCCGGCGCATCCCGCCGATGGGTCACCGCATGCTGCTTCTCGGCATCGGTGCTGCCGTCGTGGGCATCACTGGTGCCATCCGAGGAGTGGCCAACGGCGCATCAATCCTTGAAGTGCTCGCACTGCTGGCAGTCGGCGCCCTCGGAGTTCTGTTGGCGGTCGCATACGTCATCGCTTACTCCAACGAAAAGCGGTAGCGCCCAGTCCGGAGCGGCCGTGGTCCTGAAGGGGGTGAGGCTTCGCACCTCACCCCCTTCAGTTCAATTCCACAGCCGATAGCTCCGGGCTCGCTCCTCAAAGTCCCGGTACTCTATCGACGCCCGCATGCTGCTTGTGATCCGCCCCTGAAATTCCCACACGTACTGAACACACCGCGCCGACTTCAGGCTCTCTCCAAGCTGCAGGGCCGTGAGTGCGATGTCGAAACCGCGGCCTATCTCGCCCTGGGTCGTGTACGACTCCGCCTGCACCATCGTCGCGAAGAAGTCGCTACGGTTGTTGAGCCCATCGCCGATAGTCGAGCCCGCGCCGCGCTGCGTGGCTTCGACCGAGCGGCCCAAGTCACGGAAGCAGTGCCCGAACTCCGCCGCGAGCTCCACTTCGTCGAAGTAGGCGATGTACGGAGGATCGCTGTCCAGGGTGCGCATACTGAGCTGCCGTTGCGCCTCGGCCAGGCCCAGGTCGCAGCCGCGGGCATCCCCCAGCCTCGCCAGCGCGCGAGCCTCCATGGCCCGGAACTGCGCACCCAACGTCGGCGTGAGACTGGCCGCCGGCCCCGTGCTCGCGGCCCGGGCCAGCGTCGCCGCCTCGCGATAGTCGATCCCGAGGAAGAGCTCCCGCACCCCCGCCAGGTCATCCACTTCGCCGAACGGCCCCCGGCCGCACCGAAGATCCAGCTCTCCCCGGCGCAGGCCCGGCGCGCGATGGAAGAGATCCTTGACGAATTCGAGGCTGAGGGGCGCACCATCGTCCGGCCCGCCGACTTCATGGAGCACTGCGACCGCCACGGCCGCTCGCGCTCGTGGGTCTCCGGACAGGTCGCCGCCTTCGTCATCGCCGGCCGTCTCGCCGAGACCGCCGAGACCGGCGAGTACCGCATCGTGCGCGACGACGAAGACGAAGCGGCCTGACGCGTCAGACGCGTCAGGCACCCGTGGCGCCAGCCCACCCCGAACGCGCCGGTCATACGCCCGCGCGATCCCCGTCAGACGTGTCAGACACCCGCACCTGACGCGTCTGACGCCTACGCATCGCACCGTGATTTTGAGCGTTTTGAGCGCCCTCTACGCGTGCGCGCGCGTAAGTGCACGAGTCGCCGAACGGTGCGCGGGAGCCCGCAGGTGTAACAGATTTCGCGCGCAGACGTACTGGTAACTGGCTGGCACTGATCAAGACCGGCCTGAGACGACCTGGAAGGAAGCGAGCATGGCCATCACTGCCCACGAAGCCGCTCTCGATCACGCCCTGGGAGCCGCAGCGCGTGGTCTCGCGGTCATCCCGCTGTCCCGCACCAAACTGCCCGCCGTCCGTTCGCCGCACCGGACGGAACGCCGCCCTGCGTCGTGCCGTGGTGAATGCGGGCAGATAGGCCACGGCGTCCACGACGCCAGTACCGACGCCGATGCCGTGCGCGCCCTGTTCGCCACCGCTCCGTGGGCCACCGGCTACGGCATCGCCTGCGGTCGGCCCCCGCACTTCCTGATCGGCGTCGATCTGGACGTGAAGAACGACGGCGACGGCATCCAGAACCTCGAACGCCTCGCCATCGACCACGGCTTCACGATCCCCCTCACGGTCACGGTCACGACCCCGAGCGGTGGCCGGCACCTGTGGTTCTTTGGCCCCGCCGACACCGCGATTCCAAACTCCGCCAGCAAGATCGCGCCCGGAATCGACATCCGGGGCAGCGGCGGCTACCTGGTCGGTCCTGGCTCGCGCACCATCGCGGGCGAGTACGTCCACGCGCCCGGAACGCACCACCGCCCCATCGCGGAAACCCCGGCTGCGCTCCTCCGGCTGATTTCACCGCCGCCCACGCCTCGGCTGAGTCCTCTCTCGCTGCCGGTCTCCGGCCAGAAGGCCGTCGCCCTCGTGTCGTTCGTCCTCGAATCGCCCTCCGGGCAGCGCAACGACCGCCTGTACTGGGCTGCCTGCCGAGCCCACGAAACAGACCACGGCACGGAGTTGGCGCAAGCGCTCGTGGACGCTGCCGTGCACATCGGCCTGCCCGAGGGCGAGGCCCGCGCCACCGTCGCCTCCGCCGCCCACCGTGCCAGGCGAGTCGCCCGGTGACCCAGCACGCCAACGGAGCCACCACCGCCGACATCACCAACCTCGCGAGAAAGATCGTCGCGGGCAACGGCATCGACCCCGACAAGAAGGGCCCCTCGCAGGCCACTCAGCTCGCGGCTCTGGCCCGCGACCGCTACGAGCTCTTCATGTCCGACGACGGGCGCCCCTACGGCGTCACGATCGGCGGTCCCAACCTCGCGCTCCCCCTGCGCGGCAAGGCCGGCCTGCGCTCACAGCTCGCCCGCCAGTTCGCCGACACCAACAACGGCACCGTTCCGTCCCAGTCGGCCCTGGCCGACGCCATGACCGTTCTGGAAGGAGTCGCCGCCATGGCCGACCCCCGTACTCCACAGCTCCGGGTAGCCCGTCATGCCGAGCGCATCATCATCGACCTCGGCACCTCAGACGGCCGCTGTGTCGCCGTCGACCCGGACGGCTGGCAGCGCCTGCCCGCCTCCCCCGTGGTCTTCCGTCGCTCCGGCGCCATGAAGCCGCTCCCCGCACCGATCAACGACGGCGACGGCCTGGCCAAACTCCGCACGCTGCTCAACACCAGCGATGAAGGCTTCCAACTTCTGGCCGCCTGGCTCGTTGCCGCGTTCATCCCGGACCTGCCGCACCCGATCTTGGCGTTCCGCGGTGAACAGGGCACCGGCAAGTCCAAGGGCGCCGCCATGGTCATCGGCATCGTCGACCCGTCCGGCGCCCCCAAGCGCACCGCCCCGCGCGATCTCAAGTCCTGGGCGGTGCAGGCCTTCAACTCCTGGGCGATCTGCCTGGACAACGTCTCCACCGTCCCCGACTGGCTGTCCGACGCCCTGTGCCGCGCGGTGACCGGCGACGGCATCGTCGACCGCGCCCTGTACACCGACGACGACGTGGTGGTCCTGGAGTTCCGCCGGGTCCTGGCAATGACGACCATCGACGCGGGCGCCCTGGCCGGAGACCTTGCCGAGCGCCTCCTGACGATCGAGCTGCAGCTCATTCCTGACCACAAGCGGCGCGAGGAAGCCGAGTTGGACCAGGCGTACGCCGACGCCCACCCCGGCATCCTCGCCTCGCTCTTCGACCTGCTGGCCAAGGTGCTGAAGGTCCTGCCGGATGTCGAACTGCCGGAGCGGCCCCGCATGGCGGACTTCCCCCGCGTCCTGGCCGCCGTCGACCACGTCACCGGCTGGCACACGCTCGACTCGTACAAGGCCACCGCTGCCGATGCCGTGGCCGATGTCCTGGACGGCGAGCCCTTCGCCCAGGCCGTCGTCGACCTGGTCGACAAGGCCGGCACCAATGGCCTCACGCTCACCGCCTCCCAGCTGCTCGAAGGCGTGGCCACCCCGGACAAGCTCCCGAAGAAGTGGCCCAAGGACCCCACCCGTGCCGGCGGTCAGCTGAAGCGCCTCGCCCCCGCCCTGCGCACGATCGGCATCGAGGTCGACGACTCCCAGCGCGGCCCGAAGCCGAAAAAGCAGCGCCTCTACAAGCTCACGGCATCCCCGGAGAGAAGGTGCGAAACAGCGTCCCCAGCGTCCCCCACGGCCCCTGAAACCCCTGTGACCAGCGAAAACAGGGGGGACGCTAACGCCACCCCCGTAGCGTCCCCCCGCCCCGCCCGGGGGGACGCTGGGACCGCTG
>NZ_LGDD01000028.1 GCF_001279695.1 Streptomyces sp. WM6378
GGTGAGGACGGCAACCCCCACCCCCGCCCCGGAAAACGGCACGCCGTGCCCCGCCTGCGGCACCCCGAACCACCAGCACCGCAACTTCTGCCGAAGCTGCGCGACCCCGCTGACCCCGCGCCGCGAGGACAACGCGACGGGCCCGTACGCGGGCCAGCGCCCCCCGCTGCACAGGGACAGGAAGCGCTGGATAGCAAGGGCGCTGGTGGCAGCGGCAGTTGTGGCAGTGGTCGTCGGCGGCGTCATAGGCGGCCCCCCGGCGGCAAGGGCGGTCCAGGACCACTTCGCGAAGCGAGTGGCCGTACACCCGACGGCGTGGGCGGCATCCCACTCGGACCCGGCGCACAAACCAGACCTGGCGGGCGACAGCTACTCCAACACGTGGTGGGGCACGGGCTACGCGGACGACGCGGCGGGCACGTACCTGGAAGCGACGTTCGGCCAGCCGACGGACCTGCTGGCGTTGCTGATCACCCCGGGCACCTCGAAGCGCCAGGGCCAGCAGTCGGAACAGGCCCGCCCGCAGGAATTCGACCTGGTGGTGACCGACTCCAGCGGCAAGCAGCACACGTCGCACCGATCCCTCAACGACGGCGGCGTGCAGCGCGTAGACGTCCGAGTACGGGACGCGGTATCGGTCCGCATCATCCTGCGCTCAGCCTTCGGCGCAGCCAAGGACAAGCAAGTGGCAATAGCAGAGGTGGAGTTCTTCGCCCGCTCGAAGAACTGAGGCACGTCGGGGTGCGGAGAAGCCCAAGGCTTCCCCGCACCCCTCCGAGGGAGGCGGGTGCGTATACGCGCCTGTCCGGTCCCGGATCTGTCTCATCCGAGCCCCCCCCCGGCCGGGGAGGGCTGTCACGGAGACGTGGGCACGCCGTCGCGGGGCCGAGCCTTTGACTTATCTAATTCAAGTGCTGGGTGAGGTGCCGCAGTTTGGTCCAGGCTTCCGGTTGGGCGCCGTCCCCGAGGGTGTAGTGGAGTGCGGGGGCGGTGGCAGGGCCGAGCCGGGCCGGCACCAAGTGTGGGGAAGGGGCTTCAGCGCGGGCGAGGCCGGTCTGACGTACGGCGTCGGGGCCGAGCGTGAAGGACACCGGCACGGGCAGGGCCTCGAAGTATGAGGGGACGGTCAGGTCACTACGGCCGGTACGCAATGTGGTGAGCATGGTGGCCAGATGGTGCCGGGTGGTGAGCACGCGGGCCAGTTCGGGCAGTGCAGCCAGGGGCGGGGTGTTGCCGGGGCTGTAACCGAACGCCACGGCGATGTGTTCCTCGATGCCTGCGGGAGTGTGCAGGACTCGCGTGGTGGCGATGGCGGGGTGTTCCGGGTCACCGATGGTGATGAGCCAGGTGGGTGCGGACTTTTGGGCGCGGGTGCGGGCGACGTCGGTCAACTGCCGTCTGGACCAGGGGAGGTTGACAGGTTCGGCGGTGCCCCACCCGGCGGGGCGGGTCCCGGTCAGGTGCTGACAGGCGGCCTCGATGGCGCCGCCCAGGAGCAGGCCTTCGGTGGCGGGTTGGATGGTGCGTATGGAGAGCAGCAGTTGCTGTCCGACGGGGGCGGCTGCGGCGTCCTGGTCGGACTTGAAGGGCTCGGCGATGCGGGCGTTGCCGCTTTCGTCGGGTGCGGGCACGAAGGCGCCGTTGTGCCAGCGGAGTTGGATGCCTGAGACGCCGTCGTAGTAGCCGTGTTCGGGGTGCTGGATGATCCAGCGGTTGGGGTGAGCGGCGAGTGCGGCGCGGGTGGGCTGGGTGAGGCGGCAGGATGGAGGGGTGAGGAGTTGCAGGGCCCGTCCGCCGGCTGCCGCGGCGCTCAGGGCATCCGAGAGCCAGGTGGTCAGGGCAATGACCGGGCGGTCCTGGAGGATGACGGAGGCGTGATCGGTCTGGATGTCCACGGCCGGCGGGAGGTCGCCGAGCGTCGTGGACGGGGTGAGGCCGGTGGTGGGGACGACGTCGGTGTGGGCGACATGGGGTGGCCAGACGATGCCTCCCAGCACGGTGGTCAGGCGTCCGGCGAAGGAAGCGGCGAGGCGCTCGCCCTCGGGGACGGCGGTGGTCGCACGGGCCTCCGTCCACCAGAACGGGCCCTCCGGTAGCGGCACTTGGTCGCCGAGCAGACGGCGGGCCTCGTGCGGGTGATGAACCAGGTGCGGGGTCTCGACGGAGACGAGGGGAGCTCCGTCGGCGGTACAGAGCTGGAGGACCGCCCCGTCGGCGAGAGCGTTGACGCGCAGATCGGGACCGCCCGCGTACAGGCCCGCGAGCACGGTGGACGGGTCGGGCATGGTCGGGGTGAGGGCGATGACGTCCTTGGTCACGGCTGGGGTTCTTCCGTCGGGGGGCGTCGCTTGATTGGCGGGCACCTGGGTGAGTTGGTGGCGTCGGCGCCAACGGAGGGCGAGGGTGTCACCGCCCGGCCAGCGGGGCGCCTAGAGGCCGACCAGGACCTGGCTATCGGTGCGTTCGCCGATCAGGAGGAGGGCGGTGTTGACGATACTGCGAGCATCTTGGAGAACAGTTCCTGCCGTGTTCGGAGGAGTCGCGACGCGGCGGTGACAATGCGGGCCAGGACTGCAGTGTGAAACCACTCGATGTCGAAACGCCACCGACTCTGTGAGACCCAGAAATTATCCCTTCGGCATGGATCGCGCCAAGGTCGCCTGCTTGTGACTCCACATTTCCGATAGTTCGGGCTGCAGTGAAGGTGCTGTTCCGTTGATGCGCTCGACAAGGACCGACGCCACTGAAGTGAAGCCCTCGATAAGCGACTTGATTACTTCATTGTTCGTGGACTGGTAAGTACTGACGATCGCATCAACGAAACCAGAGAACGTGCGTGGATCGATTTCGCACTCATCTTCGATGATCTCGCCAAGTCCGCTGGGATGGTCAACGAGTTCCGAGATGCCGACTGCTTGCCTCAAGAAGAGGCGTGCGACAGAATTCGACGGATTCCAAACCTCGTTGTCTTCGACTTGGAAGTAGCAACTCACTCGGCCCACCGCACCTTTACTTCAACATTCGGATTATTAGCTCGCCATTGTTCTACGCCGGATTCTACCGCAGCCCTGAACTCGGGGGTGGCTCCCGGCTCGGTGAAGTCCAAGCCCATGGGGGCGTTCTCGTATCCCTTCATGTGAGGCCGCGCCCGGACATAGGAATCCAATTTCTTGAACACGTGCTTACTGATCCACTTCGGCACGTTTACGCGTGGGTCTTGGCCGGTCGCGGTCTTTTCTTCCCAGAGAGTTCCATCGTGGATCCTGTCGATGTCCGTGATGGTATCGGCCCAGTTCTCGGGGTTGTCGACGATATAGTTGCTATCGCCTTCACGCGGAGGGCGAACGCGATTTGATGAACCGTCCTCACCCGGGGCGGTTGGGTGAGTGCCGTGCTGCGCGGCGTCTCCGCTCCCGTGATCCGGGTCAGCTCCGCTGCCATCGTGCCCAGGCGTATGTGACGGATCGTGTGGCGTGCCGTTGCCCCCGTCGTTGTGCGAGGCGTGACCTGGACTCTCGTGGCCGTGACCGCCGCCACCGGAAGGCGTGTACGAAGCGCCGCCACCGCCGCTCGGCGTGTGGGAGCCGCCACCACCTGACGCCGTATGCGAACCCGCACCGCTGCCCGAGCCGCCGCTTGGCGCATGGTGAGCGGCCTGCGGGGGCAGTTTTTCCCCAGCATGCGCACTGGCTTCAGGTGTTCGCGACCCGACCCCGACGGGATGGCGTTCGGGCACGCCGGGCGGTGCGTCCGGCGTAGTCGGCTGGTTTGCTTTCGCGTTCGAGGGTGCCGGTTGGGTGATCGGCTTGCCGTCTTTGCCGTACGGGATGAATTCGCCGTCTTTGATGACGACTTTGGAACCGTCGTTCAGTTCCCAGACGCTGTGGATGTGGTCCGCGCTGGAGCCGACTCGGATGCGGGAGGCGAGTTCGGCGACGCTGGGCATCTTGCTGACCGCCGTGCCGCCTATCTTCAGGCCGGCCGCGACGGGGTCGAGGTAGGTGATGAGGTTGGCTGCGGCCGTGGCCGCTCGGCTTGCCTTGGAAGCGGCCTCGCCGGCCTCGCCCGCTTTGCCCGCTCCCCGCAGCACCCCGCCGACGATCCCGGTGCCGAAGTTGAAGGTGACGACGCCCGCGGCCTTGCTGGGGTTGTCCTTCCAGTCGTCCCACGCGACCAGCCCTTTGAAGAATTCGCGGGTGGCCGCCTTGGCGTGCTCCTCTTCGGGATCCGGGGCGGCCGGGCCGATGGTGTGGTCCATCACCCAGTCGTAGGGGGATGCGGTGTACAGGCCGATCCCGGTGACGACGTCCTTGAGGCCGCCCCATGCCTCACTGGCAGAGCCGCCAATGCCGAACAGATGCCCCAGACCCTCGAAGGTGTCTCCGACGCCGCCGACGAGGAAGCCGTCCCAGACGTAGTTCTTGGCGAAGTAGTCGATCTCCCAGAGGTGGTGGGACTCGGATTCGGGTGTGCCCCAGGGCAGCTTCTCGGCGTGCTTGAGGCTGTCGGGGGAGTAGCCGTACATCACCGTCTGGGCGTTGGAGGTGTGGCTGCCGTCGTCGTACACGAACTTCGGGCCGCCGACGATCGCCGAGATCTTGCTCGCGGCCCGGTTCTCGGCGTCCCGGAAAGCACTCTCCGCGGAGCTCACGCCGTCCAGGAGCGCTTGGTGCCGGTTGACCTTGTCCTCGTCGTACGTCCAGTCGTGCTCGCCGTCGACACTGTCGACGAACGTGAGGGCATCGCTCTTGAGCTGGGCCAGCTGCTTGGCGAGCGGACGGGCCTCGACGGAGAACGTCTCCAGTGCGTCGGCCACCGTCTCCAGGTTCTGGGCGAAGGTCTCGGCCTTGTCCATCACCGGCCGGGTGGTGCCCAGGAGCTGTTCGGCCTCGGGCGCTCTGTAGACACCGGCCAGGGCCTGGAAGCGGGAGTGCACATCCTTGCCGCCGTTGCGGATGCCCGTGGCATCCGTGCGCAGCGCGGAGATGTCCTTGTCCAACTGGTCCAGGTTGCCGAGGAACTGAGGTATGCCGGACGGCTCGATCACGTGCTACTTCTTCCCGTCCTGCGAACCGCCCGGCGCGGGCAGCTTCACCTCCGGCGCGGACAGCGCCGTGTGCTCGGCGTTCGCGGCCATCTCAAGGTTCCCGACGACGTAATACGCGGTGGCCTGGCGCGCGCCGTTCACCGACTTGGCCGCGCGGGCCCCGAGGAACAGCACATCGCCCGCGGTCTTCTCCACGAACAGCTCCAGCGCCGCCCCGATCGGCCCGATCGGTTTCGCCCCGCAGTAGGCGCCGCTGATCGTTCCGGCGGAACCCGCGGCGCTGGTCACGTTCGTCCCGTACGACGTGACGGACTTGGCCACGTCGTCCATCGCCACCCCGACCAGCGAAGTCACCGACTCCACCCCGGACTGCGAGACATCCCACCCCGACACACCAATTCCCCGTTCCTTGCGTCCCCGTGAATCAACTACTGCTGTGCCGCGCCTCAGCCGATGGCGACGACAGCGGCCTTCGCCTTCGACAACGTCGACTGCGCGGTCCCGTCGTTCAGCTCCAGCGTGCCGTCCCGCGAGTGAGCAGTCACCCACGCCCCGTACGCCCCACTGTCAAGGTCAATTCCTATCGAACGGGCGTTGCAGACGCAATGCGGTTCTGAGCCAGGGGAGCGGACCAGGGAAACAAACCAACCCCCCGAGCCAAGGCCCAGGGGGTTGGAGGGGGCAACGCCCCTTATGGAAATGCCTACTTCTCCGCCACCGGCTTGCGCAGGGCGATGTTCAGCTCGCGCAGGCGGGACTCGTCCAGCTCCGTCGGCGCGCCCATCATCAGGTCCTGCGCGTTGCCGTTCAGCGGGAACGCGATGGTCTCTCGGATGTTCGGCTCGTCCGCGAGCAGCATCACCATGCGGTCGACGCCCGGCGCGATGCCACCGTGCGGCGGCGCGCCGAGGCGGAACGCCTTGAGCATGCCGCCGAACTCGCGCTCCACGGTCTCCCGGTCGTACCCCGCGATCTCGAACGCCTTGAACATGATCTCGGGCTCGTGGTTACGGATCGCGCCCGACGACAGCTCGATGCCGTTGCACACGATGTCGTACTGCCAGCCCAGGACGTCCAGCGGGTCCTGGGTCTCCAGGGCCTCCAGGCCGCCCTGGGGCATCGAGAACGGGTTGTGCGAGAAGTCGATCTTGCCGGTCTCCTCGTCCTTCTCGTACATCGGGAAGTCGACGATCCAGCAGAACCGGAACACGCCCTCCTCGAAGTGCCCGGCGCGCTTGGCGGCCTCGACGCGTACGCCCGACATGATCTTGGAGACCTCGTCGAACTCGCCCGCGCCGAAGAACACCGCGTGCCCGGGGACGAGGCCGAGGCGCTCGGTGAGCACCTTGACGTTCTCATCAGTGAGGAACTTGGCGATCGGGCCCGACAGCGAACCGTCCTCGGCGACGCGCACCCAGGCCAGGCCCTTCGCGCCGAGCGAGACGGCGTAGTCGCCGAGGCCGTCGAAGAACTTGCGCGACTGGGCGGCCACGTCCGGAACGGGCAGCGCGCGGACGTGCTTGCCGGCGAACGCCTTGAACTCCGAGCCCTCGAACACGTCGGTGATGTCGGCGAGTTCGAGCTTGGCGCGCAGGTCGGGCTTGTCGTTGCCGTACTTCAGCATCGACTCGCGGAACGGGATCCGCGGGAACGGGGACGTGACGTGGCGGCCGCCGCCGAACTCCTCGAAGAGCTCGGTCATGAGCTTCTCGATGGGCTGGAAGACGTCCTCCTGCTCGACGAAGCTCATCTCGACGTCGAGCTGGTAGAACTCGCCCGGCGAGCGGTCGGCGCGGGCGTCCTCGTCACGGAAGCAGGGCGCGATCTGGAAGTACCGGTCGAAGCCGGAGATCATCAGGAGCTGCTTGAACTGCTGCGGGGCCTGCGGCAGCGCGTAGAACTTGCCCGGGTTCAGACGGGACGGCACCACGAAGTCACGGGCGCCCTCGGGGGAGGTGGCCGCCAGGATCGGGGTGGCCATCTCGTTGAAGCCGAGCGCGACCATCTTCGAGCGGATCGAGGCGATCACGGCGCTGCGCAGCATGATGTTGCGGTGCATGCGCTCGCGGCGCAGGTCCAGGAAGCGGTACTCCAGGCGCCGCTCCTCGTTCACGCCGTCGTCGGCGTTGATCGTGAAGGGCAGCGGGGCGGCGGCGCCGAGCACCTCGACCTCGCCGACC
Source organism: Streptomyces sp. WM6378 (assembly GCF_001279695.1). Taxonomy (GTDB): domain Bacteria; phylum Actinomycetota; class Actinomycetes; order Streptomycetales; family Streptomycetaceae; genus Streptomyces. The sequence continues at coordinate 7,228 of NZ_LGDD01000028.1, forward strand.
TCGATCTCGATCTCGCCGGTCGCCAGCTCACCGTTCACGTTCTCGGCGCCGCGCGAGACGACCTTGCCGTCGACGCGTACGACGGTCTCCTTGGACAGCTTGTCCAGGGCCTCCGCGCCGGCCGTGCCGGGCCGGGCGACCAGCTGCGTGATGCCGTAGTGGTCCCGCAGGTCGATGAAGAGAATGCCGCCCAGGTCTCGGCGATTGTGCAGCCAGCCGCTCAGCCGGACGTCGCTGCCGACGTCGGAGGCGCGGAGCTCACCGCAGGTGTGGGACCGGTACCGGTGCATCATTCATCCAATTCTTCGCGAACCGTGGCCGCGACTCTTCGCGAGATTCTTCGCGAGACAGGCGGGAATCAACCAGTCCAGGTTACCGCCCGGTCCTGGGGGCCACTCTCGGTGGCGGCCGGTCCCCGGATCTTCTTAAATAGGGGCAATGCGCACAGAGGACGTCCTGGCCGCGATCGCGACTGGCCTGTGGCGCTGGGACAACGCAGCCGGGACGGTCACCCTCGACGCAGAGGCCGCCCGGCTCCTCGGTCTGCCCGCGCAGCAGGCCACCCTGAGCGAGGCCGCCGTACGCTCCCGCTTCCACCCGGTGGACTGGAACGAGGTCGACGGCATCGTGAACCTCGCCGTCGCCGAGGGCACCCTCGCCGAGGTCCGGCTGCGGATCATGGACGAGAGCGGCCGGGTCCTGCGCACCGTGCGCAGCCGCTCCAAGCCCATCATGAACGGCGAGGACTACGTCCTGATCGGCACCATCCAAGAGGTCGCCGAGCCGCAGCCCGGCACCACCGCCGCCCACCCCTCCATCACCGGCGACTGGCGGCGCTCGCGCGAGGCCTTCCTGCTCGACGCCGGCCGCGCGCTCGCCGAGGCCCGCTCCACCTCCGAGGTGCTCAGGGTCGCCGCCTCGCTCTCCATGCCGGGCTTCTCGCCGGACGGCCTCGCCGTATTCGGGGTGGCCGGCGAGCGCCTCACGATCATCGGGCACCACGGGCACAATCCCGGGGACGACGGCCCGTTCACGGACATGGCGCTCGACATGGACTATCCGGCCGCCGACGTCGTACGCACCGGACGGGCCATCTACCTGCCGACCCCGCAGGAGTACCGCCGCCGCTTCCCCACCACCTGGCCACTGGCCCAGCGCTTCGACCGCCAGTCGTGGGCGTTCGTCCCGCTGATCGTCGCAGGGCGCACCATCGGCGCCTGGATGGCGGCGTTCAAGCACCCCGTCGCCTTCACCCCCGACGAGCGCTCGGTCCTCACCACGGTGGCCCGCATGCTGGCGCAGGCCCTGGCCCGGGCGGGCGAGGCCGAGAGCGAACGCGAGCTCTCGCTCGGGCTGCAGCGCTCGATGATGCCCACGCTCGGCCCCGAGATCCCCGGCATGACGATCGCGGCCCGCTACGTCCCGACCGGCGGCGGCCTCCAGGTCGGCGGCGACTGGTACGACATGATCCCGCTGCCCGGCTCCCGGACGGGGGCCGGCGGAGGCAGGTTCGCGCTGGTCATCGGCGACGTACAGGGCCACGACGTGCGGGCGGCCGGGCTCATGGGCCAGCTGCGGATCGCGCTGCGGGCCTACGCCAGCGAGGGCCACAGCCCCGACGCGGTCCTCTCGCGCGCCTCCCGTTTCCTGTACGGGATCACCGAGTCGGACGGGGTGCCCGACCCGTACGGCGACGGGCACGAGGACTACGCGCCGCGCTTCGCGACCTGCCTGTACATCGAGGTCGACCCCGCCACCGGCACCCTCGACGTCGCCCGGGCCGGCCACCCCGACCCGGTGATCCGCACCGCCGACGGCACCGCCCTGATCCGCCCCACCGCGGGCGGCCTCCCGCTCGGCATCGAGGCGGACTCCGACTACCCGACGACCCGGCTCGTACTCGACCCCGCCGAGACGATCATGATCTGCACGGACGGCCTGATCGAGACCGGCGGCCACGACATGGCCAGCGGCTGGACGCGGCTGCGCCCGGTCCTGGAGACGCACACCGGCGACAGCCTGGAGCAGCTCGCCGACGAACTCGTCCAGGCCGTGCACGGCCCCTCCTCGCACCACACCACGGGCCCGCTGGTCGACCGCCGCGAGGACGACATCGCGCTGCTGCTGCTCCGCCGCAACGTCACCGTCGGCGCCGGCGCGGTCCCGCCCGCCCCGGTCCGCCGCACCGCACTGACCATCGCCCAGGCCGAACCCGAGCGCATCGCGGGCGCCCGCCGCCAGCTCCGCGAGCTCCTGCACGACTGGACGGACGAGGAGCAGATCGACTCGGCGGTCCTGATGATCTCCGAGATGATCACCAACGTGCTGGTCCACACCGACGGCGACGCGCTGCTCGTGGCGGAGGCGCGCGGCCCGCTCGGCACCCGCCGCCTGCGCGTCGAGGTGGCCGACGCGAGCGACGAACTCCCGCACCGGCGCCGCCCCGGCGAGATGGCCTCCAGCGGCCGCGGCCTGATCCTGATGGAGATGCTGGCGGACGCGTGGGGGGTCGACCCCAGGGGCGACGGGAAGTCGATCTGGTTCGAGCTCTACGAGCCCGGGGCGGCAGGCTCTTCCGACCCTGCTGACCCGTCCTCGGAGTAACGCTTCCGCAGCTCCCCCAGCACGGCGAAGGCGGCCGCCGCGACCGGTACGGCGAGCAACATGCCGATGAGGCCCGCGACGCTGGCACCCGCGGTCAGCGCGATCATGATCATCGCGGGGTGCATCTGGACGGTACGGCTCTGGATGACGGGCTGGAGGATGTGCCCTTCGAGCTGCTGCACGGCGAGCACGATGCCGAGCGTCCACAGCGCGATGCCGAACCCGCGGTCGGCGAGCGCCACGAGCACGGCGACGGCCCCGGAGACGAAGGCGCCCAGGTAGGGGATGTACGCCCCGATGAAGACGAGCGCGCCGAGCCCGAGAGCGCCGGGCACGCGCAGAATGACCAGCCCCACCGTGATGCAGACGGCATCGATGAAGGCGATGAGCGTGGTCCCCCGCATGAACCCCTCGACCGCCTCGAAGGCGCGCCGTGCCATGGCCTCGACGGTGTCGCCGGTGCCGCGCGGGGCGAGGGAGTCAGCGAGGTCGACGGCCCGGTCGGAGTCCTTGAGGAAGAAGAAGGTGAGCAGGAGCGCGAGCACGCTGGTGGCGAGGAGCGAGCCGAGCAGGCTGAGCCCTTCGAGCAGCCCGCTGGCCGCGCCCGCCCCGAACTTGGAGAGCAGCCGCTTGGCGTTGTCGGCGAGGTTGGTGACGCCGTCCCCGCCGGCCACCCCGAAGTGGTCGGCCACCCACTGCCCGGCCTGCTTGAGCGAGGCGACGATCTGGTCGCCGGTGTCGATGAGCGCGCTGACGACGACGTATCCGGCCCCGCCGACCACCGCGACGAGCGCGACGCAGGTGAGCGCGGCAGCGAGCGACCGCTTGAGCTTCATCCGGATCAGCCACCGGTGCACGGGCCCGAGCAGGGCGGTGCCGAGCAGGGCGAGCAGCACGGGGGTGACGGCGGTCTTGAACACGACGCAGAGCCAGACGCCGACGCCCACGACCCCGGCGACGAGCAGCACGAGAACGCACCACGCGCCGAGCCGCCGGGCGGGTTCGGGGAGGAGGGTGCGTGTATCCACCCTGCCAGCGGACCACGGGGCGTCCGGGACGGCGCGGCATACGGTCCGCCTGGGTGACGCGGCGTCAGTTTCCCCCACCCCGCTGGCGCAACGGGATGCGCCGGGGTTCCGCCCCGTGGCCTCCGGGGCAGCTCGGCCGGGCGTGCTGGGGCTCCGCCCCAGACCCCGTGGGCCCCTCCCCGCCCCTTCCCTAGACCCTCCGGGGGAGAGTTCGTCGGGTACGGACCGTGCGTGGTCGCTCGCGCAGTTCCCCGCGCCCCTACCAGGATCGATGCTGGCGGGGGCGGCGTCTTCAGCCCGTCCGGCGTTTGAGGACGAGCGCCCTTAAGGCGCGAACGGGGGTGCAGGGGGCGGAGCCCCCTGCGGGGGTTCGAGGGGCGCAGCCCCTCAGGGGGTCTGGGGCGCAGCCCCTCAGGGGGTCTGGGGCGCAGCCCCTCAGGGGGTCTGGGGCGCAGCCCCAGGGGACCGGAACCAACCAACCCCGAGCAACGGGCGGGCGGGTGGGCAAACCCCCCGGGGGCTGGGGCGGAGCCCCAGGGGGACCCGGGTTACATGCCGTGGACCGCCGGGATCGTGCCGAGGCGGCCCTTCTGGAAGTCCTCGAAGGCCTGCTCAAGCTCCGCCCGCGTGTTCATCACGAACGGCCCGTAGTGCGCCATCGGCTCCCGGATCGGCTGCCCCCCGAGCAGCACGACCTCCAGGTCGGGGGCGTTGGAATCCTGCTTCTCGTCCGCGCGGACGGTCAGTGAACCGCCCTCGCCGAACACCGCGGTCTGCCCCATGTGCACGGGCCGCCGCTCCGCGCCGACCGAGCCGCGCCCGGCCAGCACGTACGCGAGGCCGTTGAAGTCCTCCCGCCACGGCAGCGTGACGGACGCGCCCGGCCGCAGCGTGGCGTGCACCATCGTGATCGGGGTGTGCGTGATGCCGGGGCCGTCGTGCCCGTCGAGCGAACCGGCGATGACCCGCATCAGCGCGCCACCGTCCGGCGAGGTGAGCAACTGGACGGAACCGCTGCGGATGTCCTGGTAGCGCGGGGCCATCATCTTGTCCCGGGCCGGCAGGTTCACCCACAGCTGGAGCCCGTGGAAGAGACCGCCCGACATGACCAGCTGCTCCGGCGGCGCCTCGATGTGGAGCAGACCGGACCCGGCCGTCATCCACTGGGTGTCACCGTTGGTGATCGTGCCGCCACCACCGTTGGAGTCCTGGTGGTCGAAGATCCCGTCGATGATGTACGTGACGGTCTCGAAGCCGCGGTGCGGGTGCCACGGGGTGCCCTTCGGCTCGCCCGGCGCGTACTCCACCTCACCCATCTGGTCCATCATGATGAACGGGTCGAGGTACTTGTAGTTGATCCCGGCGAACGCGCGGCGCACCGGGAATCCCTCCCCCTCGAACCCCTGGGGCGCGGTGGTCACGGCAAGGACTGGCCGCGCCGAGGCGCCCTCCGGCGCGGACACGCGCGGCAGGGTCAGCGGGTTTTCGACGGTCACAGCAGGCATGGGACGGCCCTCCTTGCGGGATGCTCTACATCCAAAGTAGTTGAATGCTGAACATCTGGCAATGCGGATGCATTCCCGCGCGGCCCGGACACGCCTCGGGCCCGCACCCCCAAGGGGTACGGGCCCGAGACCGAGGCCGTTCAGAGCTACGAGCTATCCGTACATCCGCCGCATCGCGAAGTCGACCATCTGCTCCACGGCCTTCGCGTCGAAGACCATCCGGTGGTCGCCCTCCATGTCGAGCACGAAGCCGTACCCGGTGGGCAGCAGGTCGATCACCTCGGCGCCGGTGATGACGAAGTACTTGGACTCCTTGCCCGCGTACCGGCGCAGCTCCTTGAGCGAGGTGAACATCGGGATGACCGGCTGCTGGGTGTTGTGCAGCGCCAGGAACCCCGGGTTGTCGCCGCGCGGGCAGTACACCTTGGACGAGGCGAAGATCTGCTGGAAGTCCTCGGCCGAGAGCGACCCGGTCGTGAACGCCCGCACCGCGTCGGCGAGCGAGGGCGGCGACGGCTCGGGGTACAGCGGCTGCTCCCCGTACCCGCCCTGCATCTGCTGCTGGGGCGGGGCGTACTGCTGCTGGGCACCCGGGTTCTGGTCGTAGCCGTACATGGGGCCACAGCCTACCGACGCGACGTGGCGGCGAACACCGCGTCTCAGGCGCGAAGCGCCGCGCTCTTGACCGCCTGAACGAAGGGCGCCCAAGCGCTGGCCGCGATGACGATTGCCGGGCCGCCCAGCACCTTGGAGTCCCGGACGGGGACGACGCCGGGGAGGTTGTCGGCGACCTCGACGCAGTCCCCGCCGGTGCCATTGCTGTACGTGCTCTTACGCCAGCGAGCCGCGCCAAGGAAACCCTCGGCCACCTCGACGCACTCGCCGCCGGTGCCGTTGCTGTAGCTGCTCTTGCGCCAGAACGCCGCAGTCAAATCAACATCGCTGCTTGCCATTTCGGAAGTCCTCTGCCGTCTTTTCGATCATGGCGAGGGACGCCTGGGGGGACAGAGCGGCGGCCCTGAGCAGATCGTACGACCTCCGGTATTGCTTCACGAGGGCCGGATAGTCGACGAGTTGACCGCTGTGCAGGCCCTCCATGTAGGCAACGGGGGGCGCATCAGGGAAGGTCATCACCCTGGCAGTCCCCATCATGAACGGATGGGAAGCGACTGTTTCCGGCACGATCTGCAAAATGCCGCGCGTAGCGTGGATCACCTCGGCGGCGTGCTCCAGCAGTTCGGCCATCTGCAACGGCGGCAGCACCCGCCGCCGGACCACCGACTCATCGAGGATCGCCCAGAACTCCGGGGGCTGGTCCTGCTCGAAGAGCGAGGCCCGTGCCATGCGGGCCGACACCTTCTCCTCGACCTCATCGTCAGTGGCGCGGGGCATCGCCGCCCGCACGATCGCCCTTGCATACTCCGGGGTTTGCAACAGTCCGGGCACCAGCATGGGCGCCCACTCCTCAATCGTCTCCGCCCCCCGCTCCATCTCCGCCACGTCGGCGAAGTACTCCGCATGTCCGGACTGCTTGGCCCGGCGGGCGTCTTCGCAGCGGCGTTGGAAAAAGCCGTCCGTGCCGAGGCGCTCGTCCACGTGCTTCGCCAGATCCACCGGCATCCGGCGCTCGCCGCGTTCGATCTGGCTCAGGAACGGCACGCCGCGGAAGCTGCCCTCGGCCAGTTGCTCAAGCGTGAGGCCCGCCGCCTCGCGCTTGTAGCGCAGCTCCGCACCGTAGAAGGACGGCACGTTCGCCGACGCGTCAGTGTCCTTGCGAGGGGGCACAACTCACCACCGCCATTTGCCAGTTGCTGGGCGCAATGTGAACCACTTCCGAAGGTAAAGGACTCGGCGGCACTCTGTGAGGGGTTCGTCACACACCGCACTCACAGGAGGCATCCATGAACGCGTCCACCCCCCTCACGCCCCGCCGCGACGACACGTACAAGGTCGTCATGGGGCTGCGGGCCGCGCTCGCCGCGCACGGCATCACGCTGCCCTCGCTCGGGCGGGACTTCGGTACGCCCCCGCTCGTCATCCTCGGGAACTGCAATACGGCCACCGCGCGGGCGCTCGCGGAGGCGCTGGGGGAACCGCCCCACCCGGCCCGCCCGGCCCAGCCGGGTTCCTCTGCCTGACACGTCACAGTTCTCGGCCAAAGGTTGCGCGTTATTACCGGTGGGTAGCATCATCGGAGTACTGACCTACTTGCTGGTAGATGTAACCGACACCCTGCTTACGGAGCCGTCGCCATGGGGCACTACAAGTCGAATCTCCGCGACATCGAGTTCAACCTCTTCGAGGTGCTCGGACGCGACAAGCTGTACGGCACCGGCCCGTTCGGGGAGATGGACGTCGACACCGCCAAGTCGATCCTGGAGGAGATCGCCCGTCTCGCCGAGAACGAGCTGGCCGACTCCTTCGCGGACGCCGACCGCAACCCGCCGGTCTTCGACCCGGCCACCAACACCGCTCCGGTCCCGGAGTCCTTCAAGAGCTCGTACAAGGCGTTCATGGACTCCGAGTACTGGCGCCTGGGCCTGCCCGAGGAGATCGGCGGCACCGTTTCGCCGCGCTCCCTGATCTGGGCGTACGCCGAGCTGCTGCTCGGCTCGAACCCGGCGATCTGGATGTACTCCTCGGGCCCGGCGTTCGCCGGCATCCTCTTCGCCGAGGGCAACGAGGCGCAGAAGAAGGTCGCCGAGATCGCGGTCGACAAGCGCTGGGGCTCCACGATGGTCCTGACCGAGCCGGACGCCGGTTCGGACGTCGGCGCCGGCCGCACCAAGGCCGTCCAGCAGGACGACGGCTCCTGGCACATCGAGGGCGTGAAGCGCTTCATCACCTCCGGTGAGCACGACATGGAGGAGAACATCCTCCACTACGTCCTCGCGCGTCCGGAGGGCCACGGCCCGGGCACGAAGGGGCTTTCGCTCTTCCTCGTTCCCAAGTTCCACTTCGACTGGGAGACCGGCGAGCTGGGCGAGCGCAACGGCGTGTACGCGACGAACGTCGAGCACAAGATGGGCCTGAAGGCGTCCAACACGTGCGAGATGACGTTCGGCGACCAGCACCCCGCCAAGGGCTGGCTGATCGGCGACAAGCACGACGGCATCCGCCAGATGTTCATGATCATCGAGTTCGCCCGCATGATGGTCGGCACGAAGGCGATCGCGACGCTGTCGACGGGTTACCTCAACGCCCTTGAGTACGCCAAGGAGCGCGTCCAGGGCAGCGACCTCTCGCAGTTCATGGACAAGACCGCGCCGAAGGTGACGATCACTCACCACCCGGACGTGCGCCGCTCGTTGATGACGCAGAAGGCGTACGCCGAGGGCATGCGCTCGCTCGTCCTCTACACCGCCTCCATCCAGGACGCGATCCAGGTCAAGGAGGCGGCGGGCGAGGACGCCAAGGCGCTCGTGGGCCTGAACGACCTCCTGCTGCCCATCGTGAAGGGCTACGGCTCGGAGAAGTCGTACGAGAAGCTGTCCTCCGAGTCGCTCCAGACCTTCGGCGGCTCCGGGTACCTCCAGGAGTACCCGATCGAGCAGTACATCCGTGACGCCAAGATCGACACGCTGTACGAGGGCACCACGGCGATCCAGGGCCAGGACTTCTTCTTCCGGAAGATCGTCCGGGACCAGGGCGCGTCCCTGAACGCCCTCTCCGAGGAGATCAAGAAGTTCCTCGCCGAGCAGAACGGCAACGAGGCGCTGGGCGGCGCGCTCGACTCGCTCGCCAAGGCGGCCGTCGACCTGGAGGCGATCGTCGGCACGATGATCACCGACCTGACGGCGACCGGTGAGGACGTCAAGAACATCTACAAGGTGGGGCTCAACACGACCCGCCTGCTGATGGCTTCGGGCGACGTGGTGGTCGGCTACCTGCTCCTCAAGGGTGCCGCGGTCGCCGCCGAGAAGCTGGCCTCGGCCTCCGCGAAGGACGTCCCCTTCTACACCGGCAAGATCGCGGCGGCGAAGTTCTTCGCGGCGAACGTCCTGCCGGGGGTCGGTACGGCGCGTGCGCTGGCCGAGACGGTGGACAACTCGCTGATGGAGCTGGACGAGGCGGCGTTCTAGCCTTTCTGGTCCCTGCGGAACCGGGGGCTCGGGGTGGTCGGACCCCGGGCCCCTTTCCGCTGCCCGGAAGCCCCCGTTCCGCGTGTGCGGGGGAGCAGGGTTTCCCGTACGGGGAGGCAAGGGTGCGCCGGGGCCCGGGCGGCTTTCCCCCACCCCGCCCCTTCCCGAAACCCGCCGGGGGTGGGAAAGGGGGAAGCCGGTTTCCTGGGGCTCCGCCCCAGACCCCGTTCGCGCCTGAAGGGCGCTCGTCCTCAATCTCCCCCAAGGCCTTAAGGGCCAGGGGGGACCCCATGACGGGCTGAAGATGCCAGGACTGGCCGGCACCAGTCCTGTTAGGGGCGCGGGGCTGTGACATTGTGCGGCTCCGCCG
>NZ_LGDD01000029.1 GCF_001279695.1 Streptomyces sp. WM6378
CCCTGACGCTGAAGCCCGGCACGGCTTGGTCGGACGCCTGGCAGCGCAGCCGAGCCGTCGCCCCCGAGGCCTTCCAGGACGACCGCGTCCTGAACCTCTGGGCCGGCGAGTGGCACGCCGACGGCCGCGCACTCCCCGCCACCAGCCCCATCGACGGCACCCCCATCGCAAGCCCGCCCCGCCTCGACGCCCCCACCGCCCGCCAGGCCGTACGAGCCTCCCTGGACCAGCACCGCGCCTGGCGCCACATCCCGCTCCCCGAGCGCAAGGGCCGCGTCAGCGCCATCCTGGACGCGCTGACCGAGCACCGCGAACAGCTCGCCCTCCTCCTCGTATGGGAAATAGGGAAGCCCTGGCGCCTGGCCGAAGCGGACGTGGACCGCGCCATCGACGGAGTCCGCTGGTACGTCGACAACATCGACGCGATGCTGGAGGGCCGCACCCCTCTCCCCGGCCCCGTCTCCAACATCGCGAGCTGGAACTATCCGATGTCGGTCCTGGTCCACGCGATGCTGGTCCAGGCCCTCGCGGGCAACGCGGTGATCGCGAAGACCCCGACCGACGGCGGCGTCGCCTGCCTCACCCTGGCCGCCGCCCTCGCCGTACGCGAGGGGATCCCGATCACCCTGGTCAGCGGCAGCGGGGGCGAACTCTCCGAGGCCCTCGTCCGTTCCCCGGAAATCGGCTGCGTGTCCTTCGTCGGCGGCCGCGACACGGGCGCCCGCATCGCCACGGCCGTAGCCGACCTCGGCAAGCGCCACATCCTGGAGCAAGAGGGCCTGAACACCTGGGGAGTCTGGAACTTCTCCGACTGGGACGCGCTCTCCTCCGTCATCCCCAAACTCTTCGACTACGGCAAGCAGCGCTGCACCGCCTACCCCCGGTTCGTCGTCCAGCGCACCCTGTTCGACCAGTTCCTGGCCGCCTACCTGCCGGCCGTACGCTCCGTACGCATCGGTCACCCCCTGGCAGTGGAACACCCCGAAGACGCCCTGCCCGCACTGGACTTCGGCCCGCTCATCAACGCGGCGAAGGCCAAGGAACTGGGCGACCAGGTGGTCGAGGCGATCGACCGCGGCGCAGTCCCGCTGCACCGGGCGACCCTGGCCGACGGCTGCTTCCTGCCCGGCCAGGACACCAGCGCCTACCTCCCGCCGGTCACCCTCCTGAACCCGCCCCCGTCCTCGCCCCTCTTCCACGCGGAACCATTCGGTCCGGTCGACACGATCGTCCTGGTCGACACGGAGGCGGAGCTGCTCGCCGCGATGAACGCCTCCAACGGAGCGCTGGTCGCCACCCTGTCGACCGACGACCCGGGGACGTACGACCGACTGGCCCCGCAGACAAGGGCGTTCAAGGTCGGCCGGGGCAAACCGCGCTCACGCGGTGACCGCGAGGAACTGTTCGGCGGCTTCGGCGCTTCGTGGCACGGGGCGTTCGTCGGCGGCGAACTCCTGGTCCGCGCCGTGACGGAGGGCCCGGAGGGAGAGCGCGCCCCGGGCAACTTCCCGGCGTACCAACTGATCCCGTAACGACCGGCCCGATCCCTCCGGCCCGATCACTTCGGCCCGATCACTCCGGGCCGGAACGGCAATGTCACCCGATGCCCTGCCGGTCCGGCTCCAACGCGAAAGCGCGCTCGGCCGCCTCCGGGACCGTGAGTTCGACGGCCTGCGCGAGGAGCTCCCGATGCCGGAGCAACGGCTCGCGGCGCGGTTCGGGAACGAGCCCGAGCAGATCGTCGAGCCCAGCCATGATCCGGCGGGTGACCTGCGGGTTTCCGACCGCGCAGAGCCGGATCTCGGCGAAGGCGAGGTCGACGAGGTCGGCCCAGTCCGGCACGTCCTGGACGAGCCGGACCTCACCCTTGCCGTCCGGATGCCCTACGGCTCCGAGAGGCCGAGGCGCCAGCGCGGTGAGCAGCTGCACGATCCGGTCGAGGCACTGAACGGCGGTGGTCGGGTCGTTGACGGCGGGCGAAAGAGCCCGCAGCGCGATATCGGAGAGCTGCCGAAGCCCGAACCCGAGATCCTGGTGGAACGTACGCTCCACACCCACCGACGCGGTGTAGCGCAGCGCGCCCCGCGAAGGCACCTTGCCCTCATCGCTCCCGTGCACCGAAAGCAGCGGGGTGCCCGGCACCACGAAGTCCCCGATGCGGGGGATGAGCCGGAGCACGACCCCCTGCCGCTGAGCGGCCCGTACGAGCCGGGCGATATTGACATCCCGCAGCACCCCGCCCTGCCCGCTGTACCCGACCCGAGCGATCTCCGGACCAAGGCCGGTCCCACCGAGGTCCCCACGAGGCATCTTGTCCACGACCCGCAGGGCCTCGCCGGTGATCCGGTCGACGACGTGCCCGACCCGCATGAGCCGCAGCGTGGAGTTCACGTACGCGATGAAGAGGAAGAGGCTCAGCGCGACCAGGAGCAGCGTAAGGACGGTCTGCAAAAAGGGGACGGTGGTCACGAGCCGGGGGTCGGTCTCGCTCTCGAAGGAGGTGAGCACGAGCAGCGACAGCGTGAACGTGGCCAGGAAGACGGCGAAGGTCAGCTTGGTGATCCGGGACCGCACGAAGATCCGGACCACGCGGGGGGTGAACTGCCCACTGGCCATCTGCACGGCCACGAGCGAAATGCTGAACACGACACCGATGAAGGTCATCATCGCCGAGCTGACCGTGTTGATCACGGGCTTGGCGTCGTTGACGATCCGGATGAGGTCGTCGACCGCGTCGAATTCCTGGTGGTCCTGGAGCGCCTGGACGATGGCCGAGTCGGCATCGTTCGTCCCGACCCACAACGCGAAGATCAGCACCATGGCCGCCGTCGGCGCGAACCAGAACGTGTCCCGCAGATGCTCGCGCAACGGCGAGAGCGCACGCGGCCGCCGGTATCCCTTGCCCTTGCTCACCCGGCGAGGCTAGGCCTGCCCCGCAGTGCTGATGCCGCCGCGCCGCCGTGTGGTCCCACAGTCGTACACACATTGGTCCTCACGGAGTACGAATCCGTACATCCGCGCCAGAAGAATGGAAGACAACGAAGCGAACGCAGCCGAACCGACATCGACCAAGGGAGCAAGAGCCATGCCCGCTGGCCGCACCAGGACCCGGACCATCGTCCTCGCCGCCGTCTCGGTGGCGGTGGCCCTCGGCTTCGCCGCGGTCGTGGCCGTGCCGGCCGCGAAGGACTGGTTCCAGAACCGCCACGACGAGGCCGCCTCCTACAGCTCCGGCAAGGAGGCAAAGGGCGACCGCGCCTCCGTACCCCGATGGCTCCCCGACGGGGCGAAGCGCATCGAGTACGCGATGAAGACGACCGGAGGCGACCGCCTCCTGAAGGCCACCCTCCCCTCGGCGACCCTCCCGCCCACGTGCAAGCCCCACAAGCCGGACCCGGCCCCGAAGCCGCCGGGCATGAAGTCGGCGTGGTTCCCGAAGCACGCCGAGCAGCGCGCGGCGGCCCGCTGCGACCTGTACTACGCGTACATGGAGGGCAACACTCTGTACGCCTGGCAGGCGAACGAGGACTGGGTCGCGGCGAACAAGGCCTGACGCCTCGCCTGACCACGCAATATGCGGGTGAACAGCACCTCAAACCCCTGGTAGAGTTCTCTATGTCGCCGCGGGGAACACGCCGCGAAGACAACACCTAGTCCGGGTGGCGGAATGGCAGACGCGCTAGCTTGAGGTGCTAGTGCCCTTTATCGGGCGTGGGGGTTCAAGTCCCCCCTCGGACACTTTCCAAGTGCACACATCAGAGCGGGTTGTGACTCAACGGTCACGATCCGCTCTTTTGCATAGTAGACGAGGTTGAGGCCCAGGGCTTCGTAGAGGCGTTGTTTGTTCTCGGGTGCGGCGTCTGTCAGGGCTGAGGTGATGTCGCCGAGCTGTTCGACGAGGTCGCGGATCTCGGGTTCGGTGAGCACGGTGCGGCGGGCGGCGGTGGTTTCGCTGAGTTGGCGTTGGGCGGCTGCTTTCTCGGTCTGGGTCTGGTTGATCCATCCGGTGACGAGTTCGGGGTCGGTGCCGCGGTCGAGGGCTGCGCGGTATTGGGCGATGCGGCGGTCGCAGTCGGCGATGGTGATGCGGGTGACTTCGAGTTCGGGTGCGGTGGCGAGGGTGCGTTCCTGGCTGCGTTGGAGTTCGTGGAGGGTGCGAGCGAGGCGGCCGGGTTCGAAGATTTTGGCGATCCAGGCGTCGAGTGGCGGCACTACGGCGTCTTCGCGGATGTAGAGGGTCGGCGGGTGGTCCAGGGCGGTGGTGCGTGCGTATTCCTGTGTGTAGCGGCATCGGTAGTTGGAGTGGCCGTTGTTGAAGCTGCCTTGCATGGTGCGGCGGCAGGTCGAGCAGCGTATCCGCCCGCGGAGCTGATAGGGGCGGTGGGTGCGCAGGAGTAGCGGCCGGGGGTGATCGCGCCGTTGGTGGCGGGAGTGGCGTTCGGTCTGCACGGCTTTGAAGTCCTGCAGGGTGACGAGGGGTTCGTGGACGGGGTTCGCAGACCAGATCCACTGGTCCGGGGTGTTCCAGGTCTGTTTGGTGCGGTGTCCGAGGGTGACGTCGTCGATGTCGAGCAGGACCTCTTCTTTGTGTTGTTTGTTCCATACTTCGTGGCCGGTGTAGCGCGGGTTGTTGAGGATGGTGGCGACGGCGCCTTTGGACCACGCGGTGCCGTGGCGGTGAGAGTTACGGGGGCGGTCGTGGGCTGACGGACAGGGGATGCTGTCGAGGGTGAGCCCGATGGCGATGGCCAGGTAGCTCTTGCCGAGCAGGTATTCGGCGTAGATCCGCTGGATGACGGGCGCAGATTCAGGATCGGGTACGAGGCGGTGCAGCCGCTTCCCGTCGGCGGCTTTGGAAGGGTTGGGATGAGGTCCGGTGTCTTCCAGTGTGTAGCCGTACGGGGGGCGGCCGCCCAGGTAGCGGCCTTCGATCTGGGCCTGCGCGGCCATCGCGGTCCGAACGCGGATCTTGATGCGGTTGCGCTCGCCTTTGCTCATTCCGCCGAAGACGGACATGACGAGGTCGTGGGCCTCATTGTCGGGGTCGATGGGCCCGCCGACTTCTGGAACCCAGAGCGGTACGGCGAAGTGGACGAAGAGGGGGAAGGTGTTGCCGAACTGGTTGCCGTAGAAGGTGCGTTGTGGTTCTCCGATGACGACGGCGTCGAAGCCGCGTTGTGGGTCGCGGAGGTCTTGAAGCAGTGCGGCGGCGTGTGGGCGGCGCTTCCATGGCAGGGCACGTGAGTGGCCGGAGTCGAAGTATTCGGCCACGATCTGTCCGCCGGCCGGTTCGATCAGTCCTTTGGCCCGAAGGAGTTGCCAGTTTTTTGAGGCTTCCGGGTCTTGGAGGTCTTCGGTCGAGCAGCGTCCGGCGAAAGCGAATCGGATCACGTCGTACTCCCGCAGAGATTGTGGTGCGGCCGGCGGTCGCCCCGAGTGCGAGCCGTCGAAGGCAGCGCCCCGTTCGGTGGTCGTCCGTGGTACCTCTGGTCGGAGAGAAGGTCCAGTTGGGGGCCGCTGGAACCAAGGGCGCGACTCAGGGCAGCCGTGGGGTCCTTCCGGATCTGCGTTCGTACGCGGCCAGGAGAATCCGCAGGAGTGCGGCTGCCGCCGCGGGCGTGAGAGCGGGAGGCTCGTGCGGGAGTACCACTTCGAGGCGGCCTGTCTGGTCGGTGGCCGGGCGGTGGAGCTGAGAACGGTCCGACGTGACGGTGGACATGCCATCGGTGTGTTTTCCCGTAGTGGACTGTCGATCGCAGCAGGGTTCAGCAGGTCCTTCTTGCCGATCGGTCTGTCGCGGAGTGGAGGGCTGCGTTGGCTGGTCCATGGGCAGCTCCAAGGGGCAGGGTGGTTACCCTCTAAGGAGAATTTTGCTCATGAAATGAGCCACAAGTACGGGTGACGACACGTCAGTAGCCTGCGGCCTAGGGGGCGGCGGGTTCGAGCTCTCGGCGGGGCGACATGCAGATGTGAGAGCGCGGTCAGCGGGCTTCCGGCGGAGCGATCTCCATCGCGGTTGGATAGTGCTGGATCGACGCTTCACCACTTGTCGGCCCTCGTCGGTCTGCCTCGGCGCAAACATGACTGGCCAGTAGTGTCAGATCCGGGTTTCCTGTGGAATTTGTGGGAGCCGGTGGTTGGGCGTCAGTGCGCCATGCCCGCGCCCGCCATGGCCGCGCGCAGCGTGTCGCCGTCCTGGCAGAGGACGGCCTGTTCCATTGCGCGCAGACGTGACCCGGGGGTGATGCCGAGCTCGGTGGCCAGGGTGGTGCGCGCGTCCCGGAAGACGGCCAGTGCCTCCGACTGCCTGCCCGTCCAGTACAGCGCCAGCATCAGGTTGGCGTAGAAGCCTTCTCGGAAGGGGTGTTGGGCGACCAGGTCAAGGAGTTCTCCGATCGCCTGCTCGAAGTGGCACAACTCGATTTCCAGCGCGATGCGTTGTTCCAGGGCTGCGAGCCGTTCCTCCTCCAGCCGGGTCGCCCTGGCTCGCAGCGGGGGACTGTCGACGTCGGCGAGCGCCGGGCCGCGCCAGAGGGCGAGCGCCTCATTCAAGGAGCGCAGGGCCTCCGCAGGGCGGTCCGCCTGGTGGGCCTCCTTGGCGTTGCGGACCATGCGGCGGAACTCGTCGACGTCCAGCACACAGGAGGCGCGGTCCAGTTGGTATCCGGAGGCGTAGGAGATCATCGCGTGCTGCGCGGCACCGGCCTCGGCCAGCGAGCGGCGCACCATCCAGATGCTTGTCTGCAGCTGCGCGGGGGCTGTGCGGGGTGGCTCCTCGCCCCATACGTCACGGACGAGCTGGTCGACCGCTACGACCTGCCCCAGAGACAGCGCCAGGGAGGCCAGGGTCTTGCGCTGCCGCGCCCCCGAGATCGCGGCGGTCCGTTGTTCCACGGTCGCCGTCACCGGCCCCAGCATGGAGAGCTGTATCTTATCCGTCCTGTGATGGTCTGATGCGTGCCTGTTCATGGAGATCCCCCCGATCCACCGATGCGCAGCCAATATCTCTTGACTGTCCCTTTACCTGCGCCGGAAGGATAGCTTCCGGTGCGTTGCGGCGCAATCTCCTTCATTTCGCAGCTAAAACGCATCTACTGGCTATTTTTCAGAGGTGAACGGGGAGGGGTTGGGAGGGGAGACTGCTTCGAGAGTGGATGGAGAGCAGGCTGGAACAAGCTCATCCGTATGGGAACAACCACCACTTCGGGCATCGAACTGCCCCTGACCGCCGCACAGTCGGGCATCTGGTACGCACAGCAATTCGCCCAAGGCAACCCCGTCTATGCCATAGCGGACTGCCTGGAGATCCAGGGGCGCATCGATCGCACCCTGCTCGGTGAAGCGGTCCGGCGGGCGGTCTCGGAGGCCGAGGCGGTGCACGTACGGTGTGGCGATGACGGGGACGGCCCCGTGCAGAGGCCTAGGCCCGCAGACGGTGTAGCAGTCCCGACGATCGATCTGCGGGGCGAGGATGATCCGAGGGCCGCCGCCGAGGAGTTGATGCGCGCGGACCTGGGGCGGCCCATGAACGTGACGAACGGTCCGCTGTTCACCCAGGCCATTCTCGTGCTCGGCGACGACCTGCATCTGTGGTACCAGCGCTGGCACCACCTTGTCTTCGACGGACTGAGCACCTCGCTGGTGGCGCACCGGGCCGCCGCCGTCTACACCGCGCTCGCCGCCGGTGAGCCCGTCCCTGCGTGCCCCTTCGGGAGGCTCCAGGATTTGGTGGACGAGGACGGTCGCTACCGCGACTCCCCTGATCGCGCGGCGGATCGGGCGTTCTGGCTGGAGCGGATGTCCGGCCTCCTGGACGTGCCCGCCCTGAGTGAGCGTGTCGCCCCCGTCGCGCACGAGCTGCTGCGCGAGACCTTCGAGGTGCCCGCCGCCGAGCGCGACGCGCTGCGTGAACTGGCGCACTCCCTGGGGACCGACTGGCCTCGTGCGGTCATCGCGGTCGCCGCCGCCTATGTGCACCGCATGACCGGGGCCGACGACATCGTCTTGGGGTTGCCGGTGCCGAGCCGCCGCGCGGCCACCGTGCGCGCGACCCCGGGGATGGCTTCCAATATCATCTCGCTGCGCCTGTCGGTCCGCCCTCACCTCGGCTTCGCCGATCTCGTGCGGCAGGTCGCCGAGGAGGCCGAGCGGGCCCTGCGCCACCAGCGCTACCGTTACGAGGACCTCCGCCGCGACCTCGGGCGGCTGGAGGACGGCGGGCGCCTGTTCGGCCCACAGGTCAACATCCTGCGTTTTGACTACGACCTGTCGTTCGGCGGGCACCGGGCCGAGCTCCGCAACCTCGCGCTCGGCCCGGTGGACGACCTGATGTTCGCGGTCTACGACCTCCCGGACCGGCTGCGGCTGCACATCGACGCCAACCCGGCCGTCTACCGCGCCGACGAACTCCGCCGCCATCGAGAGCATTTCGCAGCGTTCCTGCGCCGGGCGGTCACCGATCCCACCCGCCCCGTGGGCCGGATCAACATGCTGGACAGTACCGAACGCGCCCGCCTCCTCGGAGAGTGGAGCCGCGGCCGCCACCCGGCCGAGCCGGTGCCGGACCACACGCTGGCCATGTGCTTCGAGGAGCAGGCCCGGCGCTCCCCCGAGTCCGTTGCCGTCACCTCGGACGGCACCTCGCTGACGTACGGGGAACTCGACGCACGTGCGAACAGGCTGGCGCGTCACCTGATCGCTCGTGATGCCGGCCCCGATCGGTTCGTGGCGGTGGCGCTTCCGCGTTCGCCCGAGCTGATCGTGGCCGTACTGGCTGTGATCAAGTCGGGTGCCGCATACGTTCCGGTCGACCCCGGCTACCCCCTCGACCGCATCGCCTACATCCTTGGGGACGCGGATCCCGAACTCCTGGTGACCACGAGCGAGCTCGCCACGCGGCTCCCGGCTTCCGGGGTGCCCACGGTCCTCCTCGACGACCACCTGCTCGGCGAGGAACTGGATGCGCTGCCCGGCACTGGCCTTCAGGACGGCGAGCGCATCGTCCCGCTGTCCGGCACGCACCCGGCGTACGTCATCTACACCTCGGGTTCCACTGGCCGCCCCAAGGGCGTCGTGGTGCCGCACCGCAACGTCGTCGCGTTGTTCGCCGCCACGCGCCCGTTGTTCGGCTTCCGCGCCGACGACGTGTGGACGATGTTCCACTCGTATGCCTTCGACTTCTCCGTGTGGGAGCTGTGGGGCCCGCTGCTGCACGGCGGGCGCCTGGTGCTGGTCCCCTATGCGACCAGCCGGTCGCCGGAGGGCTTTCTTGCCCTGCTGGCGGACGAAGGCGTGACCGTTCTCAATCAGACTCCCTCCGCCTTCTACCAGTTGATGCGGGCAGACCAGGACCGCCCCGAGATCGGCGATCGGCTGTCGCTGCGCTATGTGGTGTTCGGCGGGGAGGCGCTCGATCTCGACCGGCTCGCCGAGTGGTACGCGCGCCATCCCGGCGACGCGCCGGCCCTGGTGAACATGTACGGCATCACCGAGACCACGGTCCACGTCAGCCATGGCGCCCTGGACGCGTCGACGGCCGCCGGGCAGCCGGGCAGCCTGATCGGCACCGGTCTGCCGGGCCTGCGGGTGTACGTCCTGGACAGCGGCCTCCAGCCGGTTCCGGTAGGCGTGACCGGTGAGATGTACGTGGCGGGGGAACAGGTGGCCCGGGGCTATCTGAACCGGCCGGGCCTGACCGCCGAGCGGTTCGTCGCCGCCCCGTATGGAGCCGCGGGCTCGCGCATGTACCGCTCGGGCGACCTGGCCCGCTGGACAGCGGAGGGGCGGCTCGAATATCTGGGGCGCGCGGACGAGCAGGTGAAGATCCGCGGCTTCCGCATTGAACTGGGCGAGATCGAGGCCGAGTTGAGGACGCTCGACGGGGTGCGTGACGCCCGGGTCGTGGTCCGCGAGGACGCTGTCGGTGACGCCGCGCTGACGGGCTACGCGGTCCCGCAGCCCGGCGCGGTGTTGGATGCGGCGCGGCTGCGCGCGGCGCTCGCCGAGCGGCTGCCCGCCCACATGGTGCCCACGGCCTTCGTGTCGCTGGACGAACTCCCGTTGACGGGCAACGGAAAGCTGGACCGTAGGGCGCTGCCTGCCCCCTCGCTGGAGCGCACGGGCCTTCTCGTGGCCCCGCGCGATGCCGAGGAGCAGGGTGTCGTCGCCGCGTTCGTCGAACTGCTCGCAGTGCCCGGGGCCGGCATCGACGACAACTTCTTCGACCTGGGCGGCGATTCGTTCAAGGCGGTCAGGATCGCCCGGCGCATCGGCCGGGGCCTGTCGGTCGTCGATATCTTCAAGAACCCGACGCCCCGCGCGCTCGCCGCGCGGCTGCGCGACCTCGGCGCGGCCGGAGGCGAGCGGCCCGTCCTGCACCGCCTGACGCCCGATCGCGGCCTTGCTCCTGAGCTCTACCTGGTCTGCATCCCCTACGGCGGTGGTGCCGCCACCGCCTACCAGCCGCTCGCCGACCAGCTGCCCGCGGAACTGGAGTTGTGGGCAGCCGCACTGCCCGGACACGACCCGTCCGTACCCGATGAGGAGCTGTTGACCTGGGAGGAGGCCGCCGAGCGGATAGTCGAGGAGATCGCCGCGTCGGTGCGGGGGCCATTCGCCCTGTACGGACACTGCGCCGGATCCACCCTGACGGCCCTGGTGGCACGGGAGTTGGAGCGCCGGGGCAGGATGCCGGAGGCGGTCTTCGCCGGGGCCGCGTTCCCCGCCCCGGACCCGCAGGCGCTCCTGGACTCGGCCCACGCCCGTTCCGACGACTCGCTGCATTCGTTCCTCAGCTCGCTCGGCGGCTTCGAAGGCGCGCTGGACGACGCCGATCTGCGCACCGTGCTCGCCGTCGTACGCCACGACATGCAGCAGGGCGCACGCTTCCAGACCGAGGCCCACACCCAGTGGGGGCCCCAGTTGCAGACACCGTTCCACGTCGTGATCGGTGACGCGGACGCGGCCACCGTCGGCTATGAGAGCGGCCATCTGGACTGGAAGTACTTCACCTCCCGAGTGGAGCTGTCCGTCATCCCGGACGCCGGCCACTACTTCGTCAAGCACCAGGCGCCCGAGCTGGCCCGGATCCTTTGCGACCGCCTCCTGGACCGCCCGGCCGCCGTGGGCTGCTGACCGGCCGCCCACGCCCGCACCACCGCTGAAAGGCCCCGCTCCCCATGGCGCGCATCAATCCCTTCGACGACGCCGAAGGCAGCTACTACGTCCTGTTCGACGGCGAAGGCCACCACTCGCTGTGGCCGTCCTTCGCCGACATACCGGCCGGCTGGACCGTCGCGCACGGCCCGGCCGGCCGCCAGGCCTGCCTGGACCACATCGACGTCGGCTGTCCCGGACCGCGTCCGGCCACGGCGGCCTAGCCCCCGGTTCGTTTCCCCTTTCCCGTACAACGCTCTCCCCGAAAGGCATCGGTCATGGCTGACGCGATGGTGCTCAAGGCCCAGAAGTGGGTCAACTCGACATACAAGGGCCGCTCCGGCTACAACGCGTGTCCCGAGAACGGGCGCACCGGATGGTCCACGATGTTCTCGCTCACCCGCGCCCTCCAGATCGAGCTGGGCCTCGACACGCTGTCCGACAGCTTCGGCCCGAACACGCTCGGCCTGGTCATGAAGCGCGGCGGCATCAAGACCTCCGAGAACAACAAGAACATCGTCAAGATCGTCCAGTCCGCGTTCTTCTGCAAGGGCTACCACGCCGGAGACGTCGACGGCGCCTTCAGCATCCCCACCCAGCAGGCGTCCGGAAAAATGCAGGCGGACATGGGTCTGCCCGTGCAGACCAGCGCCATTCCCCCCAAGGTCGTCAAGGGCCTGCTGACCATGGACGCCTACATCGTCGTCCCCGGCGGCACAGAGAAGGTCCGCAGCATCCAGCAGTGGCTCAACAAGAAGTACTGGGGCAACGGCACCTACTACCTCGTCCCCTGCGACGGGATCTTCTCCCGGGACGTGCAGAAGGCCCTGATGAAGGCCATCCAGTACGAGATCGGCGTCGGCGAGGCCAACGCCACCGGCAACTTCGGCCCCGCCACCCAGGCCGGCCTCAAGCAGCACCCCTTGAAGCAGGGTGACTCGGGCGTCTTCGTCCAACTGCTCTCCGCGGCGGCCGTCTTCAATGGTCCCGCCTGGTACGCCACCACCTCCGGCGAGGACGCCAAGCGCGAGGCGTCCTTCACCAGTTCGTACGACGACGGACTCGCCTCCTACCTCCGTGCTTTCCAGGAGTTCTCCGCGCTGCCCAAGACCGGCAACGCCGACTACCAGACGTGGGCGCAGCTGCTCGTCTCCATGGGTGACCCGGACCGCCGGGCCACGGCCTGCGACACCCGGTTCACCATCACCAAGTCCCGTGCGGCGGCCCTGAAGAAGGCCGGGTACGAGTGCGTCGGCCGCTACCTGGACGAGGAGCCGGGCGGCACGCTCGACAAGCCGATCAAGCCGGGGGAGCTCAACGACATCTTCGCCGCAGGCATGCGCTGCTTCCCGATCTTCCAGTACGGGGCTCGCAAGCTCGGCGACTTCTCCTACGGCTCCGGCTACCAGCACGGACTGAAGGCGCACGAGCGGGCCAAGCATTACGGGTTCAATCGCGGCACGACGATCTACTTCGCCGTCGACTACGACGCAACGGACGAGGAGATCACCAGCAACATCCTCCAGTACTTCCACGGTGTGCGTTCGGCGCTGGCCTCCCAGGGCGGGCACTACGTACCCGGTGTGTACGGCTCGCGGAACGTGTGCGGCCGGGTCACCGGCGAGGCCTATGTGCGCTGGGCGTTCGTGTCGGGGATGTCGTGGGGCTTCTCCGGCAACCTGGGCTTCCCGCTGCCGAAGGCCTGGGCGTTCAACCAGATCAAGGAGTTCCGTTTCGAGAACGGCAGCGACGTCTTCGACCTCGACCGTGTGGTGCATCGGGAGGGCGCCGACTTCGGCGTCGACTCGGTCAACGACCGCGGCACTCCTACCGACGGCTTCATCTCCTACATCGAGAACCTGTACGGACTGGCCAAGGCCTATGGCAAGGGCGACCCCAACCTTCTCGTGATGGACTTCGTCCGGCACGAGAAGTACAACGACACCACGTGGCGGACCCTCCTCGGCTCGGCCGACCAGGGCTTCATCGACCACGTACGCTCCAAGAAGGTGGAGCTGCGCAGGTCGTTCATCGACAGCTTCACCGGCACCGAGCTGGGCGCCGAGCACCTGTTCGCGACCATGTGCGGCCACTACAAGATCGCCCAGCCGGGCGGCAACCTCACCAACCGCGGCGACGTGGCCGGCTGGGGCGGCGACCTGATGACGTTCTACGGCGAGTGGCGCCGGGACAGCGACAAGCACCCCGACGGCCGCGCCTACTGCAAGGCCCGTCTGGCCAAGCCCGACGTCCTGACGTCCTTCGGCTACAGCGACCTGATCGAGGACGCCGACGGCTACCTCATCGCCAAGGCGGTCAAGGGCGGCAAGAACATAGTGGACGCCTTCCGCGCCCACTATGTGGACGGCGGCAACCTGACCCGGTTCAAGCGCTACTACAGCGAGCGCTTCCACGGCTCGAACAAGGGCGTCGTCGACGTCGCGTACAACATGCTGGCCCAGCAGGACGACAGCGTGATCATCGCGGGCATCACCTACCTGATCAACTCCACGGGCGGCTTCCCAACCATCGCCCCCGGAGCGCTCGCCTACAGCAAGCTGGAGGCCTTCCTGCTGGGCTTCGCGGACCGGCTCCAGGCACACGTCGGCGCCGAGGGAGGCCAGCGCGCCGCCTACACCATGCGCCACGGCGACCCCCGTAAGGTCACTAAGTGATCAGCTCCGACACACTCTTCATCGTCGCGAACGCGGCGGTACTCCCGGCGGTCTTCCTCCTCGGCGCCAAGCTGGTACACCTCCTGGCCACCCGCCGCCTCTGGCTGTCCCCACAGGGCGCGCGCCCCGGGGTGGAACTGACCGTGCTCTCGGTGTGCCTCGCGGTCGCGGCCTACGTGCCGGGGCTGTGGATCGGGTTCGGCACCAAGGGAAGCGCAGAGGCATGCCTACGGGCCCTCGGCAACCCGATGCGGGACGAGGGCCCCGCCGGTGAACCAACCGTCGTGGAGCGGCTGTTCCCGCTGTCCCGGGAGTGCCGCTGGAGCGATGACACCCGTATCGACCTGGTACCGCTCTGGCTGAACGTGGTGATCTCCGCCGCCCTCGCCGGAATCGTCATCGGCCTTGTCCTGACCGTCTTGCGTCTGGTGCGCGGCCGGCCGGGAAACCCCACCAACACCCCATCAGAAGGCGAGCAGTTGAAGTGACCAAGTTCAAGACCCCGAGCCGACGCGGCATACTCACCGGCGGCCTCGGCCTGGTCGGCGGCGCCCTCACGGTCACCGGCCTGCCTGGCACGGCCTACGCGACCGACCGGCCGCAGCCCTCTGAAGCGACCTCGGCCTGGTCCAAAGACACCTCGGCCAACGGCTGGCCGGTCACGGACCACGACGGCATCGCGCCCCACAAGGTCGAGGGCTCGCCGATCACGGTCTCGCTGCGCAGCGGCGACTCGGCGACCGTGCTGCTGTATGCGGCCCGCAGGTTCTTCTACGAGCTCGACTCAGAACTGCGGACCGAGGACATCAGCGGCCACACCACCGACCGCGCCGTCGCCGCGGCCTACGAGAGCAACCTGCTCTCCGGCACGGCCCTCACGATCCGCCCCGGAGCCTACCCGCTCGGCGCCAAGGACGGATTCTTCCCGCAGGAGGTCCAGGTGATCCGCGACATCCTCGCGGACTGCGAAGGCACCGTGCGCTGGGGAGGCGACGAGAAGTTCCCCAAGGAGTCGCACTTCCAGATCGACGTGAAGCCGGGCGACAAGAAGCTCACCCGGGTCGCCGCGAAGATCCGCTCCTGGGACACCACCCCCGGCACCGGCGCGGGTGCGACCGACCCCTTCACCCCTCAGCGCCGCCGTGACGCCGACGCCCTCGCCCGCACCCAGGCGGCCTGACCCGCCTGCTCAACCACCGTAACCCCGCCCGCCCCCCCCGTGCGGGCAACGCTGACGGGGCCGGCCCCAACCGGGGCCGACCCCGACGGCATGCATGCCCACCGGACCGCGAGCGGTCGGCGGCGGGCGCGACCAGGACCTGCGAGACCCGATCCCGCGGGCGAGCGGATTCATGAACGGGCGAGATGCCCGGTACCCGCCGTACAGATCTGGGGGATTCCCGGGGGGGTGTGCACTGGGCACAGGGCCCGGAGTGGCCTGAGGCATGGCAGGTGCGGGTTCCCGGCACGGCAGTATGCGGATGAGAGAGCGCAGTCAGTGGGCTTCCGGTGAAGAGATCTCCGTCACCGCGAGGAGTGTCTTGTCGCAGAGTTTCGGTTCAACGTTTAGTTGCCCGCTGTAGCATTGGTGTAGCCGTCTGGCAAACATGCAGGTGAAACGGGGTCGGCCCGATCGGGTGCCGACCCCGTTCGCGTACCCGGCGCTGGATCTGTGCTGGATGACCTGACGTCTCATCACCTGTCGTCGTCCCTGGTTATCCGTACCGGTGCTGGATCGGCGCTGGGTCGAGCCGACTGTCCGTCGGTGGGATGGCGCCGCGTCTGGCGACGGATTCCGTTGTCGACAGGGCGGCTACCGGGTGTCGTGGGGGCCGGGGTGGGGCATTGCCCCCGTCGGCTCCGGTTTGCCGGTCAACGGGAATTGCGGGGCCCAGCGCGGCGCGTCGCCAAGGGGGGGGCGTGGCAACGCGCCCTGGAACGGGCGCTTGGCCGCAGGTTCGAGTTCTGGGCAGGAGCCGCAAAACATGGGAAGCGGGAACGGCGCCGGGCGGTGGCGGGACGCTAGTGATCACAAAAGCCGTGTCGCTCTGAACCCGCGTACAGCTTGCTCATCCGTCGCTATGGCCCTGACCTGGGGTTTTACCTGGGTCGGGGCCGTTTTCTGCGGCGCGAGGTGCAACGCTTCTACCTGCGATTTCTCGCGAGTCCATGTGCGTTTGCGCACACGGATGCGTAACGCGATCTTGGTGGAGCCGTGCATCGGGGGTAGGTGGTTCCGGACCGGGCGAGGGTGAGTTCTGCGCCCCGATCGGGCAAGCTGGCGGAGGTCGTCGCGAGTCAGGTGCGGATGGTCACGACTTCCATGCGAGCCCCCAAGCTCCTGGAGCGCGGTCATGGTCTGCATCAGGGGAGCGCGGGGTGTGGCCAGGACGGCGTTGGGTCTGCTGCACGATCGGGTGACATCTTGACCTGACCCACCATTTGGGTTCCAGGCTGACCTGACCCACCATTTGGGTTCCAGGCTCGGTGGCTAACCGGCAGCCGGGATGGTGTCGTTCTCGGA